>JBGVKZ010000015.1:0-4250 GCA_045124055.1 Lachnospiraceae bacterium | reverse complement strand
CAGTGGATATTTGACCTTTGTTGATTGTTATTTTGTGGTGATTTAACAATACTTCTTATGTAGGCAGATGTCTACTGCTTTTGAAAAGCAAAAACTGTGCCACAGCCTTGGCAGGCCATCGCGCAGCGATTTTGTTCAATTGGAATTTATCGCTCCGTCAAACTGAAATTTTCACCTTAGACCAATTTCCCCATTTGGTATGCTTCCTGCATATGTTTGGTATTTTTTATTTCTCCGATATGATATACACCGGTTCCATAAATTACACCTTTCTCAACTGCACCTTCAACACACTCTGCATAGCCTCTGAAACAAGCAAGTGTTGTATCCATAGATTCCTTTTCGCCGTCAGCTGCAGTCATAATATAATACATCTCTTTATTCTTGACCTCTGTCCAACGACATACGCTTCTGTCAATGACAGCCTTAAGCTGTGCATCAATCGAATAGAAATAAACAGGACTTGCCAGAACCATAACATCACAATCTATCATTTTCTGTATAATATCTGCCATATCATCTTTTATGGCACAAATACCCGTATCTCTGCATGCATAACACGCTGTACAACATGCAATCTTCTTTTCTTGTACACGAATTTTCTCTACTTCGTGACCTGCATCTTTCGCTCCACTTACAAATTCATCACACAATAAATCTGAATTACCGCCCTTTCTTGGACTTCCTGACAATATCAATACTTTCTTAGCCATTTTATTTACGCTCCTTACCAATTCTTCTTTTCTTTTGAGCTGTCATGTTGCTTTTTTCGTTCTTCCACCATTTTCCCAAACCATTCCACCATATTAGGGTCTGTATGTGAGAAAAAGGCACTCTGTTTCTTATCAAGAGATGAAATCTTTTCCATATCCTCTGACGATAATTCAAAATCAAACACATCGAAATTTTCAACCATTCTATCATAATGAACCGACTTCGGTATGATTACAATCCCTCTCTGTAAATGCCATCTGAGAATAACCTGTGCAACTGTCTTACCATACTTCGCACCAATTTCTGATAGCACAGGGTCTGTAAACATATCACCTCTGCCTTCACCAAATGGTGCCCACGCTTCCATCTGAATACCATATTTGTCATGCCATTGCTTTGACTCTTCCTGCTGATGATATGGGTGAATTTCCACCTGGTTAATCATTGGCTTGATTCTTGCAAAAGTCGCAATATCAATCATTCTGTCCGGATAAAAATTTGAAATACCAATCGCTTTGATTTTTCCGGTTTCATAATATTCCTCTAATGCTCTCCATGCTCCGTAATAATCGGCAAATGGCTGATGAAGTAACAGTAAATCCAAATAATCAGTTTGTAGCTTTCTCATGGATTCCTCTATGGATGCTTTGCATTCCTCATACCCATAATGTTCAATCCAGACCTTTGTTGTAAGAAAAATCTCTTCACGAGGTATTCCACTCTTTTTAATTGCAGAACCAACTTCCTCTTCATTAAAATAAGACTGTGCCGTATCAATCAAACGATAACCGACTTTTAATGCGTCCAACACACAACGCTCACATTCTTCCTTTGTTACCTGATATACTCCATAACCCAACTGTGGCATTTTCACACCATTGCTCAATACCTTATATTCCATCTAAAAACCTCCTTGAAAATAATCTGTATCCATGATACACTCCCATTGTACCAATCGGTAGTCACTACCGGTCAAGCACTATTTTTATTTTTTTGAGGTCTTTATGTTTACAATGAAAGAAGCCTGCGAACAAACGCACTTACCATACGAAACACTAAAATTCTATTGCAATCAAGGTCTTGTTCCTAATGTAAAGCGTGACAAAAACAATCGCCGCATCTTTGATGAACGGGACATTGCATGGATTAACAGTTTAAATTGTCTTAAAAACTGTGGAATGAGCATTGCTGAAATGAAAGAATATATTGAACTCTGCCTTACTGGAGAATCCACCATACCAGAACGAAAAGTCATACTGGACACCAAACGAAAATCCCTCGTGGAACAGCTTAAACAAATGCAGGACTGCATTGATTATATTGACTGGAAACAAGGGTTTTATGATGATGTTTTATCTGGCAAAACCAAGTATTACAGCAATCTCATAAATACCGAGGAATAGTATGACAGCCAATGCAACCATCTGCATTGGCTATTATTTTTTCTGCGTAGAACTGAAAGTTTACTTTTATTTTGACAGTAGCTTTTTATACGAATTATCTACACAAATCGCTCCGAAAGGTGCTGTTATTAAAATAGATACTACCGCAACCGTAAGCACGATATCTCCGCAGGATAGTCCCATCGCAAGTGGTATCGTTCCAATTGCAGCCTGCACGGTTGCTTTTGGAGTGTATGCAACCGCACAAAATAAGCGCTCTTTTCGATTTAAGTTTGTTTTTATAAGCGATAGTACTACACCCGTCATTCGGAACAACAATGCCAATACCACTAACAAAACCACTGCAATACCTGCCGACACCGCATATTTCAAATCAACTACAATTCCAACCAATACAAAGAGGAATATTTCTGCTCCTAGCCATAATTTATTATACTTCACAGATAGACGTTTTGCTAACACAGCATATTTTTGATTGATGATAATGCCCATGCTCATAATAGCTAAAAGTCCTGACATTGGCACAATCCCCTCCAACCTACTTTGAAGTTCAAGTAACAAGAACGAAACACTGAGTATAATAAGTACCTTTACAGAATCTCGCATGTGAAAACTTCTAAAAAAACTCACAAGAATAATTCCTACAATTCCACCTAAAAGAACTCCCAAAAGAATAGATATCGGTATCTGTATAAAACTTGCTATAGATACTTCTCTTGTTGATGCCAAAGTGGTCAATGCGGAAAATACCACAATTACAAACACATCATCCACAGATGCACCTGCCAGTATTAACTGTGGAATGCTCTTATCCTTTCCATAACCTTCCTCTATCAGTTTTATCATTCTAGGGACAACTACTGCAGGAGATACTGCAGCAATTACACTTCCTATGATTGCAGCATCCAAAATGGATACTCCTAATAATAGTGGTGCAAAAATAATTGTTCCTATCATCTCAATACACGCTGGTATAAAACACATAAAAATTGCAGGGCGTCCTACCTTCTTCAAATCAGAAAGATTTAGAGACAAACCGGCTCTTGTCAAAATAATTACTAATGCAATCTGTCTCAAATCTCCTGATATAGCAAGTATTGATTCATCCACCATATTTAGACAATGTGGACTTAAGACAATTCCTACAATAATCATTCCAAGCAGACTCGGCAATTTCATCCTTGAAAACAGCCACCCTACCAATAAACCCAGCAACAAAATAACAGCAATACTCGTTAACATATAATCCTCCTTTATCGCAGGAACTAAAAAAGCTGACAGTTTCTGCGTAGTTTTCGCAGAAGCCATCAGCATAATTGCGGTTCAGGGATTATTACCCTTGGGAGAGCCTCATTCCCAATGTTGATATTATAATACTTTTTCTTCTGATTCACAACAGAAACTTCAAATTAATTCGTGTATTTCTCCAATCTTCCAGTATTTACGGGCTTTTCTTCCCATCAGCATCTATGTAATTTGCACTTTTCCCTTATTTTTCCCCTTACGAGAAACAGATAAGGGAATTTCTATTTTCTCTTTTCGGCAAATTTCTTACATTCCATTTCCATTCTTTTAAAATCCAAGCATTGCTCCCTTGCTGCAAATTTCTCACCTGATACATATTTCATATATAAGACACTTGCAGTATTTGTCAAATCTCTAGCATGCTCATTGCACCACTCCAATTCTTTTATCAGTAACTCCTTTTTCTTTCTTGTATCCACATTATCATGCTTGCGGATTTTCGTATCTATCTTCTGAATCAGAATATCTTCAACCGGTATCATAAGATTAAAATTTAAAACACCTATCAGTTCTTCATGATATACAATCTTTTTAAAATCAATTTTATCCCTCATTTTTTCATGCTTTTTCTTGGGTTTAGAAAGCGGAACGCAGTATTTATGTTCATTACAAATAATAATAACCCCAAGAAATGGTCGCTCGTCCTTACCAATCTGATGAGACACAGATAAAACTCTGTCATCTATGTTATGTAAGTTTCTGATGTATTTCATATCAATACGATATACTTCTAATGGTGCTTGAATCATTCATTTCTCCTTTAAAATATTTCAAGGACTATGTTTCCATAGTCCTTGAATGTAGTGTCACCGTAGCGACCCTAACGCT
>JBGVKZ010000014.1:0-4404 GCA_045124055.1 Lachnospiraceae bacterium | reverse complement strand
GGTAAGTAACCGACAGCAGTTCTTTTTGATGCTGTCAAGGATGGCGGAAGCTTACCTCAGCCTAAAATATCTGCAATTTTCAAGGTTCATCTGAGCCTTTTTCTTTACTCAGTTTTTTCATAAGTCATTTGACACTATCTTAAAAGCAATTTTCATTATAGACATATTTCCACGCTATGACAATTAAGATTATTTTAATTTTTCCTTAAAAAACATTCTAAGCCATTTCCGTACTGTCACCTATTTTTCTCATTTCAATATAATAATTAAAAAAGTGTATTTTCATACACATAAGAGGTTTTTTATGAAAAAATTTCTCACCGTCTTACTGGCAGTTACTCTGATTTTTTCTACTTTTGCCTGTGGCAAACAAGAATCTGACGGACTGACAGAAATCACACTGAACGAAGTGGCACATTCCATTTTCTATGCACCAATGTATGTTGCCATTGAAGAAGGCTATTTTGAAGAAGAAGGAATTCACCTTACTTTAGTAACGGGCTATGGTGCAGATAATACTATGACAGCCTTACTAACTGACGAAGCCCAGATTGGATTTATGGGTAGTGAAAGTTCCATCTATACTTATGCTCAAGGTGCACAGGATTATGCGGTAAACTTTGCACAGCTTACCCAAAGAGCCGGCAACTTCCTTGTATCCAGAGAGCCGATTGAAGACTTTTCTTTTGATATGTTAAAAGGAAAAGAAGTGTTGGGCGGTCGTGCCGGCGGTATGCCGGAAATGGTCTTTGAATATATCTTGAAAAAATATTCCATTGACCCGACCACTGATTTATCCATTGACCAAAGTATCGATTTTGGTTCAACTGCAGCTGCCTTTTCCGGTGGTCAGGGGGATTTCACCGTAGAATTTGAACCCCACGCAACTGCTTTGGAGGAAAAGGGTGATGGTTATGTAGTGGCTTCTCTTGGGGAAGCTTCCGGTTATGTGCCATATACTGCATTTTGTGCGAAAAAGAGCTTTATAGAAGAAAATCCAGATTTAATTCAATCCTTTACTAATGCTTTGCAAAAAGGTATGAACTACTGCAATTCCCATACTCCAGAAGAAATTGCCAAAGTCATTCAGCCACAATTTAAAGAAACTGATTTAGATACAATTACGACCATTGTCACTCGTTATGCTAACCAGGATACATGGAAAGATAACTTAAATTTTGAAGAAGAAAGTTTTCTTTTACTTCAAAACATTCTGGAAGAAGCAGGGGAACTTAAAGAAAGAGTTCCTTATGAAGATTTGGTAACAACAGAATTTTCCGAAAAAGCAAAAGAAGAAGTCCAGTAATGGACTTCTTCTAGTAGTGAACTTCTTGTCGCTATTTTTCTTCTTTTTTCGTTTCCTTTTTGTTTTCCTTTTTCGTCTCTTTCTTAATATCTTCTTCTGACTTTGTACCAGTTAATTCAGCCAATTCATCTACCATTCTTTCGATGAGCAGTTTCTTAGCAAAAACGTCCATACTGAGCATAGAAATCAACGCAAACGTCTGTAAAAAATTGTGGGCATCATCTGCAGATTCCTGAAAACTTTCTTTGGCAACTTCACATTTTTCTCTAATATCGTCTTCTAGTTTTGCTAATTGTGGCATCTCCATTTTTAAGATTTCGGAATAGATGTGCTTCATACCCATACCACTCTTTCCAAAATACTTTTCTGTAATAGGTTTTAATACCACTTCAATATCACCTATTGACATTACACTTTTAAAATAATAAATAAATGTCATAACCAAAAGATGTTCTTTTGTATATTTCTTACGAACAGGTGGGGGTAATAAATCACTCTTAGCGTAATTATTAATCATTGTCTTAGTTAAAATCTTGTCTTCATCAGGCTTTCTTGTTGTATTCTTAAGCTTAGAATCCATAAAAGTTGTCACCTGGTCCATATATAAATCGATATTCGGTATATCAGCCGTTCGGATATAGTCGATTTCGCTAAAGCTTTCAAAAACTTTATTCAACAATTCTTCTACATTTGTTTCCATAATTGTCACCTCTTAAGACATTATATAGTATTCAAAACTACATATCAAGATAAAACATTAAAATTTTGCCAAATAACTGTTTTCGTAGAAAATAATATTAGTTTTACCTTTACTTCAAGACTTTAATATGCTAAAATACTTTCGTTATAACACTGTAACGTATCACAGTATAAAAGTTATGGAGGTTTCTTATGAACGAAAAAATTAAAACAGAGGCTGTCGACTATCTTTTCGACGCAATCCTTTGTCTCAAAACAAAAGAAGAATGTTATAGCTTTTTCGCAGATCTTTGTACTGTGAATGAGTTATTATCCTTATCCCAGCGTTTTGAAGTAGCTGCGATGCTAAAAGAACGTAAAACTTATTTAGGCATTGCTGAAAAAACCGGTGCTTCTACTGCCACTATCAGCAGAGTCAATCGTTCTTTAAACTACGGAAATGATGGTTATGAACTTGTATTAAGCCGTATGGAACCACGAGAATAAGTCCGATTTCTCGGTAGTAGATAGTAAGTTCTACCAAAAATAAGATATATTTAAGGCAGGCAATAAATTTATTTATTACCTGCCTTTTTGTGTTCTTTTCTATAATTATTTGTCTGTATTTTCCATACGATTCATATTACAAACGCCCTGGAATACCGCATTTTCATCAATACACAAACTCTTGGTTGTAATATTGCCTTCGATATGAGCAGAAGATAGAATTTCGATACGATTCTGTGCGGTAACGTCACCTTTTATCATTCCAGCGATACTAACTTCTACCGCATTGATGTTTCCCTCTACGTGACCATTTGTACCAACAATAATTGTGCCTTCTGACTGAATATTTCCTCGGATGACACCGTCAATTCTGGCGGTATCCTTTGTAGTTAAATCACCTACAAATTCTGTACCTGCACCGAGTATAGTATTTACTACCATTGTTTCATTACTAGATTTTCTTGCCATAACTACTCCTTATCTATCCTTGTATTTCTACCAGTGACATTGGTGATATGTATGTACCATTCTCAATAATCTGGAATGCCACGTTCAAATTATAACTTCCAATTTCAAATAACACGGTTTCTTTTGTTACTGTATCCCCTTTTTTAACCATTGGATTTCCTCCATTGTAATACAGAGAAATGTAGCCATTTCCATGGTCGATTGTGAGCTTAAATCCATAAGTAGCATCTTCTTCCACTGCCAAAACAGTTCCACTTCCCGAAGCCACTACCGTAGCTCCTTCACTTCCTGTAAAAATTGCCATTGGACGCTCTGTGGTGTTGTTTTCTCCAAGAGCTA
Source organism: Lachnospiraceae bacterium (assembly GCA_045124055.1). Lineage (GTDB taxonomy): Bacteria > Bacillota > Clostridia > Lachnospirales > Lachnospiraceae > CALZKI01. Next base: position 1,106 of record JBGVKZ010000014.1, on the reverse strand, counting down.
CCATTTCTACACTTTCTGTTATCGAGGAAACACCTGTAACCGGATAATTGCAGGGAACATACTGTAATGCATCGATTGCTTCCTTTTCCTGTTCCGCCATAATTTTCTCGTCCAGACTTCCCTGAATCTCATCTTTTTCGCTCAATAAAGCCTGCATCTGTGTCGTCAGATTTTGGATTTCTGTATCTTTTTCGTGTAATTGAAGCATCATATATTGCCCAAACAGTACTAAAACGGCTATCGCCAAAATAATACATCCTATTCCTATGCCGAGTGTTCTTCTGGCATTACTTTGCAACGCACGAAAAGACTTCTTCCCCAAATAAAAATGCTCCGTCTCCTTATCCGATACATTGGAAATCTCCACCACCGAGTAAGTGACCTTTTTTTTCTTTTTGCTTACCCTCATATGCTATCCTCCAAAGATGCCCATATTTTACCACATTCTAGGAAAATAGACAAGTTCTGACATTATACGTTTGTTACGATAATCTTCAAATAAACTTTGACAATTATTTTTCTTCAATGCAATGTCAGTTACTATTTTTTTATAATATATTACCTTGTAAGTCTTTTATGTGTTGAAGATACTTATAATAATTTATTTGTATTAAACTACCCTCTTCAAGTTTTTGATTTTTGTCCACAATATTTTTTACAATTTTCATTACATATGCGTGGTACTCTTCATAATCAGAGTCATCTAGTTTTAAGTTGCATTATCCTTAATTAATAAGAAAAGATTTTCCATAACTCTTCTCTCAATGTGGTGCAACCTGAAAACAGTGTAACAGCTATGGCGACAGTAACCAAAGTACCACCCTCCAGCTCCTGTTTCCAAAAAGCTTTTTACGGTATTGTCCAAAGCATCTATCAGGCTTTGGAGTTCTCCATTAGTTTGAGTATATTTTGTATATTCGTAGTTGTCAATTTTATCCTTGTATGCCCGGACATCGGCTCTTACCTTGTCCAGCTCTGTCTGCAAGCTGTCTATGGAGGGTTTGGTTAAGGGACAAATATCTGCTATACTGTCTATCACAGAATCCACATCCTCAGACAGTAGTTCTGTATCCCAGATTTCTGCTCCAAGTTTCCCCATAACTCCT
>JBGVKZ010000013.1:0-45538 GCA_045124055.1 Lachnospiraceae bacterium | reverse complement strand
GGTAAGTAACCGACAGCAGTTCTTTTTGATGCTGTCAAGGATGGCGGAAGCTTACCTCAGCCTAAAATATCTGCAATTTTCAAGGTTCATCTGAGCCTTTTTCTTTACTCAGTTTTTTCATAAGTCATTTGACACTATCTTCTTTTTTTATTATAGATAAGTTTTCCCATTTTTTCTACAATAATTAGTAGAAATCAAACAAAATAAAAGAGTCCGCGTTTTTGCGAACTCTTTTGTACTTAATTAATCATTTTCTTTTTCATTTTCTGGAAAGTAGCAATAAATAAAATAATTGCTAAAGTTACAGATAAATAATCTGCCACAGGCTGTGCCATTACAAGCATTTTCGGTGTATTAAAAATATAATGGAACAAAATTAAAGTAGGCAAATAGATAATGCCCTGTCGACTAATAGACAAAATAAGGGTTGGAATTGCCGAACCCATTGCCTGAATCGCATTCACAAATACGAACAATACACCAAGGATTGGTCCTGAATAAATCAAAATTCTAGTAAATGAAAATGCATATCCATAGGCCGCATCATTATCAAGGAACGCCCGAACCATTCCAGAAGCCCCAAAATAGCAAACAACGGTTAAAATTGCACTCATACACAAGGCTAACACTATGGAAAACTTCATAACGCCTACAAAACGTTTTCTGTTGCCTGCCCCAAAACAATAGCCAAGAAGTGGCTGAATACCTGTGCCAACACCTATCAAAAGCATTACAACCAGCATATTTACTTTAAAAGCAACTCCAAGACCTGCTACCGCCATATCACTGTGGGCACGCATTAGGTTGTTAATAACGATATTTGAGGTACTCATCAAGATATTATTGATAGATGCCGGAATACCGATTGCCAAAACGCCGGAAGCAATTTTTTCTTTTGCCCTGTAATCTCTTAATTTAATCGAAAGAATGGTTCTTTTGGAAAGTAAATGCATTAAGTAGAATACAAAAGCTACTATATTACCGATAACTGTGGCTATGGCTGCACCAGCTACATCCCATTTAAAAGTTAAAATCATAATCGGGTCTAATACAATATTAGTAAGATTACCAAGAATCATACCCATCATCGCTACCTGAGCTTTTCCCTCAGCTCTAATAATATTACTAAAACTATTACTTACAATCAAAAAAGGGATTCCAAGGGATACAATCATAAGATATTCCTTTGCATAAGCAAAAGTGTCTTCACTTGTACCAATCATATTACAAATTGGGTTGATACATACCCAAACAAAAATCATCCCCAAAACTCCCACAATAAGTCCTGTCCAAAAGCAAAATGCCGACGCATTTTTTGCCTTTTCAACTTTGCCTTCTCCAAGCATTCTGGAAATAAGCGATGTTCCACCCACACCAAAAATAATACCAATCGCCATAAAAATCAAAAATACCGGCGTTGCAATAGATACTGCAGCAACCATATATGGATTTTTAGTTTGTCCAATAAAAAAGGTATCTGCCAAATTGTATACCAAAACCATTAGCATACTAATCACAGAAGGTACGATGTTATAAAACACTGCCTTGGGAATTGGTGCATTTCTAAAAATTTCAGTTGTCTTATCTGCTTTACTTATTTTTTCGTTGCTCATTCAGTCTCACCTTTTCTCTTATATCATAAACACACGTAAGCAATCATAAGACATATTTACCAAAAAGTAAAGAGTATAGAGAATTACTTTGCGAATTCTCTATACTCTTTCTAACGATTCTTAATCAATTTTAAATTTCTGTAACAATACAGTCAATTCTTCTGCACGTGCAGTTAACTGATTAGCCGCATCATCTAAGGTATGAATTGCTGACATCTGTTTTGTTGCCATTTCACTAACGTTAGCTGAACTTGCTGAGGTTTCAGCAGATACAGCAGAAATACTTTCAATCGCACCAAGAGTAGCTGCTCTTGCACTTTCCATATTGTTAACACTTGCTTTGATATTTTCAAGAGATTCTACCAAAGTCTGTACCTGTCCGTCCATTTCGTTGAAAGATTGAGTGGTATTTCCTACGGAATCTTCCTGAAGTTTTACAATATCTTCTGCCTTCTTAGCTACATTTACTACTTCGCCCATATTAGCAACGATTTCATCTACAATCTTGCTAATTTGTTTTGCTGAACCAAGAGATTGATCTGCAAGTTTTCTAATTTCTTCTGCAACTACTGAGAAACCTCTACCGGCTTCACCAGCTCTAGCTGCTTCAATAGAAGCATTCAAAGATAACAGGTTCGTCTGTTCTGCAATACCATTGATTACACCAATAATCTTACCAATAGACCTTGTTTTTTCTTCCAATACTCCAATAGCTTCTACTACGTGAGTTGTAATTTCTGTGGTTGACTGTGCTGTTCCTGTTAAGTCTGAAACAGATTCTACACCCTGCTTAATAGATTCACCAGTTGCTTCTGCTAAACCACCGATAACGCCTGTACCCTCTGTTACAGCACCAATCTTGTCAGACAAGGAATCCATCTGTGCAAGACAGTCTGCAGAATCTTCGTCTAATTTCGCAACACCTAACTCGATTTCTGATACTGCTAACTGAATACTTTCAGAAGTCTGCATAAACATTCTTGAGGATTCTGCTACCTGATCGGAAGCTACGTTCAAATCATCACTGGCAGAAGTAACGTTCGTAATTAAGTGCTTAATATTTTTAATCATAACTGCCAATTCGTCAGTTAAGAGCTTAAATTCATCTTTTCTCTTTGTCTTAATGCTTACTGTCAAGTCACCTTTTGCAACCTTCTGTACTTTGTAGCACATATATCCAATTGCAGCACTCATATTACTTGCAAACATAATGCCCAAAGCTAAAGCGATGATAACCGCTATGACTACGATAACAACGGTAAGTTGTTTGATAGCAGCTGCCTGAGCTGTAATGGTATCATTTAAAATAAGAGCACAAATTGTAACGTTGTGGCTTGGCATTTTTGAGTAAATGAATAAGTATTCTTCGCCATTGTATGTAACGGTTTCGGAACCACTTTCTGCTTCGCCTGCCATAGCATTCATATAAAATTCACTACCTACGAATACCGGTGTATCAGGTGTTTCATATAAGTCACCCAAAATTTCCTGATCATCAATATTAGTAACAATACCTACGTAGCTACCTTCTCCGGCATCTAGAGTATTTAAAATCTGCATAATGTAATCGTATGAAATATCAGCAACTAAAACACTCTTATTGGTACAATATCTGGCATAACGAAGTGCGTATTTTGTGCTATCTGTACCTAATTCTGAATCCGCTTCACACTGGTTACCAAACCAGAAGTTTGTGAATTTGTCATTGGCTACTAAGTCACCCTGAGTAGTTCCTGTATATGTAGTATATAATCCTGCTTTACTAACTAAAGAAGTCGCAATCGCTACTTCTTTTTTATCATATAAAACATAAACGTTAGAATAAATGGCATCAGATGTAGGCATCTGCTGGAATGTATCCTTCCATTCTGTTCTGATGGAGCTTTCTTTTGCTGCGTCTGATGCAAAGTTACCACTAAACAAGCCCTTAAATTCATCGTCTAACAATGTATTTCTAAAGTCTGCCTGCACATTATCCAGAGACAATGTGATATATCTGTCCATCATATCAACTGTCTGCATTGCGGACTCACGATAGTTATTTTCAATACCTTCTGCTGCTTTTTCAGAAGATACAACACCTAAGACAACGATACAAACCACTGGCACCATAAATGCAACAATCAATTTTGTCGCAATTCTTCTATGTAAAGGAATGCTGTTTTTAAACTTATCCTTAGGTGTCTTTGGTTGACTTTCATTAGCTTTCAAAGGCTTTGCATTTAACCCCATTTCTGCTTTTTTCTTTGCATTCGCCTCTGCTTTTTCTTTTTTCTTAGCCTCTTTTTCCGCTTTTGCTTTCTGCTTCAAAGCTTCCTTTTCCTGCTTCTTCGCTTGTGCGGTTTCCAGTTTTTGCTGTTTCTCTAATTCTGACATCGCATTATCTTTCCCCACGACATTACCTCCAGCTTTCTTGTATTTGCTTTTTCATAATACCTTCATGAAAACATTCTATTAAATTTAACGTCTTCGATACCAAAATTATAACAAAAAGTATCTATATTTTCAACAACTTTACAAGAGTCTTTTATATATTTTCTATAACTTTTTTCCTATAACCATATTTTGTGCCCATTTTCCTCGTTTTACAAGGATAAATCCAATGATACATTTTATTATATCTGACAACTGGCAGATAAGATATAACGTAGCAATTGGAATTTGTGTATAATGACCTAACACATATGCTAACGGAATACTAAAGACCCAAACATAAAAACTGTCAAACAAAAAGGTAATAAATGTTTTACCTCCGGAACGAATGGTAAAATAGCAAGCATTTAAGAAGCCTTGAATTGGCATACAAATTGCCACGATTAAAATAAATTTTGTTGCCATAATACGCACATCATCAGTAGCCTTGTAGATGTGTGGAAAAATAGGTGCAATGCAAGATAACACAGCTCCCACAGCAAAGCAGCTTAACATTGCAAAAACAATCAACTTTCTGTCGGTATCCTTGGCTTCTTCAATTTTTCCAGCACCAAGAAGCTGCCCTACGATAATGGAAATAGCTGTTCCCATAGCAATATAAACCACGTTAAAAACATTGCTCAAAGTACTACTGATGTTCATTGCTGATACCACAGAAAGGCCTCTTATGGAATAACATTGCAAAAGAGTCGTAATACCTAATGACCATAAAAACTCGTTGAGCATAAGTGGTGTCCCTTTTACAAAAATATTCCAAAGCAATGTTCCAGGCACTTTAAAATTCTGATAAAGTCCGCTCATATAAGGGTGCTTTTCTACGTTTTTGTGTGCGTAAATCACTACAATAGCAAGTTCTACAAAGCGGGAAACTGTAGTGGCAATCGCCGCTCCCTTTACGCCAAGAGCCGGGAATCCCAAAAGTCCATAAATCAATAACGTATTTAGTCCTAAGTTTACCGCAACAGCTGCTACGCCGGCTTTCATCGGAAGAAGCGTTTCTCCCGTTTCACGCAGAGTTCCTGAATACGCCTGAACTATCGCAAAAGGCACCATTCCAACCATCATAATATTCAAATATTCTCTACCACTTGTCATCGTAATCAGAGGGTCTACATCATCACTATTTCCCTTTAAAAATAGCTCGATTAGATTTTCTCCCCAAAAGGCAAAAATCAATAAAGCTATACCGCATAATACAGCACTAAAGATAAGTTTTACACGAAAAGCATTTCTGACACCTTTCATATCTTTACAACCAAAATATTGGGCACAAAAAATCCCTGCCCCCGAAACAATACCGAAAATAGCTAGGTTATAGACGAATAAAAGCTGATTGGCTATTGACACGCCTGTCATTTGTGCCAAACCCACTCGTCCCACCATAATATTATCTAATAAACTAACAAAATTCGTTATGCCATTTTGCAACATAATCGGCAAAACAACACCTAACGATATTTTATAAAATGCTTTATCTCCAAAATATTTTCTCACTCTACACCTCTTGTCTGCACATTTTGTATGTTATGTTTCAATTCTTTTTTTAACGCAAATAACTCCTCTTTTTCCATAGCATGAAATCCTTGGCAAATATTTTTCTCTGTTTCCTGATAACTTTGCAAATAATAACTTTTTGCACCACTAATCCACTTACCAATTTCCAAAATATCTTCCTTCGTATGAAGTTCTTTTACAACGGTTGTACGAAATTCATAATTTACCATTTCTTTTTTTAATACTTCCACCGTTTCCTGTATTTTTTGCATATCGCAAGATACTCCGCAGACCTTTTCATACTTGGAAATAGGGGCTTTTATATCCATAGCCACGTAATCGATAAGACCTTTTGTTATAAGGCTTTTAACCATAGAAGGATTTGTACCGTTGGTATCCAGTTTTACCAAATATCCTAATCGTTTTATTTTTTCAATCAATTCTGTAAGCTCGCCATATAGTGTTGGCTCACCTCCTGTGATACATACGCCTTCTAGTACATTTTTTCTCTTTTCAAGGAAAGAAAGCACTTCTTCTTCCTCTAAATAAGGCAACTCTTTACTGTGTAAAACCAAATCTCCATTGTGGCAAAAAGGGCAACGAAAATTACAGCCACCTAAAAATATGGTGGCGGCTACTTTTCCCGGATAATCAAGCAATGTGGTCTTATTCAATCCACAGATTTTCATTTTCATCTCTCCTTGCCCTATACATAACATTTATGATACCATATTCTAAAACTTAAACAAGTTCTTTTTACGACAGGAGTCTGTATGGAAAAAATATTCTCAAATCACGAACATTATATGAAATTGGCACTGAAAGAGGCAAAAAAAGCTTATAAATTGGGGGAAGTTCCCATTGGCTGTATCATTGTCTATAAAGATGAGGTTATCGGTAAAGGTTATAATCGACGAAATACCGACAAGAACACCCTATCTCACGCAGAAATAACCGCCATAAAGAAAGCCAGCAAATTTCTTGGTGACTGGCGATTGGAAGAATGCACTCTCTATGTCACTTTAGAACCCTGTCAGATGTGTTCCGGTGCTATTGTGCAGGCCAGAATTCCAAATGTGGTTATGGGCTGTATGAATCCAAAGGCAGGTTGTGCCGGTAGCATTATCAATATTTTAGATATGAAAGAGTTTAACCATCAGGTACACACCATAAGTGGTGTTTTGGAAGAAGAATGTAGTCAGATGTTGACTACCTTTTTCAAAGAACTCCGCTTAAAAAATAAGTCGACAAAGTCTGTTTGACAAGAGACTAAAAACACTGTATACTGTCATTTGCTGAGGGTTTTGGCCCACGTAGCCGCCCTGGGCAAGTGGCGATGAAGTTTGGGTCTTACGCAATGGAAATCTACGAACCGTGTCAGGACAGGAATGTAGCAGCACTAAGAAGAATCTTCCATGTGCCGTAAGGGTGCCTGAATCAGTCAACTACCTAGGTAACGTGCGTGGGTGTCGCCCAAGGCTTTTTTTACGGATAAAATAACGATGGGAGCACCGAAAGGTGCTCCCTCTTATTTGTTTTTCAACATCATCTTTATAACAATTTCAAAAATCTCACATAAAATTCCACTGTTTTTATTAAGGTTGGAATCGGAATTCTCTCGTCGTTTCCATGAATCATTCCACGTTCTTCTTTCGATAATTTCATCGCAGAAAAGCGATATACTCTATCCGTAATTCTGCAATAATGTCTGGAATCGCTACAAGCCATCATCAAATATGGAGAAACGATTGCCTCCGGCCAAGTCATACCAATGGCTTTTTTAAGAAGTTCATATTCCTCACAGCTTGTATCTGAGGCGATAGAAGGATTCATACCGCCTACCACTGTTGCCTTGATTTTACCATTATCAATTACCCTGTTTAAATAACCCATAGCAGACTCAATCGTGTCGTCTCCCAGAAGACGCATATTGATGCCCATATTGGCTTTTGGTGGCAATACATTGTAAGCTTTACTGCCTTCCATTCTGGTAACTGCCACGGTGGTTCGCATCATTGCATTCAGTTCTCCACCTGACTTCTTACAAATCAAGTCAAGTAGAGGTGCAAAACACCACAAATTTGCAAAAATCATACGGAATAAGAAATTAGATTCTCTGCCTAGAGTATCAAACATTTCTCTAACAGGTTTGGTCATCTGCCTTTTGAAAGGGTGTTTTTCTATGTCCACCACTGCCTTACTAAGTTGTCCTAAAACCGTTTTTACAGGGGGTGTGGACGCATGTCCTCCGCTACTTTCCATAGAAAAATCTACGCTGACACTTCCTTTTTCTGCAATACCAATTAAGGCACACTCTCCCTTTACTCCCGGGAAAACTTTTTCGACTACTGCACCGCCTTCATCTAAAACAATAGCAGGTTTTACGCCCTGTTTTTCCAGATAGGCAACAATATCCTTACAACTATCTCCGTCAATTTCTTCTTCTCCAGAAAATGCCAAATACAAATCATTATTTGGTACATAGCCCTCTAACAAAAGTTTTTCAGCCGCTTCCAACACGCCACATAAGGTTCCCTTTGTATCCAAAGTTCCTCTGCCCCAAATGACATTGTCCTCAATAATACCTTCAAAAGCTGGTTTACTCCAACCATCTTCTTCTACTGGAACAACATCATAATGTGCCATACACACAGATGGTTTCTCACTTTTTTTGCCTTTTATTGTAAACAAAAGTCCTGTTTTTCCTACTTTTTCGAACTTGGCTACCTTAAAAAGCTTTGGAAATCGTTCTTTTAAAAGTACTTCAAACTTTTCATATTCTGCCCAGTCTACCAGGCTTTCATCACGATTGGATACGGTTTTTATGCGAATCATATCCACCATATCTTTTACAATTTTATCTTCATCTAATGTAACTGTTTCGCCCACTTCTTTTGTTACCTTTTTTGGTGTAAACAGAAAAGTTCTTATAAGAATGATAGCAACAAACAGCACAATTCCACCCAAAATGATGTATCCTACCATTTTATAACCAGCCTTTCTTATACATAATGCGGGCTGCACCTAAGGCAATTAAAACGCCCACAGGTACTAAAACGCCTACGGAACCGGCAAGGGAAGGTACTAATAAAAATAGTACAACCATAAAAATAAGCGGTGCCATAGCGATTTTCCAGTTTTTACTTACATAAACCACCGCAAGACCTCCAAAAAGAGCTGGCAAAATATTGTCAAATGCAGGGGCTAATACTTCTGAATCTAAAATCGGTGCCAATGCTGATAACGCCACGACACCAATCACAATAACCAAAGTTGTCACAATGGAGCTTGTTGCAATAGCAATGGTGGAAATTACTTCTCCTTCTTCTGTACCAGGTTTTACCTCGGCATTTTCCATAGCATTTAAGGCACTTGGTGCTTTAATACTTGTTAAATTACCGGTTACAAAGGCTAAATAGGTTCCGCCTGTACCAAGCATAGGTGTATAAGTAATAACCTCAATCACACCAACTGTCCAATAAATTGGTGCAACTCCAAGAAGTCCTTTTAAAACAGCGGTTGCTTCCGGCCAAGCATCATAATATAAGCAAATGGCAACAGGAACAAATAAAACAACAACAACTGCTGTCCAAATCCAAATTTTACCGTAGTAATCGGTTTTTTTCATATATGTACTCATAATGTGCCTCCTAACTGATAAGTGGTGTAATAATAACAGCAAAAATCATAGCACCTACCATACTGATAGAAAGTGCATAAGTTTCCAGCCATTTCATATTACATTTTTTAATTAAGAGACCACAAAGTGCCATCAATAATGCTGAGAACAACAATACAAATAATGGGATAAAGCCTTTTAATCCACTTCTGATATCTGAAAAAACCATTCCTAAAAAGGCTGAAATCATACCGAGGAATAATGAGGTCATAAAAATATCACCCCAACGACTATCTTTATTTTTCAGCTTCACCACGCCACCCTGAATTTTCTTCATTAAAATCGGCGGCAAAATGATACTTGGCATAATTCCAAGAGTCATTACCCACGCAATGGCTGAGTAAGTTTTCGGGTCCGTAATGGTTTCCGATAAGGAAATTCCAAGGGCATTGGCTGTGGAAGTTGCTGCTGGCAATTCATAAGTAATTGCACCGATAACACTCATACGAATCCACGGAAGCGGAATTCCTAAAAATTTGGATAAAGTTACAACACCGAGCAAAATTGAAATTGCAGGGGCGATTGTAAATACTGTGGTAGAAATAATTGTCTTTTTTAATTTTTTCTTTTCCATACCAAGTTCCTTGCCACGCTTATATGCACGTACAAGGAAAAATACAGACTGTGCCAAAACAAACACAATGACACATACTGCGATTAAATAGAGAAAAGAACTATTTACACTAAAGTTCATATCTTACCTCCTCTTTCGTTCTTGGCTCATTATAGCACAGTAACAGTGCATTATTCAATGAACAATCTTTTCTATAATCTGACTTTTTTCATATAATATCCAAAATCTCCGATTTCTACCTTGTCCCTTCCATTTTCAAAGTACTCAAAGCCAAACATTCTGGCTGCATTTACTTCCTGTTTATAGAAATTTCCGGGAACACCAATAAAAAACGTACTTTTATGTCCCTTTGCCGGACCTAAAATCAAGTGATTATAATTGTAATATCCATGAAGCAAAAAAGCATTATTGACAAGGCTGTGATAAGGATTACTAAGAGCAATCATATCTTTGGGGGTAATTTCTATGTAATCACTCTCTTTTCCCATAAGATTTACTTTTTTCCTGCCGCTACTTAGTTGTTCCCACTTGTCTTTATAAATTGTAGCATTGTCAGGTAGCCACGCTGCCTCTACATCTTTCCTGCTTTCTTCTTGTATCGGCAGACTTTCTTCCTGCACAGACGAATTTTCTTCTACTATCATTTTTTCCTGTGCATTTTCTCTTAGAATCGGTGCTACTTCTTCCCTTGCTTTTTTCAGCGGAATCACTTCGCCCTTAATATTCGTATCTTCCGATATGGCAATTTCAAATTTTCTAATTTCCTCATAAGGAACTCCAGCATAAGAAAGTTGTCCTTCCTCACAAATTGCCATGCCTTGTCCTTTCCCCTCTTTTATATTTACCTTGCAGAGCGTATGCCCATTTGGCATAATGACAAGATTTGTGTTTGCTTCATAAGAAGGCGGTAAGTTCATAAGCATTACGTTAAATGTGCATGTTCCATCTCGGTTTTCTACTTTAATATATCCCACATTACCTTTGTCCATTTCTCTTTCGTAACGATGTAAATATATTATTTTTCTGTCATACATAAAAAATCTCTCCCATAGAACATTATATTCAGGGAGAGATGCATATATGACTAATTATTCTTTTCTAAATATTCAATATAGTTTACTACCATTAATGCGATTTTTAATGTCATCGCATCATCAAAACTTCGCACATCAAGTCCTGTGGCTTTCTGCAATTTCTCAATACGGTAAACCAGCGTATTTCTGTGTAAAAATAGCTGCCTTGAGGTCTCGGATACATTCAAATTATTATCAAAGAATTTTTCCAGGGTCGCCAATGTTTCTTCATCTAATTCCTCTGGAATTTTTTCACCAAAGATTTCACGAATAAACATTTTGCAAAGGTTCACCGGCAACTGATAAATCAACCTGCCAATTCCCAAGGTGGCATAAGAAACTATGTCCTTGTCACTATAAAAAATCTTACCTACGTCCAGTGCCATTTTCGCCTCTTTATAAGACTTAGAAACGTCTTTCATTTCAGAAACAACATTTCCGTAAGATACGTGAACATTCTGCATAATTTCCGTGTTCATCATATCCACAATCGTTCTGGCAATGCCCTGACATTCTTCCAGAGTGTCTTCTTCTCCTAATACTTTTATTAAAATAATACTCTTTTCATCTACCGTAGTTACGTGGTCGCCGGAAAGCCCTGCATACATACTTTTCAGAAGTTCCAGTGCCATATTGTCGATACTTGTATCACCACCACTGCTTACTTCCACTAAAAAGACCACTCTTTTTTTACTACATTCTAAATGTAAGCGTTTTGCCTTGTTGTGAATATCCACAAGAAGCATATTATCCAAAATCAAGTTCTGATAAAAACTATTTTTATCCATTTTATCCTGATAAGCATCGTCTAGCTGCTTTAACTGAGAAACGGCAATTTTGCCTACCATATATGAGGTTTCATCATCATTTGTTACTACGATATAAGTACTTTCTTCTTCATTACCAACCTTTAAAAATCTGACCTGTCCGATTGACTGGCTGTCTGCTTCTGAAAGCACAAATTCCTTAATTACTTCACAATCTATCTCATACAAATCCGGTTGCCCAAATATAATCTGTCCATTTGTATCCAATACGCCAAATTCTACGCCTGTAATATTTTTAAGTTCAGTCATACTTTTTTGTATAATCTGATTAGAAACCATATATGTACGTCCTTCCCATATTTTTCATAAAAATTTATTCCACAGAATTATAATATGCCTCAAGTTGTGCTCTACAATGTATAAACATTCTGCCAAGTTCCGGGTCAAAATGGCTGCCAAGAGATTCTTCAATGATTCTAAAGGCATTATCATAATCCATTTTTTCCTTATAACACCTTTTACTAACTAGTGCATCAAACACATCCGCAAGTGCCATAATCCTTGCTTCTGGTGGAATATTAATACCGGAAATTTTTTCTGGATATCCGGTTCCGTCCCATTTTTCGTGGTGGTAGTGAGCCACGTTTTTAGCAACCTTTACAAAGTCCTCGTCTTCCACGCCCACTAAAATCTGACTTACAATTTCCGAACCTTTTTCAGAATGTTTTTTCATTTCCTCATATTCTTCCGGTGTAAATCTTCCCGGTTTACGAAGAATTCTATCATCAACAGCAATTTTCCCTAAATCATGCATAGGTGCTGCCTTTACAACATAATTCAAAAACTCGCCAGAGAATCCATATTCTTTCTCACGTTTTTTCAGCTCGTCAATAAAAATACGGACTACTTCACTGGTACGCTTTACATGACCGCCGGTATTATTGTCTCTATTTTCAATAATGTCCGCCAGCCCTAGCACAATCTTTTCCTGAATGATACCAATATGCTCTGCCTTTGTCTGCACTTCCTTTTCCAAGTCAGCATTATAGTTATCCAGTAGTCGCATATAAGTCTGTTGCTGTGTATCATCAATAATTTCAACCACATAACCATCGACAATTTTTCTTTTTCCGCGATGAATGGTTTTTAAAGAACATTTTAAAAATCTCTCGTCTTTTTCCACTAACCCTTCATATACTACATCCTTTAAGCCGCCCATTCTTCTACCAAATTTTTCATACAAAACAGGAGCTTTTTGGGGGTCTAACATAGTATCGATTCTCTGCTCTTGTAACGCTGGAAAATACATTTTCGCTGCATCATTTGAACCTATGTATTCTCCCTTTCGATTAAAGACAATATATCCATATTTAGAATTTTCGCTAATGGAAGCCGCAATGCTTTCTGTCACTTCATATTTTCCAATCTTATTGATTAGAAACAGGAAAATAATTTCATCAATTACATAGGCAAATGCCACCAGTTTCAAACTGGTTCCTGTGATTCGCTCGCCCAAATAACTACCGATTGTCACCAGTACCGTAAGAAGCAAAAACGTGATTGTCCTATGAGATACATTCTTCTTTTTAAAGATACTGTAAATACTTACTCCAAACATTATGGCGATACAACCAAAGAGTAAAAGCATATACAAGTTGTGCATAGGCCCTCTATCTTTCATCAAAACAGTCATACCCTTGTTATGTTCTAGCCAAATTTTATTGTAGTAGGCGGTACTGCTTTCTATGGTAAAGGTAAAATATAATACAAAACCGGCAAGTACTAATAATCCCATCCATAATATTTTCGGTATCTTCATCTTAGAAAGCTTCATAATACTAAAAAGCATCAATATCGGAGTAAATATACCCCCCAAGTACACCATTCTATGTCCCATAACTGCCATATCAAGCGAACTAGATATAGAAATCGTATAATCTCCCAAATGGCTTATCATAATTGCTACAAACAGTAGCAAAAAGTGTGTAATATTCATTCGACGACCTATGATTGCCAAGATAACAACCATAATTAGCGAAATAAAAAAGGCGATTGCATAAATATTTATTGTCATCTTTTTTCCTCCATTCCCCTCATAGCCCTCATTGTATCATACTTTTTTTGTTTTCGATATATTCTTTCATATTAAAAAATTATTAAGAAAAGTTTAATTTCTCGCACTTTTTAAGTGCATAAAAAAGGGGAAGCCACTTTCGCGGCCTCCCATAGAGGTTGTGTGACAAACTAATTTGTAATAGTCTGTTCTGTTTCTTTATCAAAGATATGAATCTTTTCAACATCAAATGCGAATTTAACTGTATCACCAGGTCTAGCTGTTGTACGAGAATCAACTCTAGCTGTAATTGGGAACTCAGCCAAATCGAAGTATAAGTAAACTTCTGCACCAAGTAATTCGTATACTTTAATTGTAGATTCGAATGAAGTTTTTGCTGTTTCGATGAACATTTCTGAATCATATACGTCTTCTGGACGGATACCAAATGTAACAGTTTTTCCTGCATAACCACCATCGATAACTTTTTTAGCTTTTGCTGGTGGAAGTGGAATAGATGTACCAGCTACAAGAAGGTTAGCTTCTTCGCCGTTTACTTCTACTACTGCATCAAGGAAGTTCATCTGTGGTGAACCCATAAATCCTGCTACGAATAAGTTAGCTGGTTTTTCATATAAGTTCTGAGGTGTATCAACCTGCTGAATAACACCATCTTTCATAACTACGATTCTTGTACCAAGTGTCATAGCTTCTGTCTGGTCATGTGTTACGTAGATGATAGTTGTACCAAGTCTCTGGTGTAATTTAGCGATTTCAATACGCATCTGAACACGAAGTTTTGCATCAAGGTTTGATAAAGGTTCGTCCATAAGGAATACTTTAGGATTACGAACGATAGCACGACCCATAGCAACACGCTGTCTCTGACCACCTGAAAGAGCCTTTGGTTTACGGTCAAGTAAAGCTGTTAAGTCAAGGATTTTAGCTGCTTCTTTAACCATTTTATCAATCTGATCCTTTGGTACTTTTCTTAATTTAAGACCAAAAGCCATATTATCATATACTGTCATATGTGGATACAAAGCGTAGTTCTGGAAAACCATCGCGATATCTCTGTCTTTAGGTTCAACGTCATTTACTAATCTATCACCAATCCATAATTCACCAGATGTGATATCTTCCAAACCTGCAATCATACGAAGTGTTGTAGATTTACCACAACCAGAAGGACCTACGAAGATAATAAATTCCTGGTCTGCGATTTCAAGATTGAAGTCTTTTACTGCTTCAAAGCCGTTAGGATATCTTTTATAGATATTCTTTAATGATAAACTTGCCATTATTAATTCCTCCAAATTATATAGTTGGAATTCAGAAAAATGTTTGAATTCTCTGAATCACTCTAGAAATTATTTTACAACAAAAAAGAATAATCGTGCATTGACAACTTGCCGAATTTTTTTTCATTTCTTGTACAAGTTGACGGTTCAAACCGTCGCACGATTATTCTTTCTATATTTGCTATATTATTCCTTTTTATTCTTCTCTGCCATGATAATCGATGAGCTGCGATTCTGCTTCCTCTTTTACATCTGAGTAGAAGGCTAAATTGTTTTTACCATGTCTCTTAACTACATATAACGCCTTATCTGCCATCTTAAACAACGTTTCAAAGTCCTTGCCATCTTCTGAATAAACAGCAGCACCGATACTGGCACCTACGGAATATTTTACATATTCCCCTGCCTTAAAGTTATGGAAGAAATCTTTCAATCTGTCCGCATCACGCTTAATGACATTAGGGTCTTTTACATCTTTCATAAATACTAAGAATTCATCACCACCGAAACGTCCTACCACGTCCAAGGCTCTAAACATACCACGTAGCTGGTGTCCTAACTCTTTTAATACTTCATCACCAAAAGCGTGACCCATTGTATCATTGATTTTCTTAAAGTTATCTACGTCGATAATGAATAATACACCGATTCCGCGAGGATTTTCGTGGATATATTCATAAATCATTCTTTCTGTTGCGGCTTTATTCGTTAAGTCTGTAAGCATATCTGTGTCTGCTTTTATCTGCAATTCACTCTTTTGCTTTTTATCAACAATCTTGGTAATTAAGTTAATAATGATTACTAAGAAGAAGAAAGCTCCAATCGCAATAATCATAGCAAAAAGCATACTGGTCGCTTCTTTATAATAGCTTCCGCCCTCAGCAACTACAAAATCATTATTCACACCAATAATGAAGTAGAAACCACCAATACCAACCGGTGCATAACAAAGGCTTCTTGTATCCCCGTCAACTGTTACTACCTGCGAACCATCTTGCTTATTCTTAAAGTCAATGTTCATCGCCTTGATTGCCTGCTTATTGTCCGAATTACGTTCAATAACAGTTCTCATATTATCTTCACTAAGATACGCTTCGCTTTCGCCCTGTGCAATCAAGATTTCATAACCGTCATCTACCAGTGCATAAAATGCTTCACTACTATATCTTTCTGTTTTAATATGTTTTAGTATGTCTTTCACATTGTAAAATGCTAAAACGTATGTATCGTCATCAGTAGCTGCAGTATAAACTAATGCTGCTTTACCCGATATTCCATCTTCCTCGGTATAAAACCAGTGGTCTCCATTTTTCGCGTGATAGAAATAAGGGAATCCACCCAAATCAACTAAAGTTCCTGAGTTATTAATACCTGAGCCTTCCCCATTTACAACGACAGCCATATATGCCGGTGCACTCTCACACAAAACATCCATAAGATTTTTTTTCATATTATGAATTGTACCGTATTGTTCAAGCATGGACACCGCATATTTTACAGAACTTTCTACCTCAGCGAGCTCTGTACTAATTCTGAGAGCATATTCTTCACTGTTCATTACAATGTTTTCTTCCACAATGCCCTGACCCTTCTGCTCGACCTTCGCCGAAAAGAGTAGGAACATGACGACAATAAATGCTACTAATAATGTAGTTGGAATCAGCCATTGCATCACTCTATAAGACTTCATCATATGCCTCCTCTTCATAATTTTAGATACATGTGTATCATACACCCTTTTAACATATTTCGTCAATCTTTTCAGATGATTTTGTAGTACTTGTGACCTATTTTTTATATTTTATTCAACACTATCTTGATTGTTTCCCATTTTTTCTGATTCTTCTTTTTCTTCGGCACACTCAATCGCCTTTGGCTCAAGCTTTTTGAACGTACCGGAATATAACCAGGCTGATAAATATCCAGGTGCTGTAAATCCATACATAGCAACCAGTGGCAAAATCTGTGTATATTGCACCAGTAATACAATCGGAAGTACCGTTACCACCATCATAACGATTGTTTTTGGGAATGTCATAATTCCTACAAAAAATGCATTTTTTATCGTACCTAAAACCGTATTGTGAAAATGCGACAACAACGGAAAAGCATATAAATATATCATATATAAAAATAACGCGAAGGCACCTGCTATTGCCAAAAGTGGCATAGAAATCGTCTCCACTACCCCTTTAAAAAGGTAACAGTCTACCAGGAAAAATGCTACAAAAACCAATAGAATAATCCAGATGCAAGTTGCCTGTCTAAAATTCTCTTTAAAGGATTTCCAGAAATCTTTTAAAATGTATCCTTCTTGATTTCTCACGGTTTTTAATAGTACATAATGCATCGCGGTAATAGATGCACCTGCTGTAATAATTGGTAAGCATCCGATTAAAGTAATAAGGTTCAGCACACACATATCCGCCAATGTGCCTAATACCCTCATAATCGGCGAGTCTAAGTTAAATAATTTTCCCATCACTTTCTCCTATTTCTTTCTTCATGGAAGTATATATTATTCCGTCTCGACGTTCTTTTGGAGACGTAACGCAAAAACCTATTCTCTTATAAAATTCCAAGCCATAGGGTGCTGCGTTTACCGTAATTTCTTTCTTCCCATACTCCTCTTTTGAAAATGCCCCAATTATATCAATCAGTCTGCGTCCAATTCCTTGCCTGTGATATGCTTCATCAACAAACAATAGTGAAATATGATTCTTGTCGCGAAGCGTCACCATTCCAACGATTTTATCACCACACACGGCGACATACATATGATATGTCCCTAGTAAAAACATCCTCCTAAGTAAAGGGTCAGTGATAAAGTTCCTGAAATTTTTCGTCCCTTCTTCACCATATTCCCTTGCTTCAAACTTAAGAAAAGTTCTCCACGTCATAGTCATCGTTTCTTCCCAATCAGACATTTGTGCTTTTCTGATTATCACTTCATTTTCCATTCTTTACACCTGTAAAAGAGAATCCAGCCACTCACAAATATCTTCGTAGACGATTTCCCTATCCGTTTCATTCAAAATTTCATGACGGTCTTTTGGGTATATTTTCATAGAAACGTTCGTAAGTCCTGCCTTTACCAACGCATTTTTGGCTTCTATCACACCTTCGCCATAGTCGCCCACAGGGTCTTCCTCACCTGATACAAAGAATACCGGTATCTCTGTCGGAATATTAGCAAAATTTTTCGGATTCTGGAGACGATATATCAATTCAAATAATCCCTTAAAACCATTTACCGTAAATGTGAAACCACATTTTTCATCTAAAATGTATTTTTCTACGATATCTTCGTCTTTTGTCAGCCAATCCACATTGGTCTTGGGGCTTTCAATGGCTCTATTGTAACTACCAAAAACCATTGCATTCATCATTTTTGCAACCTTTTTCTCCCCACAGAAAAATCCGTTTATGGCTGTTATCATTTTGGAAACGCGTAATAGTCCTTTGCTCTGACTACCGGTACCCATAACAATCATACCCTGTATTCCACTACCATATTTGCACAGATAATTTCTGGCAATAAAAGAACCCATACTGTGTCCTAAAATGTAATAAGGTACCCCCGGGTACTTGCCCTCCATAATTTTTTTTAAACGATGTTCGTCACGAACCAGTACTGTGGCAGGGTCTTTTTTACAAAAATAACCATATGTGCCGTTTTCCCCAACGCTTTCGCCGTGGCCTAAATGGTCATCACCCACTACAATATAGCCTTTCTCTACCATAAATCTTGCAAAATCATCGTATCTATCGATGTACTCTGCCATTCCATGAATAATCTGTAAAATCCCTTTAGGACTCCTAGTTTCATCGCTCCAACAAATCGCATGGATTTTGGATATTCCGTCACGGGATTCAAAATAAAAGTCCTCTTTCTTCATAGAAATACCCCCATAAGTTCAAATTCTCACTAAAAAATAAGCTCAGGACAAAAAGTCCTGAGCCTATTATACACTTTTACGCTCTTGAATAAAAGATTTATTTAGCAAATTTCACTTCCGGCATGGAAATCTTTTTCCGGTGTCATAAGAGATAAATTTCCTTCCGAATCTTCTGCACATAAAATCATACCTTCTGAAGTAAGTCCTGCCATAGTAACGGGTTTTAAATTAAGAAGAACCATTACCTTTTTTCCAACCATTTCTTCTTTTGAATATTGAGCTTTGATACCTGATAAAATCTGAACTGTTTTATCGCCTACTTTTACCTGTGAGCAAAGGAGTTTCTTTGATTTTGGAACTTCTTCGCACTTTATGATTTCGCCAACACGGAATTCGCATTTATCAAAATCCGCATATTCAATTTCTGCTTTATGTTCACCAACTAATTTTGCTTCCACTTCTTTTTTCTCCTCTTTTGCTTCAGTTGTGGTAGAAGTTGTACCCGTAGCAGTACCCTTTGTTCTAGCAATTCTAGCCTGTTCTGCTTCGTATTCTGCTTTTTGTTTTGCCTGGATTTCTTCTACTTTTGGCATCACTTCTTTTAAGTCTAAACGAGCAAATAAAATTTCAGGTTTGTCGGTTACTTTATTGCCACTTTCATAAAGTCCAAAGGTTTTTACATCGTCATAAGCACGAAGCTTTGTATTCATCTGTGTGGCAATCTTGTCTGCTGTATCAGGCAAAAAGCTCTTAAGTAAGCTTGCACCAATTACAATTGATTCTGTTAAATTATATAAAACTTCGGAAAGTCTATCTTGTTTGCTTTCGTCCTTTGCAAGTGCCCAAGGCATTGTTTCATCAATGTATTTGTTACAGCGTTTGAACAGAGCAAAAATTTCAGAAATAGCATCTGCTACACGAAGCTCTTTCATCTTGGCATCTACTTTTTTTCTTGTACCTGTTACTACTGCTTTTAATTCTTCGTCCACTTCTTCCGTAACGCCTGTTTTTGTCACAACGCCGCCATAGTATTTGTTGCTCATAGAAATAGTTCTATTTACAAGGTTTCCAAGCACGTTAGCCAATTCAGAATTGGTTCTTTCTACCATCAATTCCCAGGTAATGATACCGTCGTTTTCAAATGGCATTTCATGAAGTACGAAATATCTTACCGCATCAACGCCAAAGAGATTCGCCAAATCGTCCGCATAAATAACGTTGCCTTTTGACTTACTCATTTTTTCTCCGCCCTGCAAAAGCCATGGGTGACCAAATATTTGTTTTGGAAGTGGTAAATCCAGAGCCATTAAGAAAATAGGCCAGTAAATTGTATGGAAACGAATAATATCTTTTCCAATTAAGTGAAGGTCGGCAGGCCAACATTCATTAAATTTCTCACCGTGGTTACCGTCTACATCGTAGCCAATGCCAGTAATATAGTTTGTCAGGGCATCCAGCCATACATAAATTACATGTCTATCATCAAAATCTACCGGAACGCCCCATTTGAAGCTACTTCTGGACACACATAAATCCTGAAGTCCCGGTAACAAGAAGTTGTTCATCATCTCATTTTTTCTGGATACCGGCTGAATGAATTCCGGGTGTGTGTTGATATGTTCAATCAATTTATCTGCATATTTACTCATTTTAAAGAAATATGCTTCTTCTTTTGCTGGCTGACATTCTCTGCCACAGTCAGGACATTTTCCGTCATTAAGCTGTGACTCTGTCCAGAAGGATTCACATGGAGTACAGTACATTCCTTCGTAGCTTCCCTTGTAAATGTCGCCTTTATCGTACATTTTTTTGAAGATTTTCTGCACTTGTTTTTCGTGTGCATCATCCGTTGTACGAATAAATTTATCGTAGCTTGTTCCTACCAAATCCCAAATATTTCTAATTTCACCAGCTACGCCATCAACAAACTGTTTTGGAGTAGTTTCATTTTCTTTTGCTTTAATTTCAATTTTCTGTCCGTGTTCATCTGTACCTGTCTGAAAAAACACATTGTAGCCTTCATATCTTTTATAACGAGCAATACTGTCTGCCAAAATTGCTTCATAAGTATTACCAATATGAGGTTTGCCTGATGTATATGCAATCGCTGTTGTAATGTAATAATTACCTTTGTTCATAACCCATACCTACCCTTTCTATTAAATGATACCGCCTTTTTCAAGGCATATTCTATTTCATAATCTTTAAAAATTCCTTCACATTGGCTGCCGCGTCACCTTTAAACACACTGGAGCCTGCTACAATGATATTTGCCCCTGCTTCTAAAACTTCTGGCAGATTTTGAAGATTAATTCCACCATCTACTTGAATATCCGTTAAAAGTCCGTGGGCTTTTACCATTTCTCTTGCTTTACGGATTTTTTCCGTAGAGTCTTCGATATATGCCTGACCACCAAAGCCAGGTTCTACGGACATAATCAAAAGCATATCTATTTTTTCAAGATAAGGCTCTATTGTTTCAAGTGGTGTTTTTGGTTTAACGGAAATACCGGCTTTCAAACCTTTTTCATGAATCATATCAATTACTTTTTCCGGATTTTTTGTAGCTTCTACGTGGAATGTAATTATGTCTGCCCCACTTTCTACAAATTCATTAATATATCTTTCCGGCTCCGTTATCATCAAATGCACATCAAAAACTTTTTTGGTTGCTTTACGAATTGATTTGATAACTGGCATTCCATAGGAAATGGATGGTACAAAAATACCATCCATAACGTCAATGTGAATATATTCTGAACCAGCCTCATCAATATCTTTAAGCTGTGCACCTAAAATCGTAAAATCTGCTGATAAAATTGATGGGGATAAAATATTCATCGCTTACTTCCTCTTAATTTTTATTCTAAAAGAACTTTAAAATCGATATAACTATTTGCCTAAAAATTCTTTGACTGAAGCATATACGCCTTTTCCATCAAAACCATATTTTTCAATCAAAGCGGCTGCTGAACCGGATTCACCAAATTCATCATATACACCAATTCTCTTAACAGGAACCGGATATTTTTCAGAAAGGCACTCGCAAACGGCACTACCAAGTCCACCAATTACTGAGTGTTCTTCTGCTGTCACAATTTTTCCTGTTTTCTTTGCAGAAGCAAGAATTACTTCTTCGTCTAATGGTTTAATTGTATGAATGTTAATTACTTCTGCACTAACGCCATCTAACGCAAGCTTTTCAGCAGCTTCTAATGCTGCCGATACCAAAATACCGGTTGCCACGATAGTAACGTCACTACCTTCACGTAATACAACACCTTTTCCAAGTTCAAATTTATAATCTTCTCTATCATTAATTACAGGTACAGGTGCTCGACCAAATCTCAAATAAACTGGTCCTTCATATTCCATAACTGCTTTTGTAGCTGCTGCCGCTTCTACTGCATCTGATGGATTAACTACCATCATACCTGGGATAGAACGCATCAATGCGATATCTTCATTACACTGGTGAGAAGCACCATCTTCTCCAACAGTAACACCAGCGTGAGAAGCACCAATTTTCACGTTCAAATGTGGATAACCAATGGAGTTACGCACCTGCTCAAAAGCTCTACCTGCCGCAAACATAGCAAAAGAAGATGCAAATGGGATTTTTCCACAAGTTGCAAGCCCTGCTGCAACACACATCATATTTGCTTCTGCAATACCACAATCAATAAAACGGTCAGGATATGCTTTTTTAAACATACCTGTCTTGGTTGCTCCTGCCAAGTCAGCATCTAAAACAACCATATTTGGATACTTTTCACCTAATTCAACTAAAGCTTGTCCATAGCCTTCTCTTGTAGCTTTCTTAATTACATCTGACATAACTTTTCACCTGCTTCCTGGAGTTCTGCCATCGCTTTTTCGTACTGTTCATCATTTGGTGCAACGCCGTGCCAAGACACTTCGTTTTCCATAAAGGAAACACCTTTACCTTTAATACTCTTTGCAATAATTACAGTTGGCTGACCCTTTGTTGTTTTTGCTTCGTTAAACGCTGCACGAATTGCATCAAAATTATGTGCATCAATATTGATTACATTCCAACCAAAAGCTGCAAATTTTTCATCTATCGGATAAGGAGAACAAACTTCTGAAACATCGCCATCAATTTGTAAACCATTGTTATCTACTACCGCAACCAAGTTATCTAATTTTTTATGGCCTGCAAGCATTGCTGCTTCCCAAACTTGACCTTCCTGAATTTCACCATCACCTAAAACGGTATAAACTCTATAATCCTTCTGGTCTAATTTTCCGGCAAGTGCCATTCCAACTGCCGTAGAGATACCTTGTCCCAAAGAACCAGTCGACATATCTACGCCTGGTACACTTTTCATACTTGGGTGTCCCTGTAAATAAGAACCCACTTTACGAAGCGTAAGTAAGTCTTCCACTGGGAAAAATCCTTTATGAGCTAAAGCGGCATATAAGCCTGGGGCTGTATGACCTTTGGATAAAACGAAACGGTCTCTGTCTGCCCACTGTGGATTTTTCGGGTCAACGTTCATTTCTTCAAAATATAAAAATGTAAATATATCAGCAGCGGAAAGTGAGCCACCTGGATGTCCCGCCTTTGCACTGTGTGTAGAAGCAATAATACCTTTACGAACTTCGTTTGCTATTTTTTGAAGCTCAAGATTATTCATGGTTCTTCCTCCTGTTTTCGATTTCCAATAATACCCATAGAACACTTTATCACAAATAATGTTCATCGTCTATGTTTAAAATGTTTATATTTTCATACATTTTTCACTTTTCTTTACATAAATTATTAAAAATGTCTTTGGAGAAACTATGAAACCGGGTAAAAAAAGACTTTATGCGTCACTATCTATTATTTTGCTCCTTTCACTTTTTATACTCCTTCTTGGCTATACAAAAAAAGACCAACTGGCTTTTCATCACTATGTAAAACAGTTTTCCATTTCCCAGCTTAGCGGAAATGCTCTGGATTTGCATTATACTTTGAAAAACCCTGAAATCTATGGCATAAAAAAGGAACAATTACTACCTCTTTACCAAAGTGGTGATGCCCAAACTTCCTATGCACAGTTTGAAAAAGAACTGGAAACTTTAGAAAAAATTGACGTATCCGCTCTGTCCGATAGCGATGCTCTTACTTATAATCTTTTGCATGATTATCTGACGGAAAATATGGAGTTAGAAAAATACCCCTACTACACAGAACCTTTGACCCCTAATTCCGGTATACATACTACCTTGCCTATTTTATTGGCAGAATATACTTTTTCCAGCACAGAAGACATCGAAACTTATTTGGAACTTTTAGCTTGTGTACCAGATTATCTTAGTTCTATCACCCTATACGAAAAGGAAAAGGCTGAGGCAGGCTTATTTATGAATGAAGTTGCTCTCAACAAAGTGGTACTTGCATGCGAAGAATTTGCCGCTTATGACGACATTTCCGAGCATTTGCTGTATGCCTCTTTTCAGGAAAGACTCCTTGCTTTTTGTGAGGAATATCACACCTTATCCGAGGAGGAATGCAGAGCTTATCTAGAAAAAAATACGACTATTTTGGAGCAGGAACTTTTACCCGCTTATTTAGCCCTGGCAGAAAATCTGACACTATTGTCACCTCTATGTAACAAGGATTATTCCGGACTTTGTTCTTATGAATCTGGAAAAGAGTACTATCTGGCTTTGATAAAAAGAAATACGGGAAGTTATCGTTCTATTCAGAATATAAAAGAAATGCTTTTTGCAGATTTTGAGGCGAGCTATCTCAATTTAATTTCCCTAGTATCTACCTATCCTCAATTAACCGAAACCGATTGTCTATATGAATTTGATAACGTCTTTCCTCTGACTGATGCCGAAGATATTTTGGAGCAATTAAAATCCTCTATGATAGCCAATTTTCCTCCCCTTTTAGCTTCTCCCAATGTAGAAGTAAAAAAGGTATCCGAAAGCCTTAAAGACTACTGTGCACCTGCCTTTTACCTCACAGTTCCAATGGACGATTATGAAGACAATGTAATTTATTTGAATGACGCCAATTCTCTGGAAGGGTTAGAATTATATACGACTTTGGCTCATGAAGGTTTTCCAGGTCATTTGTATCAAACAGTATACTTTCACAATCAAAATGACACTTCTGTCAGAAACTATAATGCATTACTGAGAAACACCTTATATTTTGGAGGCTATACAGAAGGCTACGCTCTTTATGTAGAGTCCCTTTCTTACGACTACGCCATTTCTTTATGTTCTGACGCAGGTGTCACAGATGCCAGGATTATTTGCGAAACTTTAAAAAATGAATGGAAAATGCAAATAAGCCTCTATTGCCTTTTGGATATTGCGATTCATTATGATGGAGCCACCTATGAACAGGTAAAAACTCTTTTAAACAAATTTGGAATTTTAGAGGAAGAATCTACCGAAGCAATTTATCAGTACTTATTGGAGGAACCTACGACGTACTTAAAATATTACTTAGGTTACTTGGAAATAGAGAATTTAAAACAAATTTCCAAAGGAGTTTGGGCAGAAGATTACTCAGACTTAGCTTTTCACACCTTTTTATTAAAAACAGGGCCTTGCAATTTTAAAAGACTAGAAGATGAGCTTTTAGAAGGGGAGTAGCGTTTTTACGCTATTCCTCAAGCATTTCTTCCAAATATCCTCTGTCCCACAAAAGAATTCTTAATTTGCGGGCCATTTCTACTGCACCTTTTGTGAAATATTGATTCGACATCACTACACCAACCATTCTATCGTAATAATCTCGACCTGCATAGGCTTCCTGAACAGCCTTCACTCCCACCGGCTCCTCATAGCGTTTACATTGAATGGCATAAGATATCCCATCTTTTTCTGCCAAAATATCCACTCCGTTGTCGCCACTTCCTTTGGTCACTTCCACTTCCAAAAAACCGCGTTTTCTAAGTAAATCTGCACAGAAAAATTCAAAGTCACGGCCTTCCATCAGGTCATAATCTTTTACAATATTTCTCTTATGTTTCATTATCAGCACCATTACAATACCAAGCAATAATACGGCAATTACTATCAAAACGATGATTGTAGCAGATGTCTCCATAATTTATCTCCTTTTTTCGTTTTCGTGTATATTTATACACCATATGTGAAACATTATTTAGTACACTATTTGTGAAAGTAGGTGATACATTTGGTAAATATGGGACAGAGGCTAAAAGCCTTGCGAACAGAAAAGAGCTTAACACAAAAGCAAGTTGCCCAAAGATTAGGTGTAGCCGTCAGTGCCGTTTCATCTTATGAATCCGGATTACGCTATCCGCCTTACAAGGCTCTTATTAAACTGGCAGCAATGTATCACGTATCCTGCGATTACCTAATTGGTATGTCAGCCACTAGAAATATTGACGTCAGTGGTCTTGATGATGATGAAATCGAATTAATATCACAAACAGTTGATTTATTAAAAAGCAAGCACTCCCGCAATTAATCGGGAGTGTTTGCTCTTTCTTTTATTATATTTTATATCTTTTCTTGTATGATTTCTAGGCATTTTTTCCTTTAAATTTGAATGCCACAACCAATCCAACAATTAGAATAACAAGGGTCGCCCCTAAAATAATCCAATTTCCATAATCTAAAATGGAGGACGTTTTTCCCGGCATAGTCATACCTTCCGAAGTCATTTCCTCAGAAAAGGTTTCCGGCATTTCCTGCGGCATATCTTCCATTGAGAAATCTCCTGGCATTTCACCCATTTTTTCAGGTTTTTGCATACCACCCACATTTCCTGTATTTTCTGTATCCTTTGCATTCTCTACACTTCTTGGATTTTCCATATTTTCTGTACTATTCATACTTTCCCTGTTTTCCTGCATCTTGTCTCCCATTCCTCCTCTACCATTTTGCATAGTACCCATATCCGATAGCGTAATGTGGGACCCATCAATTAATGTAGAAGCATCGGTTTCTTGTCCCTCCTTGGTTGATGGAATCGTTCCATTTAATTGTCCTGTAACGCTTTCGGTTCTTAGCTGGCAAAATTCTTTCAAAGCCTTTACACCTGTCTCAAATTCTTCATACGTGCAAAATTTTGTAGGGTCTTTTACTACATATTCTAAAATCAGCGTTTCTGTCTGATTAATCAGGTTTTCTATATCTACACTATCTAAAAACTCAGAAAAATACTTGTGATAGAGGTTTGTGTATTCTTCTTTACTAAAAATCCAGTTGACCATTGGTCTATCTTCCATACTGCCACTGGAAACTGGTGAATCAATAGGTGCATTCACTTCTTCACTAGCATTTCCTCCCTGAAATGTTCCGAAAGCTAAATTGTAATCCCACGGAATCATAGACAATTTTCCGTCTTCTTCATACAAATAATAATTGTGAATCATGCTACCGGTATAACTGTCTCCATTGCAGACAAAATTGTGAACAACAAAATATCGGATAACTTCTTCAATATCCACAACAGTTTCAATATTTTCGTCACTACTTAAAATCCGTAAAGACTCTATCAAACGTTCTTTATCTGCATTTGTAATATCTGTTTTGGCATTATCAAAAATATTAGAATAGCTATCTTCGTCCTCATCGATGTATTGCAATTTTACATCACTACTTCCCATTCCACCTGTGGAATCTCCAAAGCTGAATTCTTTGCCATTTCCTCTGCCACCGCCAAAACTCATACTGTCAGGCTTATATAATTCACCATAATCATTACCATAATTTCTCTGTAAGAAGGAATCTTCTACCCCCTCTACTGCCAGATACAACCCCCAGTCTTCTCCGTTAACGGTAATATAAGCATAGCTACATAAAGGTGCATCTACCCCAAATTCATTCATCATCTGATACACCAGGTAATCTTTCATATAGGTATTATCCTGTATGATATTATTCAAGCTCAATTTATCCAGACCGTAATAACTTTTTGTATCATCATACTGGTCAAATTCCACCTTAAAACTGTATCTATCACTATCCATAGAGGCCACGTTACTTAAAGACGTATTCCCTTTTCCTCGAATTCCCACATTTTTATAAACCTCACCATCTATGGTAAGTTCACAAACTTCGTATTCTTCGTTCATACAATTTGAAATGAAACTATCCCAATTATCCATCGAAATGTCGATAGTATGAACTTTCGATGTATCAAAAAGACGGCTTTCATATCCGATTTCTTTTACAAATAAGTCAAATCCCATAACGCCTCTTACCAAAAATAAGATAGCTATGAGTAAAGATAAAATTGTGGCAATAATACATATTTTATCTATGAATTTATGTTTTGACATAATTTTCTCCCATTAGCCCATATAGTCGCCATTGTAGCTAACCAATACTGCACTTCTCACTCCTTCAATTTCAGATAAGGCATTTACAAAATCTGTATTGTCATCTTTTAATCGAATTTCCATATTGAGCTCGATGTTGCCTTTTTGCACAGTTTTACTCTTTACAACCACTTTATTTACTTGTTTTTCCAAAAAGGCTTTTGCATTCTTTTCGCTTGCCTGATTTTCACACTGTAAAACAACAATGTAAGGGTTACTGTAAGAATTTTTATTAACAAAAATCAAAAGAATCATTCCAATTACAACGCTACCAATAACCGCCAATGGAATCATACCTGCTGCCAAAACAATACCAACTGCGATTGACCAAAATAAAAATGCAATATCTAAAGGCTCTTTGATAGCTGTACGGAAACGTACGATAGACAAAGCACCGACCATACCAAGTGATAACACTACGTTGCTGGTTACTGCCAAAATAACAACTGTTGTAATCATTGTAAGTGCAATTAAAGTTACCCCAAAACTAGAAGAATACATTACTCCTGAAAAAGTCTTTTTGTAAACCATAAAAATAAATAATCCAAGGCAGAATGCCAAAATCAAGGCGATTGCCATATCTAAAAGACTTACTGCTGAAACATTTTCGATAAAATCTGATTTAAAAATATCATTAAAACTCATTTTTCTTTCCTTTCTCTTTTAACCATATATACGACTGGCTGCATATTTGGAATAAGCTGTGTCACTTCTTCCTTCCAACTGCACGATATCTCTAATGACACTTGGCAAAAATTCATCCCATTTCACTTCCAAAATCATCGGATTTTCTCTCACTGGCACCATAACACAATCCGGATTTAAGAAATCGATGCCACCAAGTCCTGTTTTCATATCATAATCAAGCGTCACTCTTACATTTCCCGCCGGGAAAACAAAGGCATCTCTTTGGTAATCCACGATAGTTTTGGGACGAAGCCCTTTTGTAACCATTTTTAAATATAGTTCTCTCAAAAGTGGTCTATCGCTTTCTATCAACCACTCTATATCACCTTCTAATATTTTCCTAGTTTCCTGAATGGTTAAAATAGCTGCCTCTTTGCTACAAAGTCCATTTTCTTTACATTTTTTCTCTAGCCTGATATACGATATATCGCCATTGTAGTATCTTAATCTAAATTTTTCCCTTTTGTTAACTCCGCTAATCTTTTCCATTAACGCTGTATCGTGCATATCATCAAAATAGAGACTCCGTATTTGATATTTACCATTTGTTCCGTGAATATCGCATTTCGCCACAGCTGATAATCTCTGGCGAAGCACAAAATAGTCCGACAAAGATATCTTATGCTTTATTTCATGCCGGAATTTCATCGACCACATATCTCCTTTCTTTTTTGCTATAATATGGAAATCATACAATAAATACCTTAGTTCAAACTTAAAAACTATGGCTTTTTTAAGCTTTCCTTTGCTTTTTGCAAAGACACAAAAGTAATATAATTGGGAAAATAATCGCCACTAAAATTCCCCGTTTCATATCACCAGACGCCGCATTGGATATCATTCCAACTAGGGTTGGACCTCCTGCACACCCCAAATCTCCTGCTAAGGCCAATAAAGCAAACATAGCGGTGCCCCCAAGCCTTAAGGAAACTGCCGCTTTACTAAAAGTCCCCGGCCACATAATGCCTACGGATAATCCGCACAAGCCACACCCAATTAGGCTAATGATGAAAGAAGGTGTCAAACACACAAGTAAGTAAGCAAGAATACATAAAACAGTACTTATTTTCATAAACTTGTCGAGATTAATTTTCTCTCCATATTTTCCATAAATTGCCCTGGCACTACCCATTAAGATAGCAAAAGTCATAGGTCCTGCCAAATCTCCCGCTGCTTTGCTGATTCCAAGCCCCTGCTCTGCAAAAGCGGATGCCCATTGGCTAACTGCCTGTTCACTGGCTCCGGAGCAAATCATCATCAACATAAGTATCCAAAAGGTTTTATTTACAAATAATTCCTTTAAACTCATACCTTTTTCTTCTTCCGCTACCAAAGAAGCGATTGGCGTCTTTAAAAAAAGTATACCATTTATAATCGGAATAACCGCCCATACAAGAGTCAAGATTCTCCAATTTTCAATTCCTGCCATTTGAAAAAATAGCGTAGATAGGAGCACTACGCCCACATGCCCCCAGCAATAGAATGAGTGTAGCAAACTCATTGCCTTTTCTTTGTTGTCCGTAGGACAGCTTTCCATAATTGGACTAATTAAAACCTCTATAATTCCACCACCCACAGCATAAATCATTACAGAAATCAGTATTCCCACAAAGGAGTCTATTATCTCCGGTAAAAAGGTCAATAATATAAGTCCTAGGGCCGAGGTTACGTGAGCTAACACAATCGATGTCCTATACCCAATTTTGTCTACAAATTTTGTCGCCAACAAATCAACTAAAAGCTGCACACCAAAGTTTATTGTTACAAGCAACGTAATTTTACTGAGGGGAATTTGATAGGTATTTTGAAAAGTAATAAATAGAAGTGGTACAAAATTATTAACTATCGCCTGCACAATATATCCTACAAAACAAGAAAACATTGTGGTTTTATATGTTGATTTCATAAAACTACCTTCCCTTTCTATCATATCTTCATATAACCAGAATCATCTCTGTTTCCATATAGCAAAAAAGCTTATGAGCCATAGCTCACAAGCTTTTATTTAGCAGGGCTACAAGGATTCGAACCTTGAAATGACGGAGTCAGAGTCCGTTGCCTTACCGTTTGGCGATAGCCCTTTACTTATCGTACATTTGGTATTATACATAAACCACTATGTTTTGGCAAGCACTTTTTTTATTTTTTTTGCATTTAAAGAGATACAATTTGTTTTTTCCGGCCACTCCTAATCAAAGACATAAAAAAAACAAACTCCTTACCTTTAATAAGGTCGAGTTTGTTTTTCTATATATTCTACTATTTTATACTTCAAATATTAAATCTGCATATGTAGGCATTGGCCAGATTTCTTTGTCCACTATCATTTCCATTTTATCTACTGGTGTTCTTAAGGCGTTCATAGCTGTGGTTACTTTATCTCGATAATATACTGCCCTTTCTTTGCCTTCTGGCAGGGTAGCGGCAGTATCCGTAACCTTCTGCAATTCATCTAATGCTTTTTTTGCTTCATTAAGAAGTTTTGTTACGTCCTGAAGTAAAGCAGTTGATACGGAAGAATCTCCAGCAGTTTTATAAATAAAGTAAGTCGTTTCCGCTAAATTTTTCTGGAATTTGATTACCGCAGGAATAATCTGCTGTTTTGCCATAGCGAGCATAGTTTTTGCTTCGATGTTAATAGTCTTTGCATAGGTTTCATACAGAATTTCTGCTCTGGATTCCAATTCAGCCTTTGTGAAAATTCCAAATCTTTCGAATAATTTTACAGACTTTTCTTTGGTAAGTACTTCTATGGTATCTACCATATTGGTGATATTTGGAAGTCCACGGCGAGCTGCCTCTTTTACCCAAGCAGGAGAATATCCATCTCCATTGAAAATTATTCTCTGGTGGGCAGTCATATATTCTTTAATCAAGTCATGAACCGCTTTTTCTAAGTTGTCTGCCTTTTCCAGTCTATCTGCAGCTTCGCAAAAAGCTTCTGCCACAATAGTATTTAAGGTTGTATTTGGATTTGCCACAGAATCCGAAGAACCAAGGCTACGGAATTCAAACTTATTACCTGTAAACGCAAATGGCGAAGTTCTGTTTCTATCTGTCGCATCTTTTACGAAGTCTGGAAGGGTAGAAACACCTGTTTCTAATCTTTCTCCTTCAATGCAAGTATTGGCCGCACCTGTTTCTACAAGCTGTTTTACTACGTCCTCAAGCTGTTCACCAAGGAACATAGAAACAATGGCTGGCGGTGCTTCATTTGCACCAAGGCGGTGGTCATTACCTACGTTGGCAGCACTTTGTCTTAAAAGGTCTGCATGTGTGTCTACGGCTTTCATAATGCAGGCAAGAACCAATAAAAACTGTATATTTTCATTTGGAGTTTCACCTGGGTCTAATAGGTTGACACCGTTATCTGTAACTAAAGACCAGTTATCATGCTTACCGGAACCATTGACACCGGCAAATGGTTTTTCGTGTAAAAGGCAAGTAAGTCCGTGTCTTGTAGCCACTTTTTTCATTGTTTCCATCACAAGCTGATTGTGGTCAACGGCAATGCTTGCGGTTTCATAAATTGGTGCTAATTCATGCTGTGCTGGAGCTGCTTCATTATGCTGTGTTTTTGCAGAAACGCCTAATTTCCAGAGTTCAACGTTCAAATCCTTCATATACGCACCAACACGTTCACGAATTGTGCCAAAATAATGATCATCCATTTCCTGACCCTTTGGTGCAGGTGCTCCAAATAAGGTTCTTCCTGCAAAAATAAGGTCTTCTCTCTGCAAATATTTTTCTCTGTCAATCAAAAAGTATTCCTGTTCTGCACCAACAGATGGAGTTACTTTTGTCGCTTTATCATTACCAAATAATCTTACAATACGAAGTGCCTGCTGGCTGATTGCTTCCATAGAACGAAGAAGTGGTGTTTTCGTATCTAAGGATTCTCCTTTATAAGAGCAGAAAGCGGTTGGAATGCAAAGTACCACGCCAACAGCATCTTCTTTTAAAAATGCCGGGGAAGTAATATCCCAAGCTGTATAACCTCTTGCTTCAAAGGTTGCGCGAAGTCCACCTGATGGGAAAGAAGATGCGTCCGGCTCTCCTTTAATCAGTTCTTTGCCGGAAAATTCCATAATCATCTTGCCATCTTTGTCCGGGTGTGTTACGAAAGCATCGTGTTTTTCCGCTGTAATACCCGTCAGTGGCTGAAACCAGTGTGTATAGTGTGTTGCACCATTTTCCACAGCCCAGGCTTTCATCGCCTTGGCAACAATATCCGCTGTTTCCAAAGACAGTTCGCCGCCTTTTTCCATAACTGTGGTTACTTCTGTATAGGCTTCAATGGGCAATCTCTGTCTCATTGTTCCTAGTGAAAATACTTTACTACCAAAGATTTCTTCTACTTTAAGCATCTCGCTCATACATGTACTCCTCGATTATCAATTTTACTAAAAATCATTTCTTCTGAATGTTGCTATTTTACAATAGCTCAATTTACTTTGTCAAAATATATTTATTCTCTTTTTGCAATACGCAGTAAATCGTATTTTTCTGGAACATCGCTACACTTGATATAAGTTACTTCCGATGGATGCGGACAAGCCTCAATTTCTTCCATTTTTTCATTGAACATTTTTTCTACCTTAACAAGTACATTGGTTCCGTCAGGCTTCATAAACTCAATTTCTTCCCCTACGGAAAACTTGTTTCTTTGTTCAAAACGTGCAAGTCCATCTTCGGTTACGGTATCGACAATTCCTAAATAAATGTATTCATTAATATAAGTATTACTATCATAAATCTGAGTCGTTTCATCTGGTTTTCCAAAGAAAAATCCGGTTGTAAACTGACGATAAGTACATTTTGCGATTTCCGCCTTGTACCAATCCATATTGGTTCTATATTTCTCTTCCGATTCAAAATAGTCATCAATGGCTTTTCGATAGGTTCTGGCCACGGTTGCCACATAGAGAGCCGTCTTCATTCTTCCCTCAATTTTAAAGCTGTCAATTCCAGCCTTCACAAGTTCTGGAATGTATTCAATCATACACAAGTCTTTTGAGTTAAAAATGTAAGTGCCTCTTTCATTTTCGTAAACCGGCAAGTATTCTCCAGGTCGTTTTTCCTCAACTACTGCATATTTCCAACGACAAGGGTGTGTACAAGCACCATGATTAGCATCGCGACCTGTAAAATAGTTACTAAGCAAGCATCTTCCTGAATAAGAAATACACATCGCACCATGAATAAAGGTCTCAATTTCCAAATCCTCTGGAATATTATCTCTAATCTGTCTAATTTCGTGAATCGACAATTCTCTTGCCGAAACCACTCTCTGTGCACCCATTCTTTGCCAAAATAGGAAGGTTTCATAATTGGTGTTATTTGCCTGTGTAGAAATGTGAATTTCAATTTCCGGACACACTCTTTTTGCAATCGTAAACATACCAGGGTCAGAAATAATCAATGCATCTGGTTTTATTTCTTTTAATTCCTGAAAATATTCCTCTGCACCCTTTAAATCTGAATTGTGTGCCAGTATGTTGGCAGTTACATACACTTTTACGCCTCGCTCATGGGCAAAGGCAATGCCCTCTTTCATATCACTTGGGCTAAAATTTTTCGCTTTGGCTCTAAGTCCAAAAGCCTCGCCACCAATATAAACTGCATCTGCACCAAATATAACCGCTGTTTTCAAAACTTCCAAACTACTTGCCGGAACAAGTAATTCTGGCTTTTTCACTTCACTCATTCTCTTTCTCACTTTCGTTTAACGCTAATTGTGACTCCGTCGCCCACCGGCAAAATAACCGTTTCCAAGGCTTCGTGATGTTTTAACTCGTATAAATATTCTCTCATTCTTGCATGAATGGTTCGATTTCTCCTGGTAACTGCAAAGCGGGATTCAATAATGTCGCCATCCTGCAATACATTATCGGAAATGAGAAGTCCACCCACCTTCAAAAGACGCAAAATATCCGACAAAAAATTGATGTATTGTCCCTTTGCCGCATCCATAAAAATAAAGTCATAAGTCCCTTCTAAAGTCTGCAGAATTTCTGTGGCATCACCTTCTAATAAGGTAATATTTTCCTCTTTACCAGCTTTTTTAAAGTTTTCCTTCGCAATCGGAATCCTTTTTTCATATTTTTCAATCGTTGTAATATGACAATCTTTTGGCGAATATTCGCTCATCAACAACGCAGAAAAACCAATGGCCGTTCCGACTTCCAAAATCTCCTTCGGCTCTTTCATTGCCAGAAGAAATTTTAAAAGACTTTGCATTTCCGTGCGGATAATTGGTACATTGGTCTTTTTTGCATATCGCTCTAATTCATTCAGGTATGGTGCATTGCCACTATCCAGCGAGTTGATAAAAGTTGCCAGACGTTCATCAATAATCATACCTTATTCTCCACTTTCTGTTGTTTGTGTTTTTGACATTTCTGCCATCATTTCTTCTGTTGTCATAGAAGTATTGAGGACATAGGTCCCTGCCATCAAATCTCCACTGTATTTTGACAAGATATTTTGTAAATAGAATAAAGTGCCATCGTTTATCAGCCCTTTACTTTCTAAAAGCTTGCCAATCGCCTTTGCGTCCATTCCGGCTTCAACAGTGATTTCAATATCTCTACCCGGTTCACTCTCCACAGGTTCTTCCGCAAAAACTCTGTAACCATAATCATATGCTATCATAGCACCCTTATACACAAACATAACTACTAATACCGCAACAACCACCTTTAAAACAATGGTTACGGTACGCAATACCATTTTGTCTACTTTCATAGTTACCTCCATTTTCCATATGTGCAAACGATGGATACTTAATCAAAATTCAACGCATCAGCTATTCTGGCGTTTAGCTCCTGCATCATTCTACAAAAAGCCAGTTCTGCTGTTAAAAAGTCTTCTACCAAAGGAATTTCTCTTGTTTCTGCAAATTCTCTCTGCAAGTCGTCCATAGCATTCAGCAAATCGTCGCCTTCTTTACGGGTCTGAATCAAATAATTTTTAATGCGATAGTCTTTGACCTTTTCATATAGTTCAGGCTGTTTTAACAATTTATCTCTCTGCAAAGCATATTCCCTATAAGAATCTGTTGCTAAAATCGCATCGATATATTTATCTGTCACCTGGTCAATGGTTAATTTTTCATCTTGTTTTCTGCTTTTGTTAAACATGAAGACATTCTCCTAAACATCTAATATAATCGGTAATATCATAGGTCTTCTCTTGGTTTTTTTCCAAACATATTCGCCCAAGGAATCCTTTATATTCATTTTAATCTTACCCCAGTCTGTTACCTTTCTCTCAAGGCAATCATATACGGTATCTTCTACAATCGCACGACTTTCTTCCATAATTTCTTCAGAACCTCGTACATATACAAAACCTCTAGATACCACGTCTGGTCCTGAAACCATCTGACCTGAGTATCTGTCAAATCCAATTACTACAACAATAATACCATCTTGGGCAAGATGTTGTCTGTCTCGTAAAACAACATTTCCAACATCACCTACACCAAGTCCATCTACTAAAATGCTACCCACAGACACTTTTCCAGTAATACTGGCCTGTTCTCTATTCATATCCAATACTTCACCGGAATCCAGCATAAAAATATTTTCTTTTGGAATACCAAGTTCTCTGGCAATTTTTGCCTGAGCTTTTCTATGCTTGAATTCTCCGTGAATTGGAATCGCATATTTGGGCTGAACCAAGGTATATATCAGTTTAATTTCTTCCTGACAGGCATGTCCTGAAACGTGGGCATCTTCAAAGATAACGTCCGCACCTTTTGCCAGTAATTCGTTAATGACTTTCGTAACTGCTTTTTCATTTCCTGGTATTGGATTTGAAGAAAATATCACTGTATCTCCAGCCCCAATGGATATTTTTCTATGCATATTAGAAGCCATACGACTCAACGCCGCCATAGATTCTCCCTGGCTACCGGTTGTAATAATAACCGTTTTTTCTTCCGGGTAATTTTTCAACATTTCTATATCAATTAAAGTATTTTTGGGTATATGAAGGCAACCAAGCTTTGTAGCTGTATCGATAACATTTACCATACTTCTGCCTTCTACCACTACTTTTCTTCCATACTTATATGCCGAATTGATGATTTGCTGTACTCTGTCTACATTTGAGGCAAAAGTAGCAATAATAATTCTGGTATCACTATGTTCACTAAATAAGGTATCAAAGGTTTTACCTACTGTTTTTTCTGACTGAGTAAATCCCGGTCTTTCTGCGTTGGTACTATCGCACATCAGTGCTAATACACCTTTTCTTCCAATTTCCGCAAATCTTTGTAAGTCAATGGCATCGCCAAAAACCGGTGTATAATCCACCTTAAAATCTCCCGTATGCACCACAATTCCCGCCGGAGAATAAATGGCAAGGGCTGCCGCATCTACAATACTGTGGTTGGTTTTAATAAATTCCACTTTCATCTTGCCAAGATGAATGGTTTGTCCAAACTTTACTACTTTTCTCTGGGTATCCGCAAGTAATCCGTGTTCTTCTAATTTATTCTCAATAAGTCCCATTGTAAGTTTAGTTGCAAAAATTGGTACATTTAATTGTTTCAAAATATAAGGCAATGCACCAATATGGTCTTCGTGACCATGGGTAATACAAAATCCCTGCACTTTATCTGCATTATCCAGTAGATAAGTAATGTCCGGAATAACTAAATCCACTCCTAACATATCGTCTGCCGGAAACGCCAGACCACAATCCACCACAATAATACTGTCTTCATATCTGAAGGCAGTGATATTAAGCCCAATTTGCTCCAGTCCACCTAACGGAATGACACTAAGCTTTGAGCTTTTCACGATTTCTTTCTTCTTCAAATTTTTACCTCCGTTTTTCGTAGAAGTAAATAAAGAATTATTTTTCAAAGTCCGCATCGTCCACTATTTCTTCAAAAATTGCCGCAATAGCATTATACTCTTTATCATCTTCTACAAATTCATAAATTGATGTTTCCTCGTCCACACTAGAAACATCTTTTATAATATACGCATTTTCTTCATCTAATGTATCGCACACCAAATAGTAATCTACACCACCAAGTCTTGTAGTTTCAATTACTTCAAATTCAATCTGGTCACCATTCTCGCCCTGCATAATAATTGTTTCCATTAACAATTCTCCTTGTTCTTTCGATAGTCCAAATACCCTTGCAAAATGAATGTAGCGGCAATCATATCTACATATTCTTTTCTTTTCTCTCTACGAATGCCTGCTTCTATCATTGCCTTATCGGCCGCAACGGTGGTTAATCGTTCGTCCCATGTATGTACGCACAAACCGGTTCTTCTTTCCAGTTTGTCCTTAAATTCATTGGTTAATTCCACGCGAATTCCTTCTGTTGCATTCATATTCTTAGGAAGCCCCAAAACGATTTCTTCCACTCCATATTCTACAATCAGTTCTTCAATCCTGGCTAATGTCTGGCGTAATTTATTTTCTTCTTTTCTTCTGATAATCTCGATTCCCTGAGCAGTCAATAAAAGTTCATCACTAATGGCTACTCCGACGGTTTTAGAGCCAAAATCCAATCCCATTATTCTCATAGGTTGCATCTTCCTTATTTCCAGTTGTTGTTCTTAATGTACTGTGTCAACATTTCTTCTACCAGTTCATCTCTTTCTACTTTCATAATAAGACTTCTGGCGTTGTTATGGCTGGTAATGTATGTAGGGTCCCCGGACATAATATATCCTACAATCTGATTTACCGGATTATATCCCTTTTCTACCATAGCTTCGTAAACCGATTCCAAAACAATTTTAACGCTTGTCTCAGGCTCTGTCTCTACTGTAAAAAATTGTGTATTTCCTAATTCCTGCATGTTTATCACCCATTCCCTATATCATTTCTTTAGGTTTTTACTATGTTTAATCTTACTCTAATTACGGACAAAATTCAATCTTCTTATTCCTTAATCTTCCATTAATAGAATATCATTTGTAAGCATTTTACTTACTTTGCCTGTAATTATCTGATTTGACAAATTTTCTTTTGTCTTTAATGCAACCTTCACATACTGTTTTGTATGACCAATCTGGTAGCTTTCACCCTGAATCTGTTTTTCTTCCTCAAATAAAACAGAAACATCCTTACCAAGATATGTTTTGCGATATTCTCCAGATAGTCTTTCTTCCATTTCCAACAGTTCATCACTTCGGACAGCTTTGATTTCATCAGGTACCTGATCCGGCATCTTCGCCGCAATAGTACCTTTTCTGATAGAATATTTAAAAATATGCATTTCGTATAATTTTATATTTTCCAAAAAAGCTTTTGTTTCTAAAAATTCTTCTTCCGTTTCTCCCGGGAAACCAACAATGACATCTGTGGTAATGGCTGGGTTATCAAAGGCTTTTCGCAATTCCTCCACTCCTTTTAAGTATTCACTTGGAGTGTAATGTCTATTCATTCTTTTTAAAGTATTTAAAGAACCACTTTGAAGCGACAAATGAAAGTGAGGGCATACTTTGGATAGCTTTGCCAGTTCTGTGGCAAATTCTTCTGTCACAATTCTCGGTTCTAGTGAACCAAGACGAATACGCTGTAAGCCTTCTATTTTTTCAATACTTTGTACTAAATCCAATAAGCTGCCTTTTCCAAAATCTGTCCCATAAGAGCTGATGTGGATACCAGTTAAAACAACCTCTTTGTATCCTCTTTTTACAAGGCCTTCTATTTCTCTTATAATATCATCCTTTTGTCTGGAGCGAACTCTGCCCCTTGCATATGGAATAATACAATAGGTGCAAAATTGGTTACAGCCATCTTGAATTTTGATGTATGCTCTCGTATGTTCTGCAGTTTGCTCTAAGGTCATTTCTTCATATTCGTTTGTATGATTAATATCAATAATTGTTGTATCGTGAAGTGTCTTGTCCTCAGAATGCATCTCTTTTTCTTTTAAGTATTGCTCGATAATTGAAACCAAGTCTTTCTTCTTATTATTACCGATTGCCAAATCAATGCCTTCATCTTTTAGAATCGTTTCTGTACCGGTCTGCACATAACAGCCTACGGCAATTACAATAGAATCCGGATTATTTTTCTTCGCTTTATGGAGCATTTGACGACTTTTTCGGTCTGCAATGCTTGTTACCGAGCATGTATTTACGATATAAATGTCTGCTTTTTGTTCAAAATCTACAATTTCGTAACCGCTTTTTTGTAACATTTGTTGCATTACGTCTATTTCATATGAATTAACCTTGCATCCAAGGTTATGTAGTGCTACTGTTTTCATCTTTTTTCCTTTTTAATTTTGTACTGTTTTTACATTGACTTTTCCTTTTTTACCCATTAAGATGTATGCAGAAGGTATGAAAAGAAAAAGGAGGTCTTTCAACATGAAAACAGTGAAAATTTCTTTAAACTCTATTGATAAGGTAAAATCTTTTGTAAATGACATTACAAAATTTGATTATGATTTTGATTTAGTATCTGGCAGATATGTAATTGATGCAAAATCAATTATGGGTATCTTCAGCTTAGATTTATCAAAACCAATCGATTTAAACATTCATGCAGAAGATGATGCAGCTGAAGTTATGGAAGTTATCCAGTCATACTTAGTATAATTAAGTACTTATCAAAAAATGAAGCACCTGGTAGTTTGACTACCAAGGTGCTTTTTTATTTCATTCATTAGTCGCAGCGAACAACAACTACCTCATCGCTGTCAAGGGCTGCCTGCACCAATTCATCAATTTTTTCTGCAAGATTTTCTTCATGCTTTTTAATTACTTTTAAATTCGGTTTTGTAACCGGGTGTTTTGCCACAAAGATTGTGCAACAGTCTTCGTATGGCAAAATAGAAGTTTCATAGGTGTTGATTTTTTCAGAAATATCGACAATATCCATTTTATCAAAACCAATCAGTGGTCTGTAAACAGGCAATGTGCAAACTTCATTGGTTGCCAGTAAGCTCTGCATCGTCTGACTTGCCACCTGTCCGATACTTTCTCCCGTAATCAGACCAAGACACTCATTTTCTTTGGCAATGTGTTCTGCAATCTTCATCATATAGCGACGCATAATAATTGTCAGTTCTTCGTGTGGACACTGTTCATAAATATACAACT
This sequence comes from Lachnospiraceae bacterium, assembly GCA_045124055.1. Classification (GTDB taxonomy): domain Bacteria; phylum Bacillota; class Clostridia; order Lachnospirales; family Lachnospiraceae; genus CALZKI01. The sequence continues at coordinate 4,550 of JBGVKZ010000013.1, read as the reverse complement.
GAATATCTGTAAAGTTAATAATATGCAAGTTAATTGGACCTGTATATCTGGAAACCAATTTTGCCAAATCAATCACTTTCTGTTTTGCTCTTTCGCTTGTGTATGGTGGTGCGTGGAAATAAACCGCATCAATCATAACACCACGTTTGGAAATCATATAGCCGGCTACCGGCGAATCAATTCCTCCAGATAATAGGAGCATTGCTTTTCCGTTTGTGCCAATCGGCATACCACCTGGGCCTTGGATTTCAGAGGAATAAATATATATTTTCTCACGAATCTCAATGTGGAGATTTAGCTCAGGATTATGAACATCTACCTTCATATCTGAGAAATTATCAAGAAGAACTTCTCCAATTTTTGCATTGATTTCCATAGAATCCAGCGGGTAATTTTTTCTGGCACGTCTGGAATGTACCTTAAATGTCTGGTTACATTCTGGATGTGCTTTTTTCATATAATCTACCACAGATTCTTTTAATTTTTCAAAGCCTTCGTCTTCCACATAGACAACCGGGCATATGCTGGAAATACCAAAAACTGTTTTTAAATTATCCACAGTTTCATCGAAATCAAATTCCGTAATAGCATCTACATAAATTCTTCCTTGTGTTTTTCGAACCGTAAATTCGCCTTCACATCTCTTAAGTGCGTATTCTATCTGACGAACCAGGGCGTCTTCAAACATATATCTGTTCTTTCCTTTAATGCCAATTTCAGCATATTTTATCAAAAAAGCTGTATACATAAATCCTCCTAATGTTAATGTCTTGTGTACTTGCGTAGCATTGGAATCATATCAAACATAACGCGTACTGTGTAATCTATTTCTTCTTTTGTGGTAAAAATAGAAAAACTAAATCGAATCGTAGAATCTAGTAAATCTTTTTCTACTCCAATGGCTTTCAAAGTTGCGGAAGTCTGTGGTTTATTGGACGCACAGGCACTACCTGCCGATACAAAAATCCCTCTGTCTTCCAGTGAATGAAGGAGCACTTCACTTCTAACACCTCTAACGGACACGCTGACTACGTGTGGTGCACTGGCTGTACCGGTTTTACCGTTGATTTTGACGCCTTCAATTTTGCCGACTTGGGAAATAAAATAATCTTTTAACTGATACATTCTTTCCACATCTTCGTCTAAAGAGGCATACATCATTTCAACTGCTTTTGCAAGTCCCGCGATTGCTGGTACATTTTCTGTGCCAGAACGCATGCCTTTTTGCTGTCCACCGCCAAAAATAATCGGCTGGATTTTTACTTTTTCATTCACATATAAAAAACCTATACCTTTTGGACCATGAATTTTATGTCCACTTACAGACAATAAATCTATATTCATCTTTTTCGGCAAAATTCTGAATTTACCGTAGCCTTGTACCGCATCTACATGGAATAATATATTGGGATTCCTTCTTTTTATAACAACGCCTGCCTCAGCAATCGGTTGCAAAGAGCCAATTTCATTATTAGTATGCATTATAGATACTAAAATAGTGTCCTTAGTGATAGCTCTTTCCAAATCCTCCAAATGAATCAGCCCGAATTCATCTACTGGCAAGTAAGTCACTTTAAAGCCAAGGCTTTCTAAGTACTGCATTGTCTGTATAATAGCCGGATGCTCAATCATCGTTGTAATCAGGTGGTTACCACGTCTGCGGTTTGCCATGGCTGTACCGATAAGTGCCAGATTGTCTGATTCCGTACCGCCAGATGTGAAGAAAATCTCCTTTTCCGATACTTTTAGGTTTTTGGCGATGACTTCTTTCGCGTAACGAATGTATTTTTCACTTTCAACGCCCTTTAAATGCATACTGGAAGGATTTCCATAATCCTCACACATAATTTTTGTCATCAATTCTGCTACTTCCGGGAAACATTTGGTGGTAGCCGAATTATCTAAATATATTTCTTTCGTTCCATTCATATTTTCACACTTTCCGGATTTTTTCGCTGCCTTTTATTATTAAAATATGCCTAGTTTTCCAGTTGGTACATTATCCATGACATAATCGTAAAACCAGCCGTCTCTGTTCTTAAAATGCGTTTCCCAAGAGTAATTGGTTCTACGCCCTCTTTTATGGCTGCCTGAATTTCTTCCTCATCAAAGCCGCCTTCCGGACCAATAAAAATTGCCACATCTTCTCCCGGTTTCAAACAACTAATTATCTCTTTCGTTTTGTCCATTCCTTCATAAAGCTCATAGGGAATGACTTTAATTTGTGCTTTTTGGCAATCTTTTAAGGCTTCTTTAAAGCCAAGAACTTCTTCCACCTTCGGAATAATTGCTCTTTTACTCTGTTTTGCAGCTGCTTCAGAAATTGCCTGCCATCTTGCTATTTTACTTTTGCTTTTCTTTTCATCAAGACGCACTACGGCTCTCTTAGTTGCCACTGGAATGATTGCATGTACACCAAGCTCAACTGCCTTTTGAATAATCAATTCCATTTTATCTGCTTTGGGCAACCCTTGATAGAGGTAAACTTTGGAAGGTAGCTCTACCCCATCTTCTTTTATAAAGGCAAGGCTACAAATCACTTCATTTTCTGCAAATTCTTCAATGATGCCTCTGTATTCTTTACCATCGCACCCATTACTTATGGAAATTTCTTCACCGATTTTCATACGAAGAACATTTTTGATATGATTTACGTCTTTTCCGGTAATGAAAATTTTTTTATCTTGTATTTGCGAAGGCTCTACAAAAAACTGATTCATTCCGGTTTCCTCTAATTCTTTCTGGCTGTTACGCTGACCCATTCACCCTGATAGGTGACTTCTACAACTTCAAGTCCTGCTGCTTTGACAGCTTCTACAACTGTTGTTTCTTTATCATCTATAATACCTGATGTAATGTAAACCCCACCCTTTTTCAGCTGGTTGACAATAACCGGTGTCAGTGGAACTAAAACGTCTGCCAAAATATTAGCAACGACAATATCGTAACATTCATAACCCACTTTATCCTGTACTTCTTTTTCCGAAATGATATTTCCTATCATTACTTCAAATTTTTCAGGGTCAATGCCATTCGCTAGCATATTTTCTTTTGTAGCTTCGATAGCACACACGTCAAGGTCTGTTCCAACTGCTTTTTTTGCACCATACATAAGGGATAAAATTGCCAGAATACCTGAGCCGGTTCCTACATCTAATAAAACAGTTTCTTTGTTAATGTATTTTTTTAACTGTCGAATGCAAAGCTGTGTTGTTTCATGCATTCCTGTTCCAAAAGCTGTACCTGGGTCAATGTGAAGAATCATCTTATCCTTGTCTTCTTCTTTTACTTCTTCCCAAGATGGAATGACTAACAAATCATCTATATAAAACTGATGAAAGTACTGTTTCCAGTTATTAATCCAGTCGATATCCTCTGTTTCATCTACGGAGACACTTCCTTCTCCAATATCCATAAAGGTTTTTAAGCATTCCAATTCTTCTTTCACCATAGTTAAGATACTTTCCGCATCGGTTTCCTCATCTTGCAAAAGAAGTTTGCCATTTTCGCCAATTTCCACAAAGAAGCTTAAATATGCGATACCGTCATCTTCCTTGGTATCCGGTAAAATATCAACAAACATCTGCTCCTTTTCTGCCTCGGTCAATGGCACTTTATCTTCAATCTGTGCCCCTTCAAGTCCTAAGTCGTAGAGACTTGAGATAATCATATCTTCCGCTTCTGTAATTGTTTTTATATAAAATTTAGTCCATTTCATAAAAAATTGTTCTCTTTCTGTGGATAATTTATTTTTACAGTACATTTTATTGTAATATTTTTTAGACACTTAGGCAAGTACAAAGAAAATTTTCCTATAAAGGTTTTAAAATTTCCTATTATTCTTCTGATGAACTTGTAGCCAGTGCTTTGAGGTCATTGACAAATAAATCTAAATCTTCTGGTGATTCTTCACCATTAATTAATTCTCCAGACAAATCATAGGAATGACCATTATTATACTTTATTGCTATATTCCAATACGCTGAATCCTCTGTATCGTAATACTCTTTTACCTTCCACGAATAAACATCATATTTTTCAAATAATCCAAGTAATTGTTTTTTTATATTTTCATTTGCTTCTCCCACAATATTTTCTTCATAAACGTGAGACTCTGCTCCACTACCTACCATCACTTTTTCTATATTAAAATCAAAAATATGATACTTATTTTCATCTTCCACATTATAAGCAAAAAGAAATATAACCATATTTTCTTGATTTTCTTTTGTTAATTCTTCCCTAGTAGAGTTTCTAAACACTTCTAAATAATTAGGTATTTTTATCTTTCCATAATCTTCCTTGTATCTTTGTAATAAAAATGCAACTAATTCATTGTGCGTCGGTACTCTCCCATGAACACAAATCATTTGCCACGTCTGTGCCGCATGAACACATTTTTCCGCCCACTGTTATTTCGGTTCCATCAACAACTTTTGTCAGCTTTCTCTCCATCTTAAGACACCTTATTTCCTTTCTTTAATTCCTTCTGAGTTGCTTTGTAGTGTTCCTTGGCATTGGGAACGGTTCCCGACTGGTTTCCCTTTAGC
>JBGVKZ010000012.1:0-63592 GCA_045124055.1 Lachnospiraceae bacterium | reverse complement strand
GGTAGTGTCAAATTTACTACCTATTTTTTATTTAAAAACCTTTATTTTCGGGAGTTTGCAAATAAAAAGAGCAATGACCTCCCTTTTTGAAGTATAATGAATTCACCACAAACCATTACCAACAAAGGAAACATTGCTCATGAACATTATACTTTATTTACTTCAATTCATTCAATACCAACATAAACAAATTTGCTGGCTTTTAAATTTTATTTGCAGATATATTCCTCTCAAGCAGTGGGCTTTCGACGATTCTCACTCTCCTAAGTATCAGAAATTCAAAATTGACAAGCTTCCTGTCATGAAAACTTTTATCAAGCAGGATTGGCAGTTCCTTCTTGAATACTATCAGTGGAAGTATGGCAAACCCGTTAAACCTGTTCAGCGTCGCAATGGTAAATCCATTCCCGAAGATACCATATGTCCTCTATGTGGTGCTCCACATCACTACATCTATGACAACAACGGCGGTAACGGTCAGTACCAGTGCAAAGTCTGTGGTCAAACCTTCTGTTCTGGCGAAGTTGTTACGACGCCATTCAGACTTACCTGTCCTCATTGTGGTAACACTCTGGTTGCCAAGAAAGACCGTAAATTCTTTCGTGTCCATAAATGTGTAAATACAAAATGTCCTTACTATCTCCACAACCTAAAAAAGGTGGAACAAAAGGATTTGGACGAGGATTATGGCAAAAACAAATATAAACTTCATTACATCTACCGTGAATTCACTGTAGATTTCTTTGCCATGGATTTAAATTCGCTTCCAAAAAATGCTTCCTCTTTGAAATTCTCCAAACACAATGCCCATGTGATGTCACTCTGTCTGACACTGCACATCAACCTTGGATTATCCTTAAGAAAGACTTCACAGGCTCTGAGAGACCTTTATAACATCAGCATTTCCCATCAACAGATAGCTAACTACTGCAAAACAGCAGCCATCTGTATCAAACCTTTTGTTGATAATTACGATTACAAACCAGGTAAAGTATTTACTGCCGACGAAACTTACATCAAAGTCAAAGGTATCAAAGCATACATCTGGTTCATTATGGATGCCGCTTCCCGTTCCATCATCGGATATCAGGTATCTGACAACCGCAGTGTTGGTCCCTGTATTCTTGCTATGAGAATGGCTTTCCGGCACTTTAAGGAATTACCAAAAAACTTCAAGTTCATCGCTGACGGATACAGTGCTTATCCATTAGCTGCCATGGAATTTGCCAAGAAATTCAAAGACACCTTCTGCTTCGACATCACACAGGTAATCGGACTAACTAATGATGATGCAGTATCGAAAGAATTTCGTCCTTACAAACAGATGATTGAGCGATTAAACCGTACTTACAAGCAATCTTACCGCCCTACTAACGGCTTCGATAATTACGATGGTGCCAACTACAACTTAGCGCTGTGGGTTGCTTATTACAACTTCCTGCGACCACATAAGCATGTGAAATATCAAGTCCTCAACAAAATCGATATGCTTGATAATGCCGATAACATGCCGGGCAAATGGCAGTTACTCATCTTCCTTGGACAACAAACTATCTTAAACCTGCAAAACGGCGAAGCCGCTGTCTGTTCTTAGATTCAGAGCCAGAGGTAAAACTAAGCCACCGCGTAAGCGGCTATGTCCTTGATAACATCAAAAAGAACTGCTACACTGCTGTGACCGACGAGAAAACTATCTGTTCTTGAGTTCTTCGCCGTCGGTAAGTAACCGACAGCAGTTCTTTTTGATGCTGTCAAGGATGGCGGAAGCTTACCTCAGCCTAAAATATCTGCAATTTTCAAGGTTCATCTGAGCCTTTTTCTTTACTCAGTTTTTTCATAAGTCATTTGACACTATCTATTGCTAGTAGTAAATCCGTTTACCATTTTCCAATTTTCCTTATCAAATATATCGTCACTTTACTGTATTTTCTTTAATTTTAGGGCAACGCCTTAAAATAACGCATAAATCTCTCTGCCAAGTTCCTGCTCAAGTTCTGTACGCTTTCTTTCAATCCATTCGGTATCACCATTTCCCAAGCTATAATCCTGGTGCAAATCATGCAAGCCTGTAGATGTGTATGCAATCTCTAAGGTTTGTGTATCACCCGTATCATATGAATAAGGTTGTAGTAAATCCAGATAATGATGTTTTAAACTGTTTGTATCTACAGCATACATTCCGCTTCCGTGAATGCCGGCTGTATTCCTGGCTCCTATCATATCCCGAACACTCCGACCATCCGGCGTTATAAAATCATCGCCTTGTTTTTCGCACTCACAAAGTTTAATTCCATAAAATTCATAAAAAAGGTCATTCATATGTCTTTTCAACTGACCTTCCCCAGTGATTTGGGTACTGTTCATTTCATCTTTGGCGGAAAAATATATGTGTGTATATAAATTCCAACCGTTCTCTCCCTGATTTAAGGCATCCTCTATCTGTTTTCTCTTTTCTTCCTCAACATTTCCTGTTACAGAAATCTCATAACTATATGGATCAACGGAAAAAGTTAGGTTTTCTTCCTCACTAATACAAATACCTGCATCGGATAATATATTCTCAATCTGGCGATTTATCATCTGACGATTAAAAGCATCTTCCTCTGGGTCACTGACTTTGCAATTAAATGCAAATTCATCATTTACCCACTCTACCTCCAACATTCTGCCTAGTTCATGGCAACCCGCAAATCCATTATCAAACTTAATCTGATTTCCTGCATTTGATAATTTATCATGATTACTTTGACGAAGCTGTTCACATGCTCTTTTCACTTCTATTGCACTGGCACACTCAGGTAGCTTTGCAATATTTCTATTTTCATTTTGAATACAAATATTCTTATCAAATGCCTTTTCGATTGCAATTTGTTTTTGCATTCCATTTCTTCGATTTTTCAGGCAATAAGTATACCCATTATTTATAATCCAATCATCATTTCCAAATAGCGGATTCTTTATCGTTGCCTGTAAACGGCTCATTCCTAAACCAGCAGATGAAAATATAGCACTATCCATTCCTCTGGTTGTTTTTTTAGATGAAGATTGCAATAATCTTAATACACCCTTTTGCAAACTCTCCTGATGTCTTAAAGTCATCATATTTAAATATTCTGTAGACACTCTCATATAATCAACCTCTTCTGTTTATAAAAAGGCACATAATTCCCATATTCAATCTATTGAAATCATGTGCCATCCATTGCTATAACATATATCGTCATTTACTATTTTTTAATTATCCTCTGGAACGAAACCCTATCCGAACGGGAACGAAACCCAAAGTTTTAAATAAAATTTAAGAAACAACCGCATTCTGTCTCCTATATGTATCGTTATTTTTCTGATTTAACTCCACCTCCACCTGAGCTAATTTTTTCTCCAATTCTTTCACTTTCTCATCATCTGTTTCAGCCTGTATCTGTTGCTCAAGCTGACGCTTTTCCTCTTTCAATTTTTCAATTTCACGGTCTACTGCATCCGTATTTGTGGTACATTCCTCTGCTTTCCCGGTTGCAGACTTCTTTTGAACCTTTTTAGGATCATCATACAAAACCTTTGGATTGCCATTCTCATCCTGCTCCACACGATACAATCCGCTAGGCTTACTACCGCTTTTTTCACTACTAATATATTCATCCTTTGGAACCGGAATAGAACTTCCATTCACTTGCTTTTCCGTTTCCTTTACCGGTTCTGCCTTTGACTGCATTTTCTCAAAATATTCTGTTGAACAGCCCGGATAATTCTCACCTATCTTCATTGACATAAAAAACGCCTCCTATATTTTCAAATCTAATCCTGATGTCATAGATGCCGCTGTGTTGCCGGACATCATTCTCTCTGTCATTATTTGTGTTATACTTTCCACACTAGAGCCTGTAAATGTCAGTTCATACTTATCGCCACTTGCAGCCGCTTTCTCTGCTCTTTTTTCTGCCAATTTTTCCTCAGCTTCCTTTTTCTCCGCCCGTCTCTTAGCTGCTTTTTCCTCCGCTGCCTTCTTCTCCTCTGCTTTACGCTGTGCATTTTCTCTGGCTATCTTTCCGTCCGGATCACTTGTTCCTGAAATCGCCATAGACATATTTCCATTTGCATCAATTTTATAGCTTATATTTGTTACAGTTCCTAAACATCTTGAAAGAGCAATTTCATTACATTTTGGAATTGCCGCCATATTTTCCTCCAACCAAGCAGCTTTTTCCGGATTATCCATACACTTCTTTAAAAATGCATCTGATACACTAACTGTTGTCGGAACTCCCTGCATAGATGTTTTTCCTGTATTCATATAGCTGTACTTTTCCTGTAAATACTTAGAATAATCATTAGTATTTTTAAATCCGGTCTTGATTTCCTCTTTTCTTGTTACTCCCGGTGTGGAAGTTTTCAAATCCATAATCTGTGATGTTACACCGCTATTGGTGCTATTTATTTCCATAGACATACAAATCACCTTAGCCTTTCTGAAATTTATAACTTCTACATTCCTTATCGGAACTTTACAGTATGGATTTCCATCAAATCCTTGCATCTAATGTAGATAACAAACTTGCATAATCAAATTCTGCTTGTGTATATGCTTTTACTGCCACACCGTTACTTCCTGACAGTTCACTAAGATACTCTTCTCTTTCTCTTCGTTTTTCACGCAGTTCTTCCAAATATTCTTCCTGTTTTTTTCGTTTTTCACGAATTTCTTCTAAATGCTCTTCCTGCTCACGCTTTTTGCTCTTTTGTGAACCAAATATACCTTTGTTCTCGTTGGAAGGATTCGCTGTTCTCATTCCATAACCAGATTCCCTCTTACCATTCGCATCATAAGTAACAGTTCTTCCATACACTTCAATACCATCACGCCTTGCCCATGAATGTATTTGTGCATTAGCTGCAACTTCTCCAGACAGATTCCATTCTACCTCTTTTGCAAATTCAGGGTCATTCGCCATTTTCTTCAAACATTCCGGAGAAATATTTACAACCACTTTATTTGCAGTACAAGTACCCCCAGTATTAAAACTTATTTGCGGAAACTTCTTACACAATTTTTCATAATACTCTTCCACATTATTCGTAGCCTTATCATTTTTTCGTGTCACTCCCTGAGTAGATGTTTTTAAATCCATTATCTGTGATGTTACATTACTATTTATTTCCATTGACATAGCAACTACCTCCTATACATTTATAGCATTTTGTTTCTATTCATCATCGGAACATTACATTGACAAATTTATAGAAATGGTGCGAACTACTCCCTTTTGGGTGTGAAAAACCTGCCGTGCTTATGGCCCGACAGGTTTTCCATTCAACATTATTGTAAGATTAAATATCTGCTGTTCCTGCTTAGAAGTATCAATGACAATATCAATATCGCCTCTGTACTTTCTCGCACATCTTTGAATATTAGTAAGCCCCATTCCATGAAACTTCTTATTTGCTTTACTACTCTCCGGCAGACCACTTTCTTTGTTCATTACAATTTCTCTTGCAAAACTGTTTTCCACTTCAACAAAGAAAAGATTTCCCTTCACATAAGAATGTAATGATACATATTTATCTCTATTAAGCAGAGTCGCAGCTTCGATTGCGTTTTCCAAAGCATTATTCAAAATCACTCCAATATCATAGACATCTATCTGAAGTTCTTTCGGGTAACTAAAATCCACAGAAAACTTTACTCCTGCTCTGTCAGCCTCCTGCTTCTTTTGATGAATAATAATATCCGTAATCGGATTTCCTGTCTGATAACCAAAATCTAACCTACTCACGGTTTCTTCCATATTTCTGATATAGTTCTTCAGTTCTTCGGCATCGGCATTGTTTTGTTTCTTCACATACTGCGTGATGTTATTGATATGTCCTCTCAGATCATGGCGTAATCCACGCATATCTGCATAAATATCCTGAATCTCCTGTACCTCTTTTTGCATCTGCTGTATCTGATTTTCCAACATGGTACGCTTTCTGTTTTCTTCGTGATACTGCACCACATTCTGAAAAAGTATAACATTGGCTATGACTGCCCCTAACAACAGAACACATATCACAGGAATCCAAAACTGAGTTTCCGGAACAGTATCATAAATAAGAATTGTGCTTCCGTTTTCTACTGTAATAATCATCATTTTCAAAGTTATGGAAATACAGATTGCTGCAATACTTGGTAATATCAAAAATACATTCTCACGGACTTGTAGCTGATACTCTTTTCTTACATATTTTTTTTGTATTAGTGACAAATAGATTCCCAAAATCAGAGCATACAAAAACGCACTGACAAAATACATGACATACAGCATTATATTTGTGACCAATTCCACTTGATTATTTGCGACAATCTTCCCCTGCATAATCAGAGCATCCAACCACTTTCCGGTAACCGTCCCCAATGCAACATTTAATACACTTGCAATATACTTTACAATCTCTTTTCCAGCTACAAAGCTAAAGCACACAAATAATTGCCCTGACACTCCTTTACGAAAGAATATCCACTGCATACTCAAAAGCAATAGCACATTGATAACAGCACTTACCACATCGTTAAATGGATAGCGACTCTGTATCACCTCGAATATAACCACCTGAATCATAAAATAAATAAGAGTCCACAAGAAAATGGTAATCTTTTTATTCTGCTTACATTTTAGAAACTGACTTGTATATACTCCACTAAAAATACTGTTGATTATATGTATCAATATGGACAGCAAACTAAACATTTACAATTCCTCCGTCCTTTGCATATCGCATATATGCCTTGATAAAATCCGAATACTTCTTCTGTGCAAGAATGAGCGAGTCCCCATTGATTAAATCAATCGTATCCACATTGTAAGCTGTTATTTTCTCCAAATTAACAAGATACCCTCTGTGACACCGATAAAACGAGTCACCCAGCTCTGTTTCCCAATCATCCATTCTGCCATAAGTATCAATTTTTCCGTCTTTGGTATGGAACACTACTTTTTTATTACTGCTCTCAATATAATAAATATCTTTCAGCAAGACCTTTTTCTGCATCCCATTATATTTGATGATTACAGAAAGTTTTTTTAGCTTATGTTTAGCAGATACCTCTTTCAAAGCACGGTTAAAGACCGTATGGAATTTCTTTTCATCCACAGGCTTTACCAGATAATGAAAAGCATTCACATCAAAGGCATCCTCCATATACTCCCGGTATCCGGTTACGAATATAATAATGCTCTTGTCCCTGCCTCTCTTCTCCTGTTCTTCCCTCATATGCTTTGCAACATCTATACCAGATATTTCTTTCATTTCCACATCAAGAAAAGAAACCGCAAAATTCTCCTGCGATTTAATCATTTCCTCCCCAGCTTCAAAGGTAACAACCTCCGCATCCGGCTCCTGTTCTCTTATCAAAGAAGCAATTTGTTCCCTTGTGGTTCTGTCATCGTCACAGACCGCTATCTTCATAATGACCGCCTACCTTTCGCTGATTTTTGGATATACATATCCATTCTTTTATTATATCGTATCTTTGCAATAAATTCGTGATGTGAGGGTGTGAAATACGGGATTTTGGGTGTGAAATACAAAAAGATGGACAAATATGCTTATTTCTTTTTCACATAACTAAAACTTCAAAACAACCACATTCAACAGAAAACACTTGATACCTATGTTTACAAGGCCTTCTTCATTTTCATTTCTTCAAAGCGTTTTGATTATATTTACAATCCGGAATATTTCTATATGAATTAAGTTTCTGTGTTTGCTTTTCCTCAGAAGTCATAGTTACTTGAATATTAAAAGCGGTCATTCCACTCACTTTGAATGACCGCCATACATACTATAATACTTCATTTGTCCATTCTTGTTTCCTACTAAAAAACCGCAACGATCTTATCAAGGCAACTGACACACTATGATACTCACTCCCATAGTATAGAAATAAGCATTTTCTAACTACCTAGCCAACTCCAAACGTATCCTAAGTTCCCTCATACGCCTCGCATGTTCATAAGAAACCCTATACTGCATCCACCCAATTCTTTCTGCTAGCTGCAACGCAGCATCCGCATCCAAAGCATCTTCGTACACTTCCCAAAAATCCAAATATTTTTCAATGCCTTTGAAGGATGCTATTTCGGTCACTATACGTTCCGCTTTTGTCCACTCAAGGCTTTTTTCACGCAACATATTGCCTATTCTTGCAAATTCATGCTGCACAAATTCCTCCTGAAATTCAGCAGATAATTTATTCACAACACGAATCAAAAAGTTGTATCTGTTTTCTTCAATAACAACCTCTTGCTCCATAACTTGTTTTTCTATTATCCTTTGTACTAGATTCGCATCTTCTTCTGGTAGACACTCTTTGGATATTATAGCCAAGTATACCATCTCACTATGTTCTAGCACTCGATTCTCTGGCATTTCATTCAACAAATATTGTCTGCGATTCTCTGCCAGTCCATATGCTTCCACATTCGGAAAGATATCGTCACTATCGCATAATTCAGCCAAACGTCCTATTAACACATATCCATTTTCATTAAATATAGACTGATACATATTAGTTTCACTTTTGTGATACAATTCTGATTCACAAACATGTATAGCTGTTCCCAACCAATTCTTGTAGCATTCACCTAATACAGTTAAGATGTCCTTTAAAATATGTTGTATTTTATCTTTGTGCAACCAACATAATGACAAAGTACCAGTTACACAAAGTCGGTAGAGATTCATATAATATGGTGACAATATATCTTCCTCTTCTATATCATCCCAAACCCCGTCTGTTTCATATGAAATCTCCAGGTCTTCTTGTAGCTCGGTAATAAAAGTATCTATATCTATCTTTCCTTCTCCTACCAACCCACATAATTCTGTCATCATCATGTCGGTCCAAATATATGCCCACATTCGAAGATTTTCTATTTTTTCTTCATTATAAGCACTTATATTACTAAATAATATCCAAGTACTCTTTAACAGAAGAATATATACCTTCCCATATTTCACATCAGCACTCTCAATATAACTTAGTAACTCGCTAATCGAAGACATAACAGTCGAATCATCTGCCCTTGACTCTAACAGCCAGCTAAGCTTGTGCAACAACCTTACTGGATTGTGATTATCAACAGTGCATGTTTGAGTCTTTCCCAACTCTATTGGCAATGACACTGCAACTGAATCAACTATCGCTGTATTACTCACATCATAATTGTATAACTGCTTAAAGAAGTCTGAATTCGATGGTAACAGATACTTCCACGTACCTTCATTACAAAACCAACGTTCTTCTATTCCCTTCTTTATTCTTACCTGTTCAAAGTCTCTTGACAGAAATAGCAACGCTAAAATCTCTTCAGCAGCCTTTTCATACTTATGTGAATTTAATAGATCCAGATTTTCTTTACCATAATCTACATTCTCTAGGTACTTTACTATTTGTTGCAACTCGTTCTTACGTACTACCTTGCTTTCATGTTTTAGACGTGCTCCCATATCCAAGAACATTCGCCGTTCAAACAGCTCTGCTCCTTCTTTCCATTTCACAACAATCCCAGTAAATGCTGGTATGATATATTCCCATGAAAATTGAAAAGTAATATCACCATATGACTTAGTAAGCACCTCTTTCTCATTTAAGGCTAAGACTTCGCTTTCCCATGTTTTAAACATCTCTGCAGGAATATGCCTTGCCTTGGTCAAAACAACGCTAATCTGAGCATACGTTAAATGAAACACTTGCGATATGGTACTATCTTCAAGTATTTGCTCACGATATTCTTCCGGCATATAATAAATACCTGAAGCAAACATTTCCCTTATTAACGCACATTCCTTTTTATCCTTACTTCTAGCACTATCTCTTAAAAATGAACCGATAAATTCTCTAGCATAATTAAGCATTTTCTCTTTAATATCAGGATTCTGACCTAAATATGTCGCAATCCATTTATACAACCATTCATAGTACTCTTTTGCGCGTATTTCATCACTTGTCAACAGAATACCTGCTATCAAAAAATCAGCCAATTGAACCGCATGGCTAGCCTTCCGTCCACGATCATTTACCTGATTGCTAAAATCAAATGCAAACTGAGAATAATGTCTTAGTATCCAGTTTGATGCCATACGTTTTTGGGTGTAATCCATCTTCGACATCCATACCAATTTTAATAATTCACTAGAATTACTTTGCAACCGGAAAATAAAATACTCCCTCTCAGGAATATGTACATGTGCCACTTGCTTCGTACTTAAAGAACTTCTCATAGATAAGGCTTCCACTACATATTGTCTGATTTTACGCAGCATTTCGGATTCTTTTAATATTCCCTTGTTCTCATCTATTTCAGAAAGTATCAATTCATGTAATAAAATACGATTATCCGGCAACACATATCGCACCTTTTTATCTATTATTATTCTCCATATTTCGACATATTTTTCCAAAGTAATTCTCTTTTGCAATAACATCATTTTCATTAAATCAAATGAATTATAGATAGGTGCTTTTCCTATGCATGAATAACTTGTAACAACTCTGTCATCAATACAAAGCGGTATCCCTTTATTCTCCGCTGCAGTCATTACTGTTTTTAACATATTGGAATAGACAAAATTGTCTCTCTCTTCCACAGGAACAAAATTGATTTTTCCCTTCTCATTATATTTCTGCAATACTGCTTTTAATTGTTCCACTTGTTTACATATACGATTTTTACTCTCCAACTGCACCATTCCTTGCTCTGCATTTTGTACCATAGAGTCCTCCACCAAAATAGTAAAATTTGACACAATTGTTGGTAATATAGAAAACTCTTCCCACTTCGATATAACTAATTCATTTATAAGCAATTTAGGTGAATCTTGTAATAACTTTGTCACATTCTTTTCACAGATAGTATTCTCTGCAACTCTGTATTTTTCAAACGTCTCCTGTGTAATTTTACCACTCCTATATAAAGCGACTATAACTTCACTTTCCTGAATTGCCCCTTCATCTTTATCATCAGATACCCATATCGCATTATGGTACTGTGCCGTGCAAGCATTGATTGCATCTACCGTCTGCTTTGCATCCAACCCACTTAAATCATAATCCGGCCTTTTTACTTCTACAAATTCAATATGATACTCGTTCTTACACTTCTGAACTAATTGGTATTTTGAGTTAATAATATCTGGTTGCGTTTCTGGGATATTGCGTATTTCTTCTGACATAATACCAAATAAATCACCCGCAATATAAATCCTCTCCATGTCATCACATAACAACTCCAACAAACGTATTTCATGTAAAAACAAACATGAAGAATAATCCAAAACCACCTTCCTCATACCTAAATCAATCTGGTCGTCCTGATAGTAATGTGCACCAAATTCCATCGGTGCCACATCTCCATAATTCCATTGTGCATAAAAAAACTCTGCATATGTCTGATTTCGATTAGCATCCACAAATGTATGACTTGGCAATTCTCCATCATACAACATTTGCAAATTTCTCTGAGCTTCTTCTCTAGATTCTCTGAGTATTTCTAATACTTCATCTAAAGTTTTTACCATAAGAAGTTGTTGATTAGGATATTCCACCATAACACGATGTAAGAAAGCTCCACCTTCCTCGCTTCTGCCTACACGGTGAGCAATATTAGATGCCCATAACATAATCTCTGGTTGCTCTCCAGAAAGTCTAACTGCTTTCTTGGCATACTCCCATGCTTTTCTATCATCTTTTGTCAAATAACAACTACTGATACGCTGGCAAATGCTTATAGTAAGCACATCGTATTCTTCTGCTTTAATCAGAGTACTTAATGCCGCACTATCATCTCCATTTAGCGCATATAAACTTGATAAATTAAGAATATTCTGTGCAGTTGGCTTCTTTTTTAATAATTCACAACCACTATCTATCGCCTCCGCATATCTGCCCATTCTTTCATAAACATGCATCTGATTTCGCAATAATTCATTTTCGGTTCCAGTAATTTCCTTCTCCTTTACCTCCGTTATCACACTTAATGCCTGATCATACTCCTGCTGTTCTATCAGACTGTGTATCTTATACATACTTCCAAAGGTATCTCCATATTTATTCAACAGAAGTTCTGCACTCTCCTGCATCTTCATCCATTTTCTTCTTGTTTTGTAAAAGAAGATAAGATTCAATAAATCAACTCTTGCTCCGGTTTGTCCATAAATCTCATTAAGCAGAATTTCCAGTTCTTCATCTCGATCACTGTCCAACTGCATAAAAAGACCTAATAACTGCTTACGTTGTATTTCATCCAGATTTACATTCGTTTCGATTTCTTTCTCATATTCTCTTAATTTATCCTTATCTTCTTCCACCTTAATAATGGATTCATACCAGTGTCCGTATTGCTCCTCATTAAAAAATAAGGCTTTATACTCGTGCAAAAAGCTCTTGGCACGCTTTTTTTCCTCTTTTAAAAGACACAGTTCCACTAAAACAACCACATGTCCCAGTTTATTTTTGCTTTTCTTTACATGCTGCTCTAAATTATCAATAGTTACTACTTCATCTAATACAAGCCCCTTTTGCAACGAATACAACAATGCAGTCACACTAAAAGGATTACCTGTTTTCAATAATTGCAGAGGTTCTTGAATATCGTTTTGAAACGCACTATCTACAGACAATGTATTTACCCATACCCCCAAAATAAAGTCCATCTGTTCTTTGTTCTCAACTGCCTCTGCCAAACGATATGCCTGACTATAATCATTTACAGCCAGTCTAACCAATTTCTGCTGTTCCCCATCAAAATGGAGCAATCCATTTACAAACATAACTGGATATAAATCCTCTGCCAAGAACATATCTTCAGGGATTGCCCGCCAATATGAAATAATACCCTTAATCAAATGATAAAACGGAACTTTTTTATCTATCTCAATTGCCTGATTAATGTGTTTTTCTGCTTCATCAAACTTACGTAGCAAAATCTCTAAAATACTAAGCAAGTAATATGTGCCGCCATCAAAAATACTTACTGGTTCTATTTCTGTGAACTTATCATATGCTTTTTCATATTTCTGAGTATTAATGCATATTTGTAAATACACGTTAAATTTCGCTGTAGAATCTACTGGTTCTAACAGTTCTTCTATATTTTGTTTCTCACCAGTTTTAAACGCCAGCAATGCTTGGAAGATACTATCATCCAACTCAGCATTCAGTCCCTTGGCATTCTCGTAACGTTTCCTTGCCTTTACCAAGTCCCCTCGGTCTTCCAAAAGCCACAATGCCATTCTGTAATGATATTCTGCTTTTATTTCATCACTTACCAAAATATCCTTCTCTAATTCTACTAATTGTTTCTTCAGTGCCTCCCACGCACCATTAATATCTCCTCTTCGATGTCGTATAACAATGTCCGTCAATTTTTCCTTATATATTCCTTGAAGCCTATTTTGAATTTCCTGCTCGCCACCAATAGCAATACCTTTACCGTTTTTCTTTTCATTTCCTATACTCATGCTTACTTCAAAGTTGTACTCTCCGGCATCGGTTAATTCTTCCACCTCAATATCATATCTTTCAAAAAAATCTATACTGGACTTTACACTAATACCATGAATACTAATTGCTTGAGTATTCTCCAAAGTCTCTTGCGATACAATTCCAATAATATAATTTCCTTTTACTATAGGACTACCTGACAATCCAGAGAAGTCCTTTTCCTGACTATCTACCGGGTCAAAAAGCATATCTTGCACTAAATCAGGATTTGAAATCATACTTGCACTCGATTGAAATCTCGTCCACTTACCCATTGCAAAGAAATTACTGTCATATCCATACACATTTACCTCGTCAAATGGTTGTAAGCACATAGAAGCAATCGTAATGTTTGGAGCATCTATTTCATCTTCCAACTCCATTAATACCCATCTGTCCTCTGATGTTACGAATTGATCACAAACTACAGCTTCCCGCTCAATGACTTCACCCTCTTGTAGCTTGGGAAATACCAATTTCACCTTTTCTGTCAGGTTCGATAAACAATGTTTAACCGAAACCACTCTCCTATTATCAATCAGAAATGCATTTCCGCTCTTTTCTCCTTCAATTTTGGCAACAATACGCTCAATATCCATATATCTGTTACTCATGCTCATCCCCCATAATTACTCCGATATCTTTCAAATCAGAGAGATCATAATTCTTTATCAACTTAGGTTCTCCAGGTGCTCTATATAAAATGTTTGCAATCACCTGTTTCGATGGATGTCCATGCTGTTTTCCATCTGTGGAAAGAATATAATTTGAAACTTTTGTATCTCTTATAAATTCTGCACTAATGTTCTTTTCTGAACCATGATGCGGAAGCTTCACAACGTCAATCTCTTCTGGTAATCTATCCTGAAATAATTGTGTGGGCGCATCTCCCGGAAAAACCATTTTTATTCCCTCGTACTCCAGCATAAATGCTATAGAAGATCTGTTGGTTCTACTGTCATCTACTTGTCCGCTCCAAGCATCTATCCATTTTTCCCAATCTCCCGACTGTCCATCTGTTGCATTCTCAAATGCTATATCTTTTCTAACGTTTTCATGCTCATGACTACTATTCATCAGATAACTCTCAAAAGCTTCACTATATAAATCATCATCGCACACTTCAAAATTCTTAATCGTACTTTTCAATTTAGAAACCCAAAACTTTGCTAAATCCTGTAGTTCTTTTTCTCCCGGATTAAGTAATGTACACTGTATTTTTTCTTTCAACTGTATATGCACACCATTTTTAACACATACAGCACTACCAGACCACATTGTATTCCAATTGTATCCATTATCCAACAATAACTTCACAACTGTTTTCCCCTGCGAAACACTGATGTCTTTTTGTCCATTCCTCTGATCTAATTTCTCATTATGTGCTACCAGATATCCTCTTAAAATTTCCTTCGTGGTATACGGAATCGGTTGCTTATGTTTTTCCCCACTATACATATGTGGAAATGCATTATACCAAACTTCATCAATACAAATGATATTGGGATGAGAAGCCAAACCATTCTCTTTTAATAAGGCTTGAATCCCTCCAATATGGTCACTATCTATATGTGTAATTATCAATAAATTAATATGCATCCCACGTGATGCCAGCTCCAACAAATCTTTTTTTAAGTATTTATAATATGTATCACCATAGCCACCATCTACCAATATACAATAATCTTCTTTTATAAATTCGATAATAAAACAATCGCCAGCAGTAGCTGGAATAGATCTTATTATTATTCGATCATTAATAAACATACAATCACCTACTAACATTAATATTTAGATATACCATATTTACATTAGCTACAAACATATAGTAAGATACCAATCTTGACCTTGACCTCTCCAAATAGTGTTTTGTCAATTATCTATCTTCTTCGTTTTTCTTGGGTCAATAGGCTTAGTGGCTCTCTCTGGTATTAACCACATAAAACCTTTCTTGATCGCACCGTCTACTCTTCCTTCATTACATAATAAAGTAACCCTACGAGATGAAACATTCCATTTTTTTGCGACTTCAGCTGCTGTTAAGTATTCCATAAATTAGCCCTCCATTTCTCCCACTATCTTTATACTTATTATATTCCAAGGTCGGAATAGTTTCAATCCGTAACAACTTCCATAGCAATACTCATTTGCCTATTTTTTCCTATACTTTTTTCATCTTAATAATACAAAAAAGAACGAAGCCAAGGCTCTTACACCTCAACTCCGTTCTCCTTCTGGCACTAAATCACCGTCTCACTTTTCTTCACTTCACGCTGCACTTCCTTCTTCTTTTCTCCTGCCACCTGCATCTTTTTCGATTGCAAATCTGCCGTAACAGATGGCTTCTTTTCCATCCGCATTGCTTTCTCTTCCAGATACTTCTCCACTCCTGGCAGATACTCTTCCAGCGTTCCGGTTCTATATTCTGTAATAGGATTGATATCTACCAAAACACCACCTATTCTGAATTTATCCTCGTGAAGAAGATTAAACAAATCGTCTTCTCTTTCATTACCAGATAGCTGTACCACCACATCCAAATCAGAGTTTTTACCTTCTAACCCTCTGCATCTGCTTCCGGATATTACAACGCCGATTATCTCCGCATCAAAATCATTTTCATAAAGTTTGGCACTCACATACTCTGCCACACATTCCTCAATATCCATAGCATTCATGTTGCCTATTTTACGAAAACACTCTTCCGTTTTTGCTTTGAATTCCATAACAACTCGGCTCATAAACACTTCCGGTCCGGGCAGGTTAGCAAAATCCATTTGCTCCGATACTTCATCATAATCAAGCTGCACCCACTTTGCATCCGAAGATATATTTCCCTTTGCTCCATTCGTATCCGGATGCGTCGCTAAATCATCCACAATATCAAGCAATGCATATCTGATATCCACATCCGGATTATCATATACACCACCATCTATCTCACGGTAGTTTTCATCCATAATGGAATAATCATATCCCTCTTCGCATTCTTGGATGCTAATGATTCTGTCTGCAACTTTAAATGCAAGTTCCGTTTCTCTTGGTTCTTCATTCCACATACAAATATCCCCCCAATTAACGAAACGGCATCTCTGCAATCATCTCTTCCGGTATCTCTAAAAAGGCTGCATCATCCGGAGCACTTGTTCCTTTACTTTCTGCAAATTCCATATGCTCCACTACTACATCCGAGGTATAAACCTTTACTCCATCCTTGTTGGTATAGCTTCCTGTCTGAATGCGTCCTTCCACAATGAACTTCACACCTTTTCTACCGAACTTCTCTAGAAACTCTGCTGTCTTTCCAAATGCAACACAACTAATAAAATCTGCCGTCTGCTCGTCTTCCAACTTCTTAAATCGTCTGTCTACTGCAAGAGTGAACCTAGCAAATATACTTTCATTATCACCATGTTTTACTTCTACATCTCTTGTCGTCCTTCCTACCAAAATCACTTTATTCACGTATCTTTCCTCCATCTTTTTGTAAATGAATTGTTAGTTGCAAGCAGTGCATCGTTGGCCAACGGATGCAATTTGCTTGTTGGGTTTCCCACCCAATCCTGGATACTTTTTTACAAAAGTAGCTACGCACAGTTCGAAAATCTGCGCTAAAAAAGAGAAGCATTGTTATCTGCTTCTCTCCTTGTCCCTGTCTCTTTCGATAACAGGAATATCTAATACAATTTCCATATTCTTTCGTGCTATCTGATACTCACGCAACTCGTCCTTAAGCTTCTGGTACTCGGCATACTCTTCCTTCTTCGCTTGCAATATCTCATAAAATTCCTGATTCAATTGCTTCACAGTCGGTAGCTTCTCCAATCCACTTTGTGTGAAAGCTTCCTTCGCAGCTTTATGAAGAGCCAGCTCTTCTCTATGTGCTTCAAAGAACTTTTTGCTATATCCGGACTTGCGATATTCCACATACACATCTCTTGTCTTGGCATAATTAATGATGTGCGTTTTCAATACTCGGATTTCTCCAAGTCGCTTCTCTTTTGCCTTAATGGAAGCACCCAGTTCTGTCATTCTATCCGCTGCAGAATCCGTTATCTGTTTCAAAGATTCATAATCATAAATGCCTCTCTCCTGTAAGAATAAAATCGTCTTAGCTGTCTGCTTTACGTTAAAGACTTTCGCCCATCTTTGATAGCCTCCGACTTTGCCTTCTTGCAGTTTTTTCTGAATATCAATGAGTGAATAATTGATTCTCTCTGCAAATGATTTGCTCTTAGGAACTAAGGATTCATCCCCAAGAATTCGCTTAACGATGTCCTCTTCGATGTATCCTTTTCCCAAACTTTTGAATCGAATCGGACGGGCACTTCCTTCAAGCAAAATCGCTAACTGCTTCTCTCTTCGAATGAAAAATCCTTCTCTTTCCATTCTCTTTAAGAAGTCCTCAAAGTCCTTCAGCTCTTCCCAAAGAATCGTATCAATTGCTTCACGAATCTGTTTGCGTTTACTCTTTGTAAAACGTGCATCTTGATATTTTTCTCTGTCACGATATGCCTTTGGTTTAATGACAGATAGCCCATGTTCTAAGCAAATCAAGTCACTGATTCTTCGAAGTGCAATACCGGAGAAATAAAAATCCCTGAACTTACGAGTGCAGTCCAGGGTTGTTGAATTAAATATGATATGATTATGAATATGCTTCTGATCCGTATGTGTTGCAACAATAAAAGCATGTGCACCTTTTGTAAATCGCATCGCCAGTTCATGACCGATTTGGTTCGCTTCCTCCGGTGTAACTTCTCCCGGCTTAAAGGATTGTCTTATTTGATACGCAATGACATCCTTCTTCGATTCCCTTCCGGTTATCTGCACGTATTGTCGCTTTGATAATAAGAATTCTTCATCTGCCGTTTCCGGATTACAGCCATAGGAACTGATATATTTTCCATCCTCTGTCTTCTCCGGATTCTGAGAATAATCCACTCGGTCAGCCAAGCACCTTGCAACTGTTTTTCCCTTATTTACATGAAGGGGAATTAGTCTTGTCGCTGCCATCCATCCTCCTATAAATGTAACAAATAATCTTTCAAAACATCTGCCTCAGCCATCACAAAAGCTCCTACAAACATGATAGCTCCACAGAGCACTTCACATCCGAGTGCAATACCTACATTGTACCAAGTTTGCGTCAAAAATCCGTATACTGCACATCCAGCAAGAATCAACATGATTGGTCCTAATATATAGCAGACCATCTTCATAAATGTATTTCCAAGTGCAGATACAATGCCAAGAATCATTACCACTGCCTGCATCCTTTGGGTATTTCATGTGTAGAATTCATGGGACACTCCTGCATAAGCTTTATCAACATAAGTTCTTGATAGTATCCCACTATTCTACACCTCCCTGCCCCATTATCTTCTTAAGACAGTATCCGATGCAAGGTTGTACCCTACCATATGGACATCCGGTACAAGGTGTTTTCTTAGGCTCCGGAGCTTTAATTAAGTAATAGCATCGCTCCTTGGTAAGTATGCAACTCTTTTTCTGTGGACTCCACCAGTAGCAGTACTGGCAATCCTTCGGTTTATCTTCTGCATACAAATTACCCATTACAAAGCTTCCTCCGCTCTGCTCTTTTTAGGTGAAGCATGTTCCTTGGGTGCCTTTTCTGCCACTTCTTTACTCTTTGCAGTTAAATCCTTAAGTACGGATGCTTTTTCGTCTCTGTCTCCGGAATCTTTTTCCATATCAGCAATACGTTCCTCATGATGCTGTGCAAGCTCAAATACTTTTGCTTCGGCATCATAATGATATACATTGTCAGAAAGACGTTCTTCCGGTGCTACCTGTGTTTCATTCACTTCACGAACCATTGCTTCCAGATCATGATAGTTTTCTACATCCTTTGCAGGGAAAAGTAAAGTTTCATGGATAGACGAAGGGATAATATAAAAATCGCCGCCGAGTTTATCAGCGACTTCGTCCATAAAATTCGGATACATCAATACCGATGCTCCGTGATGCTTTGATTCATTTGTACAAACATATACCCCCGGCATTGCAGGTTCTACTTCACCCATAAGTTCAAAGAAATCTTCTCCCATAATCTCTGCGGTTGTTTCAAAGAGTGTTTTCATAGATGGTGCTTCAATTTGTGGTGCACTCATCATCGCATCCTCATGAAGCTGCTCTGCCGTGATACCATAACGGTCCAACATATCATTCTTAACAAGGATAGTTGATTGACCATGCTCATCCCTACCAACACTAAAGCGATACACTAATGCTAAATCCTCAATCTGTTTATGAGGAATATTTGCAAGCATATCTTCATTGCCTGCCACCGGAATCAACTGAGTAATCAAGCTATGCCTCATCACCTCGTAATTCATAATCTGGGAAATATCAATCTTCGGCGCATCCTCAAAGCCTTTCTGAGCAATATCTACTGCATAATGCAATACATCCTCATAAGCCCTGCCCTGCTCCAAATCGGAATATAATCTTGTAGCATCTACATTGACACCAATAGACTCATTTTCCTTTCTGATAACAATCCCATCATAAGATTCCTGTTGCAACTTATGCACTTCATTCTCTTCGACTGCAATCTCTGTTCCTACTCGTCTGGACAATGCCTCTTTCAGGTCTTCCATTAACTGCTGTTTGAATTCTTCAAAATTCATCGTGTTTTCCTCCATAGAAATAAAAGTTAATGTTTGTCTCATACTTTTGGTCTCTGCCCCTCATTGCCCGTATGAATGGGAATTACAACGCTTGAAATCTATACTATTTCAAACTGCACGTTTCGTCTTACGACTACTTACCCGACGCCCTCAGAATCTCTTCCAAGCACTATCTCCCCTGCCAGATGTTGTAGGGATAAGGACTGCGAATCCTCGTAGGTGTGATTATCCTCCGCCTGGATGTTTCCTTATCAGTGCTCGCTACACCTTTTCCCTCTCGGTACTGAGTCTCATCGCAAAACTTCATTCAAACTCACGCCAATAAATTTGAATTCTGATTTCCAACCGGATTTTCTCGTGCTGTAATTGCTGTTCAATTGTTAAGTTAATTATAATTAGGATAAAAATAAGATTTTGACCTTTATAAGGTCAATTTGATATGCAAACTATCCTTTTGAAGACTAGTTGAGAATAATTTCATGAAATGAAAAGGTACTACCAGCAATTGATAGCACCCTATATTCAATATAAAAGCGACATTTCTCTAATACAACCTAAATTTCATTCATCTATTAAATTGTTTTATTTATCGATCATGCACAATTACTCAAATTGTATTAAAATACTAATTTTCCAACTAACTACCGATATTTACTGTTTTATAGCATACTTCTCATCAAAAATCAGCGGTAATTCATCAGCGGATACTGGCTTATTCGACAAATATTTATAATCTTTTTCATTAATTGCGGGCAAACCATAGTTGGGTTGCTCCATGTATTCCCTACTAAGCCTCACAAATGCATCATCCTTCAAAATAGTTTCGCTTATAGATTTTGAAAAAAAGAAGTTATCTGTAAGAGCAAAAACCAAATAGTTTATGTACTTCAAAACATCCTCTCTCTTAGAAGAATTTATCTGATGCCACAACTGTTTATATGCTTTGTCACGCTTATGATAAAAAAGTAATATTACGGTAGCTCCATTAAAAGGAAATACGCAAAGATGGACGGATTGATTTTTCTTTTTTTCATCAAAATCATATGGGTCGATAATTTGGTTTCCCTTCATATCTTTATATATTGTAAAAGTTCCTTGAACAGCTATTGGACAAACAAAAGGAAGTACTTCCCAATATGCAATTTGAAAACCATATTCTACTCTTCCTGCCTTAATCTGCTTAAAGAATTCTAAATCATTCAAATAATCTCTAGTATCCAATTCATTCCCTTTTAGCATTTGCTGAATATTAACAAATGGTAGATACTGTATATCATTTTCGTAAAGCTCCCTTTCATACTTTTTTTGACTTATCATCAACAATAAATTTTTTATAGCAATTTCGGCCATCATTAAGTCATTGGGTTTTGTTAATATAGTTTCTGGATTTTCATAATCTGCAAATTCTTTACCATCACACTCTCTACAAATATAGTGAAATGTACCTGTACGTTTTATACCGTCCTCACACTTAAAATAGCTAATCTCGGCAACTTTATTTTTATTATATAACATACCTTCTTCCGCCAATGTATTCAAAACCATATATGGAACTGAATGTGAATTACAAATTTGATTTATTTCCTTTCCACAAAGGAGACAATATTTAGGTTTTGCACCTTGTCTAGCTATTTTAACTTTATTTTGCACATTTATTTTCTTACTTAACTCTTCCATAAATTATTATCCTCATTGACTACGTCATTCAGACTTAATTCCTTATACCTCACTCTTTTTAAAGCAACTCCTGCATCTATCGATTTTACTACCTGCTCATAAATCGCCTTATTTGCCTTTTTTTCGAACACTGGGTCAAATACCCTTTTTGTAATTTTGAACTTTATTTTTGCATATTCTCTAATAACATTCTTTTTTACCAATGGCACACCGGCATATTTTTTTTCACTCTTCTGACAAAAATCATAAATCTCCTTTATACTTGTTGCAGTGTTGATTGCTTCCTTAACAGTTAATAGACTAATAATTGGATACTTCTCTGAAATATCAACATCTGTTCCTGTGTACAAATAAGAAACTATTATTCCATCAATCTGACTGATTCTACAATCTGATTTTAATAAACACTTTACATCTTCGCTGTTTTCTTTTATTGCATAAAGCTGATCTTTCATCTTTTTCTGTGCTTTTATTAATTCACTGTCTAAATTACACTTTTCAGAATATGACTCTGGCAGATAAAAATGCTTAAATTCTATATATAAAGCATTTCCCATAGAATCGCAAACTAGCAAATCAAATTCCCTTTTGTTTTTTGTACCAGGAATCTTTAATTCAAAATTTGATACTTTATTTAATCCTTTTATCCTTCTATCTAGCCATGACTCTACTTCAGGAATGCAACGTTCCTTAATCTTATCTTTAATTTGTAAAAAACGTTCATTGTCATGTCTTCTTAGATAGTTTAAAAACTGGGTGTCAACAGAGTTATTAAATAATAATATAAATGGATTAATAAACATACATCCATCTTTTGTCCTAATTATAGGTGCGTCAGCCAAATTAGCTTTAGGATAATCTCCTTTTCCTAAAGGCTTATATATGCAGTCTTCAATTGCTTGTTGATAAAATTCGTCATTATCCGTCGGAATCATTGTTCTTATTTGAGAAGCCCCCACACTAGAGAAACAAATCAATAATTGAGTCCATCTTAACTTTCGTACCATAAAATCTGCATCATATAAAAAAATGTATCGCTTAGCTGCTGTAATCATTAAGTAATCCCGTATTCCTCCACCTTCCATAGCAGAATATGGTTCAAAATCATCGTTCCATATGTTTTCACTCCAATAACTTTTATACAATTCAAATATTGCCATCTGACGTTTTGTTACCTCTGTTTTAGCAGTTCTTCCGCACCCGTATTGAAGAATATAATGAAGTGGTTTTCTTAACAAATAATATTCATATTGTTGCATGCTTTCTCGGCATAGTTCTTCTTCATTTACAATAATCAAATCTCCTTCTTTTGAAAATGAAGCTTTTCTATTATGTAACTTCGGAAAAATATCACATAGCTCTGCGTATGTATATGCTTCCATCAATAGTCTATATGTATATTCATAAATTGAATCATCTACTTCATATAAAAACACCTCTTCTTCCAGCAGATATTTATACGCCAAATGCGTTAAGTAATTTAATGCAAATACTAAATATCTTTCTGAAGATTCTGACGAACTGAAAAAACATCCAGTCTCAATTGCTACATCAACATATGCACAATTACAATGAAATATAAATGAATATCTTGGAATTTCCTTATTTAATAAATTGGGAATCCAATCATCAATTATTTTTTCTAATTCATTATAATCCACTTGTATCTTATCCATTTAATGACCCCTTAACTCCATAAATCATATAAAATCATCTGACTTTTTTTAAGATTTGCCGAATTACTCTTCTTAATATGTTTTCTTCTTTTATCTTCATATCTATGACTGCTTGTTCTGTTTCTTCTTCTGAAAATAACACTGTTCTACTATATTTCTTCAAACGTTCCCGTAAATTTTTGTCCCAATTTTCATTCACTTCTTTAGAAAAAGTTTCAAACTTTTCGCAATTACTAAATAAGTCTTTCGATAATGTTAAATCATCACTATACAATAGAAAAAGTTTTTCTGCTTCTATTAGGCCTTTTGTTACTGCCTTATCATACATCTCTACATCTATAGTATAAGATATCACCTTATTTCTTTTATAGCTTAATAAAGTTTGTCTAGCAGCATCTATTGCCAATATATATCTAGCAGAATTTGGTAAATAATAAGACTTCAAATCATAGTTCGTTCTGCAATTTAATTCAAACAACAAAAAAACACATGCAATTGAAAATCCCCATAATTCAAGCAAATTTTCTATACTATAGATTTGCATATCTTCTAAGCCGGCTTTGTCTTGTTCATACAATATCAGTATATTATCTATCGAACTTGTTGCTGCCGCTGCATCAGCATCCATTTCCAAAGTTCTTCTATCTAAACAATATTGCATAATATTATTACTTTTTTCCATACGCATATATATTTTTGAATTCATATACAAATCATTCATTAATCTTGTATGACCATTCACAATATGTCCAACTTCGTGTGTAAAAACAAAACGTATTGCCATTAATGCTACATAGAACGATAATTGTTCTCTACAGGAATCCACAATAGTATTCTGGGTTCTAAAGATAAGTTCATGTTTATTATTCCTATATACATATTCTCCTGTATAAATCGCATTTTTTTCTTCATTTGCATTACCAAAATTAGATAATATATTTCTTTGTGCAAATGCAGTTTTCATCAATGCTACTATTTCAATTATTGTTCCTGTATTTATTTTCAGAATATCATAATTACCCTGCTTATCATAATCTGCACATGCATTTATACTACTGTCATCCCGAAAATTAAAATCAAATTTTCGTATATCAAAGTTGCGTTCGTAAATTCCTTCAACAATGGACTTAATAATGTGAAAGTATGATTTATTTGTAAAACCTGTATTAAAATCCTTCATCTTGCCTCCCGAACATAATTAGTAAAATTATTTCCCTCAAAATCTTATCGACAGATACCTATTTAATCCTTAATATAAATATAGCACTATCCGAATATCTCGGACAGTGCTTTCTTTACAGTTGTCTGGGTATTATTATTTTGATATCGTATCTAATTTCATTTTTTTACTCATTCCACAGAATATCTACGTACCAATTACGTACCAATTTCCGTAGCAAATACATAAAGATATATTGACTTTTATCGTTTTCAAAAATCTCTCTATCCCTTGAAATATCAAGCTTTATCGGACTTTATAGAGATATATAAACTTGTATGGAAATCGTCAATTTATAACGATACCTAGTTTCATATCTATTTACATCTCCTTTGTTTATTCCTAATACTTTTTCTTATTCCCCAATTCCTCATACAAAAGACAATAGTTTTTATATCGAATAGGAGAAATTTTTCCCTCTTCCAAGGCATCTTTCACACCACAAACCGGCTCTTGAATATGGCTACAACCAATAAACTTACATTCTGGCTCAAATTCTGCAAATTCATAATAAAAAGATGCCAAATCTTCTTTTTCTAAATCAAATAAAAGAAGGGAACTAAAGCCCGGAGTATCCACTAAATAAGTATGGTCATCTACCGGTATGATTTCAGAATGTCTTGTGGTGTGCTTTCCACGTTCGATTTTCTCACTGATTGCCCCGGTTTCCATTTGTACGTCCGGTTGCAGGCAATTAATGATGCTGGACTTTCCAACTCCACTTGGGCCTGCCACTGTTGTTGTTTTGTGAAAAAGTAATTCTTTTAGCTGTTCCATTCCTTCTTCACGCAAAGCACTGACAAACAGAACTGTATGCCCCGCTTTTTCATAAATTTTAGATAATTCCCACTTCTCTTCTTCAGAAAACAAATCCTGCTTATTAAAACATATAATACAAGGCAGGTTCTTTTGTTCCATCAAAATCAAAAATCTATCCAACAAGTTGAAATTTGGTTCCGGTTTTGTTACTGCAAAAATAATCAGGGCCTGGTCTACATTGGCTACCGCAGGTCTGATAAGGTCATTTTGCCTTGGCAGAATAGATGCAATATTGCCAAGTTTCTTTTCTTCGTCCAGAATATCCAATATAACATTATCTCCCACTAAGGGTTTTTGCTTATCTTTTCTAAATACGCCCTTTGCCTTACATTCATACACACTGTTATTTTCCGTATGCACATAGTAAAATCCGGCGATTCCTTTAATGATTTTTCCCTGCATAATTATTCCTGCACAAACTGAATAGTTCTTTGAATGGTATGTTCTTCTGTACGTGCCGGTACGGTGACAAGATTACCATTTCCGTCATCTTCGATTGTTTCCTCGATTGTAACTGTATAAATAAATGTCAATGTTCCTGTTGGTGAAGTAATTCCTTTATAATTTACTTCTGCAATCGGGAAAGTGCTGGTTTTTGTATTTAATAAATCTTTTCCACCTGTTGGTGTTAAAATGACCTGCACTTCTGTACCCGCTTTATAATATGGGTCTTCTGCTGCTGTTGGACCGGAAATACTTCCACTAAAGCTATAAGTTGCAGCTTTTGGTCCTAAACTTACCTTAATATCCACTGAGCTTCCTTTTTCCAAGTAAGAATTAACAGAAGAGCTCTGATAACATACCAAATCAGCAGAGAAATCATCGCTATTCATATAGCCTATACTTCCTAAAGTAAGTCCTGCTGCCTCAAGTGTATTGGCTGCTTCCAGTTCTGAAAGACCAAGTACATTTGGCACTCTTACTTTCGTGTCTGCTTCTCCAAGACTTACCGTAATGGTAATTGCCGAACCGCTTGGTGCTTTTGTGGTTGCAGCTGGTGACTGACTGATAATATAGCCTTCTGCCACCTCAGGAGAATAATTAGTAGATTTATTTACGACAAAGCCTTCCTTTTCTAACATACTCTTGGCTTCTTCATAGCTTTTCCCTACAACATCTGGAATTTCAATGGCATTTGTGCCACTACTAACAGTTAAAATAATCACAGAAAAGCGTTCTACTTCCTCACCTTCCGACACGCTACTTTCCATAACAATGCCTTCTGCCACATCTGTGCTTTCTACATACTCTACTTCGCATAGCAACTCGATGGACTCTAAAGCTTTTTTAGCACTGTCATAGTCCTTTCCGATTACATCAATCATAGTCACATAATCCATAGCCTCTTGTTTGGTATCACCTTTATCATCGTATTTCAAAATACCAATAGTTTTACCAACCAACAAAATAATAACTAATCCGATTAAAACTACTGCCACAATAAACAGAATCGACGTGATTTTTTCCATTTTCGGATTTCTGTCTTCTTCTGGCTCTATTACATTACCAAGCTCATCTATCTGTTCCTGATAAGCCGGCTCTTTATTTAAACGCATACTATCTTCAAAAGTATCTTTTTGTGCTTCTTTTTTAATATTTTCCATATCGCCGTCCGTAACGATTCGGGTAGAACCAATCATATCGAATTCGTCCATTTTAACAAATTCCGCTTCCGGCGTTACTAAAGACTGTTTTAAATCATCAATTAATTCCGGCATACTCTGATATCTTCTATCCGGACTTTTCTGGCAACATTTTAAAACAATCTGTTCTACGGATAATGGGATTTCTTCCACAAACTGTCTTGGAGTCGGCATTGGCTCCTGAATATGCTTAATGGCGATTCCTACAGTACTGTCTCCTTGGAATGGCACACGTCCTGTAAGCATTTCAAATAATGTAATACCTAAAGAATAAATATCACTCTTTTCATCACTATAACCGCCTCTTGCCTGTTCCGGTGAAGTATAGTGCACACTACCCATCACATTAGAAGATACGGTATTACTGGTAGCCGCTTTGGCAATACCAAAGTCTGTTACCTTTACTTTTCCTTCTTTAGAAATAATAATATTTTGTGGCTTAATATCTCTATGAATAATATGGTTATTATGTGCTGCTTCAATACCCATAGAAACCTGAATCGCAATACTCGTAGCTTCTTTTACAGAAAGTCTTGCTTTCTTTTCAATGTATTTTTTTAAAGTGATACCCTCTACTAATTCCATAACAATATAGTGGATACCATCTTCTTCTCCTACATCATATACATTTACGATATTGGGATGCATAAGTCCTGCTGCCGCTTGAGCTTCAACCCGGAACTTCGCAACAAAATTAGCATTTTCACTAAATTCCTGTTTTAATACTTTTACCGCCACTAAACGATTTAGCTTATGGCACTTTGCTTTATATACGTCTGACATACCACCAGTACCGATTTTTTCTAAAATCTCGTATCGGTCGCCAATCATCATACCTATCTTAATCATAGTTCACCTCATCTGCAAATGGCTCTATCAAAACCACGGATATATTATCCTTACCACCATTGTTATTCGCTGCTTCTACTAACTTTTCCGCCATCTCTACAATATCTCGCTGGCGTTTTATAATCATTCTGATGTCTTCGTCCTCAAGCATATTGGAAAGACCATCGGAACACATCAGCACCAAATCTCCGGGTTTTAACTCTACCACGTAGATATCCGCTTTCACATCGTTTTTCGCACCCACAGCTCTAGTAATAATATTCTTATTAGGATTACTTCTTGCATATTCTCGCTGTAAGTTACCTCTCCGAATCATTTCTTCTACATAGGAATGGTCTGTTGTAATTTGCTTAATGGTGTCGTTCACCACATACAATCGGCTGTCACCAACATTAGCTACCTGCAAATATTTCCCCATACAAGTTGCAGCTACCACCGTCGTTCCCATTCCTCGAAGTTTTGTATCCTGGGCAGCCATCTGCCTTAATTTCTGATTGGCTGTCACAATGGATTTTTGAAAAATAATGGAAGGGTTCTTTTCAAAAGATGCTTCAATTTCTTCCACCATTGTTTTTACCGTATAACTTGACGCAAAATCCCCAGCGTTATGTCCGCCCATACCGTCTGCTACAATAAACAAGTTTGGCAAATTTCCAACCGGTTTTTCAGAAGCATATATATAGTCCTCATTCAGTTCGCGTTTTTTTCCTGTATCTGTCAGATACGCTGTCTTAATCACAACAAACCTCCTTGGTTTCATTCATATGGCGACGCCTTAACTGTCCACAAGCACCGTCAATATCCCGTCCCATTTCTCTTCTAATGGTAACATTTATTTTGTTTTTTTCAAGTTTATTTTTAAATGCCTGTACTCTTTTGCTATTACTTTCCACAAAATCACGCTCTTTAATCGGATTTACCGGAATTAAATTTATATGGCAATTTAAAGGTTTTACTAACTCGATTAACTCTCTTGCGTCTTCCTCCGTGTCATTGACCCCTCCTACTAAAGAGTATTCAAAAGTCAACCTTCTTCCTGTCCTATCAAAGTAATACTTACAGGCCTCCATCAATTCACGGATTCCATATTTATTGGCAATCGGCATTAAGTTACGTCTCTTTTCGTCGGTCGTTGCATGTAAAGATAGGGCCAACGTAATCTGTAACTGCTTATCCGCCAATTCCTTCATTTTTGGCACAATACCACAGGTAGAAACTGTCAGGTTTCTCTGACTAATATTCAAACCATTTTCATCGGATATTAACTCAATAAACTTTAAAAGATTATCATAATTATCCATCGGCTCACCACTGCCCATTACTACCACATTGGAAACTCTCTCTCCGGTATACAGGCTAATCGCATAAATCTGGTCCAGCATCTCAGACGGCAAAAGAGAACGTTCCAAACCATCTAAGGTAGAGGCACAAAACTTACAGCCCATTCTACAACCTACCTGTGAAGAAATACACACAGAATTACCGTGTTTATATTGCATCCAAACACTTTCTACCACGTTGCCATCATACAACTTAAAAAGAAACTTTTTTGTACCATCTATTTTGGATTCCTGCACTCTAACAATTTCCAAAGCAGTATATTCATATAGGCTTGCACATTTCTCCCGCAAAGATTCTGAGAGATTGGTCATTTCCGAAAAACTTCGAGCTAATTTTACGTGCATCCATTCATACATCTGTTTTGCTCGAAACCCTTTTTCCCCAATGGCTTCCATTTCTTTTTTTAATTCGGCTAAATTATATGACTTAATGTCTTTTTTATCCATACTTATTCTACTCTTTTCAATCTTGCTATAAAGAATCCATCGCACTTATGAACTCCAGGCAGCAGTTGCAAATACCCTTTTTTTGTTGTATCTGAACACAACTCTTTCGGAAGGTATGTATCCAGACTTTCTAACTCTAAAGGAGCATTTTCCAAAAGCCACTGTAACATATTCTCATTTTCTTCTTTACTGATTGTACAGGTGCTATAAATGAAAGTGCCGCCTTTTTTCACATATTTCCAGGCATTTTTCAAAATTTGCTTCTGCAAAGTCACAATTTTTGCGATTTCTTCCTCATTGATTCGATATTTGATATCACATTTTTTTCCTATCACACCGATGCCGGAACAAGGTACATCTGCAAGTACGATGTCCCCTTTTTCCACCAGCTCTTCGATAAAACTCGTGGCATCTTGTACCTTTGCGACAACATTCTCATATCCAAGACGCTTGGCGTTTTCTAAAATGTAGTCTACTTTTCTATCGGATACATCAAAAGAATATACTGTCCCTGTCCCTTGTAATTTTTCTGCAATATGCATACTCTTTCCACCGGGAGCAGCACATAAATCCAATACCACCTGATTGGCTTTTACATCGGCACATTCCGTCACCAGCATAGAACTGATATCCTGTACGGTAAAATCTCCTCTTAAAAAGCCTTCTATATTCTGTAAACCTTCTGCCTTCTTTAATTCATAGGCATAGGGCAGATATTCTTGTTTTTTTACTTCAATTCCCTCTTTTTCCATTTCACATAACAGGACAGCCTTTTGTTCATCCGTAAGGCTTTCTTTCATACGAATGGAAACCGGCTTTTCTTCTAAAAAGGAAGCTAATATTTTTTCTACTGTCTCTTTTTCATAAGAAGCCTCTAAATACTGCACTAACCACTCTGGCATAGAATATTTTATGGAAATGTCTTGATAGGAAATACTCGCCTTATTTCTGGCAATGTTTCTAAGGACTCCGTTTACAAAGCCTTTTAGCTGAAAAAACTTACGTTTTTCCACCAGCTTTACTGCCTCGTTACATACCGCAGAATCCGGAACTTGTTCCATATATAATATCTGATACACACTCATTCTAAGCACTTCACGAATCAGTGGTTTCAATTTATTTACCTTGGTATTGGAAAATAAATTAATCACATAATCCAATTCAATTTTTCGCTCAATTACGCCTTCTGTCACTTTTTTAATGAAAGCTTTTTCTCGCTTTTCCAGATAATCGTATTTTTTCAAAACATCCCGGATAAGCAAATGACAATAGGTGTTTTCCTTGGAAAGTTCAAGCAACATATCCAGTACAATTTCTCTAGCGTTCATACTTAATCCCTTCTTCGTTTTCCGCCGGAAAGTAACACAAGTCTTAATAATTGTAATGCAGAAGATGCTGCAGAAGCCACATAAGTCATAGCAGCCGCATTTAATACCTTTTTACACATAGGAAGTTCTTCTCCATACAAAATTCCTTGTTCGTCTAACAATTTAACCGCTCTCTTTGATGCATTGAATTCTACCGGTAAAGTCACTACCTGAAAAAGCACCGCAAAAGTAAATAAAATAATTCCTAAATTTACCAAAAAATCAGCCGAAGCAAATACCAATCCAATAATGACTAACGGGACTCCAAGCTGGCTGCCCAAATTAGCCACTGGCAATATCGCATTTCGCAATTTTAATGGCATATAACCTGTATCGTGTTGAATCGCGTGACCCACTTCGTGAGCTGCCACGCCAATCGATGCTACACTGGAAGAATGATAAGTAGAGCCTGACAATCTTAAAACCTTATTTCTTGGGTCATAATGGTCAGTCAAATCTCCTGCCACCTGTTCAATTCTCACATCATAAATTCCCGCATTTTTTAAAATTGTCTCTGCCACCTGTGCTCCTGTCATACAGCGGGAAGCATACACCTGATTATATTTTTTATAGGTTGCTTTTACCAGAAAACTTGCTGCAACACACAAGATAAGACCAACAAATACTAAAATGTACGTTGGGTCATAATAATAGCTATAATAGTATCTTGACATAATTACTCCTCCAAAGTTTTAAATCCTTCTATTGTCCAAGTATTTCTCCTACTTTCATTTGGCAACCAAGCAAATAATCTTTTACACACATACGGCGTTTTCCTTCCATTTGAATCTCTGTAACTTTCAGTGCGTTTTTTCCACATAAAACAGTAAAAGATTCTTTATCTACCGCTATAATTGTGCCAATTTTATCAAAAGCTTCCTCTCTTTCTTCCAAATCCACCACTTCAGAAGCCCAGATTTTCATTGTTTTTCCCTTGTAAATTGTATAAGCACTGGGCCAGGAGTTTAGACCTCTTACCAAACGCTCAATTGCCGTTGCTTCTTTAGAAAAATCAATATTTCCCATAGCTTTTGACAACATTTTTGCGTGGGTACTTTCTGCTTCATTTTGTTGAACTGGAACAATTTCACCTCTTTCCAGTTTTGGAAGCACCTCTACGATTGCCTCAGCTCCCAAATCACACAATCTGTCAAAAAGACTTTCTCCGGTTTCCTCTTTGGTTAAATAATATTCTTTTTGTAATAGAATATCTCCCGTATCAATGCCTTCATTCATCTGCTGAATCGTAATTCCAGTTTTTTCTTCTCCATCAATTACCGCCCATTGAATCGGGGCAGCACCTCTATATTTTGGTAGCAAAGAAGCATGTATATTGATACAGCCAAATTTGGGTATCTCTAAGATTTCTTTCGATAAAATCTGCCCAAAAGCAGCCACTACATAAATATCTGCGTCGTACTGTCTCAACACCGAAACAGCTTCTTCTCTTTTAATTCTTTCCGGCTGAAAAATAGGTAAATTATGTTTTAAGGCACATTCCTTGACTGGAGTTGGCTTTAATTCCTTGCTTCTCCCCTGTGCCTTATCCGGCTGCGTAACGACTAATTGTACGCTATGTCCTGCTTCAATAATGGCTTCCAAAGCTCCTACCGCAAAATCCGGTGTTCCCATAAAAATTAGTTTCATTTTTAACACCCTTTTCCTGTTTTATTCTTCTTCATATTCCTCGTCATCTGCCGATACATCTACTAAAGGACCTTGCACTTTTTCCACATATAAATGACCATCCAAATGGTCGATTTCATGACAAAGTGCTCTGGCTAATAATTCCGTACCTTCTATTTCAAATTGCTCCATATTTTCATCATAAGCAATGACTTTTACATAATTTGGTCTAGTAACTACACCACTTTTTCCAGGTACACTTAAACACCCTTCGTGTCCCGTCTGTTCTCCACTGGTTTCCACAATTACGGGATTAATTAACAAAATCGGGGCATCCCCTGTGGTATCAATTACTACGATACGTTTTAATATTCCGACCTGAGGAGCTGCAAGACCTACGCCGCAAGCCTCATACATCGTTTCAAACATATCGTCAATTAAATCTAACGTTCTTTCATTCATTTCTTTTACGGGTTTACATTTCTTTGTTAAAATGTCATCTCCCATTTCTCTAATATTACGAAGTGCCATAATATCCTCTCCTTTAAAATGTATTCATAGGGTCAAAATCAAAATAAACTGCTTCGTTTTTCAAACTCTGCCCTTCTATATATGTTTCTAAATCATCTTTGATTTGTGTCAATTTACTATATTCTTTTTCCTTGACATAAAATACCAAACGATAAATGTCTTTGATTTTTCCAATACTGGCTGTGGTTGGACCTATCACCTTTTTGGAGTATTTTTTTGCTCTTTCACAGAGAGTTTGTATTAATTTTTCTCCGTTTTGCAGCTCTCTTGCCAACACCTGTACTGCCATAAAATGAGCCACCGGCGGATAATCCATCAGTTCACGATATACCATTTCTTCCTGATAAAAGCCTTCATAATCCTGATTGGCTGCATAGGTGACACTATAATGTTCCGGACGATAGGTCTGAATAATAGCTTCTCCCTCTTTTTCGCCTCTACCAGCCCTTCCCACTGCCTGAGTTAGTAGTTGGAAGGTTCTTTCACTGGCCCTGTAATCTCCTGCGTGAAGGGATAAATCTGCCGCCAAAATTCCTACTAATGTCACATTAGGGAAATCGTGTCCCTTTACTATCATCTGTGTGCCTAACAGAATATCCGCATTGCCCTCTGCAAAGGTCGACAAAATGGTTTCGTAGCTTTCCTTTGTTTTTGTCGTATCAGCGTCCATGCGAAGCACTCTTGCCTTGGGAAATCTTTTGTGAACCTCTGCTTCAATTTGCTCCGTTCCTGCCTTAAATCCCTGAATATATTTGGACTTACAGCTGGGACAAATGTGCACAGCAGGTGTTTCGTAACCGCAATAATGACAGACCATTTTGGAACCTTTATGCTCTGCCATAGACACATCACAATGTGGGCATTTCACTACATAGCCACAGGCTCTACAAGAGACAAATCCCGCATAACCACGCCGATTTAAAAACAAGATAATTTGTTCTTTTTTCTCTAATCTATCCTGTATTTTCTCCTGTAAAGTTCTACTGAAAACACTCCGATTTCCCTGGCGTAACTCTTCTCGAA
This sequence comes from Lachnospiraceae bacterium, assembly GCA_045124055.1. GTDB lineage: Bacteria > Bacillota > Clostridia > Lachnospirales > Lachnospiraceae > CALZKI01. The sequence continues at coordinate 29,203 of JBGVKZ010000012.1, read as the reverse complement.
GGTCCACGATATCCACCTTTGGAAGTGTTCCTCCAGTTAATCGTTCCTTAAGCGAAAAAAGCTGATACTCCCCTTTTTTCGCTCGATAATAAGCTTCTAATGAGGGCGTTGCCGAACCTAAAATCACACTGGCATTATGAAGTCTTGCCAACTCTTCAGCCGTTTCTCTGGCATGATATTTGGGTGCGTTTTCGCTTTTGTAGGTAGCTTCGTGTTCTTCATCAATTACAATTAGCCCTACATTTTGAAAAGGCGTAAACAAGGCAGAACGAGGGCCAATGATAACATCGATTTCCCCTTTTTTTGCCCGAATATGCTGGTCGTACTTTTCCCCTTGAGATAAAGAGGAATTGATGAACGAAACTCTCTCTTTAAATCTATGATAAAAACGCATAACCGTCTGATACGTTAAAGCAATTTCCGGTATCAGAACAATCACTTGCTTTCCTCTCTGAATAACTTCTTCAATACAATTTAGATAAACTTCTGTTTTTCCACTTCCGGTAATACCGTGAATCAAATAAGTCTTACGAAGGCCTTTGTCGTAATCGGAAATCACTGTATCTACTATATCCTGTTGTGCCCTACTTAAAGGCTTTCTAGTATCCTTGACCTCCATTTTTTTCACAGGACTTCTATACACATTTTCTGTGACAACCTTGACAAAATTATTTTCTACAAAATAATCCAGCGTCGCCTTAGAGATATGCAGCCTTCTGGTAAGCACTTCATAGGGCAGTTCTTTTTCCTGCATAAGTTCTACCAAAAGCCTTTCTCTTGCCACCTGCTTTTTTTTGTGGAGTTTTTCTAATAAATCCCTGGCATTTTCTTCTTCCATTGTAAGACATACTGTTTTTTTCTCAATGGACTTTACCTTCTGCCTAACCGGTAAAACCGTTTTCAGTGCGGAAATCATCGTAGAGCCGTAGGTATCTTTTATAAAAGCCGCCAAACGCAATAATTTTTCGTCTGCATCCTGCTCATTTTCACAAATGGAGTCGATTCCCTTAATTTTACCAACTTCATAAGAAGGCTTGTCCGAAATACCGATGACATAAGCTTTTCGCAACTTATTTCCCACGCCAAAAGGTACAAAAACTCCCATTCCCACCACAAGCTTTTCTCGCAAATGAGGTGGAATAAAATACTGAAAGGGCCTATCTACCTTTTCATGAGAAATATCTATAATCACATCTGCATAGGTGTTCTTTTCACTTACGAATTGATTTCCTTCCATACGCCTTCTATTAATTCTCTTTCACTCATAGGATACTTAACGCCGCAAATTTCCTGATAATCTTCATGTCCTTTTCCGGCAAGAATTATCATATCTTTCTCTTTTGCGTTGGTAATGGCGTAGCGGACAGCCTCTTTTCTATCCTCCACCATAACATACTTTCCATCGGTTTTTAAAATACCGGTTTCAATATCTTTCATAATCTCTTTTGGTTCTTCAAAACGTGGATTATCTGTTGTAATAATGGTAAAATCAGCAAGTTTTCCGCTCACTTCACCCATTTCAAATCTTCTGTCTTTGGAACGATTTCCACCACAGCCAAAAATACAGATAACTCTACCCGAACTATATTCTTTCACGGTATTTAACAAACTTTCCAATGCCATAGCATTGTGGGCATAGTCTATAAAAATGGAAAATCTACCATCTAAAAAAACAGGCTCCATACGCCCTTTTACAACAGCTTTATCTAACGACACTTTCATTGCCTCAAAAGGCACCTTAAGACAATCACATACAGCCATCGCCAAAAGGGCATTATGCACACTGAAATTTCCCGGTGTGTTGATACGTACTGCTTCTTTAGACAATGTTGGTACTACAAAACGCATACCCATTTTTCCGTCTGTAAAATCCCTCTCAACTTCTGTGGCACTATAATCTACGCCCTCCTTCATTCCAAAGGTTTTTACCGGAATTTTAAATACTTCTTTATCCAATTTATCCAAGTGAGCATCATCTACGTTAAAAATTCCGATGTCACATCGATAAAAAAGTTGTTTTTTCCAATAAAAATATTCTTCAAAATCTTTATGTTCCGTCGGGCTGATGTGGTCTTTTTCAATGTTGGTAAATGCACCAATATGAAAATGGATACCTTCCACTCTTGCTTGCATAAGTCCTTGAGAGGAAACCTCCATAACTGCCGTATCGCAGCCACTATCTACCATCTCTCGCAGATACTGATGCAAAATATATGGTTCCGGGGTCGTATTTGCCATCGGAATGTGTTTTTCTCCAATAACGGTTTCTATCGTTCCTATTAAACCAACCTTGTGTCCTGCCTGCTCTAAAATCGATTTTATCAGGCAAGTAACCGTGGTTTTACCTTTCGTTCCGGTAATTCCAATCATTGTCAGCTCTTTTGATGGATAGCCAAACCAAGCGGAACTGACATAAGCCAATGCTTTCCTGGTATCTTCTACTAGGATAACTGTTACGTGTTCTGGAATATTTTCTACCTGTTTGCTGACAATCAGGGTTGTTGCACCTTTTTCTACGACTTCCTGACAAAAATCGTGTCCGTCCCACTTTGCTCCAACCATACAAAAAAACATACTGCCTGGCGTTACTTTTCTGGAGTCATACACCACAGCTTTCACTTCATTCTCCAAATTTCCTTGTAAACATTCGTAAGTAAAATCCTGACACAACACACTGACTTTCTGCATTTTCAAAACCTCCCGCCTAAGCCTCTTTATAGGCTTTTAACACGACTTGAATCGTTCTTTGATTTCTAAATTCATTGACCGTAGGATAATAAGCAATGGAAATCTTTCCTTTTTCTTTATAGAAGGAAGAAAAGGCATCTAAGTCGCCAAAATAAATCATTTCCATTTCACAATATCCGTCAGTAATTCTGTATTTTCCTACATTCTTTTCTTTTCCTAATCTGTTTTCTGACAAAATAGTGATACCTTTTTGTGCAAAAACAGGTTTTTCATTACCTACGCCAAAGGGCTCACATTTTTCTAATTGAGCAATAAGCTTTTCTGTAATATAGCTAATCGGCATAGGTACATCTATTACGATTTTTTCTTCAAAATCTTCTTTTGTTAAAGAACTATTGTTATTTAACTTTTGGCGAAGGGGTTCTATATTTTCTTCTTTTAAAGAAAGACCTGCCGCCATCTTATGTCCGCCAAATTTCAAAAAATATTCTTTGCATTCCGAAAGGCTTTCATACATATTGTAGGCTTCAATACTTCTACCACTGCCTTTCACCCCTTCTTCTGCCTTCGTTAACACAATAACCGGCTTATTGTACTGTTCTCTAATTCTTCCGGCAATAATTCCGGCAATACTTTCGTGACACTCGGGCAAATAAATGACCAAAATATCCTCGTTTTCCAAATGCTGCTCCAGAATATAACTTTCCGCCATTTTCACGCCTTGCAAAGTCATACTTTTTCGCTGTTCATTCAATTCTTTTAATTCTCTGGCCCAAATAACTGCATCACCAAAGTCTTTGGCACTTAAAAGTTCCACCGCTCTATCTGCAATATCCAATCTACCGGTGGCATTAAAGCAAGGTCCACAAATAAATCCAATATGGTATGTGCTAAGGCTTTCCATTTTAATATCACATACCTGAAACAACGCTTTTAACCCCAGATTTTTCGTATGTTGCATTGACTTTAAACCATATTTTACTACAATACGATTTTCGTCTTTTAACTCCATAACGTCGCAAATGGTTGCAAAAGCTGCCGCCTCAATGAAATCTGTTGGCATATTTAGTCCCTTTTTTTCAAAAAGAGCCTGAATCAGCTTGTATGCCACCAAAGCACCACAAATGGCTGAAAAAGGATAAGGACAATCTTCTCTTTTCGGGTTCACAACGGCATAAGCCGGTGGCATCTGATAACACTTTTCCCCATTTTCTGTCTGTATAAAAGGTACTTCATGGTGGTCCGTTACAATGACCGTCATAGACAACTCGTTTGCGTAGGCAATAGCCTCTTTTGCCGCAATTCCATTGTCACAGGTGATAAGGAAGTCAATTCCATCTTCTTTTGCTTCTTGAATCAGATTTTCATTTAATCCATAACCATCTTTGATTCGATTTGGCACTCTACAATCGACTCTGGCTGTAAGAAGACTTAAACCTTCCTTCAAAATATATCCAGCACAAATGCCATCTACATCATAATCTCCAATAACACGAATCTTCTCTTTCTGCTCTATTGCTTTTAAAATTCTATCCACCGCTCTATCCATATCCTTTAAAAGATAGGGGGAATACATTTGAGATAAATTTCCTTCCAAAAAATTCTCAATTTCCTTTTCTGTCACAAGGTCCCTGTTTCTAAGAATTCTTGCGACCACCGGGTCTATATGAAACTTTTTCCCAATCGCTTCAAAATCAGCCTTTTTGGCTGTTACTACCCATTTTGCCATTTTCTTTAGTCTTCACTTTCTGCTTTCACAAAATGTTTTCTAAGAAGATACCAAATTGGTCCTGTCAGGCAGATTGATGAGAATGTACCGCAAACAATACCTACCATCAGTGGCAAAGCAAACTCTACCAAGGAAGACGCACCAAAAATGCAAAGTGCTGCAACCATAAAGAAGGTTGTTAAAGAAGTAAAGATACTTCTGCTTAAAGACTGAGTAATGCTTTTATTCACAATTTCTTCTGTGCTGACATTTTTCATTTCTTTTAAGTTTTCACGGATACGGTCAAAAATAACAATCGTTGCGTTAATAGAGTATCCTACAATCGTAAGCATACAAGCAATAAAGTTATTACCCACGGAAATACGTGCAATGGCATAGAATGCAAGAACTACCAAAACATCGTGACTTAACGCAATAATGCTACTTGCCCCAAAACGAATGTCTTTAAAACGGAAGGCGATGTATACCAGCATCAAAAGGGTAGCCACGACGATTGCGATAATCGCATCATTTCGCATTTCACCACTAACTGTACCACTGATACTTTCCGATTCTTTTGGCGTCACTCCAAATTCCGTTTCAAACATCTCATCTAACGCAAGTCTTGAACTTTCATCTAAAGTTTTTGTTTTGAAAACCACTTCACTACTATCTTTTACCATAGTCGTCTGTACTTCATTGTCTCCAATGACTTCTGTAATTTTCGGAATCACATTATCTTCAATATACTCAATATCATATTCTTCACTAAATTCCACAGTTGTAGAAGTTCCACCCATAAATTCCATACTGTAATTTAAAGCACCCTTGCCACTACTCTGAAATACAATCATTGCTACAATACCAGATAAAATCAATACGCCGGAAATAGCAAACCAAAGTTTCTTTTTCTGTAAAAAACGAATGGTCTTATGCTCTTTTGCCACTCCATAGAATTTTTCACTCTGGAATCCGATAGCATACATAACACTTAAAATACCTCTTGTAATAATTAACGATGTAAACATAGAAAGTATAATACCAAGAGCCAGTGTCTGTGCAAAACCTTTTACTGAACCAGTCCCTACAAATCCAAGTACTGCTGCAGCAATTAAAGTTGTAATATTTCCATCTAAAATTGCTGATAACGCTTTACTAAAACCTTGCTTAATTGCCGACTGAACCGTTTTGCCAGTGGCAAGTTCCTCACGAATACGTGCAAAAATAATTACATTGGCATCTACCGCCATACCAATAGATAAAATGATACCGGCAATACCAGATAACGTCAGTGTCAGGCTGAAACTATCTAACATAATAACCATAAGGGCAATGTAAATAAATAACGCAATGGAAGCTGCCACGCCCGGAATAAAATAAATGGCTACCATAAAGATAATTACCATAGCCAATCCGATTGCTCCTGCTTTTAAGCTGCTTTCAATGGCTTCTGCACCAAGCTGTGCACCTACTACCTGCGAACGAACTTCTGTCAATTCAAGGCTCAAACCACCAATACGAATTGAAGTAGCTAAGTTATTGGCTTCTTCATAGGAATCCATACCGGAAATCCAAGCTTTTCCATCTGTAATTGGAGAATTTACATAAGGAACACTGATTAATTCACCATCATAATAAATTGCCAATGTTTCCCCTTTTTCATAAGCCTTTGTGGTAGCATCAGAAAATTTCTTTGCTCCATCACTTGTCATAGTCAGCTCGACTACAAACTGAGAATTGCCATATTCATCTGTGGTAGTGCCTGCCTTTGCATCTTCCACATCTGTACCAGTTAATAAAATAGAGCCGTTTGCTTCGATTTCTTCGATGGTTTTATCTAAACGGTAACTAGAATCGGTCATATTACCTTCTTCATCCACATCAAAGCCTAAGTAATAATTGATTTCTTCGGCACTATTTGTTTCTTCTATAAAATACAATTTTCCAGGTGTACCAATTTCCTTTAATACCTGATTTGCATCATCTACGCCAGGTATCTCAATAGTAATACGGTTTTCACCCTCCTGATAAACCTGTGCTTCTGTGCTGTATGACTCCACACGTTTTTTCAATTTATAAATGGTGTCGTCCATATCTGTCTGGTCTGGATTATCTTCTCCCACTACTTCATAAGTAATGCTGACGCCGCCTGCCAAATCAAGCCCTAAATTAATACTAGAGGCCGAACCTGACTTGTTCGCTCCAAGACCAAAAATTGCAGTATAAATCAATCCTGCTGTCAATGCCAAAATGGCAATAAACGAAATCACTCCTGTACTTTTTTTCATTGTGTATCTCCTTCTTTCTATGCCTGTGTAAAACGGCACAATACAATCAGTGTATTATACCATAAATGCCCCTCAATTTAAAGACCTTTTTCTAACTGAGCATACCGCCAAGCATACCACTGCCTCCACAAAGAATTAACGTTAAAAGGAAATTTCCCGAAAGGTTTGCAATTCCTCCATTAAAAATAAGGGACAGGATAACCAGAATAAAAAAATACATACCTCCCCCCAAAAGCCCCCATAAATATTTTTTTACTTTCATCACTTTTCCCAGTATCATTCCACCAAGGAATGTACACCCTATGTATATCACTAAAATTCCTATACCGATAGCCTTTTGTGGTAAAGAAAACTTGTATAACAAAAATGCCAAAATCAACAATAAAACTCCTGTTAAAATATACATAACTAATAAACTCTTTAATATCGTTGCCAACTTCTCATTCTTTTTCCAAAAACGCATCATATCCGCTCGATTTCCTTCCTTTTTGATTCTAAAATATCTATGAAATATATATGAACAATTTCGCATAAACTTGACACAAGAATTTAGATATTGTAATATTCGTACCAGAAAAATTATTTACAAAAGGAGTGAACTCAATTTTGGACATACAGCCCGAAAATATTATTCAAATCATTACGATTGTTGTTTTAATTATTCTTTCAGCATTTTTCTCATCTGCTGAAACCTCATTAACAACAGTAAACAAAGTCAGACTAAAAAGTCTGGAGGACGAAGGAAATAAACGTGCCAAACGTGTTCTTCATATTTTGGAAAACCACGGAAAAATGTTAAGCACTATTTTAATTGGTAATAACATTGTAAATATTGCTGCTTCCTCATTGATGACTACTTTATCTATTGACCTTTTTGGCGACTTTGCAGTTGGTATCGCAACCGGTATATTAACTATCATCATATTACTCTTTGGTGAAATCACTCCAAAGACCTGGGCAATGATTAATGCAGAAAAAATTGCTCTTACATATAGCGGTATCATTCAATTTTTAATGATAATCCTTACACCCGTTATTTTTTTAATTGATAAGATTTCGATTGGCATTATGTGGTTATTAAGAATCGACCCTACAAAAAAAGCCTGTGCCATTACAGAAAATGAATTAAAAACCTATGTGGATGTAAGCCACGAAGAAGGGGTTATTGAATCGGAAGAACGTGAAATGATTTACAACGTGTTTGAGTTCAGCGATGCAGTCGCAAAAGATATTATGATTCCACGAATCGATATGGTAACTGCTCCGATTGATTGTACTTATAAAGACCTGATTGGTATTTTTAAAGATAGTATGTATACCCGAATTCCGGTTTATGAAAATGATAATGATAATATTATTGGTTTAGTAAATATAAAAGATTTAATCGGTTTAAATAACACGCGTGATTTTAAAATCAAGGATGTCTTGCGTGAAGCATATTATACATATGAATACAAGAAAACTGCCGACTTATTGATGGAAATGCGTGATTCTACTATGAACGTAGCTTTCGTATTAAATGAATACGGTGCTACGGTCGGTATGATTACAATGGAAGATTTATTGGAAGAAATCGTTGGTGAAATCCGAGATGAATATGATGAAGATGAAGCCGAGCTGATTCAGGAAATTGACGATAACATTTACCTGGTAGAAGGTAGTATGAAATTAGATGACATTAATGATGCCATTGACACAAAATTTGATTCCGAAGACTATGATTCTATCGGTGGTCTGATTATTGAAAGTCTTGACCGATTACCAGAAGATAAAGAATCTGTTACTTTGGAAGACGGTACTATTTTACAGGTAGATGGTATTTCTCAAAATCGAATTACCAAAGTAAAAATCACTCTACCGACTTTGATTTCTGAAACAACGGAATTAAAAACTTCTACTTCTGATATTTCCGTTCCAGAAAATTCTTAAAAATATGTTTATAACAAAGTTCCCATTTGATTATCAAATGGGAACTTTTAAATTACAGGTGTTTTTATATGAAATTTCTTCTCTAATAAACAGTCTGAATAATACCTTCTGCAATAGCATTTGCCACTTCATAAAAATGTGTATCTAATAGTTCATTGTCTCGTGCCGTATTGATAAACCCGACTTCCACCAAAACCGCCGGCATTCTCGTTCTTCTCAGTACAGCAAGATTTGGTCTTTCCGCGACACCTAAATTGATAAATCCGACCTGTTCCAATTCCCTGTTAATGTTATTGGCTAAGTCTTCACTTCTCATTCCTTTTGCATACACCAAAGATTCTACTCCACTATACTGTTCCGGGTAGACCGATGAATTTCTATGAATCGAAACAAAATAATCTGCCCCAGAGGCATTTGCCTCTGCTGCTTTTTGGGCTGGCGATTCATATATGTCCGTAGTTCTGCTGTATACTACATTGATTCCATTTTCTTCCAAAATGTTTCCGATTGCCAAAACTAAATCAAGTGCATCGTCCGATTCTCGTCTTCCTTCAAATACTGCCCCCGGATTTACACCACCATGTCCTGCATCTAAAAATACTGTTGCCATAATTTCCTCAAAATTTCGCTTTGAATTACCCTATGCAAAAATTTGCCAATGTGTTACAATATTTTGATAGGAAGCAAAGGAGGCTTATTATGAATTGGTTTAATTTATTAACTTTAGCTACTACTACAACTACCACCACTACTACACAGGCAAGTGAATCACAGATTCTCTGGCTTATACTTGGTGGTTTGTTTTTAATTGTTTTAATTGCTGTCGTAATTGCAGTTGCATCTACTTCTGCTGCAGCCTCAGCCGCTGCCGTTGATGACGAGGATTCTGAAAATCTATAATTCTTCCCACTTTGTATAAATCTGTTGTACCACACAAGGTACTTTCGTACAGACACTATACAGATAAGAGCATTCATAAGCATCAAAGATTTCACCTTCTGCTACCACATAGGAGCAGGAGGTTTTTCTTATATCTTGATTTAATTTTTGTATTTTTATATTTTCCTCTGTTTCAATAATTTCCAGGCCATCTAAAATTTCTTTCAGTCCTTTGCCTGTTAATTTGGCATAGGCTTCTTTCATCGTCCAAAGTCTTATATAACCTTTTCGTTCGCCTTGCACTCGTTTTTTTTCTTTATCTGTAAATACCTTGCGAATGGTCGTTTCTTTTAAATCCCTGATATGTTCAATATCCACTCCCACTTCCTTATCAGAAATAACACACGTTACTATATTTTTTGTATGGGATAGATTAAAGAAAATATTCGATAATCCCTGGATATATGGCTTGTCATTTTCTTTATAGGAAAAATCCGGCAAAGTTTTTATTTCCGGTATTTCTTTTTGCAATGCAAAAAGCAGAAGTAGAGCCGCCCCTAAACTGCGTGCTCTATCCTCTGCTTTCTTTTTGTTTAAAATATACTGCATACGTTCTACACCTATCTTATCAAAAAAGCCTTCCAAGAACTTTTCATTTTCCTTTGCTTCTTTGATGAAATTAGAAATATCACATAGGTATAGTTTTGTCACGATTATTCCTCTTTTTCTTCGTCTGCTTTTGCTATTGCAATAGACAACTCGTCTAACTGTTTCTGTTCTACTACATTTGGTGCATCACTCATAAGACAGGAAGCATCTTTTACTTTTGGGAAAGCAATTACTTCACGAATGCTGTCTGCTTTAACAAGTAACATAACAAAACGGTCAACACCGTAAGCCAATCCAGCGTGTGGTGGAACACCGTATTTGAAAGCACTTAATAAGAAACCAAATTTATCATTCGCTTCTTCTTTTGTAAGTCCAATTACTTCAAACATTTTTTCCTGAATATCGTTCTGATGAATACGAACAGAACCACCGCCTAATTCAACACCGTTTAATACAATATCATATGCTTTCGCACGTACTCTACCCGGGTCTGAATCAATATATTGCCAATCTTCTTCCATAGGCATTGTGAATGGGTGATGAACAGCTACAAAACGATCTTCTTCTTCGCTATACTCAAGAAGTGGGAATTCTGTTACCCATACGAAGTTAAATTTGTCTTCATCAATAATGCCCATCTGTTTTGCCACTTCTAATCTTAAAGCTCCCAGAACACTATATACAATCTTGTTCTTATCTGCGGCAAATAAGAGTAAATCTCCATTTTCGCCACCCATAGCCTCAACTAAAGCTTTTAATTCTTCTTCTGTCATAAATTTTGCAAAAGAAGATTTGTATGTGCCATCAGGTAAAATAGCAAGGTATGCAAGACCTTTTGCACCATATCCTTTTGCAAATTCTACTAAAGCATCTATTTTCTTTCTTGGCATTTCAGCCTGTCCCTTTGCATTGATACCACGAACGGAACCACCATTTTCAATAGCAGAAGTAAATACGGAGAATCCACAACCTTTTACAACTTCTGTTACGTTCTGTAATTCCATACCAAAACGTGTATCCGGTTTATCAGAACCATATCTATCCATAGCATTCTGCCAAGTAATTCTTGGAATTGGAAGCTGTACATCAAGACCAATCGCTTCTTTACAAATGTGCTGAATCAATCTCTCATTTACTTCAATTACATCTTCTACATCTACAAAAGATAATTCCATATCCGCCTGGGTAAATTCTGGCTGTCTGTCCGCACGTAAATCTTCATCACGGAAACATCTTGCAATCTGGAAGTATCTATCATAACCAGAACACATCAAAAGCTGTTTAAAAATCTGTGGAGACTGAGGAAGGGCGTAAAATGTACCTGGATGCACGCGGCTTGGTACAAGATAATCTCTTGCCCCTTCTGGTGTAGACTTACACAAAATAGGTGTTTCAATTTCCAAGAAACCTTCGTTTGCCATAAAGCTTCTCATGGCAGAAACGATTTTGCTTCTCAAAATAATATTTTTCTGCAAATCCGGTCTTCTAAGGTCTAAGTATCTATATTTTAATCTCAGTTCTTCCTTTGTTTTAGAATCTGCTTCTACCGGGAATGGAGGTGTCTCTGATTCTGATAAAATACGAATGCTCTTTGCTCGAACTTCAATTTCACCTGTGGCTAAATTTTCATTCACTGCACCGCTTCTTTTTTCAATAACACCCGTTACGGCTACTACAAATTCACTACGAAGCTTTTCTGCTTTTGCAAAATTTTCACTTCCACAGTCTGCTTCTTCAAAAATAATCTGTAATAAGCCTGCACGGTCTCTTAAATCAACGAAAATAATTCCGCCTTTATTTCTCTGTTTTTGTACCCAGCCCATAACAGTTACTGTCTGTCCTACATTTGCAACGGACAATTCACCACATCTGCATGTACGGGTAAGACCTTTCATTGTTTCTGCCATTTTAATAGCCTCCTAATTATTTCACTCCATATTATTTCAATGGTTCTTTATAAAACTCTTTAAATTCCTCATAACCTTCTTTTATAAGTTGTTCTTTTTGGAATTTCTTATTTTTATTCATACGTGTAACCAGTACTTGCATACCATTTTCACGTTCTTTTTGTGCTTCTTCAATTACTTTACACAATTCTTCTGTTTGAATGCCTTTTTCTACTAAGTAAGCTTTCTTTTGTGCTGCATTTGGAATCTGGAAACCATTTTCCATCATAATCAGAATAATTCTTTCAAAACCGATAGAAAAACCACAAGCCGGTACATCGTTACCAGTAAACTTGCCAACCATCTTGTCATATCTTCCACCGCCGCCACAGCTTCCGCCAAATTCCGGCATAGCGATTTCAAAAATTGTTCCTGTGTAGTAAGACATACCACGAACTAATGTTGGATCAAATACGATTTCAAAATCAGCCGCTTTTGTTTTATCCACACTTTCTATAATTTCAGAAAGATTCTGTTCTACTTCAGCATCCATCACGCCTTCTAATTCTTTTGCAAGATATTTGATTGGATTTTGGGCTTTCTCAATTCCATCAAATAAACCGAGGTATTTGTCTACACTTTCCTGTGCAAAGCCTGCTTTTAAAAGTTCATCCGAAACGCCTTCCTTACCAATTTTATCCATTTTATCTAGAATAATGAAAACGGTATCATAGCTGTCTTCTGAAAAACCACTGTAAGCTGCCATAGCCTTCAAAATTCTTCTTTCGTTGATACGAATCTGGAATTTCTTAAATCCTAATTTACCAAGGGTTGTAGTAGTTGCTAAAATCAATTCAATTTCTGCAAGGTTAGATGGTTCGCCTAAAATATCAATATCACATTGCATAAACTGACGATATCTACCCTTTTGTGGTCTGTCTGCACGGAAAACATTGCCCATCTGAAGTGCCTTAAACGGAGAAGGCAATTCATTTGCATGATTAGAATAATAACGAACCAACGGAACAGTTAAATCATATCTAAGACCGCCATCTACTAAATCTGCTTCTTCCTTAGCCGTTTCTAAGTTTAATTTTTCACCACGTTTTAAAATTTTAAAAATAAGTTTTTCATTTTCGCCACCTTGCTTATTGGTTAGATTTTCAATATTTTCTACACAAGGTGTTTCAATGGATGTAAATCCAAATTTTCCATAAGTTTCTTTAATAACGCTTATTACATAATCCCTAAGCTGCATTTCGTTAGGGAGAATATCTTTCATACCCGTAACCGGTTTTTTGGTTAATGCCATAATCTTTTTATCCTTTCTTATCATCTAGTCGATTTTACACTTTTTTAGAAACTATTTCAAGGCAAAAAGCGACTTCTTTCTCTCAATCATTTCATCTATCTTTTCAATGTATAAAGAAACATCCTTTACATTGTCGCATCTTTCAATTCTACCGTCTGGAAGAACCACTTTTGTAATGCTTCCAGCACCAAGGGCAACAATCGTCTGTTTTTCTTCCATAATCAGTATGTTATAGATTCCTTCCTTGCCTTCTTTTGCATAGCCCACATTTTCAAAATTACCCGACATATTCTTTTGTCTATACAAATAATATGGAAAAAGTTCCATATCTTCTGCCGCTTTTGATGCGATTTCCATAGTTTTATCTGTGTTTTTTAACGTTGCGATTCCATTTTCCGTAATCCAGCTATGTAAACGACTGGCTCTTTTAATCGCTAGAGAATGAACCGTGAGACTATCCGGTTTTAACTTCTTAATCTCCTCCGTGGTATAAAGCACATCTTCTTCCATTTCTCCTGGTAAACCTAAAATAATATCCATATTAATATTATCAAAGCCCAGTTCTCTCGCCATATGAAATGCTTCAATCACCTGCTCTACTGTATGTCTTCTTCCAATCACCTTGAGTGTTTCCTCTTTCATAGTCTGAGGATTAATTGAAATTCTAGTGACTCCATGCTTTTTCAGAACAACCAGTTTGTCATAAGTAATGCTGTCAGCTCGTCCAGCTTCTACGGTAAATTCTTTTACATTTGTAAAGTTAAATGTAGATTTGACTTTTGTAAGTAATCTGTCTAATTCTTCTGCCTCCAAAGTAGTGGGAGTTCCGCCGCCTATATAAACCGTATCTAAAATCTTATGTTCATAAGCTTTCGCAACAAAATCAATCTCTTTAAATACAGCTTCCAAATACTCGTTCATTCTGTTTTTCCAGGAACAAATCGGATAGGAGGTAAAAGAACAATAAAGGCAAGTTGTAGGGCAAAATGGAATTCCAATATATAAACTGTATCCATTTTCATAATGTAATGAATCCAGTAGTCTCTTTTCTCTTTTTGCTATATCCAAACTTAACTTTGCCTTTTCTTTTGAAACGTAATGTTCCGTTTCCATATAGCTCATTATTTCATTATCTGCTTTGTCATTTTCCATCATACCCATTGCGATTTTGGTTGGTCTGATTCCCGTCAAATTTCCCCAAGGCAATGTTTTCTCTGTTTCTTTGCATAAACATCTATATAAAAACTTTTTAAATTCATCTTTATACGCCATATGCGATGCCAAAAGCTCAAATTCATAAAGTCCCTGTGCTTTCACTTCAATCTTATCTTCCCAAAAATCTATCCACATATTTGGTTCTCTATGAAACCACTCTTTATCCTTGATAACAGAATCCGGTGTTAGAACCTTCACATCTTTTTCCGGATAAAATGCTTTTACAATGGAATGAATATCATATTCAAATTGTGTTTTATTTAATTTAACAACAAACATAAATTTTCCTTTCGCAAGTATAAACGCACATAACCGAGTAGATTCAAAAAACCTACCCGGCAATCGTTATACACAAAATGGATTGTACTTTGCTTCATATGAAATGGTGGTAAAATCTCCGTGTCCCGGATAGACTTTTGTCTCCCCTGGCAAACATAGCAGTCGTTCTTTAATAGAACGAACAATCGTTCCACCAGAACCTGTCGGTAAATCAGTTCTTCCAACGGATTCCTGAAACAAGGTATCACCACTTACTAAAATATTTGCTTCTTCAAAATAGTAGCAACAGCTTCCCTTTGTATGTCCTGGTGTTGCTATCACTTTGCCACTAATTCCACACAGTTCAAAGGTCTCATTATCTCCGAAGAAATAATCAGCTTTCACAGTATATGGTCTTCCTACCCCGGCTGACACATTTAGCCTTTCACTTAACAAGACATCTTCTTCCTCTTTGTATGCATATACTTTTGCACCTGATAAT
This sequence comes from Lachnospiraceae bacterium, assembly GCA_045124055.1. Lineage (GTDB taxonomy): Bacteria > Bacillota > Clostridia > Lachnospirales > Lachnospiraceae > CALZKI01. The sequence goes on along the minus strand of JBGVKZ010000012.1, from coordinate 13,929 downwards.
TCTCTTAATTCATTACATCCCCAAATATGATCAAAATGACCATGGGTTAGCAAAATAGCACCTACGGTGAAATTGTGCTTTTTTAAGGTGTCATATAAGTAAGCCCCTTTATCTGCTGGGTCTATTGCAATTACTTCATTGCTACCTTCTATATATAAGAAATAGAAATTCGTCTGGCACATACCTAACGTAATTCTTCCAATTTTTAGTTCTGCCATTAGCCTGTCGTCCTTTCAATATCTACAACACTTTCAATCGAACGAATCTTATCAATAATTCGGATTAATTCATCTCTGCTGGAAATTTCAAAAGAGATTGACATTGTGGCAATATTTTGCTTGTTGGTTCTTGTGTTCACCGCCAAAATATTGATATTCTTCTCTGTCAGTGCTTTGGAAACATCTGCCAACAAACCATTTCGATTATTAGCAAAGATTTTAATTTCAGCCAAATATTTTTCGCCAAAACTATCTTCCGTTCCTTCCCACTCAGCATCAATCAATCTGCTTGTTTCAATTTCCGGTAAGTTAATTACGTTGACACAGTCTGTTCTATGAATAGAAACCCCTCGGCCTCTTGTTACGAAGCCGACAATTTCATCTCCCGGAACCGGACTACAACATTTTGAAAAACGTACTGCCACATCATGAATACCTTTAACAGTAATTCCATTTTTAGAACGCATATGCTGAGTCTTAATTGACTGTGCATTTTCCTCAACGGCAGCTACAATTTCCTCATCCGTCACAACTTTCGGGTGGTCTTTGTCGTACATTTCCACCATTTTATTGACAATCTGACCTTCTTTTAGTCCTCCATGTCCTATGGCTGCCAATACAGCCTCCCAGTCTCGAAAGCCATATTTTCGCATAATGGCTGTCATATACTGTGGAATCATAATCTCTGTAACATTGATGGTTTTTGCTTTACAATAACTTAAAATTGCCTCTTTACCACGAACAATGTTGTCTTCTTTTGATTCATTTTTAAACCATTGATTAATTTTACTTCTTGCCTGTGGACTCTTAACAATGTTAAGCCAGTCACGACTTGGACCTTTGGAGTTTTGAGAAGTTAAAATTTCAATTAAATCTCCATTTTTGATTTCATAATCAATGGTAACTAACTTTCCGTTTACTCTAGCACCAACCATTTTGTTGCCCACCGCACTATGAATGCTATACGCAAAATCTATCGGGGTACTTCCTGCTGGAAGATTTTTAACATCTCCGCTTGGAGTAAAGCAATATACATTATCCGAGAACAAGTCTAAATCACTCTTAAGTAAGCTCATAAATTCCTTGTTATCAGACATATCTCTCTGCCATTCCAAAATCTGACGAAGCCAAACCAGCTTTTCTTCTTCTTGAGTTTCCGGTTTTTTGCCGTCAGAAGCTTCTTTATACTTCCAATGGGCAGCGATACCATACTCAGCTGCTTTATGCATATCAAAAGTACGAATCTGTATTTCAAATGGTTGTCCGCTACTTCCCATCAAAGTTGTATGCAAAGATTGATACATATTTGGTTTTGGCATTGCAATATAATCCTTAAATCTGCCAGGAATCGGCTTATAAATTTCATGAATTACACCAAGAGCTGCATAACAGTCTTTGACACTGTCCACAATAATACGAACCGCAAATAAATCATAAATCTGGTCAATAGTTTTATTTTGGTTCTTCATTTTCTTATAAATACTAAAGAAGTGTTTTACACGGCCATCAATTTTGGCTTTAATTCCAGCCTCTGAAATATGTTCACTAACTTCTTCAACGATTGTTTGAATATATTTTTCTCGAACGCTCTTTCTAACTGCAATTTTATCTACTAAATCATAGTAAACTTCCGGTTGCAAGTATTTTAAGGATAAATCGTCCAATTCTACTTTGATTTTAGAAATACCAAGTCTTTGTGCAATCGGTGCGTAAATATCCAATGTTTCTCTGGCGATTCTCTGCTGTTTTTCAGGCTTCATATATTTCAAAGTACGCATATTGTGAAGTCTGTCCGCCAATTTGATAATGATAACTCTAATATCTTTTGCCATAGCCAGAAACATCTTTCTAAGATTTTCTGCCTGCATTTCCAGTTTTTCTTTATCTTTATCCATAGCGGCGTTATTGTCTCCTAATTGTAAAGACTGCAGTTTTGTCACGCCATCTACTAAAAGAGCAACATCTTCTCCGAAATAGTTTTTAATTTCATCACTGGTATAAATGGTATCTTCTACAACATCATGCAACAAGCCTGCCGCAATCGTCTCCTTATCCATTTCCAAATCTGCCAAAATAATTGCTACGCAAAGTGGGTGAATAATATAAGGTTCACCTGACTTTCTCCTTTGCTCCTTATGTGCTTCAAAAGCAAGGTTATACGCCTTCTCAATTAATGAAGTATCATCGGAAGGGTGATACTTTTGAACACGAGAAATTAAATCCCGATATAATTCTTCGGGACTTAAATGTTCCTGCACCGCTTCAATTCTACCATCATCAATTACTAATTCTTTCTTTTCTTCCGTCATAAAACACCGCCGCTGACTTTATTGATTATTTTCCCTCATAACAAATAGCTGCTTCAACCCTGTAACCTTCTAATTTTTTACGGCCTTCCAGTCCTGCCAATTCAATCAAATATACGCAGGCTACTACTTCACCACCAAGCCTCTCAATTAAATGAATGGCAGCTTTGGCTGTACCACCTGTTGCAATTAAATCGTCTACTAAAAGTACTTTCTGACCTGGCTTGATTGCGTCCTTATGAATTTCAATAGTTGCTTTCCCATATTCCAAATCATAGTCTTCTGAAATGGTTTCACAAGGCAATTTCCCTTTTTTTCTAACTAAGACAAATGGCTTGTGAAGGTTATAGGCAATGGCTGTGCCAAAAATGAACCCTCTGGATTCTGCCCCTGCAACCACATCAAAGTCAAGGTCTTTTATTTTATCCTGCATTGTATCCACAGCAAGTTGTAACCCATCTGCATCCTGTAATACACTTGTAATATCTCTAAAAATAATACCTTCTTCTGGAAAATCAGGTATACTTCTTACATATTCTTCCAACTTTTTCATAAAAAAATTCCTTCCCTTTTGTGAATTTAGCACATAGAAAAAAATGTGCCTATAATAAAATTAATTATAATATCATTTTTTCATAATGTAAATCCTAAAGTTCTTTGAAGACTTAATTGTTTCGCATTTTGTGCCAAAAAATACTTATCCCCCAAATAATGCACCGAAAATACAAAAAATAGGCGAGGAACTATTTCCTCGCCTGTATATCTCCTAAACTATCTTACATCATTCCCATTCCTGGATTTGCTGGCATAGCTGGTGCATCTTCTTTGATGTTTGCTACAACAGATTCTGTGGTAAGAAGAGTACTTGCAACACTTGTAGCATTCTGGAGTGCACTTCTTGTAACTTTTGCAGGGTCAAGAATACCTGCACTAACCATATCTACATATTCTTCTTTTAAGGCATCGAAACCAACGCCAACTTCTGATTCACGAACTTTGTTAATAATAACGCTACCTTCAAGTCCTGCATTTGCAGCAATATGATAAAGTGGAGCTTCCAATGCTTTTAATACAATTTCAGCACCTGTCTTTTCATCACCTGAAAGATTTGCTACTAATTTAGAAACTTCTTTTGTTGCATGAATGTAAGCAGAACCACCACCTGAAATAATACCTTCTTCTACGGCTGCTCTTGTTGCTGCAAGAGCATCTTCCAAACGAAGTTTTGCTTCTTTCATTTCTGTTTCCGTAGCCGCACCAACACGGATAACTGCAACACCGCCTGCTAATTTTGCAAGACGTTCCTGTAATTTTTCTTTATCAAATTCAGAGGTTGTTGTTTCAATCGCATTTTTAATCTGTGCAATTCTTGCAGAAATTGCTGCTTTATCACCACTACCATCTACAATTACAGTATTTTCTTTCTGTATTTTTACAGATTTTGCATGACCTAACTGAGCCATTGTAGTGTCTTTTAAGTCAAGACCTAATTCACTGCTAATCACCTGACCACCAGTTAAAATAGCAATATCTTCAAGCATCGCTTTTCTTCTGTCGCCATAACCTGGTGCTTTTACAGCTACTACGTTGAAAGTACCACGCAATTTATTTACGATTAATGTGGTTAAAGCTTCGCCTTCTACATCTTCTGCAATAATCAATAATTTTGCACCTGACTGAACAATCTGTTCAAGGAGTGGTAAAATTTCCTGAATACTTGAAATCTTTTTATCTGTGATTAAAATATATGGGTCGTCTAAAACAGCTTCCATTTTATCCATATCGGTTGCCATGTAAGCGGAAATGTAACCACGGTCAAACTGCATACCTTCTACTAAATCCAGTTCTGTCATCATTGTTTTGCTTTCTTCGATTGTGATAACACCATCTCCTGAAACCTTTTCCATAGCATCTGCTACTAACTGACCAACAGCTTCATCACCTGCTGAAATGGCAGCAACCCTTGCAATATGTTCTTTTCCATTTACTTTAGAACTCATACTGGCGATAGATTCTACTGCACAATCAGTGGCTTTTTTCATACCTTTTCTTAAAATAATTGGGTTCGCACCTGCTGCTAAATTTTTCATACCGGCATTAATCATTGCCTGAGCTAAAACAGTAGCCGTTGTTGTTCCATCACCTGCTACATCGTTTGTCTTTGTAGCAACTTCTTTTACAAGCTGTGCTCCCATATTTTCAAAAGCGTCTTCTAACTCGATTTCTTTTGCGATTGTTACACCATCATTGGTAATCAGTGGTGCACCAAAAGATTTATCTAATACAACGTTTCTACCTTTTGGTCCTAAGGTTACTCTTACTGTATTTGCAAGCTGATTTACACCTGCTTCTAAGGCTGCACGAGCCTCTGCTCCATATTTAATTTCTTTAGCCATTGTTCAAAAAACCTCCAAATATTACTCAATAATTGCAAGAATATCACTTTGTTTTACGATAATGAATTCTTCCTCATCTAATTTAACCTCAGTTCCGGCAAATTTAGAATAAATAACCTGTGAACCAGTTTTTACTTCCATTTTTATTGTTTCTGTTCCTGGTCCAACAGCTACAACTTCTGCCTGCTGTGGTTTTTCCTTATTCTGTCCCGGAAGAACGATTCCGGATTTGGTTGTTTCTTCACAAACTAATGGTTTCAAAACAACTCGATCTCCTAATGGTACTAATTTCATCTATAAAACCTCCTTAAATCACTTTCTCGCTACATATTGATACTATGTACTATTGACTATGCAATATATTCATATGCAACGTAAAACATTAAAATATGTTATAGCCCTTTTTTTAGGCGATTGCAATAGCCTTCCGAATTTTTAATAAAAATTTTATTTTGTAACATTTCGTATTCTGCTTCAGAAAAAACAGCTTCCATCTGTTCTTCTACATTGGTTTTGTAGGCAATTCCACAAGCAACACTTGGTGCTAAATGAACATCCTCAAAACTATCGCAGGCGGTCTGTACTTTCTTACAGTATTCTTCCGCTTCTTCTGGTTCAGGAATCGGAATAATGATATGAAACACATCACCATCTACCCTGCCAATTATATATTCCGGTTTGGCATTTTCTTTCAAAATACCTGCAATCGTTGTAATCAATCTATCGCTTTCTTCATCACCAAAATGGTCATTCGCAAACTTCCAGTCGTTAATATTTGCCACAATCGCCGCCACCGGCACTACTTCTGAACGGTCAATAATCTGCATTCTGTGTTCAAAATAACTCTGACTCATTACCCCTGTCAATGCATCTTCTTTATCGCTGTGAACAGTCTTGGATTTATGATGGTCATCAATATACATACCTGCTTCTTTGTGAAAATAACTTTCACTTCCAAGGCTTTCCAGTAAACCGGCAAAATTTTCGACAAGTACTTCTGCCTTTTCTTTTGCAATATTAACTCCGTTATAGTTTACATACAAATGTGCAATGGTACGGTCGTAGACTCTGATTTTGATTCCTGCCTCTTTATCTACATCCGGGTTTTCTGCCATATTGCCACATAAATAAATAGTTTTACCCTTTCTATCCGTAAGCAACAAATCTAAATCCAATGCTTCGCAGATGGCTGCTACCATAGAACAAACTTTATCTACCTCATATAAACTATGAAAATCATAGTCCTTAATATGACTGTTTAATCTGACTTCTAATGTTCCCTTCTGATACTGCATATGGCACCCTCCCATAAATACAAATTTTGACTGGTAATATTATACCTTTTTTTGCCAGGTTTGGCAATGAAAGTTCTTTTCAAACTCCGCTTTTCCCCACACTGCTGAAGCAAATTGTCATTCTGTTTTCTATTGTACAAAGAGCAATTACATCTTTGGTGGTTGACATAGATGCGGCAATGGCATCAAACTCTTGTAACCTGAATGAATCATACTCTGTTTTCAAATCGATATTTCCTAAATTTGTAACCGCTAAGTGTGTTTGATTTTTTTCAGACATTCCCATTAAACCTGTGGCTTTTTTTGCAGCTTTATTTTGGTAGCCGGTATGCTTTGCCAATAACACACCGTCCATCAAACCAAGTTCAAAGGATTTTATACTTTTTGAAATAAAATATTTCTTTGAAGGATCTTCCAGTATCTTTTGTATGATTTTATGTATTTTTTTAGCATTTTCTTCAAAAGAAATATTTTTATCATATTTGTACTTCATTCGAATCACAATGACTTTATTGGCAAGCGAACGGTTCTTTCCTCTATAAGATATGGGAATACCAACCGTTTCATATTCCGGCGTCTTTTCCATTTGTTTGGCAATAATATAACTATTGACCGTTACTCCTATTCTTTTACTGTTTGCCTTTATCTCCTGCAATTCTTCTGATATTACAGTTTTCTCAATATGGCTTTGTCTGTTTTTCCAAAACTTATTATGAACCTTGAAATAGTCTTCCCAGGTGAAAATTTTTCCATTCTTTCTCCACTGTCTGTTCAAATAATTTATGATTGCTTTTACTAAAAACGAACACTTCACAGAAGAAGGCAGCATTTCCTCATTATCGTTGTTAAGTGGCTTATATTCTACCGTTTCTTTGGCAAGACAACTTAAAATATCCTGTGCCAGCAAGACCAGGGAATGTCCGTCCCCCACAATATGATGTGCCATAATAAACACACAGACACTGTCATCTTTCCCATCAATAATAAAAGTCCTGACAAGCTCTCCCTCATTAATCTTGAATGTCTTTTTTTCATTTTCATGTAAAATATCTACCCAATCACGCTGTTCGATGAAGACTTTGCAGCCGGTTTCAGACATATTTTCAAAATAAATTTCATTATTATCAAGCACTATTTTAGACATAGTGGTTTCATTTTTTGTATATGCCTTTTCCACTGCTTCTTTAATTTCTTCAACGCTTACATCACGCTTTCTTTTTAATGTCATAACCGCCGATATATAAATGTTGGGTTCCAGCAAAAAACAATGCAGTATTTTCTGTTGTTGACTTTTATTAATGTGTCTATCCATATCCCTCTTTCTCCCGATTCACAATGCCACATAAGGCAGGTTATCATTTAATTTGCATTGACATCTGTCAAGCTTAACTTCTTGATTTTGCGTAAAGCAATTTTATTCATAATATAAGCAAATACACCACCTATGAGTGCTGAAATCAAACATGCCTTAATGCTTGGTGTTCTGACATAATGTGTCATAGCAACCTCTAAAACACGAATGACAATATATCCAAAAACAATCCCTACAATCCAGCCTAAGAGGATTCCCAAAGACGTAAGAAATACATTGTCCCTGGAAACAAATGCTTTGGTTTCCTTCATTGTAAATCCATTAATACGCATAACAGACAGTTCTTTTGCTTTTCGATTAATATGCATCACATTCTGATTTAACATCACCAAAACTGCCATAATTGCCGCAAATACAAAGCATATAGCAACCACTAGATATAACGCATTATCCATTTTTATGTATTCGCTATTATCTCTAAGAGAAAGGAAACCATCCATTTCCTTCATCCTATCATAAAGTCCTTCTACATTTCCTTTCAATAAAAATACGCAACGGTCGGCTTCTTCTCCCATCATTTCTTCGTAATATTCTTCCGACATTACAAACAAATTATAAGGCAAATAATGTTCAATTCCTCCTGCCACCAACGCCTCTTTTGGATTTCCTGAGCCATCGGTAATTTCAAGAATATCATCCACCTCTAAATCATTATTTTCCATACATTTTAAAGAAACCAGCATTCCTCTTTCAGGTAGTTCTATTTTTTCTCCTGTATCCGAATCCTCCAAAACCATAAAATCTTTTAGTTTTTTGGCATCAGAATCAGAAACCACTGCCACATGAGCACCTGCCCAATTACCGCCTGCCACGCGATACAATTTAAGTCGGTCCTGAATTCGAATATATTCTATTCCTTCTTCCTCTAAAACCTGTTCATATTCTTCTACATTGCCATTACCGGTATCTATCACAAGACGATTATCATACAAAAAATATTTTTCAAACTGTTTAATGGGAGAATCCTGCATTGCAATCAGCATAGTAAAAGAAATGACCAAAAGCAGAATACAGCCTGCAACACCCACTATGGTGGTTATCATACGAGGCTTATCTCCCAGTACATTTTTTACCATAATACGGGTATAGAGCCGATTCTTCTTATAAAATCCAAATTTTTCAAAGAAAAACGGTTTTTCCCTCTCCAAAATTTCTCCACGAAGTAACTCGGTTGCCGGCAATGATATTTCTTTTTTACACGCAGCATAAGATGCAACTATAAAAATTATCATAAAAAATACAGATATAAAAATCCCGTGTCCCCATGAAAATGATAAAGGTATCTTTCCAATTAGAAATACCCTTTCATAAATCCTTAAATTTAAAAACTGTACACTAAATATAGAAATTACAATTCCTTCCAGAACCCCCATCAGACCGGACATAATACTATATCCCATATAATGCTGCAAAACTTCTTTTGTGGTAAAACCCAAAGCCTTTTGCATACCTATATAGGTTCGCTGTTCATTAATCATACGGCTTATGGCGGAATAACAAACTAAAACACTGACAACCACAAAAATGATAGCCATGGAATAGCTCAATCCGTACAAGCCCTCTACAATAATATCGATGCTTCGCACATCACCAATATCATTACGAATTGATATAATCCAATTTTCTTCTTCCAGCAATTTTTGTTCTTCTTTTGCCTGTTCCAGCTGTAAAAAACCGTCTTCAATCTTATTTTCAGCTTTTTCCAGTTCTTCCAGCATCTTGTTATAATATTTTTCTGTTACATCTAACTGTCCTATGAGTTCTTTTGCTGACTGTATTGCTGTTTCGTATTCCTGTAATGTTTCTTCACTTTCTACAATTTGATTGTCTACACTTTCACGAACTTCTTCCAAACGAATGGCCGCCCGAGTTTCTCCTAATTGTTGTAATTGTTCTTTTAACGCGGCCTCTTTTTCTTTATATTCATCTGAAAAATAGAAATAATTGTCAAGCTCATAGTTTTTCACATAGGCAGTAGTATAACTGTTGCTAAAATATGAACTGTCGAAAGACTCTTTGGGCAAAGCGATATAATAGTACGCAGAACCAATTCCTATATTACTCATTCCTCTGGTATCCAAGGACCTTGCACAACAAAAAGAAGGCTGATTAATAATTGCTGTTACTAAAAATGTGTTCTCTTTCAATTCTCCATTATGTTCCACAACAATTGTATCGCCAACCTGAATATTTTCTTCCTCTGCCATTTTCTGCTCTATTGCTGCTTGATTCGCTGTTTCCGGCAACGTTCCTTCAAGTACAATGGGCAAATTCATATTATCAAGCAGGGAATGTACGCGAATCTGCAATTTTCCGTTACTTTCGTCACTATCTAATATGCCTATCGTAGAATAACCGCCTTCTGCTTCATCGATACCCTCTAATTCCTTCATAGCCTCGATATCATCGTCTGTTATTCCATACATACTACTGATTTCAAAAGACTGTAATTGATTTTCTATAAAATAGTCATTCGCTCTTTCCAATATCGCCTTTGCTGCAGACTGGTCTCCCAAATAAACAGCAATACCGGTACCTGCCATCAATGCAACTGCAAAAAAAGACACAAGATTTTTTTGAATGGTCTTGAACAAATGCTTTCTTTGTGTTTTTTTCATTACCATACCAACTCCTTCGCACTTGCAGGGTGAACATTCATCGTAACTTCTGCTACAACATCGCCCTGCATACGAATCACTCTATTTGCCATTTTTGCAATTTCTTCATTGTGAGTCACCATCAATAGCGTTGTTCCCGATTTGATAACTTCCTCTAAAACAGTAAGTACTTCTATACTTGTCTCGTAATCTAATGCTGCTGTTGGTTCATCTGCAAGTATCAATCGCGGTTTTTTTACCAATGCTCTTGCAATAGAAACTCGCTGTTGCTGACCACCTGACATCTGTGCCGGATAATTCTTTCTCTTTTCATACAGACCTACACTCTTTAACGCCTCGGCAGCCTCCATAGAATTTTCGCCCAATTCTCCGATAAAGTTCAAATTTTCTTCTGCCGTCAGCGTAGGCATCAGATTATATGCCTGAAAGATAAAACCCACCTCACGTCTTCTGAACTCTGTCAATTCCTGCTCACTGGCTGTTGCATAATCCTTGCCATCAAACAATACTTTCCCTGTTGTTGGCTGGTCCATACCGCCAATAATATTAAGCATAGTTGACTTTCCGCAGCCCGACTCACCTAAAATTACAAGGAATTCACCTTCTCGTATATCCAAATTTACTCCCCTTAATACCTGTACCTTCGTTTCTCCATTTCCAAAGGTCTTTGTAATTTCTCGTAGCGAAAGTAAAATTGGTTTTTCTTCTGTGAAGCCCAGATTCAGCCCTCTTGCATCCACCGCAATGGCTGTCAACATTGCTAATGTTTCTGATAATTCCACATCCGCATCGTTATATAAAGTTCCATCCTTTTTATTGATAATCTGGATACAGCCGATAACCTCATATTTGTTTCGTAGCGGAACACAAATCATACTTCGTGTCACAAAACCAGTGGCTTTATCAAATCGTCCGGCCCATCTTGCATCACTCTGACAATCTTTTACCACAGTGGTCTTCCCTTCTTCTACAACTGTGCCTGCAATTCCTTCCCCAGTCGCAAGACTTAAACCGGTTAAATCTGCTCCTCCAATCCAAAAAGAAGGATAGATTCTTCCATCCCCTTTTTTGTTATAAAACCATATTGTTCCGGCCTCCGCATTTACCGCTTTAACAACCATTCCAAGGCTGACTCTTAATGCGTCTTCCAAAGACTCTGCATCTTGTAATAATCTGGTAATCTCCCATACTATATGGGTATTATTTACTTTACTCATTTTTGCCACCCTCATCCTATTTAGGCTTTATTTTTTTGCAATATTATTCTCTGCAATCAGCATTCTTCCATTGAATGTGCTTATCGTAAATACCGTTTCTGATGTTGCAATATGTGGTGCCACAGGGATAACTCTTGTAACCTTGAATTTTTCATAATCCGCCGGAATAGAAACCACGCCAAGATTTGTAACCCCTAATATAATTCTTTCCTCTCCATATAACCCCAAAACTTTTCGCATCGTATCTGCCGCTTTACATTCATTTCCCATACAATTCTGAAGATATGCTGCATCTAACAACGTTGGATCTGAAAATGCTACAAACTGTGGAATATAATATATCGAACCATCATTTTGCAAAGCATTCTTCAATATCTTATTTACCTTTTTCACATTGGCTTCAAAGGATTTATTATGGTCATACTTGGCATACTCAAGAACACTGCTCACAAGACATGAAATACTTCTGTCCTCTCCACGAACACTTGTGGGAATTCCCAGTTTTATAGTTCCCGTATAGTTTTCCATCAATTTAGTAACCATATAGCTGTTTACGGTTACACCATACTTTTTACATTCTTCTCTTACATTCTCCAGTTCACTGCCTACAATTTCTTTGAAAGTGATTTCTGTTTTTTTATCCTTCCAATACTCTTTATGTACTTTGTAATAATCATCCCAGTTGAAAATCTTTTTTTCATTTTGCCAGCTTTGACTTAATTTTTTCAAACCACTTTTCTGGATAAAATTCAAGCCACCTTTTTTAATTGCCTCATCCTTAGTCATAACTCTGGATTTTCTGTAAGCAACTTCTTTTCCCTGCAAATTACTCAAAACATCTTCTGCTAATAAGAAAATAGCATTTCCATCACAGGTAATATGATGTATCATAAAAAACACATCTGTTTCTTTCTCTCTTGGAATAATAAATGTACGAACCAATTCTCCTTCATTGATACGAAATGGTATGCGTTCATTCTCATTCATAATTTCCTGCCAATCACGATTATCTACGAACACCTTACAGCCTGTTTCTTCCATTTCCTCCATAGTCAGTGTTCCGTTCTCATCTAAAACAGCCTTTGACATTGTCATCGAATTCTGCGTATACGCCTTCTTTACTGCCTCGCATAATTCCTCTGTTCCGACATCTCCTTCCAAAGTCATAACTACCACCATATAAATGTTTGGGTCAAATAAAAAGGTTCTTTCTAATAATAATTCTACTGTGTGTCTTTCCATAATTTTCTTACTCCTTATCGTCTTTCATATATTTTTCTATTCTGTCCGCTACATTTTTTTGCAGCTCATTACTATATAAACTATAATCATACAGATGCAGACTATCCTCTCCGAAATATTCTGCCAGAGAGGCTTTCATCTCCGGCGTATTTTCCATACTCGTACAGATAACAACCCCTCTGTGTGTATCTATCTGTGCATCTGCTATTCCATTGGTTGCATAGGTATCATCCAATTTCCAATTTATCGGATTAATGGCTATGGCCCCTTCTTTAACAACACAGTTATAAGCATCCTTATTTCCCGGTCCTTCTGTATTATAAGATATAATAACCCCCGTATCATCTGATGTTTCTGCAAAATTCAGATGTGGATTTCTATCCAAATAATCATCTGTAACTGAATAACCTATAATATACGCAGCCACCATACGCTCATAATATTCCGGATGCTCCTTCATATAATCTTCCAGCACTACTGTCAACCACACAGAGCCCTGCGAATGTCCGGCTAAGATAAACGGCCTGCCTTCATTACAATTTTCAAAATAATAATCCAGCATATTATAAATATCCCGTGCCGCAATATATTGCAATGATTCCGGACTTTCCTCTATCATATCCACTAAACTACTCACAGTAAATTGACGATAATACGGTACATATAGATTTGTACTTTCTTCAAATATACTTGCCTGAGAAGATGCATAATAAATTGCCATCAATCTCATATTCACATCATCGATATCCGCAATATCATCTTCCACTTCGCCGGCAATTCCATAGGCAGAGGGATACAAATAAATCGTATCTACCGCCTTCGTATTTTCCTCCGGCAAAAACATCCAATTATCGCAATCGGAATAATCAATTTCATCATCCAATTTTTCAATTCCTTTGAGCTGGCTGATATAGGTCGGAACCAAATCTTCCACATACCCATTTTCCAGTTCTGTTTCTCCCGTATCCAAACTTTCCGAAACATTATCCATTTGTCCACAGCCCGCAATTAAACTTACAAGCATTGCCAATATTATGGCAAGTTTTAATATTTTTCTTTTACCCATACTGTACCCTCATCTATTACAATACTACAAAAATGTTATCATTTACTACATGCTATTGCAATCAGCACCACCAGCTTAGCTGGTGGTTTGCTCTGCGGCTATAAGCCGCTGTTCCCTGCATGCCTCTAAAGAGGCTCTGAAAAGTCCGCCTTCCGCACTGTGGTCACTGGCCGGCTCTAAAGAGCCTTTTTTATTTGCC
>JBGVKZ010000011.1:0-259091 GCA_045124055.1 Lachnospiraceae bacterium | reverse complement strand
GGTAAGTAACCGACAGCAGTTCTTTTTGATGCTGTCAAGGATGGCGGAAGCTTACCTCAGCCTAAAATATCTGCAATTTTCAAGGTTCATCTGAGCCTTTTTCTTTACTCAGTTTTTTCATAAGTCATTTGACACTATCTTTATAAAAATGATACTCGTTCTGATTTAGATTCTTGATTGCTTTCCAAATTATCTGAACTTATGTTGTCATTCCATATTCCCCATAGTTGTATCTCTGGAATAGGATGACTTTCTCTTGCTGCTTCTCTTTCTATAATTAACTTAGTGTTATATTTTGCATCACCAAGACCAAGCAATTTATTAAAATACCAGGTTGATAAATCCGGTAAATAATTAACACCTGAATATTCACCCGTGTATGAAACTAAAGCATCAGGCGACTTAAATCTTTTCAGTTCGGCTGCCTCTAAAAGTGGACGACCGGTTAAACTTGCTCCTGACGAATAATTCATATTATTCTTTCTACCATCTGAAGCTGATGTATTAGCTGAACTCACCTCTACGGTATATTTGCCAAGACCATCCGATAGACTCTTTAGTGTATCCGGATCATCTGTTTTTAAATAAACCTTGATTTGGCAATTTGTTTTGATATTTTTAAAGTCATTCTTGTATTTAGATTCCAATTGTTGATAATCTTGAATAACTAAATTTGCACGAACACCCCTACTTCGTCCGGCTGACAATATATTTGCTAAGACTGGAATATACGGAAAATTTCCCACCTCATCTAAATCAAAATCTGTCTCGTTTGGTAATCTTAATCCGTTTTGGCTTGCACTTTCTACTAAAGCTGTATACATCTGCGTAATAAAAATTGATACTAACGAATACATCGTTTTTTTTTCGTCCGGCACCATAATATATACCATGGTCTTTTTCATACCTACATCTGATAACCTGAAGTCAGATTTGCTTGTCATTTCTGCTATCTTAGGGTTAGTAAAGAGTTTTAACGTGCCTAATGCCGACGTGAAAAAAGATGCTCTTGTTTTATCAGCTGCAATCTCTGCCATTGCAAATACCCCTCTTGCCGGATGCGTATCCGGAAGATTTTGTAGATAAGTCGAAATTGGCATTTCGCCAAATACATCCGGCTTACACATATAAGCCAAAAAATAATAGACATTTGTTAGATTTTTATATTCTTCTGGAGCTTCAATAGCAATAGCTAAAATACAAGCTGCTATAGAGGCTGCCTCTCCATTCGTCCACAGTGGCTCACCCTTTGGTTCACCAACAAGAACTGAAACCAAATCCCACGTATAATCTATAGCTTGTGCCCTATCTTCTTTTGCTAATGCATCTAAAATTGGTTGCATGAAATTATAATGCACAGATTTTTCCGGATTTCTTAAATCTAATGCATAAACTTCATACCCCATTCTTTGAGCCAAAGGTGATGAATAATAATACAGTTCTCCTTTTACGTCGGATACGACTACAGACAAGCCCGATAATATTTGCATACATAAAGTTTCAAGAATAATTCGTCTTGATTTTCCCGCTCCACTAGCACCAATAATCAAGGTATGTTTATCTTCGCCTATGTAAAAAATTCTTTCTTTTTTACCTTCTTTTTTGTGGTGAACTACTACACCACCTTTACCTTGCAATTGTTCTTTTCCAGTAAATTCAAATACATCGTAGATTTCTTCTTTTTCTGCTTCTGTGAGAAAACGTTCCTTGCCATGCTGACCATTTCCGGCAGGTACTGGGGTTGATATGTAATCTGTTATCTTCTGTTCATCTACTTGACTTATTACCGGCTGTATATCCATCTCGCAATAAATGATAAAGACAAGCCACAAAAGTTGTAGCACTATAAAAAATAATTTCAGATTGTTTTCCTGAAAAAGCATTGACCAGGAATGGATATAACTAAAATCCCATTCCATTCCTTTATATCCCGTGGATATGGACTGAGCAGATACTAATATCTGATGAAGTAAATACACTAACCATGGTGATATAAGCAGTTCGCACACAGTCAATAAACTCCATATGACTATTTTTTTTCTTTTTTTCTCTTTTAAACGATTTTGATTTAAAGTAGCCAAATTGCTTTCACTCCTTTAACATTTATTTGAAAAATAAAATTAGGGAAAATAGATATAAGTGCTAATTTTAAAATATCTCTTTTCCCGAAAAGGAGAATTGTTATGAGTACAAAAGCAAAAATTAAATACTTGGATACGGCTGAATTGCCACGACTGTTTAATGCGATTCGTTCTGATAAAACAAAACATCGCATAAGAAATGAAGCTATGTTTCGACTTGCAGAGTATTGTGCCTTAAGAATAAGTGAAATAGGATTGATTGATATGCGAGACTACAATCCTATTACTCATCAAATCTATTGCCGGCGACTAAAAAATAGTAATGACAACACTCTAAAAATTTTGGATATCGAAGTGATAGAGTCTCTTGAAAATTATCTACTGATTAGAGACCTCTACTATCCCAAAGCTTCTGAAATCGGAACTACTGCTCTATTTGTCAGCCAACAAGGCAATCCTGTGACTCCCAAACTATTAGATAAGATAATGAGAAATTACGCATCCATAGCCAAGTTGCCAGCAGATAAACATCATTTTCATGTTCTAAAACACACGCGTGCTGTTGAATTAGGCGATGCCGGTGTAGAAATCAAAGATATACAATGGTGGCTTGGTCATAAAAGCATTAACAATACTCTCATATATGCCCAATACACCACCACACAACAGCAGACGCTATATAAATATTTAATAGAAAGGATATATAATTATGGCTAGTAAAAGAAAAAAACAAAATGAAAAACTACACAAGAAAATCAATGTTCCATTCACCGATGAGACTTATGAAATTATTCGTAACATATCTCTAAAAAGCAATCAGTCTATGAATGCAGTTGTTCGCGAACTAGTAGACAAATCATTAAAATTACAAGTCAGCACAGATAACATTGATATGGTTACACGAATTATCCGGGAACAGTTATATGCTATCTTGAAACCCAGCGTTGACCGGCTTGCTGCTCTTTCTGCTAAAACATGTGTCCAATCCTCCACTGCTGCCTATCTGACTGCAGAAGCAATTGCCAGATTCGTTCCTGACAACTTGCAGTTAGATGTTAAAGATGCCTATGAAGCAGCACGAAAAAAAGGCGTTGAATACACTAGACGCTCTAATATAGATGAAGAAAGTTAATAAAGGAGGTATTACCATATGCCACACAGTCCAGTAGTATCTAAAATCAGATGTCCACATCCCAATCGCAAATCTACACGTGTACGTAATCGCAATTATTTAATGTATATTGCAACACGCGAAGGTGTTGATTTAACAGACACATCCTTAGACAAAAATTTAGCTACGCAAGCCTTAGCTATAGAAAATCTAGATGATGAAAATATGTCTACCGAAGCAGCTAACAATATCTATGTTAAATATATTGCTGAACGTCCACGAAGCCACGGACTCTTTGGCTCCTCTAATGTTGATGTGACTGATGTAAAAAAATTAAGTAATGAAATAGCCGACCTATCCAAAAAAGGGGTTAATGTATATCGTGGCATTGTTTCCCTATCTGGCCAGGATGCCATCGAATTAGGTTATGATAAAAAAGAAAATTGGGAAAATCTAATGCATGAGACTATGCCCAAAATTGCTGAGCAATTCGGCATTCCTATTGACAAATTCGCATGGACAGCTGCTGTCCATGCTGAAAAGGGTCATCCCCATGTACATTACATGTTTTGGCGAACAGATGATGCTGTACGTTCTAACTACATTCATGAATCTACACAACATGAGTGTAGAGAAGCATTTTCTGGTATAATTTTTGAAGAAGAACGTAAGCAAGAAATTATTAATAAAACCCTTGCAAGAGATAATCTCATAGAATTTGGTAAAAATTTTATTAGTGATTTAAAAATAGAAAATGATATGCCAGGTAAAATAAAATATGATATGCTCTATCAGCTAGCTGATAAAATGCAAGATTTAATTCATTCATTACCTAAAAAAGGAAGAATAAATTATCAATTCGTTCCATCTTCCGCTAAAGCTAAAGTAGATGATATGACAGATTTGTTACTTACTCATCCAGATATAAAAAACGAATACACTAAATATTTAAAAAGTGTTGATGCTATTTCAAAAACGTATTCTGCATCTGAAAAAAAAGCGGCATATAATCTTGAGGATGCCAAATTTGATATGAAAAAGAGACTAGGAAATATCATCTTATCTTATGCCAAAAATATTAGAAAGGAGCTTTATGAAATAGAAAAACCGGCAAATTCAAATCGCCAAGAACATAAAGAAATACAAAAAGAACAATTGCTTATCTCTGGTTGCTATCAAATATTTCGTTCAGCTTTTTCTTCTATTTTTAAAGCAAATGCTGTGCAACAGGATACAAATGAATTTAGGTCAAAATCAAAAGAAGCTATGAAAGACTTGGCAAGAAAGCATGGGCGAACTACAAATGAAAAATCTAACGAATAACATTATAGAAGTGCACTCAACTGCACTTCTTTTTTTTGCTTTTAAATAAAGTGTTCCACTTATATTCCTTGTATTTTCAATGCTTTTTCGCATTTTATTATTAAAGTGTTCCACCTTTCTGACAAAAAAATGAAAAATGGAACACTTTATAATACTGATTGTTACTGGCTTTGCCAGTAATCTGTTGCCCGGCGTGGAACGCCCTATTCCTGCCTTAACTGATAAGGGAACCTTAACAGGTAAGGGGAGGGTGTGGGGAACGGTGGTCCCCACTCAAATGCACCGGGTGCATTTGGGCTTTTTAAGGTCACCGAGTGACCTTATTTTTTCCCGTTCTGTAACCGAACGAATAAAAATTTCAAAATAATGAATACTTGAAATTATCTAATTCATATGTTATATTGTGGATAGAAATGTGAAGCATATTCACACCAAAAAGAAATGATGCCAACTGGTATACAAAAACGAAAACCCCACAGGTGCAAGCTGTGGGGTTTTCTATTAGGCTAGAAGTCGCTGTCATCTCCATTTAACCATTTGCATATGTAATAACTTACTACACTTGCCGTAACAGAGACCAAAAAAGAAATGATTATTTCCAACTGATACACCTCCCCTCTGTTGCCAGAATGGGTGCGACAACACATTTATATTACCATGCTACTTATATCTTATCTATGTAATATCTGTCGGACAAAGTCCGACAAGCCCACTCTTGTATTTGTGATTTTCTGTCCTATAATTAAATTAAAGAAACATATTTTCCGGAAAATTTAAGTAACTAACAGACTCAACTTACAAGAAGGAGATAAAACAAAATGTGTAAAGTTATTAGTATCATAAACAACAAAGGGGGTGTGGGCAAAACCACCTCCACCGGATTCATTTCTCAACTTCTTGCATATCTTGGCAAGAAAACTTTAGTGATTGATTTAGATTCACAATCTAATCTATCTATGATGCTGGATTGTTATATTAATGATTCGGAAGACGTTATCAATGGACTCACTCCTGCCTCAGAAGCAAACATTGCTGAGATATTTCGATACCGTTATCGCAACAAAGAGGATGTTGTATCTACAGTACAACACACATTTATTAAAAATCTTGATGTCATTCCATCTAGCAAGCGTCATAAAAATACTCAGCTTCATATCAATATGAATAAAACAGGCAACAACAATATTATTCTCAAGAAAGCTCTTGCAACTATTAAAGAAGATTATGATTACATCATTATTGACAATGCTCCGGCTAATGATATATTGACTGTAAATTCAATGTTTGCTTCCGACCTTGTTATTGTACCTGTACGTGTAGAAGGATTTAGTTACAAGGGTTTGAAAGAAACGCTGGATACTATTCACTACATTATAGAAGAACACGAATTGGACACACTTAAATTTGGTGGTACCTTTATTACACACGCTGAGATCAACACCAATGTTTATAAAGATCTTCGTGAAAGTTATGCAGAAGAATTACGTAACCACTTTTTTCTCACTCCTATTCGCAAAGATATACGCATTAGCGAAATCGAAACAGTATTTCGTCCAATACTTGAATACAGTCCAAATACCAATGCAGTTTTAGATTATAGTCATCTAATTTTAGAGATGAATATTCTTTCTGATGAAGATGCCGACCTACTGAAATCGTCAATTAGTTAAGAGAGGAGCATGTATATGTCTACTAACAAACAAAAATTTAATTTTGCAGTTTCAAAAAAAATTGTTGCTTCAAGTGCACCGAGTGCACTTGGCTCCAATAACGACATAACCCCAGATGCACCGGGTGCACTCGGCCCCCAAAGTGACATATTCCCAAATGCACCGGGTGCACTCGACCCCAAAAACGACATAACCCCAGATGCACCGGGTGCACTCGCCCTCAAATACGACATAACCCCAGATGCACCGGGTGCACTTGGCCCCAAAAGTGACATATTCCCAAATGCACCGGGTGCACTTGGAAATAATAGACAACGTATGGAGATACGCTATGTTCCAAGGCGTAAAATACGAATAAACAAAAAAAATAACTATCCAATGTCAGAATTAGAATCTTTAAAAAATTCTATTCTACACTATGGGCTGCAGCAACCTATGACTGTGATGTACCTTATGGAAGAAGACATATATGTCTTAGAAGCCGGACATAGAAGATGCAATGTTTTGGATCAACTCATTGATACATATAAAGATTTTGAAGATGAGGAAGACGAAAATTATCAAATATATTGTCAAACAGTAAGCGTATATGAAACTGGTTATCCCTGCATTGTAGCAGACCGTTTAGGCGAAGATATGTATTATGATATAGATGATGATGAATTGTCAGACAAAGCAATTGACTCGGAAATCCGTCTTATAATAACGAATGAGGAAGTACGTTCTGTTTCATCGCAAGTAAAAGCTCAAAATGTTCAGCGACTTACAAAACTATATTCGCTTAAAAACAAAGGAAAAAAGCATTGTGAGAAAATTAATATTAATAAACAAATTGCCTCTGACCTTGGCTTAAAGCCTCGTCAAGTTGCCACATATCAAGCAGTCAATACCTTAATTCCTGAATTGAAGGAATTATTTGATGCAAATAATATTACGCTTAAAGAAGGTAGTAGCTACGCTTCTCTTTCGGAAGAAGACCAATTCACGATACTGCAACTTATTCAAGCCGGCAACCAAGTGCGCGAAGAAGATGTCAAACTCATTAAACAAGAACGCAAAGACTTAGAAAAAAAATATGAACAACTGGTTTCTGAACTGAAAAATAAAGAATCTGAATTAGTCGATTTAAAAAAAGCTTTAGATGAAAGTCAATCTTCCATAACTGATAGCGAAGCATATAAACAAATTCAGAAAGAAAAATATGATATGGAAGAAACTATTTTAGAATTGAAAAATACTATTCTTGCAATGGAAAATAAACAAAAGCAGAATAAAACAAAATTTGATGAAAAAGCTATGCTGACAAAGTTAAAGCTACAAGCTGCTTATCAGGCTGCATATAATTCTATTGAGGAATTTGTTAAACTATGCGATAATTATATCGAAACTGATAAAACATATACTAAGGAATATGAGAACTTAGTAAATAATCTACACTCCATATTGAAAGGGGAAGAAAAATGAAAAAGAAACTAATATATGTAATGATTATGGTGCTTAGCACACTCACTCTAATTGGATGTAAAAAAGATGGTGAAGACCTTGCTAAAGAAAACAAGGAATCTATCATCCAATTTAATCCGGAACTTGTAACGGATAACACTATGTATGTCATTGAAGATTATATATATCCGACTCTTGTAAGCGACTACGTTATTATTGAAGGTCAAATGGAAGTAAACATCACTACTATTGAATGTCCGGATGGTGCCGTATGGTCAACAGCTCCTCTACATAGCCTAGATATGTTTGAAACATATGAAGCTGCCGATGAACCATACATAGTTAATTTTGAAGAAGTACATACAGGAGATACCAATACGCTTCAAGTATACTGCTTGACTAAAGAACAAGCTGTAGAAAAAGGAATGATAGAAAACGTTATCCCATTTACTTTTAAAGATTTTATTGTAGATGGCCAAATGAATGTAATTGCCCTAAAAAATTATTCAACAAATTTGGAAGATTACATTATATCTGATACAATGGATACTATTGTAATTTCTCAAATATATAATTATTATACAGACCATGAAATGCTAGCTGAACCCTGTACTACAATGCCTTATGAGAAATATAGCTATCCTAGTTCTACGATTAAAGATATACCATATACTAGATTTAAATATACAATCACTGATACATCCTGTGATTATTCTCAAGATATTTATATCAATGTATATCCGGCAGACGCTGATACAACTGGCGTCATTCTAGCACCAACTATAGATTAAGAGGTTTTAAATGAGAAAGAACTATATATATTTATTAGTTATTTTATGTCTTCTTACGTTAATTACAGGTTGCAAAAATAAGCCTAACAATCATCAAATTTCAGAGAATGATATAAGTCCAAGTGCACCGAGTGCACTTGGACCAGAGAATGAGACTATTATAGAACCTAGTTTTTGTTTCAATTCAGATTTTATAACTAGTGAACCTTTGACAGTTGAAGCCGGAACACAAATAAGTTCTGATATAAAAGATTGGATTATCAGCGAAAATTACAACAATATTGAAGTATCTATTGATATCGCAGATTCCGAAAACAACTTAACCAAATTACCTGGCTTTTATTTTCCAATCAGTTCTCCATACAAAATTACTTTTAAAGATGTAACAACTGAAGAAACTCTTTATATAGAAGTTCATGTAACTGGTGGAGAAGATAGAAATCCTGAAACATATGACTGGACTTCTGACCCATATTACAATGCAACAATAGAGAAAGGCATGGAACTTGATCCAGAATTGTATAATGAAAATGAGGATTATTTTTATTGTACAAATTTAAATGTTTTGTCAGAACAAGAAAATTTTTTACCTTCTTTAGCTATTGCAGATTTTGCAAATCGTGTCTATGATTTTATTGAGCCACTTGCAATTGCTGGCAACTGGGAACAACCTGAAAGTTGCTATATTTTAACATCAACCATGGAATCAACAGACGAATATAGTAGATTTCATATATATATCAACCCTCTACAAAATCTCGAAATCCAAGTAACTTACTATTATGAATCTGGTTATGATTTTGTAATTATTAAGAGTTAAGAAGGGAGTATACATATATGATTACCAAAACAGAACAAATTCTTAAATCAAATTTGAGAAAATTGCGAGAAGCACAAGGATTAAATGCCTGCTCCTTTTCAACCAAAGTTGGAATTGACCACTCTTTCTATTATCGGATTGAGAACCCGGACAGACACTGTCGATTCAATTTTGAATTATTAGAAAAAATAGCAGGCTACTATAAATTAGAAGTATATGATTTATTAAGAAAAGACTTATAAAATAAAGCCAAGACTTACAATTTAAGTCTTGGCTTTATGAGTTTAACACTCGATATCCAATGGAATAATATCAGCATATTGTTTTAACATAGCTGCTTCTAAATTCCATCCAATATCTCCACTGATAATTATATCTGTTTTTAATTTCACTTTATAAACTTTTAATGCTTTTGCTTTTTCTATTGAATCAATAAAAAAAGGACTATCTACTTCATCAAACAGGAAAAAATCCCCCTGCAAAACATCACAATTATCACAACAATTACTATATCGACTTTCGTGTGTTGTCTTTGAATATCTCATTTTATAATTATATTTATCTTGTATGTATCCTAGGAATGCTTTAGGCATAGGTTCAATATAGTCTATAATTTGTATCTCATCACAATTAATTTCTTGTGATAAATACTCCATATATTCTTTATATTCTTCATCACCCTCTTTATAATATTTAAGAAAATCTAAACAAGCATAATTTGCTATAGCAAAACAAACAACTCTCGTATCTGTCTTACACTTGAAACATTTCCTTTTACCTTCAATGATATACAACGAATCGCAAACAACTATATCTCCATAAGGTAATACCCATTTCGCAAATTTGTAATAATCTTCTTTCTTCTCTACATACCACTTTTTAATTTCAGTATTCCATCTGGCTCCTAGTCTTTTTGCTTCATCTTTTTCTTGATATGGTACGTCTAATATTAACATACACTTTCCTCCGTAAAATATTGATTTTTAACATTCAATATCTAATGGAATAATATCACCGTATTTTTTCAACATCCATGTCTCTGGTTCATAATAAACAGCCCCTAAATCAACAATAATATCCCTTGCTAATGATATTTTATATATCTTTAGATTTTTCACTTTCTCAATTGAATCTATTATGAACGGATTATTCTCATCACTTTGAAATTGAAATAAATAATCCACCTCATCAAGTAAAAATCGGCAATTATCACAACAATTACTATACCGATTTTCAAATAAAATTTTACAACTATATTTTCTTTGCAAATATTTCAAGATAGGTTTTGGCATAGGCTCAATACGTTCCACAATATTAATTTGTTTTTGATAACGTTTTATTAATCTCTTATATTCTTTTTTTTCATTACCTAATAAATATGTATGTCGCTCTACTCCGAATGCTACTACTCTTGTAATCTTATCACATTTATCACACTTTTGCTTACCTTCCAAAATATATAGAGCGTCACAAATCACGGCATTACCGTACGGTAATATCCATTTTGCAAATTGATAATAATCCCCTTTCCCCTCTACATACCACTTTTTAATTTCAGTATTCCATCTGGCTCCTAGTCTTTTTGCTTCATCTTTTTCTTGATAAGGCACATCTAATACTAACATACACATTCCCCGTAAAATATTTTCATAAAAATATTGATTTTTATTTTTTTATGTTATACGATAGTAAATGAAATTAGCACTTATATCTATTTTTGCTAATTTTTGATTTGAGTTTTTGGAGCAGGTTGACTGCTCCTTTTTACATTGCGATATGTATTAATTTTTCTTCCAATAATCAGAAAAATTTACTTTCTTATATAGCGTATATAAATTGTTTTCTCCTAGTTCTGAATAAAACTTTTTAAAACCTTTACCCTGATAAAATTTAGGAAACATTTGCTCACGACATTCTAAAACAACAATTTCTCCACCAATGACACGCGCTGCAATACTTATTGAACTATAACATTCCCTTAACATTTGTTCTCCACTTAAATCTGAATGAGAATATTTGTCACTTCGTCCTATTTGGCCAATCAAATAAGCTGGAATAGATGAAAGCCCATCTCTTCCAGGATAATTACCGAGTGTTTTTCTTCTTTTAGCTAGAGACATTTTTGAAATATCCAATGACCTTTGAGCAATTGTATAATACGCTATAATTTCCATTTCATGATTTTTTAGCTTTTCTTCATCAAGAAAAAGATAAGTCTTGCCTACCTGCGCTTTTTCATAAACAATAGCCTTACGTACTAAAAAGTCCTCTAAATCAGTTTCACGCCGACAAGAGAACTTTTTGAACACTTCACATAAATTATTTTCTTTTACTTCCCCTTCTAATATTTCGCCTAGCGAAACAACAATATAGTCTATCATCTGTAATTATTTTCCTAATATCGCTGATAATTTTTTTCGTAATTCTTCATTTTTTGTTAAGTTTGTATAATTTGATGTAAACTTCTTATTTAACGTGGGAGGTACTGTTTTACACATTTCTTTTACAAACTTTGAAGAATCTTTTCGTTCCACTGCAAAATTTTTCTGGAATGTAGATGTTGCCATTTGTATTACCTCTCTTTCTGTTAAATTGTAAACATACTACATTGTACTAATATAGTATATAATAATTATATACATTTTTATTATAACTCGCAACCACAAGATGTTGTAATTATTTTTTAAATTTAGTAGTATTTTCCTTATTTTTCTATATGTTGTGGTTACATATCATCTATATGACACTCTCACTAATTCCTGATTTTTTAAAGTCTGACCTATTTCATTAGCAAGTTGTTTACATTCCGGAGAAACACTTTTTTCTCCTTTAAACATATCTCTTATCTCTTTTAAATCAACATATCTCTTTGCAGCTTTATCTATTTGCTGCATCTTTCTAAGTATCTCTTTACTAGGTTGAAATCCATTACGTTTCAGTTCCTGAATGTGTCGTTTCTGATTTTCCTTATCTTCAGACTGATAATTGGCTCTTACTGGAACATCCATTGATTTATCAAATAGCAACGTCAAATTTGAATATTTGTCTACATTCGCCGCGCGACAATCACGCATACACTTATTTATCCACGGATGATTATGTACCAGTTCTTGTATAATTTTATTTACTTGGGATGCCGTCATTTGACTTTGCGAAATATAGCCAGAACCTTGTAACCACTCAAATTCATTTTTCTGCATATACTGTTTAATGTCTTCATACGCTTTTCTCCAATTTTCTGTTGGGTAATATTTCTTTAATTCATTAGTGTCTAAGTCAAATGAAAGATATTGTTTCCTTTTGGACATATATATCACCTTTTTCCATTCTCATATTTTATATATGACTCCATAACACTATGATTGAATTCTACATCTTCTGTATCTTCCCAATCCCATCTTTTTAAAAGGTCCTTTACGCCTGGTATTTCATCAAATGTCAAATTAGCCAATGCGATACAACCATACATATTATCATCACCTTCAAAAATACACCCATTAATATCCTGGCATCTATCTTTTAGTTGTCCCCCTCTATTATTAAAAGCTTTTGCTGCAGCTGCTTTTAACTCCATCTTTTTTTCATCAGATAAATCATCCCTAAATTCTATAATTACTCTATACATACCTGTTTCCTCCAATCCCATTCAGACATATTTAAAAATTCTACTGCTCCATCTTCCACCTTAAACCGAAGCCGATAGACTTTGTTTGCTTTGATAAACTGCAAGACGTTGTGAATATTCCCTTCAATATTTTGATAATAAAACATTTCGAGGTCGGAAACAATACCTAGTGGGATAACTTTTCCTGATTGTTGAATGCATAAATGTTCATTTTTCGTCATAAACTGAAAATGATAATGTAACTCATCCACTCCTTCCTTCCATGAAGCCCATCTATGCATATCATTAAAACTATCTACAAAGCCTGGAACCTTAGTATCACAACATACTATAGGACATTTTTTTGTCTTTTTGTTTTCTTCCACAATTTGAAATTTTTCTCCTTTTTCGTCCTTGTTATAACGTCTGATTTTGCCCAGTTTAAGCAAATTCTTAACGGTGCTGACCGATATTCCAAAATGCTCTGCAACGTCCTTATATGCGCATTCTGCATGATTTTGGACATAAGAAATAATGGCAAGATTGCGTTCTTCCCTTTCTTTTTTATGCTTCTCTTTTTTGATTATTCTTTCCAGCTGTCTCTTGGTTAAATTAATACCTGTGCTTTCCTGCTCCATAGGTGTCATTTGGCATTTCTCTACTATCCATTGATTAGATAATTTATAATAGCCAACATAGTTTTTTCCCTTATTTTCATCTACTCCTTTCATTAAGTTCCTTATTTCGCAGGCTGATAACGGCACCGTAAAATTGTTATTGTATGTACGTACCATGAACGCTGCCTGTTTTGTCCCATATAACTGTGTAGCTTCGTTATAATAACAAAAACACATATTGTTTCTATTTCCATTGCATTCATAATGTCTTATTTTTTGAAGAAGCTCTAGGGAAACAAGACGTTCCTGATGGAATCGCATGGCATAAAAATCCACCTGCAACACGTTTTCTGTTTTTTGAATCATTCTTTTAGGAACATACCTTATGTATTTCCCAAGTTCCTTAAGGCTATAGTAACCTCCTTCTGCAGAAAGCAATTTACATTCTCTCTCTGCAGCCTGGTTATATGTCATTGGCATTCTAGTTACTCTACTTACATCAGCTACAACCTTGTCATCGAACTCCAATATTGCTTCCGGATTTTTAGCAAATTGATTGTTATCTTCTGTTAAAATCTCCTTAAATTTAAGAGCTAGTCCTCTATAAACTTGATTCCAATATGTCACCTGCTTTTCGTTTCTGCCTTTGGCACAGGCAATACTTCTACTAAGCACATAAAAAATACCTAATCCTCTTCCGGTATTAGTTATCATCGTCGGCTCCGGAATTTCTTCGTTGTTCACAGCATCATAAAGAATGTTTAAAGTATTACCTATACATTCATCTATATAAGACATTTGAACCTCTTTACTACGTAGGGAAGTCAAAACATCCTTGTTATGCATATCCAAATCAAAATAAATGGCATTAATTTGTCGTATATCTTCTGATTTACGGCCATACTTTGTAAAGCCATTCACACTCACATATGTATTATGTACCTGGTTATACTCCTCCAGTTCCACTAGATTTGTTGTGGAATATTGGCCAAGTGGAGCAACAAATCTAGACACATAGCTGTCTCGATTATCATGATGCAATATGGACAAAAATTTTTGCTGTTCATTTAAATTTTGAATAGATAACGCACTCATTTTGCTCTCTTTTCCTCTTTTTCTGTGATTATTCTATTTTTAATACTTGACATCACATTTTTTCTTTGCTAACCTATATTTACAGGGAGTTGATTTCTTTAAATTTGAATTAAGTAATTTTCAATTAGGGCTATCCTATTGAATTTGATATCTTTATTATTTAATTTATTTTTAAGGGTTGGTTGAAAAATTAAATTCCTAACTATTAAAAAGTCTCTTTGCCGGGGGACTTTTTTTATTGCTTCTTTTTCTCTAGCTTGTCCAAATTTCTCAAAATTTGAAGCAATAGATTATCTATATGTTCAAAACGGGGAACCATCTCTTTAGGAGACAATTCCACAGTATTTTCCTTCTGTTCTCGCATCTGACTTATCAAATTACATAATTTATCAGAGAAATCCGTACCTGGTAATGTTTCTATAAAGTTATAATCTCTTTCTGTTAATCTGATAGTTTTTTTTACAATTTTTAATGGTGTCATAAGCCTCTCCTTTGCAAATAAAAAAAGAACTAGACCTTTTTCTCTAGTTCTTAGTTCACAAATAATAATCAGCCCAAGCAGCATCAAAGGAGATAGCAACTACCTTTCTATCGGTTTCTACAGAATAGATAGGTAATTCTCTACCGTTTACCGTGGTACAGGAATTATCCCCTACCCCAGCACTTGTAAAGGCTGTTTTTTCCACCAAACCTGACACAATTCCTACTACCGCCGCTAGTAAAGATGCTGCTGCCAAAGCTTTTATTACTATGATTTTGCCAGTTCCTTTTTTCTCTTTAACGTTCTCTTTTTTATTTCCCCAGAATCCATTTGCTAGAATACGCATAAAAATCCCCAAAACATACTTTTATTTAAGTATATTTTGGGGACCTTGTCATTATTCTATACTTGCATCATATACCTTGTAGCCATTTCTACCATTTTCTTTTACATAGTAGAGTGCTTTATCGGAATTTTTACGCATCGTTTCAAAATCGTCATCACAAGTGACGCCGCCTTCCAGATAATCAATACCAATGGAACAACCCGCAAAATTGTCCTTTTCAATATGCACTTCTTCCGTGAATGCGTACAATCTGACAACATCTGCAAAACCGGAAGAATCCTCTACTTCTTTTAAAATGCTCTTTACCATTGTAATGACTTCTTCCCGGTCGTTGTAATCCATTAAAACAGCAAATTCGTCACCGCCAAGACGGATAACAGATGCCCCTTCCGGTGCCATTTTTCTGAAAATATCTGCAAATTTTACTAAAATGGCATCGCCTACATGATGACCAAAAACATCATTATAATATTTAAAGTGGTCCAAATCGATGTATACAAAGGCATAGTTCTTGTCACGTTCTTCCTTACTTGCCACAATAGAACGCATCGTAGAATAGTAACCTTGTCTGTTATAAAGGCCAGTCAATTCATCGGTAACCGCCTGCTGTCTTAACAAATGGTTCATTCTGTCGATTTCTTCATCGGCCTCCCACTTCTTAATAGCGTCCATCACCTGACGGAATAAATAAGTATACATTTCCAAATCATAATCAGTTAATACATATCTATCCGTAGAAGAATTCCAGTTTTCCCTTGTCTTTGTATAGGTAACAAATACAGCGGACAATTTCTCATTGGCAAAAATCGGAACGCCAATCATAGAGAAAATCTGCTCTCCAAATAGTAATTCAAAGATTTTTCTGTAATCTTTGTAATTTCCACTAAATTTAGAAATGGCAAAACCGCTTCGCTTTTCTTCAAAGAATTTAATCACCGCATCTAAGACCTTATCTGTAAGTCTTCTTGCACCATCTTGATAAACTACTTGTCTGGACTGACCATTTAAGTAAATAAGCAAAATACCGTCTAAGTTATAGTTGCTGGTAAACGCGGAAAGCAAATTATCCAATCTTTCTGCCATATTTCCGTCGGTTCGTCCAAGCAAATTCTGGAATAAGGTAAAGAACTGAATCTCTTTTTTTCTGGCTTTCGCTTCTCTTTCAACATAGCGAATTCTTTCTGCCTCGCACACCTGCTCCATAATCGGACAAGTTAGAGTGCTGTTGCTCATATTCGTTCTATTTTCCGGGTCAATCAGAATACGCTGTAAAGACTGTAAGTGTCTCATATAGAAATTCTCCTGACAGAACTTCTGATATTTTTCCGCTAATTCTTGTCTTTCTTCCATTCTGCCCAGTTTATAAAGAGTATACATTTTTGCCGTACAATACTGTGGATAGGAAAGAAAATAATTTCCTTTTGAGCGTTCCATATACTTTTCTGCTCTTGGATACAATTTCATAGCCTGTTCATATTCTCCACTGTAATTTGCCAATAAAGCTTTACAAAGGAAATATAGGAACAAGTCATCGTCCCACAAATAGTTATCATATTCATCTACATCACTGTCTACGATATGGTCTAAGAATTGTCCGGTTTTCACCAGATAATTCCTTGTATTGTATACTCTCCCCTGATAGAAAGAGGCTAACGCGGCAAGTCCCATCAGTTTCGATATATTGCAGACACGAAGACTATTTTTCTTATTCATATTTAAAAGTGCTAATACTTTTTCAATATATAAACTGGCATTATCATATTCCTCTGCCATAATCGCATTAATCGCCATATTGTAGAAAGTTTCGCTAATATAATCCCCAAGCCCTAATTCATGGAAAATTTCCATTGCCAAATTGAAATACCTGTTTGCCTGGGCATAGTCTTCACTACCACAGAAATTGTAGCCAAGACCATTATAGACCATTGCCTCCTCAAAACGATTTCCGCATCGTTTGGCAATCATCATATCTTTTTCATAAAAATATGTAACAATCTGACGATTACCACTATATGAGGCAAGCATAATTCTCTTTCGATAAGCCTCTGTTAAGAACTGGTCATTTCCTAACATTTCTCCGATTTCGATACCTTTATTAAAGTGCGGCATCTCTTCTTCTACGCAACGTACATCACTATAATTGTTGATGTCATTATCGTAACAATATACATAAATATGTGCCAAATGGTTGTAATAACCATATTTTCTACATAGCTCTAGTAATTCTTCCTCCACTGGAACATCTGTAAAAGAAATCAGGATATTGTGGAAACCTGACATCAGACTCATTAAATACAACATATTGGCTCTAAAGGTGTGGAATTCATTGTTCTGTTCTTTCGCAATAGCAATACAAATCTTAGCATTTTCGCTTGCAGTTTTAATTTTTCCACTGTGCATATTGGCAAGAGCCAGCAAATAATTGTACCCATACTCCACGTTCCAGTCATCCATATGAAAACTTAACTGATGCATATTTTCCGCAATTAAAAGTGCGTGGGCACAGTCTCCTTGTAATACCGCCAATGTAATTAACTGGGTATACAGCCTGACTTCTTGGGATTTTGTGATATTTACCTTTTCAATCTGTACCTTTTCATAAATAGAATCCAGAAAATAACGTGCCTCATCAAAAGCAAATAGTGAAAACATATTAAAACTGTGTCTTAAATAGATTTCAATATCTTCCACATGAAAAACAAAGCTGTTTTCAATGGCTGTCTCCACTTCATTGCCATCGGCTGCCCATTCAAACAGGCAATTTCGCTTCCCACAATCTTCCTCAAATTTCTTGTGATAATCCACTTCAAAACCACGGGATTTGCCACTCTCATTTTTAAAGGCAAGAATACGGATATGGTGACATTCCGGATTTCCTAAAATATAATCTAAAAGTTCAAGCGTAGAAGCACTGGCATAATTGATACGGTTCAACACAATATAAATATCTTGGTCACCACACAAATATGCTAGCATTTTAGCAATTTCTTTTGGTATCTTTTCTTTTTCAAATTTCACTTCTGAAAAGAAAGCTTCTTCAATTCTTCCACATTTTCCGGTAGCAAAATAGCTTTCATACAAAGTTTCATGTAACTTATAGACACCAACCTCTTTCACAAGGCTCTGTGGCATAATTGCCTGAATGTCGATTAACTGTTCCATAATGGCTAAAAACGGAGCATACACTTCTACCATTTTATTTGGCTCAAAAGAATAATAAAAAATTCTGGAAGCATATTCTTCAGACAGCATTTCCACTATTTCGGTCTTTGCAATGTTAATTTTATTGGTGTTCTTAATCAATACTACATTACACCCACCCTGCAGACTTCTGTCGTGTAAGGTCTTCATATAACTTAGCATATAATTCTTGTCTTCATTCGTCATGCCGTGTAACCTCCAATAATACATTCCCCATCATTTTAACCCTATTTGCCAGGTTCCCCACGATTTAGAACTATTTTACCACATTTTGCACATACTTTCCTAGTCTTTTTCTTGTTTTTTGTATAAAATGTTAAATCTTATTAAAAAAAAGTATGCTACACTAAGAATTGGGAGAAAAAAATGTCTATTATAGACTTAAAGAGGGTGTATTTATGAGTACGAAAAAATACGAATTGGATATGTGTCACGGGCCACTACTGTATAAAATACTGATTTTTGCCCTTCCACTTATGCTTTCGGGTATTTTGCAACTTTTATTTAATGCTGCAGATATGATTGTGGTCGGTCATGCCGAAGGTCCTACGGCTCTTGCGGCTGTTGGTTCTACCAGTTCACTAATCAATTTGCTTATAAATTTATTTATGGGGCTTTCCGTTGGTGCTAACGTTTTGGTGGCACATTTTTTTGCGGCAAAATTGGAAAATGACTGTCAGGAAACCGTACATACTGCCATCCTAATTAGTGTGCTAAGTGGTATATTTTTAGCCTTTGTAGGTTTTCTATTATCGAAACCTATTTTGACCTTGATGGGAACCCCTGATGATGTACTACCTATGGCGGTTAGCTATATGCGGGTTTACTTTCTGGGTATGCCGGTAGTACTTTTATATAACTTTGGCAGTGCTATTTTACGTGCCATAGGAGATACCAAACGACCTTTGGCATATTTGTTCATTGCCGGAATTTTGAACGTCATTCTCAATCTATTTTTTGTAATAAAATTACATATGGGCGTTACCGGTGTAGCTCTTGCTACCGTGCTTTCCCAAGTACTTTCTGCCTATCTGATTGTGCGTTGTCTTATGAAAACAGAGGGCTATTGTCACCTATCAATGAAAAAGCTTAGTATCAAAGGCGATAAGCTGCTGAAAATGGTAAAAATTGGTTTGCCGGCAGGATTACAGGGAGCTATTTTCTCAATTTCCAACGTTTTAATTCAATCTTCCATTAACACCTTTGGTTCACTGGCTATGGCAGGAAATACGGCTTGCAGCAATTTGGAAGGCTTTGTATATAATGCGATGAACGCAGTTCACCAAACTGCCCTTACCTTTACCAGCCAAAATTATGGTGGAAAACAGTATAAACGTATCAAAAAAGTTATTCTTTTGAACATCGCTTTGGTTACGCTGGTGGGCGGAATTATGGGATTCTTCTTTATTCTGTTTGGAAAACAGTTACTTAGAATCTATACCTCCGATGCTCAGGCTATAAAATATGGTCTGATTCGAATGGAAATTATTTTTTCCACTTATTTTACCTGTGGAATTATGGACGTTTTGGTTGGTTGCTTACGAGGACTTGGTCGTTCCTTTATCCCTATGGTCGTATCCCTTCTGGGTGCTTGTGGATTTAGGGTTCTTTGGATTTTTACAATTTTCAAAGCCTTTCCAAGTCTTCAAAACATTTATATTTCTTATCCAATTTCCTGGGTATTGACCGGTTCTGTACATTTGATTTGTCTACTTTGTATTATGAGAAAGCTATTAAAAAAAGAGCCTTCAGCCTAAGCTGACGGTTCTTTTTGTTTGTTTCGTTCTATCTGTTTTTGGGCTAATTCCGCGATGGTAAAAGAGTCTACTACCTGATTGATGGCGTCGGCTAAATCCTTCCACACATCTATGGTTTCGCATTGCACACATCTGGTGCATTCTCCTTCGTCTACACCGTTAACACAAGCCACAGGACTTAAACTTCCTTCTGTCAGTCGTAAAATCATACCAACCGTAATTTCTTCCGGAGAATTAGCAAGGCGATATCCTCCTTGTGCACCACGTACACTTTTGACAAAGCCTGCTTTATTGAGTACCGCAATAATCTGCTCTAAATACTTTTCCGAAATGCCCTGTCTTTCTGCAATCTGCTTTACATTCTGATAAGTTCCGTCATTGTGAACCGCTAAGTCCACCATAACTCTAACCGCATATCTGCCCTTTGCTGATATCTTCATTGCCTATTCCTCCTATGACTACCAAAATAGCTCCAATCATAATACAAAAATCCGATAAATTGAAAATAATTCTTCGAAATCTCTGATTTTTTACACCAAAGCTTACGTAGTCCACCACATACGTTCTAAAAAGCCTATCATAAGTATTACTATAAGCTCCTCCTAACACCATCGCTAATCCGACTTTTAATAGTTTCGTTCCCTTTTCTCCAAATAAAACCGCTGCTAAAGTAAGGAATAATGTTAAAATCAAGGAAATAAAAGCCACCAGCTTTTGCTTTTTTTCTCCGAAATTTAACATCGCACCTTTGTTATGATGTTTCTTAAGTAACAGTTTACCACCACAAAGTTCTTTTGTGGAACCTATTTTTCCTTTTTTCTCAACCCACGTTTTTATAACTAATTCCACGCAAAATATGATTGCCACAATTCCTAAGTAAATCATATTGTCTCCCTGTATCTTCTAAATTCCGGCCAGCACATCAAACACACCCTGAATATCCAAAGTTCCATATCCCCATTCTCTATTTGGATAATTCAAATCCTGCTTACGCACAGCACCTCTTATAAAATAATTTTTTAGTTCCCGATTTCTAATTAATGGTTCATTTTCTTCTGTTACCGCCCATTCAAAAAACTGAGCCGCCGCCCCAGCACATAAGGCTGCTGCATAGGACGTTCCGCTTCTGGATCCCTTTAAGGTTGATATATTCACAGCCGGTGCTACAATATCCGGCTTAATTTCTCCATTTTTTGCAAATCCACGACCGGTTCTGAAATAAAGTCCATTATTTCCTGTATCATAGCCGCCAACCGTCAAAGACAAATTAGAATAGCCGGGGTTTGTAATGGTAGTATATGGATTTGGCTTCAAAAAAACCGTTTCCGAGGACAAAAACTGTGTAATCGGAAGCCACATATGGAAATTGCCTCCGTTAGCATCCCCTACCAGACTGACACGAATCGTCCAGACTCCCTCTTGGGGATTTTCAAATCGCATCGAAAACAATTCTTCCCCGCTTTCTGGCTCAACCAAAATCGTATCCAGGGTAACAATGGTTCTTTCGTAAATAAATCTGTACGTCTGACTTTGCCCAAAACCTGGACGAAATCCCTGTCTCACCTCTCCGCTTGGAGAACGAATGCTAATCCAGTATACATTGGGTAGCGTTCCCCATAGTTCTAAAATAAAACCTCTTTCGTTCGCTCCAACACTAATTTCTACATCATCGTAGGCTTCTGTACTAATGTCCGGTCGTCTCTCTATCACACCATAGTAATGATGAGCCGCCATTCCTTCGTTTCCAGTGCATACAACAATGCTGCGATTACGAAAACTGGCGATTTTATCCAGATAAGTAGGTAATGGCAAATCTCCGGTATGATTCCCATAAGAAGAACCAAGTCCTAAACAAATGACTATCGGTTTTCGGTATAAAATTTGCAGTCTGTTGCAATAGTTTACAGCATTCATAATATCGCCTTCCGAATAGGCGGGTACACCCTCTGGAATCAGATAGTAATCACGCAAATACTGTTTTGCCTGCTTTAATTTGACCATCACAATCATAGAAGATGGTGCTGCCCCTAAAAACTCAAGACCATTTCCCAGGCTGCTGCCTGCCGCCACAGAGGCAAGTTCACTCCCGTGACCGATTTCATCCGTAGTTTCTATGGTAATCTCGCCACGAATAGCTCTGTCAATATCTTCTTTTGTATATTCTGTTCCATACAAAAATCCCTCAGGTGCATTTCCTGTCTGTATGGTTTGGTCCCAAATATTTATGATACGACTATTTCCTGCCCTATCTTTAAATTCTTCTCTATTCCACAAAATCCCCGTATCAATAAAGGCAAGAATAACGCCACTTCCTGTTAAAGAAAGTGGCGGTTGTTGAACTCTTGTAATATTGGATTCTATCAAAGGAATCTGATTAAAATCCTGCATCAGCCCATATAACTTTGGAATAATGGAATAGCCAAAAGTCGCCACGTTCATAGCCGGAACTTCATCACTTTTTACATACACAAGTCCATACTTATCGTCTATCTTTGTATAACAATAATCCGGAACTTCTGCTTCCTTAAATTCCTCAGTAAACAGGTAATCTGTTATCAAATCATAGTAATCTTCCGACAATATCTTTTCCTTACAAGTCACACAAAATCCGTCCTATGCATGAGTACTCTTTATAGTTTATGTGCTTCTACTCGGAAAGTTTCTGTTTCTTTTACTAACTCCTATTGGTTATGGTCTTCTAACAGATGATTTCTGATTTCAATAATTGGACCACCATTTCCTTCGATGTATTCTTTCGTAATGGTTACTTTACCGATATTATCATCTTTTGGAATTTCATACATAATATCCAGCATAAATTCTTCGATAATGGCTCTTAGGGCTCTAGCTCCCGTATCTTTTTCCAGGGCTTTTTTCGCAATCGCCGAAAGTGCACCGTCATCAAATTCCAATTTTACTTCATCTAATTCTAAAAGTTTCTGATACTGTTTCAAAATAGCATTTTTTGGCTCTTTTAAAATCTGTACCATTTTTTCTTCATCTAAGCCTTCCAGGGCACAAAGAATTGGCAAACGGCCTACAAATTCCGGTATCATACCAAATTTTTTAATATCTTCAATCGTCACTTTTGATAAAAGATTCTTTTCTTTGTCAAATTTATCTTTCAATTCTGCCTGGAAACCAATAGACGCCTGTTTTCTAAGACGTTCTTTAATAATCTCTTCTAAATCAGGGAAAGCTCCACCACAGATAAATAAAATATTTCTTGTATTTACTGTAGTCAGTGGTACCATAGCATTTTTGCTGTTTGCACCAACAGGCACTTCCACTTCCGCCCCTTCTAACAGTTTTAAAAGTCCCTGCTGCACCGATTCCCCGCTGACATCACGGGAACTTGTGCTTTTCTTTTTGGCGATTTTATCTATTTCATCAATAAAAACAATGCCACGCTCTGCTTTTTCTACATCGTTATCTGCAGCTGCCAAAAGTTTGGAAATAACACTTTCAATATCATCACCAATGTAACCAGCCTCTGTCAAGGAAGTGGCATCTGCTATCGCCAAAGGCACATCTAAAAGACGTGCAAGGGTTTTTACTAAATAAGTTTTACCGCAACCGGTTGGACCTAACATTAGAATATTGGATTTTTCAATTTCAATTTCGTCCATTGTATTAGTTGCCACACGTTTATAGTGGTTGTATACCGCCACAGAAATAATTTTCTTTGCCTTTTCCTGACCAACTACATATTCATCAAGCTGGGCTTTAATCTGGTGTGGTGAAGGTACATCCTTTAATTCAAATGGTGGGGTATTACTTTTCTTTTTCTTCTTAATTCTCTGTCTGTTTGGAATACCATCTCCACCGCCAAAATCACCAATGTTGATAAAACCGATATTGTGAAATCCAGGAAAAGAATTTGGAGCATTTTTACCTTTTTTATCGTCCTTTTTTTCTTCTCCTTCCTTTTCTTCATCCTCTTCTATTTCTAAGGCTTCACCGTCTTTTTCGTCTTCGTCCCTTTTCACTTTAACAACACTATCCATTGGAGTAATGCCTGGCATATAATCCATCTGGCTCATAGTATCCATTGTCATGTGCATACAATCGTTGCAAATATACACATTTTGATATAATTTAAACATTTTTCCGGTAATACTTTCCGGTCTTCTACATAACATACAAATATTTTCATATTCGTTTTCGTATTCGTCATTTTTTTCCTGTTCGCTCATAGGTACTCCTTAAACACTTTAATTTTGCACTTCGCCCAATACCAAAGTGGTAACGTGACTTTTATAGACGCCCTTTTTGTCCATTCTCTTTAATTCCACCACAACACTTTCTCCTTTGGCATAATACCACAGGGCATTTTCTAAATCTGTCATCGTTTCAATCGTGTAATCACCAAATTTTGTGATAATATCCCCCTCTAAAATCCCAGCTTCCTTAGCCGGACTATCATCGTATACCGAATCTACATATACACCATAAGGGACATCTCCGCCATTAAAATACATATAATCATAAGAGCTATATCCCAAAATACCAATATATCCCTTATCTTCTCGAGCCACTTTATTTCTGACAACCTTTGTCATAAGGTCCTCCAAAATTGGCATTGCCTCTGTAATTGGAATAGCATAACCCATACCTTCGATAGCTTCACCACCGATTTTACTGGAATTTATACCGATAACTTCCCCCTTCATATTCAAAAGTGCACCGCCGGAATTTCCCGGATTAATGGCAGCATCTGTCTGGATAAATGTACCATGAATTTCATCTCCCGTATCCAAACCAATCTGTCGATTTACCGCACTAATTACACCTGTGGTTACAGACTGCCCATAGCCCAATGCATTTCCTATGGCAATGGCAGGTTCTCCAACTTCCAAGTTATCTGAGTCACCTAACACTGCAACCGCAATATTTTTCTTGGTATCCTCTGACAAACTGGCACTATCAATGGCTAGAATAGCCAAATCCATCTCCTCATCCGTTCCTTTTACCATAGCTTCTGCAGTACTTCCATCTACAAAAGTAATTTCCAATCTGTCTGCATCTTCAATCACATGGTAATTAGTCACCAGAATAATTTCTGCATCATTTTCCCCTACAATAATTCCTGTACCACTGGCGGCATATTCCTCCTCGTAAGTACCAAAATATCCATAATCTTCAATCACAGTATATTCATTGATGATAGAAACAATAGCTGGCATAACAGCCTTCACAATTTCGGATACATCTGTAACCGTTGTGACCATATTCACTGCAGTATTTTCCAGACTTTCTGTGTTAGAAAATACGACACTCTCTTCCGGAACATCTTCCTCTTCCACCTTTGTAGAATCCAAATTTTCCGTCAAATCATTTGTATCTTTTATATCTTCCTCATTTTCTATCTGGGCAGATAGAATCGGAATCTTTTCAGAAAGAAACTCACTTTCCTTGGCAATATCCAACAAAATTCCTGCACCATAAAAAGCCGTTGCCGCAAAGAATCCAAATAAAAGACCTAAAAAACATACGCCGATTGCCTTTAAAAATTTGTTGGGTTTTTTCTTCTTTTCATTTTGTTCCATCATCGTAAACTACCTCTTTTCACTAGCAGCCCTACTCTACCGTAACTGATTTTGCTAAGTTTCTTGGTTTATCCACATCACAACCTTTTCCAACAGCTACATAGTAACTAAATAACTGCAATGGAATAATTGCAAGTGAGTTGGCAAAATATGGGTTTGTCTCTGGAATATATACCACATAATCTGCCGCTTTTTCAATCTCTTTATTTCCTTCACAAGTAACTGCCAGAACAAATGCACCTCTGGCTTTTACTTCTACCATATTGCTAATTGTTTTCTGATAAAGGTCCGGCTGTGTGGAAACTGCCGCTACCAAGGTACCATCTTCAATTAACGAAATTGTCCCGTGCTTCAATTCACCTGCTGCATATGCCTCTGAATGAATATAGGAAATTTCTTTTAATTTTAAGGAACCTTCCAGGGAAATTGCATAATCAATTCCCCTTCCAATGAAAAATACATCTTTTGCACCAATATAACGATTGGCAAATTTCTGCAACTTTACTTTATGGCTCAATAAAAGTTCTATCTGATCTGGAAGTCTCTTTAAATCTTCCAGCATCTCTTTAAATTCACTCTGGGAAATATTTCCTCTGACTTTTCCAAGCTTCATTGCCAACAAATATAATGCCGCCAGCTGTGCAGAATAAGCCTTTGTGGTAGCAACTGCGATTTCCGGACCTGCCCAGGTATACATAACATTGTCTGCTTCTCTGGCAATGGAACTACCTACCACATTGACAATACCAAGCACCTGAAATCCTCTGGTTTTTGCCTGACGAAGTGCTTCCAAAGTATCCGCGGTTTCTCCAGACTGGCTAATAACCACTACCATTGTTCCTTCTTCCAAAATCGGATTTCTGTAACGGAATTCACTGGCTAAATCCACTTCCACAGGTACTCTTGCAAGCCCTTCTATTACATATTTTGCCGTAACGCCTGCGTGGTACGCACTACCACAGGCAACAATAAACAACTTTTTAATTTCCTTTAATTCTTCATCTGTCATTCCAAGTTCTTCAATGACGATATCCCCATTTTTGATTCTTGGACTTAAAGTATCTAATACAGTTTTTGGCTGTTCATACATTTCTTTTAACATAAAATGTTCGTAGCCGCCTTTTTCTGCTGCATTAGAATCCCACTCTATATTCACCGCTTCTTTTTCGATTTCTTCTTCGTCCACGGTGTAAAAATGCATATGGTCCGCATGAAGTTTTACCACTTCATAATCATTGACATAATACACTTTTCTTGTATATTTCAAAATAGCCGGTACGTCGGAGGCGATAAAGCAACCATCTTTGTTCTGCCCTACGATTAACGGACTACCCTTTCTTGCTGCAAAAATTTCATTTGGGTGGTCAGCAAACATAATACCAAAGGCATAAGAACCTTCTACTCGATGTAAAACCTTTGTAACCGTTTCCAAAGGATTGCCGGTATAATAGTAATCCAGCATATGTGCAATTACTTCTGTATCAGTCTCTGATTTAAACTCATACCCTTTTGCTATCAGCTTTTTCTTTAACGCGATATAATTTTCTATAATACCGTTGTGTACTACGGCTATGGTTTCTTTTGCATTATAATGTGGGTGAGAATTCACATCATTTGGAGCTCCGTGAGTTGCCCATCTGGTATGACCAATACCGCTGTTTCCCGGCATATTCTCTCCACCGTGAGTTAAATTTTCCAAAACTGCCAATCTACCCACTGATTTTTGAATATTGATTTTTTCGCCATCAAAAATCGCCATTCCTGCTGAATCATATCCTCTATATTCCAGTTTTCCTAATCCGTCTAAAATAATAGGTGCTGCCTGACTATATCCAATATATCCTACAATTCCGCACACTGTATTATCCTCCATTTATTGCCAATAAGATTTATTCATAGAACATTTTATCACAAAGCTTTTAGAAAGTTTAGTGTAATTTTTCCCCAACCTGTATCCTATCCATTTAAAACCACTTTGTATAAGCATAGGAAAAATCTGCATTTTGTGTTTACTTTTCCACAAATGTGCAGCCGTCTTTTTCACCAGCCTAACGCCCTCTGACTCCGACTTAATACCTTCAAACACCTCTGGGTGCTCTTTTTGAGATACCCCCAAGTCAAAATTTCTGTGAAACTGTTCCATATTACCATAATTATGCGAATGAATCACTTCTGCTTCTGCCATATAAGCAATGGCGTATCCACTTTTAATAGCATTACCTGCAAAAATCATATCTTCATTAAAAATGGTCTTCTTTGTAAAGCCGCCTAAAGATTCAAAAACCTCTCTTTTATACATAGCACAAACATTGGAACAAAAAAAGGCTTTTATGCCCAAAGTTTCCAAATCCTTTTCAGTTTTGATTCTGGACTCCTTTGGATAATTAAAACTTCTGGTATATTTTTCTGCTTCCCTGCAATCTTTTCTTGGCAACTGTCTTCCATAGGCAACTGCCACAAGTGGATTATCAAAAGCTTTTTGTAACTTTTCCACCAAAAATTCATTACATGGAGTCGCATCTTGAGTCATTAGAAGAATATATTCTGCCTTAGAATAAGAAATGCCTTGATTTCTCGTATTTCCGTGGTCGTATTCTGCCTTAGCCACGTGATGAATCTCCAGGTTTTCATAATTCTCTATCTCTTTATGCTCTATGACATAATTGTCCCAATACTCTTTTTGAGTATTCATAATAATGATTTTATGAAGTTTGTAAGATTGCCTCTCTAATCTTCGAAGCAGCTCTGCCAGTTCTTCTCCCGGCTTATATACCGGAATCACTACATCTATCATAATTTTCTCCGTGCTTTTTATAAAGTAAAACAAGGCTCGGAATTTCCGAGCCTCATCGCTGATATTACTAATGCTACTATTGTAAATATGCACTTGTTCGTCTTGTTACTTCATCGCTATTGCTCTGTACCTGTTCAGATACTTCATAATTTTCTTCTTCAAATAAAAATTCGTGTAACCAAGAAACGCTAGATGCCAAATCTAATGGAATAACACAGCTACCATGAGAACCGATGTTACCGGTTGTCAACATATTCATCTGTGGGAATCCTGTTGTTTCAATGATTTCGTATTCAGAAATTTCAGTAATTAAGCTTAAAATTTCTTCTAATTCTAAGGAAGTATATACTTCTTCAAATGCTGTAGTTGCAATTTCATTAAGCTGTGTTACGCTCATAGTTTTTGCTTTTTCTGAAATCTGTGTAAGTACAGTTCTTTGTCTTTCTGTACGCTGGAAATCGTTACCAATCTGACGGATACGACAATAAGCAACTGCCTGTAAACCATTCAAAGTCTGTACCCCTGGTTCTTTTACAGGTGTGTACTCAATTTTCATATCTTCTGCCATAGAATACTGATAGTTATTTAAGTGAGAAATTTCACCCTGTGTAATTTCGATTTCTACACCACCAAGAGCATCTACAACATCTTTTAAGCCTTTGAAACCTACTGTAACGAAATCTTCAATATCTAAGTCAAGGTTTGTATTTAACATCTGGATTGCCT
The DNA here is from genome assembly GCA_045124055.1 of Lachnospiraceae bacterium. Taxonomy (GTDB): domain Bacteria; phylum Bacillota; class Clostridia; order Lachnospirales; family Lachnospiraceae; genus CALZKI01. Next base: position 229,682 of record JBGVKZ010000011.1, on the reverse strand, counting down.
GTTCAGGACCACCCTTCTGATATGCAGCGTTACATTTTGTATAGGTATCATTACCTAAATTTAAGAAGGTATCACGATACAAGGAAACAAGTCTTACTTCTTTTGTTTCTTCATTGATAGAAGCAATCATAATTGTGTCGCTTCGAGTTTTCTTTTCCAATTCTCCAGTCGTAGAGTCTACACCAAAGAGTGCAATATTACGATAGCCCTTCATTGTTTCATTTTTGGCAACATTTGGGTGAATGGATAAATCGTCTACATCGATATTCACACGTGTATTTGTCTTTTCAAATTTCATAACAACTATCAAAATACATGCTGCTGCAACCAACAATAAAACTTCCAAAATCAGTAAGAGTGTTTTTGTCTTACTTTTTTTGCCTTTTCCTTTTTTCTGAGTTGTCTGTTCTTTTGCCATACTTTCTCCCAACCTTTGTTAATAAGCATTTTTGTTAATGAAACCGGTAAATAAGGTTAAAAACAATATCTTAATATCTAACCCGAATGTCCAGTTTTCAATGTAATAAATGTCATATTCGACTCTCTTGCGAATAGACGTGTCGCCTCGATATCCATGTATCTGTGCCCAGCCAGTTAATCCGGGTCTTACCTGATGCTTGATCATATAACGTGGGATTTCTTCTTTAAATTTTTCCACGTATTGAGGTCTTTCAGGGCGTGGGCCTACAAGACTCATATCACCCTTTAATATGTTAAAAAGCTGGGGCAATTCATCTAAGCTTGTCTTTCTTAAGAATGCTCCTACTTTTGTAACCCTTGGGTCATCTTTCACAGTCCAGCCTTTCTTTTCTTCTTCATCTGTCTGCTGAACCATAGAACGAAACTTATACATTTGGAATGGTTTATTATGTAAACCAATTCTCTCTTGTCTAAAAATAATCGGCCCTGTACTTGTCATTTTAATTGCAATAGCTGAAACTATCATCACAGGTGATGCAATAATCAACGCAAACAAAGCTCCAAAAAAATCTACAAAACGTTTTAACCACCAGTTAATCGTATTCGTAAGTGGTACATACCTTATATTGATAACCGGAAGACCTAAAATGTCTTCTGTATAAGGTTTACTTGGTATTAAACTATTATAATCAGGAATAAATTTCGTATGCACACCAGACTTTTCACACCAGTCAACCAGCTGTTCCAGTCTGTCATAATCCGCCAAAGATAAGGTAATGGCAATTTCATCCATTTTATTTTCCGGCAAAATAATCAGAAGATTATCAATCTCTCCTAAAACCTTTACTCCCTTATAAACTGTACCTCTTGGTACTTTATCATCTAAAATCCCGCATACAACATATCCCCACTGAGGATTCGCCATAATACGATCAATGTATTCTTCACAAGCTCTGGAATATCCCACTAAAATAATATGCTTTAGGTTATATCCTCTTTTTCTCAAGGTTCGCAAAATATGATGAATCATACTTCGGCTAATCACCATAAACAGTATATTCAAAACGACGAACAGAAAAAGCATTTCTCGGGAAAAGTGCATCTGTTTTAATAAGTACTGAACTACCATAAAACAGCCGATTCCCACCACATTCGACATAACAATACTACTGATTTCATACCAGGTACGTGTATCCCTCTTTGAAGTATACAAATGGAACATATAATATAAAATCACATACCCCGGCACTATAAAGTAAAGCATATTGAAGTATTGTCTCATTGACAATGCACCAATCGCTGTATTCACATCTACATAAAGTTGGAATTTTCCTTGAACAGCGTCAAAGACCTCTGTAACAACGCTTACTCCAATTTCATCTGCAAGTACTCGGAATTTCAAATACCACGCTAATACATATGAAAATACTACAATTACTGCATCTAAGAGTACTTGTATTCGATTAAAATACTTTTGGTTGTCCTTAATCATATTTCACCTTCTTATGCACTAAGTAACATTTTACAATATTATTACAAAAAGCACAACCCAAAACTGTTTTTTATTTCTTAAGAACTTCTTAATTCTTTTGTAACATTTTAGTAAAAAAACCGTAAAACCAAGCTTTTCCACAGTTGTAACTGAATCATAAAATAGTTACAAAAATGTGACATTTTAAATTTTATTTTGTGATTTCTGGCATCTTTTGTATAATTTCTCCGTATGCCAGCAAGGACTCCCACAGCATAAATCTTTCCCATATGCTTTCTTACAAAAAACAACCATTTCACCAAATAACCCACTAGAAAAAATGGCACATTTAATATTTGTTGTAAAAGCGGCATATTTTTATAAATCACATAGACACTATTTTGGGAAGATAGATTCACTTTAAATTCGTTATATTTAGACCCGGAAGCCGCACTTCCTGCGTGGTATACGACTGCATCCGGTGTAAAATAATTGCGATATCCATAGATTTTCGCCCGATAGCCAATATCCAAATCCTCCAAATAGGCAAAGTGCGTTTCATCAAAAAGTCCAATTTTGTCAAAAATATCTCTTTTATAGATGGCGGCACCTGCACAGGCAGAAAAAACTTCCGTTTCCTTCGTATATTTGTCTGCTGCTTTTCCTTTTCCTCTGGCAAATGCCCAACCAAGTGCACAGTAAAAATCCCCTGCATCATCTAAAAGTTGCGGGTTTTTCATATCCACCATTTTCGCCCCAACGGAAAATGCACGGGGATATTTTTCTATCGCCTTCTCCAAGGAAGTTATAAAACCTTCTTCTACTGTGGTATCATTATTTAATAAAATCACGTAGTCTGTGTCTGATGCAAGAATTCCTGCATTTACAGCTTTGCAAAATCCGGTATTTTCTTCAAAGGCAATCAATTTTACCTGCGGAAATTTCTCCAAAACCAGCTCTTTGCTGCCGTCTGTGGAATGGTTATCCACAACAATCACAGAAAATGGCCTCCCCTCATTTTTTGCAAGAAGTGATGCAAGGCAGTCTTCTATATATGCAATTCCATTATAATTTGGTATGATAACCGTACTTTTTGCGGTACTGTTTTTTGTCATACTCTACTCCTTTAGGTTTCCCAATAGATTATTTCATATCCCATTTTTTTCAGTTTCTCACAAAATACCAAAGAAAGTGCTGGAAAATCCACTGGTTCTTTTTTTCCTGCTTCTTTTAATGCCTTTTTGTAATCAAAAATGTTGTCCTTTTGACTTTTTTTTACATAAGGTAACTGTGTAATTTCTTCAAAAACACTCTGCAATTCTTCTCTGACAATGATATTTCGTAGGTCCAAAGCCTCTGCATTTTGCATTAGATTGGCCCGATTCATATAGCCGCTAAACCCTTTATGTAAACCGGCATATGTCACTTCACCATCACGGGTCATTGCCCCCCCTACTATCTTTCCTTTTTGATAGATTGCACCGCCAATACAGGCAAGTTTTTTATTTTCTTTGAATAAGTTCTCTTTCGTTTCCACCTTGGCACGATAAAATCCCAGGTGCTTTTCGTGGGTCATTTCTACGTTTCTGCCTTCTTGCTTCATCGCCCAACAAGTAGCTCTTTTTCCGGCTTCATAGGCATACATCTTGCTTTCCGGATTTTCGGCTGTGGAATTTTCGTGACAACGCCAGTGATAAAGTACTTTGGAAATATGACTGATAGTCACCTGTTTTCCTTCACTAATCTGGCGATTTATACAGGCTGTTGCTCTTAAAATAAAGTCAAAGTCCTGAGCTCCATCAAATTCCTGCCTGAGCATTAGTTCCTTCATAAGCTCTGCCTTAGTTACAAGGAAATGGCAAATATAGTTGTTGGTAAAAAGAAGTTCTTTATTATAATCCATCTTAAAATGGGGTTCAAAAAAGTAACTTCCATCTTCATTACATTTATCTTCATCGGAAAAAATAATCATTGCATCTTTTCCGGATTTTTTTTCTTCTTCAATTTTGCACATAACTTCATAAAGTGCATCATAGGTTAATAAATCATCATGGTCCAAAAGACCAATATAGTCCCCTTTTGCCAGACAAATTCCGACGTTGGTATTATCAGAAATGCCCAAATTCTCATCAAGTTTTTTGTATACAATTCTAGTGTCCTGATATAGTTTTACGACCTTTTCAACCGTATCTGACTGACTGGCATCTGCTAGAATCAATTCAAAGTTTTCATAGCTCTGCATTAAAACAGACTCTATCATTTCTTTTAAATGGGCTTCCTTTGTCTCATAGGTGGGAACAACAATACTAAATAATCTATTCTGGGAAAATTTTGTCTTTCTTTGTTTTATTAGTTCTTCCTTAGAGGGCGAAAGATAGGTATAGTCTTTATAATATGGGAAAAAGACCCGTTCCACGCCCGCGTATACTGTATGTCTTATGCCATTTTTCTTCAAATATCGTATTGCTTTTGTGATATTACTTTTTAAAGACATTTACCGAAATTCCCTTCTTATACCAAGCAGTCGCCCAGAATCTGGACGACTGCCTAATACATTTTTTGTTTTTATTTACAATTAAATCTGAGCTTTTAAGTCTTCTGTCAATTTTTCTACTTTCTTGGCAGCGTCTTCTAAGTTTTCACCTTTCACGCCCATATAGAATTTGATTTTTGGTTCTGTACCTGATGGACGAGCACAGCACCATGAATCGTTTGTTAAATCGAAGTATAATACGTTTGATTCAGGAAGATTTGTGCTGCCTTCCACACCAGTTTCATTGTTAATAGTTTTACCAGATTTGTAATCACGGAATTCTACAACTTTCAAGTCACCAAACTGTTTTGGTGGGTTTTGACGGAGCTTGTTCATCATTTCTTCAATCTGTTTAGAGCCTTCAATACCCTTTAAAGTAATTGCATATTGGTCTTCTTTGAAATAACCATATTTTTCATATAAGTTAATCATCTGGTCCCAAAGTGTGATGCCCTGTTTTTTGCACCAAGCAGCCACTTCACAAAGACACATAACAGCTACAACAGCGTCTTTATCTCTTGCGTGTGTACCGGCGAGACAACCATAACTTTCTTCCAAACCGAATACATAGTTATTAGAGCCTGTCTGTTCAAATAATTTAATCTGTTCGCCAATGAACTTAAATCCTGTTAATACTTCGATAAGTTTTACGCCATATTCTTTTGTCATCTGGTCTGCTAAGTTTGTTGTAACGATTGTTTTAACAAGTGCAGGATTTTCAGGCATAGTCTTTGTGGCACATCTTTCACGTAAGATGTATTCCGCAATTAACATACCTGACATATTTCCTGTAAAGGAAACATATTCGCCTGTTTTTGTATCTTTTGCATAAATACCAAGACGGTCAGCATCTGGGTCTGTTGCAAGCACAACGTCTGCATCAACTTCTTTTGCTAATTTAAGAGCCAAAGTAAAAGCTTTTGGGTCTTCTGGATTTGGATATTCCAAAGTAGTAAAGTTCGGGTCTGGCATTTCCTGTTCTTTTACTACATACACATTCTTGAATCCAAGTTCAGAAAGAATTCTTCTAACTGGAACATTACCTGTACCATTGAATGGGGAATAAACGATTTTAATATCATTTGCTACTTCTTCAATGATTTCTGGGTGGATAATCTGTTTTTTTAGTTCTACCATATAAGCATCATCGATTTCTTTACCAATCACGTTGTAAAGACCTGCTTTGATAGCTTCTTCTTTATCCATAGTTTTTACAGTATGATAATCTGTTACATTTTTAACTTCTGTAATGATTTCTTTATCCTTTGGTGCTGTAACCTGTGCACCATCTTCCCAATATACTTTGTAACCATTGTATTCTGGTGGGTTGTGGCTGGCTGTTACAACAATACCTGAAATACAACCTAATTTACGAATTGCAAAAGACAATTCCGGTGTTGGTCTTAACGCATCAAAAACGTAAGCTTTGATTCCATTAGCTGCCATACAAAGAGCTGCTTCATCTGCAAATTCAGGTGACATACGTCTTGAATCGTATGCAATGGCAATTCCTTTTTCGCTACCGCCCTGTTTTAAGATATAATTAGCAAGACCCTGTGTAGCTTTTCTAACAGTGTAGATGTTCATACGGTTTGTACCTGCACCGATAACACCACGAAGTCCACCTGTACCAAATTCTAATTCTTTGTAAAAACGGTCTTCGATTTCTTTTTCATTGTCTTTAATGGCAAGAAGTTCTTTTTTTGTTTCTTCATCGAAGTAAGAGTCTTCTACCCAAAAATTAAATTGTTCCATGTAACTCATTATGTTACCTCCTAAAAATAATATCCTCTTTAACCACTCTTTTTTTCAAACATTACTCATTATAACTCATTTTTAAAGAATAGTCATTGTTATCTAAAGAAAAATTTGGATTATAGTATGGGTCACCTTTATCCAATACTTCCTTCCACTTGGTTTTAAAGTCTTCAGCTTCCTTATCTAGACGAGCAAGATTAGCTCCCTCTAAATCAGAACCTCTTGAAATGGATTCAAAATGATACAATTCACTGTATGGTGTAAAGATATTCAAATATCCTTTTTCACGAAGTTTTAAGCAAAAATCTACGTCATTTAAGGCCACCTTGAAATTCTCATCTAATCCGCCCACTTCTTCGTATTTTTCTTTACGAACTAGCAAACAGGCAGCTGTAACGGCCGATACATTTTGAGCATAACATAATTTCCCCATATAGCCAATACTATCTCTACCCTGTCTACAATGAATATGTCCCGCTGTTCTGTGAGCCCCAAGCTGTAATACCACACCTGCATGCTGCACAGTTTTATCTCCATAATAGAGTTTCGCACCAACGGCACCTACATCTTTACGCTGAGCGAACATCAAAAGTTCTTCAATCCAGTTAATCGTAATAACCTGTGTATCATTATTTAGCAGTAAGATGTATTCACCCTCTGCATTTCTAACTCCTAGGTTATTAATGGCGGAATAATTAAATTCCCCTTCATATTTCACAACTTTAATGTTTTTATGTGCCTCTAGGCTATCGTAATACTCAAAAATCTCTTTGGTTTCACTGTTATTTTCAACAATGATAATTTCATAGTTCAAATAAGTTGTTCTTTCTAAAATAGAAGAAATGCAACGTTCCAAATCTTCCACGTGGTCTTTGTTGGCAATCACAATGGAAACCTTTGGTGTACCGATAATTTCATAACTGATTCTAAAAATCGTCTCAAAAGCTCTGGTACTTGTAATTTCAAAGTTTTCAAAGCCATGGGTTCTTAAGTGTTCTGCAATAGCACCTTTTGCTGCATTTATGGCATACGTTTTTGCCTCAATACCTGATGCCACACTACCAGCATGGCTACGCCAATAATAGAGTGCCTTTGGCACATGAACAACTTTCTTTGCCGCATCGGTCAGACGCAATATCATATCATGGTCCTGACTTCCATCAAATTTGGTACGAAACAACTCAGTTCCTTCCAACAAATTTCTAGAAAAAACACTAAAATGACAAATATAGTTATTGGCACGAAGGTTATCAATGGCATAGTCCGGTTTAAAATGCATCGTAATCATTTTATTCAAATCGCCATTTTTAAAAGTAATTTCGTCACAGTAGATATAGTCCGCATTCTGCTCGTTAATCACCTTCACATATTCATATAAAACACTTGGGTGCAATACATCATCGTGGTCGAAAAGTCCGATGTACTCTCCCGTCGCCATTTTATAACAGGCGTTGGTATTACCGGAAATCCCTTCGTTTTTCAAAAGTTTTTTATAGACAATTCTCTCTCCACCCGGACGGCTCATATATTCTTTGCAAATATCTTCCACATAAGTATGTTCCTTGTCCGAACCATCTGCCAAGCACAATTCCCAATTTTCATATGTCTGATTCACAACAGAGTCCAGCATTTCTACCAAAAAGTTTTTCGGTGTATTGTATAAAGGTACTAAAATACTGATTTTAACCGGATTTTCAAAAACGGTCTCTCTCTGTCTTTTTGCTTCCTCTTTATTTGGAAAACTATTCGTTCCATAGCGAAGCATAATCTGTTTTTCTTTTTTCTTTTTCTTAATTTTTGCGATGACATCTTTTATGTTACCGCAATTTTTCAAGCGTCTAAATTGTCTTAACACAAAATAAGCAAATTTTCGAAAAGGTTTTGTCATTTTAAAAAATTTGTTATTTCTGATTCGGTTAAGCTGGTAGGACAATTCCTCATTTTCCGCCTCTAAATCTGCAATTCTCCGAAATAAATCGGTGCATTTTTTATGCTCATTTTCATAAGCTTTTTGATAGTTTATCTGATTGTTTTCTTCGATTTTCATATCAATTTCCTTACTCTATCACAATACAGCGATTTGTCGTTTTCCATAGTCGCACTTTGCCAAAATGTTCTTTTGCACCAATGCATACTAGATAAGTTCCAGGTTCCAAATCCGTCTTTTTCACAGAGACACAAAATCCACACATTTCCACGTGTTTTTGGTCTTTGACGTTTTTTGCTACGTCCATTCTGAGACGACGATTCAGTTTTATTTTGTAGGAACCTGCAAGCGTATTTTCCGGTACAAGATACATTTCTCTGTCAAAGGTGGCATTGTCTGCTCCGATGACAAAAGTATAACCGGAAACCATAATACCATTATTTTCCTCTAAAATCCATTCTATTGTTTCAAAAATAGCTGAATTTTCCTCAAATTCATACTTTTTCTTCCACGGAACTGCCTGCATTTTTTCTACCCAGGCTTCTTCATTTCGTATCAGTTTCATTTCCATACGCTGCGTAGCAATATCTCTGGCAAGACGTTTACTGTAATATGGGTCGTATCCGTAAAACTGTGGATAAAGCTCATATAATTTCTTTTGCTCTCTCAAAAGTCTTTCCATTTTTTCTCTGCCGCTATCACTACCTCTAGATAAAGATTCATGGTGATATAAGCAGATATCATTTAAACAGACGTTGTAATAGCCTTCTTTTTCTAAGGAAAAACCGAGAGCCACATCATTATAGGCTACTGCCAGTTCTTCCGAAAATCCGCCTACTTTAACGAATTTTTCCTTCTCTATCATAAGACAGGCGGCGGTTACGGCAATGCAGTTAATTTTCTTCTTGTTTCTTCCAAAATACAGATTCTCGTTATCTCTTTCAAACTGTAATTTGTGCATTGGGCCAATGGGCAAATTCACGATTCCTGCGTGCTGAATTTTTGTTGTACCTGGGTATAATAATTTACATCCAACTGCTCCCACATACTCTTTTTCAGCCTGGGCACACATTTTCTCCATAAAATTTTCTTCAAAAGGCTCTACGTCATCATTCATAAATAACAAGAAATTGCCCTTTGCCTCTTTTGCACCTTTATTACATAGATAAGAAAAATTGAAATCACAAGGCTCATAAAGATAAGTAATCTTATGCTTCTTACAATAAGATTCTAATAGTTCCCTCGTTTCTTCTTCGCTTCCATTATCTACCACCACAATTTCATAAGGTGTCTTCTTTTCTTTTGCAAAAAGTAATTCCAGATTGGCTCTAAGAACCGGGTAGTTATTTTTTGATAAAATCACTACGGATACCAGATTCTCTGTCTGCTCAGTTTTCGTCTTCTCTTCAAGCACCTTTAAGTTTTCAATTTCTGTTTTCCAGTTTGTTCGTTTCGTTTGATTCATTCTGTGGAAAAGCACATAAGGTAAATGGCCGATTTTTAGATTTCCTACTCGTCTTTGTTCCATTCCACCACTTCGTTTTACCACGTTATCACACAAATGCACCAGATTTCTCAACCAGTTTCCCGTACGCAGAAAATCCTCCTCTTTCAGAGCACTTTTTCTTATAGCAAACATACCATATACATAGAAACTGTCCTCATATTCTGTTGGAGACCAGTCTGGCTTAAAGTATGGATTATAACGCCTTCCTGTATGGTCCATAGAATCTTCGTCCCCATAGACAAAATCAATTTCACGATTGCCTTCAAAGTAATACCAGATAGCCCTTTTGGCAAATTCGGAATACTTGCCATCCATTGCGTAAAATAGTACATATTCCGCCTGTATATCACCCAAGTCAAAGGAGACATCTAACTCCGGATAGCAAACCACCTGAACTTTATTTTCCAGATACCCTTCACGAAGTTCCATTTCCATTACAAAATTCCACTCCAGTTTGGTAATGTAGGTTTCGTAAGAAATCTTTTCTTTATGCAATTTTTTCTCATATTTTCTTACAAGATTTTTGTGCAAAATCTTTTTGACTACATTTTTTAGTTGCATAAAGCCTTCTCCCTAATTTCCGTGTTTTATGGCTAAAAAATCTTTTTCACAGACTGGGCCAGATTTGTGCCGATTTCTTCTGACATTCTGGCAAATTCCATTACACAACGTAAGGTATTTTCGCCTTTTAATGCCAAATTACTTACATGAAGATTGATATTGGGGTCTTTCGTTGGGAAAACAAATCCCAGGGTATCCCCTTTTAAACTTCTTCCGTTTGCTTCAATATATTTTTTACTATAATCCGGCAATGGATAGCCATTTACTGTAAGCTCTTTTACTATGACAACACAGGCGTCCATAATCGGATCCACTCGCAAATCTATCACATTACCATCAAAAGAAATCTCCATCTCAATGTGATTTTTGGACGGGAAGACATCTTTTAAGAAATAAGAGGTGTCCTCACTATAACCTTGTCCTTTATTTTCATATATCTGTACTCTTTCGATGTGTTCTGATTCTTTGTTTTCTTCAATATATTTTTGTGGAGAAATCATCTTATAACCGATTTTATCTCGCATTTCAGACATAGACATACGTTTTTTCGTTACCCATTTCTGAAAAGAAAGTTCTCCATTTCTTAATTCTTCACTGTCTTTTTCTGTGATTTTTAAAAGCTTCAACAATTCGTCCATATCGCATTTGTTACGACTTTCGCTTTCTAATAAGTAGCAATATAAGGCTCTGAAAGCCAGCTCTCTTGCAGGATACTCTCTGTCAAAGGTCCATTCATAATCGATAACTGTCCAATCTTCGCCTCTTACTAAAATGTTGGAGAAAATCAAGTCGTAATCCGACACCTTGGCCGTTTCATTATAAGAAATTTTCTCAAGATACTTACGAAACAGTTCTAAAAATCCTTCCTTATCTTCTTTTTCAAGACAGGCATCTAACAGTTCGGAAAGCATAACGCCCTCAACATATTCAAAGGTTGCTACCGGCATATCGCCTATATATTCGATTTCACAGTGGTTTATTTTTAAATTGCTTCCCTCATATTTTTCACACAGCTTTTTATAGGAAGTCTGCATCGATAAAATATGCGAATAAGCAGCTTTGCTAATGGGATATTTCCGTACCACTTTTTTGCCATCAACCATTTCAATAACGGTTTTAATCGCAAATTCTTCTGCTCTATCATTACTAAATCTGGCATATTCCGGTGCTACATCTTCCCCAATCACTACCATATAGGAGTTAGAATAGAGCCAAAATAAGTCATCTTCAATAATACCATCAAAAGCATTTTTTTCATCAAAGAGTAACATTCTATCCATATCAAAATTACGGAGATTATTTGACAATTCTCCTTTTTTTGGCAGGTGTTTGTCCGAAAAAATTGTTGTTGGGAATTTATAATCCGGATATGGATAATAAAAATGATATTCTGTTACACCACATTCTTTCATAATCTTTTCCAGACCATTTCGCGTAAAGGTTCGAACCCCTCCGCCAGATGCATAATTTTCAATTCCTGCAAAATAACTTGCCACATGGTCTTCTTTACAGCCTGCAAAATACTTAAGACCAAATTTGTTTTCAATGGCAATCACCAGTCTGCCACCTTTTTTAACGTGTTTTTTTAGGATATTTAAAAAATCATGATATGGTTTTTCTGACCCCATATAGCCTTGTCCGTACTCAAACACGCCGATTAAACATACGTAGTCATAATCGGTATCTAAATCCGGTTCAATGTCCTTAAAATTTCCTACATGTATGGTAACATTGTCATAGTCTGCATTTCTGTAAGCATTAATCGTGCTACGTTTTTTGGATAAATCCACACAGGTTACGCTATTTGCCTTTCTGGCAAATGCCCCAGTAATCGCACCACAGCCTGAGCCTACTTCCAATACTTTATCTGTCTTCTTGATTGGAAGCCACTCTACAATGTTTTCACGAAGGGCTGACAAATGATATAAAATAGGCCAACTGCCTCTTTCTTCGATTACCTTCGGAAATTCTACCGGTGACAAATCTCTTGCAATATTTAAAAGTTCGTCTTCCACATCTCCGTCCGTATAAACGTCCGTTCCTTCGTAATGTTTTAAATCTAATGTAATTTTACCAATTTTCTCTAAAGTCTTTTCTTCAGACATATCGTTTCCTCATCTAATTATTTTACTTCAATCACAGAATTCATATCATAAAAACCTACGGTATCTTTATCCGAAATTACCGTAAGATTCATTACATCGTAAAGTCTGTGATATACTTGAAAATCACTGCCATCAAATCCTGTTACACCAAGAGATAATAAGTATTCTCCACCTTGCAAATTCATTTCCTGGGTAAAGGTAATTTGCTTTCTCTCGCCCTTAGCTACTGGTTCTAAAAAGGCTTTCTCATACATTGTATTTGTGCCTGTAATCTCTGTTCCCTTTATGTTCTTAATGGAAAAAGCAAAAATGGGAGCAGTAATATCTTCGTGAAAGTTAACGTCCATATGAATAGTGAAACGGCTCCCTTTTACCACCGCCGTAGTTGTTACATCATTTTCATCTGTAATGCTATATTTTTCAATAACAGCGGCTTTATCACCATACTCTAAAAGGTTTGGATTGATAGCTTCCGAAGGAGTTTCGCCCTCTTTAAAATCTTCTTCCTTGTATTGTCCTACTAAAACTCTTTTATAGGCGTCAATCATCTCTTTTGGAGTTCCTTCGCCCAATTTTTCACCCTGATTTAGCAAAATAACTCTATCACAATATTTACTAATACTGCTTAAATCGTGGCTTACAAATAAAATGGTTTTTCCAAGTTTTTTGAATTCATCAAATTTTTGATAGCATTTCGCCTGAAAAAAGACGTCACCTACCGACAAGGCCTCGTCCACAATGAGAATTTCCGGGTCAATGTTAATTGCCACTGCAAAAGCCAGTCGTACAAACATACCGGAAGAATAGGTTTTACAAGGCTGATAAACATAATCTCCAATGTCCGCAAAACTTAAAATGCTTTCCATTTTTTCATCAATTTCTTTTTTGGAAAAGCCCATCATTGTTCCATTCAAATAAATATTTTCAATGCCGTTATATTCCATATTAAAGCCTGCACCAAGCTCTAAAAGGGCCGAAATTCTACCATTTACAGTGATACTACCCTTGGTCGCATTCAAAACCCCTGTTATCATCTTTAAAATGGTCGATTTCCCGGAACCATTTGTTCCAATAATTCCTACGGTTTCGCCCTGAAACACCTTCATACTAACATTATTTAAGGCATATTTTTCTTTATATTTTTTCTTTTTTGACAAACTGAACGCCTCTTTTAAGCGGTCAGAAGGTTTCTCATAAAGTTTATAAACTTTATCTACGTTTTCCACACAAATAGCTACTTGATTTTCGCTCATATTTTACTCCTATAATACATCTGCAAAATGAACCTTTAATCTTTTGAAAATAAAAGTACCTAATACGAATAACAATATGGTAAATACCCAGAAATAAATGGTTCCCGATACATCTTCAAAAAACCACTGGCTTCCATAAACACTATTACGATATCCCTCTACTACATACACCAAAGGATTGATACTCATTACCTTTTGCATCGTAGGACTCAACATATTAATATCCCATAAAATTGGGGTAGCCCACATGCCAAGCTGCAGACCAATGCCAATAATCTGTTGTAAATCTTTGAAAAATACCACCACTGCACTGGTCATAAAGCAAATACCAAGCACCAAAACGAACAGACATATGGTATAGTAAATAACCTGTAACGTATACCAAGTAGGATAATAGCCATAGCCTGTGGCAATTAAAAGTAATACTGCTGCAAAAAATACGTGGGTAAAGGATGCCGCAATGACCTTAATCAATGGCAAAATGCTAATTTTAAATACGACCTTTTTTACCAGGTAAGTATACTCTAACAAAGCACTGGTTCCACCTGTTAATGCTTCCGAAAAGAAGAACCAGGGCACAAGTCCTGCTGTCAAATAAAGTACATAAGGAACTTCTACACCACTGGCAACTAGCTGTGCTCTCGTTTGAAATACCTTATCAAACACAATCCAGTACATAAGTACTGTTACCACAGGCTGCACAAACGCCCAGATTTTTCCAAGGTATGAGCCTGCATATCTTTTTTTGAAATCATTGGCAGCCAATTTCCAAATCAGTTGGCGACTCTGCCACAATTCAGAAACAAGTCCAATGGGATTTATCTTTTTTGTTTTTTCCATATCTATCTCCAATATGGCACGAAAAGGTGCCTATTTTCCCTGATTCTTTATGTAATCGCTAATACCTTTCCAGTTTTTATCTTTTTCAGACAAGGTTAATTCCATATCTTCTGGTATAGGCCATTCGATACCAATTTCAGGGTCATTCCAAAGCAAACCACCTTCATCATTTGGATGATAAAAGTCAGTACATTTGTAACAAAATTCTGCATAGTCGGATAACACTACAAAACCATGTGCAAATCCCTTTGGAACAAAAAACTGTTTCTTATTTTCTGCAGATAAAATTTCTCCGTGCCATTTTCCAAAGGTAGCAGAATCCTTTCTTAAGTCTACTGCCACATCAAATACTTCTCCCTTTACCACTCGGACTAATTTTCCCTGAGGATAATCTTTCTGAAAATGAAGTCCTCTTAAAACGCCTTTTTTGGAAGCAGACTGGTTGTCCTGCACGAATACGTCTGGTATTCCCGCTTCCTTAAAATCATTGTAATTGTAAGTTTCCATAAAATATCCACGTTCATCTCCAAAAACAGCCGGAGTAATGACTTTTAATCCTTCAATTTCTGTTGTGGTTACAGTTATCTTTCCCATTTTATATCTCCTTTATCAATCCCTAATTTCCCATATAGCTAATGTTCAAATCGACATTTCCTTCGATGCCGTCTACACTGCCTTTTGAAGTGTACTGCCACATATCATAATAGCCGCTGTAAAGTGGTGTACTACGATATTCCGCCAGCCAGATTTTATAATCATCTAGTTCACTTACTTCTAAATTCTGATTATACCAACTTCTACTTGCATAAACACCTGCTTCATAGCCTGCATTTTCAATGGTTTCGCAAAAGGCTTTACATACTTTTGTTCTTGTAGCAATATCCAAAGAATCTGCTCTGCCATTTCCTCCGGCACCTTCTGAATCAATGACAACCGGAAAATCCAATTCAAAGCCATCGCACAGGGCAATAACCATACTGGCTTCTTCTACGGCTTCCACTTCATTGGTAGCCTGGGTAAAGAAATAAACACCTACTTTTAATCCTGCGGCTTTCGCTCCACGGATATTCTTCATAAAATACGGGTCTTCTACCAAAGCTCCTGTAACAGACCCTCTATATCCACAGCGAATCATAACAAATTCAATGCCGTCAGCCTTCACTTTATCCCAGTCAATGTCTCCATTCCACTTAGATACGTCAATCCCCAGCTGACAGGTAGTATCTGTGGTATGATGCTTTTTAATTTCTGTATTGTCGGAATCATCTAAGGCACCATTTTCTCTGGAATCTTCTTCCAATGCATTGATTTCTTCCTCTGTCTTAATGAGCAGAGAGATATCATCAATAGGTACATATTCTACCTGTTCTTTTACACGAATTTTCGTGCTGTTTTCCGGCACAGAATAACCTTCCAATTCATTTAAGGAAACATTATATTCTCCTGCTTTTAAATCAGCAATGTAAATAATTCCGTCCTGGTCTAAATCCTTATATTCCCCCACATCTTCCACAGTTACATAGAGACTTTCTCCTGTAACCAGATTACCTAAGATATCCACCACCTGAATACGCAAATCTTTTTCCACGGAAGTAACAATCATGGACAATTTGTCCATTTGATAATAATACTCCAGGTCAAAGACATTCTTTTTTTCATCAAAAAAAGTATCATCAGACAGAAATCCTTTTAAATCATCTCCTATCTGACCTGTTTCATTTGCGTTTTGGGTATCAGTGGTATCCTGTAAGGTGTTAACACTTTTTCTACTTCCAAAAAGGTTTTCCCAGTTTGCAATTACTACAATGCTGGCGATACAAAATATTGCCATTGTTACAAAAATTATGGCATTTTTCCTAAGTTTAGAGTCCATTTGCAACCTCTACCAAATATTGTCCATAAGCAGTTTTCATCAGTGGCTCTGCCAGTTCTAACAACTGCTCTTTTGTAATAAATCCACGTTTATACGCAATTTCTTCGATGCAGGAAATGTAGAGTCCCTGTCGCTTCTGAAATGCTGCCACAAAATCTGCTGCCTCTAAAAGTGCATCATGATTTCCGGTATCTAACCACGCAAAACCTCTACCGAGGGTCTCTACGTGAAGGGTACCACGGCTTAAATATTCATTATTGATACTTGTAATTTCGATTTCACCACGAGCTGATGGCTTTACATTTTTTGCAATTTCCACTACCTCATTGTCATAAAAATAAAGGCCCGGTACTGCGTAATTACTCTTTGGATGTTCCGGTTTTTCTTCAATCGAAATCGCCATGCCATTTTCATCAAATTCAACTACTCCATATTCTCTTGGGTCTCTTACATAATATCCAAAAATGGTAGCTCCTTTGTCTCTGGAAGCAACCTGTTTTAATACCTTTGAAAAGCTCTGACCATAGAAAATATTGTCTCCTAAAATCAGTGCTACACTGTCATCACCAATGAAATCTGCTCCAATAATAAAAGCATCTGCAAGTCCTCTTGGAGTTTCTTGAATTGCATATTCCATTTTCAGTCCTAATTTTGAACCGTCTCCGAATAATTCTTGGAAGGTTGGCAAATCTCTTGGAGTAGAAATAATTAAAATTTCTCGAATGCCTGCCAACATCAAAATGGATAATGGATAATAAATCATTGGTTTGTCATATACTGGCATAATCTGTTTAGAAATCGCCTTTGTTAAAGGATACAATCTTGTACCCGAACCCCCTGCTAAAATAATACCTTTCATACTTTTTTCTCCTGTTTTTTTATGGTTCTAAATACGCACGAAAGAAGACTTACCTATTTTTTAAGGTAACCCTTCTTTTTGTGTTCGTTATTATTATGCTTTATACATTTCTTCGTAATACTTCTGGTAATCCCCACTGGTTACATTTTTCATCCATTCTTCATTCTCGAAAAACCATTTAATTGTGAGTTTGATACCTTCCTTAAACATTGTTTCCGGTTCCCAGCCAATTTCAGCTTTGATTTTATCCGGTGCAATGGCATATCTTCTGTCGTGACCCTTTCTGTCTTCCACGTAAGTAATTAAATCTTTGCTTACAAGCTGTTTTCTTGGGTCATCATCCGGAAGCATCTCCTGAAGTGTTTCCAAAATAATATTGATAATTTCAATATTCTGTTTTTCATTGTGTCCACCCACGTTGTAGGTTTCAAAAAGTCTTCCTTTTTCCTGTACCATATCAATGGCTTTTGCGTGGTCCATAACATATAACCAGTCTCTTACGTTCTTACCATCGCCGTAAACCGGTAATTTTTTACCTTGCAAAGCATTGTTGATAATCAGAGGAATCAGTTTTTCAGGGAACTGATATGGTCCATAGTTGTTGGAACAGTTA
This sequence comes from Lachnospiraceae bacterium, assembly GCA_045124055.1. Taxonomy (GTDB): domain Bacteria; phylum Bacillota; class Clostridia; order Lachnospirales; family Lachnospiraceae; genus CALZKI01. The sequence continues at coordinate 211,962 of JBGVKZ010000011.1, read as the reverse complement.
GTAATATTAGCCGGGAACTTATAAGTATCCATATAAGCTTTTACCAGCATATCCGAACTTGCTTTACTTGCGGAATATGGGCTATGGGGTGCATATGGAGTTGTCTCATAAAAATAGGTTCCATCATCTTCCAAAGAGCCATATACCTCATCTGTGGATACGTGGAGGAATTTTTTTCCTTCTTTATAACTTCCATCTGGAAGTTCCCAAGCTGCCTTTGCACAGTTCAGCATAACCGCTGTACCCATTACGTTTGTATTCACAAAAACTTCTGGGTTACGGATACTTCTGTCTACGTGACTTTCTGCTGCAAAATGTACCACTCTGTCAATATCATTTTCTTCAAAGATTTTGGAAATGGCTGCCTTATCTGTGATATCCGCACGAATAAAAGTATAATTTTCGCGATTTTCAATATCTTTTAAGTTTTCCAAGTTTCCTGCATAAGTCAGTAAATCCACATTGATAATTCTGATTTCATTCCCATATTTTTCAAACATATAGTGAATGTAGTTTGAGCCGATAAAACCTGCTCCGCCTGTTACTAAATAGGTTCTCATATTTCCTCCATACTGTAAGATAGCCATTTCTATCTTTCTATTTTCTCTTAATAGCCTAAATAACTTAAGTTCAAGTCTACGTGTCCGCTAATACCCGGAACACTTCCTGTGTCTTTGTACTGCCAAATTTCGTATCTGCCTGTATAAGTTGGCTTTGTTGCATACTGGGCTAACCAGATTTTGTAGCTGCCAAGCTGTGAAGTGTCAATTTTATTAGTCAACCAGTCTTTATTGGCATAAACACCTGCTGTATAACCTGCATTTTGAATGGTCTGACAGAACGCCTTACATACTTTCGTTCTCATATCTTTACTAATGTTATTTGCTCGTCCATTATTGGCCGCTTCTACGTCAATGAAAATCGGATAAGAAATCTTATAACCTTCAATTAAGCTTAAGACCATAGAAGCTTCCTGAACCGCTTCAATTTCATCTATCGCCTGTGAGAAGAAGTATACGCCGACTTTCAAGCCTGCTGACGTCGCACCCTTAATGTTTGTCTTAAATTTCGGGTCTTCAATCAGCGAACCAAGTGAAGAACCTCGATAACCACAGCGAATAATAACGTAGGATATACCAGATGCTTTTACCGCATTCCAATCAATCGTTCCATTCCATTTAGAAACATCAATACCCATTGTACCATTACTACTTGTCAAAACACCATTTGAATCAAATACATATTTTGCACCCATAATAACCTGTTCGCCAGTTACTTTCTTGTAGTCAGGACCATAATAATAGGTCTTTCCGTCAATCGTCCACCATCCAAGATATTTATAAGTTTCTGTGTAAATATAGAATTTTGTATCTGCTTTTGCATAATCTGCTGCAGTTGCTTTTACATAGGTATTATTTTTTAATACATAAACATCTTCATTATTTTTAGTTTTCAAGGTTACTGCGGAAGTAATTGTTACGGTGCAGGTAGCTTCTACCTTTTCGCCATTTTCCGTGTTCGTGGCTGTAATCGTCACTGTACCAGTCTTCAGTGCTGTAATCAAACCTTTTTCATCTACTGTGGCAAGAGAAGTATCTGAAGATTTCCAGGTTACCTTACCACCTGATAAGTCCGTATAACCTTCTACGGTTGCTTTTAATGTTTTTGTGCCTCCTACTGCCATAGAAAGCTTTGAGGCATCTAAGGTAACTTTTCTGGCCGCCTTGGTAACGGTTACTTTACAAGTGGCTTCTTTTGTTTCCGTACCATTTGTCAAAGTTGCTGTAATTGTGGCACTTCCTGCCGCCACACCTGTAATTTTTCCGTTTTCTACTGTGGCAATCGTCGGATCCGAAGATTTCCAAGTGACTGTTACGTTTTCAGAAGGTGTTGTAGTTGCCTTTATGGTAACACTCTCGCCAGTGGCTATACTTGTTTCCGTTTTATCTAAAGTAATCGAAGTTGTCACGCTGGCTGCTTTTACAGTAATAGATGCACTGGCAGTAGCACCGCTTGTACTTGTTGCCGTTATTGTGGCATCTCCTGCTGCTTTACCTGTCACTACACCATTCGTATCTACGGTTGCTACCTCTGGTTTATTAGAGGACCAGGTAACTGTTTCCTGACAAGTAGCTGTGAAAGTAACGGTTTTTCCCACCTCTACTTCTTGTGACGCCGGGCTAATAGAAATGGTTACTGACGCAGCAGTAACAGTTACCGTCCAGGTTGCAAAAGAACCATTTGTTCCTGTAGCCGTAATCGTTGCACTTCCTTCACTCACACCTGTCACTACACCATTCGCATCTACGGTTGCTACCTCTGGTTTATTAGAGGACCAAGTAAGTGCAGCTTCATCTGTCGCTGTTGCACTTAACGTTACAGTTTTTCCTTGTTCAACCGTTGCCGAAGGCTGATTCATTGTAACTGTTGTATCCAAAGTCTGTGAAGACAAGTTCACCATCATAATTCCACTGGAAGCATAAGAAGTTAATCTTGCCGTTGTGCTTGGTGCAACAATATTGCTTTTTTCAATCTCTACATACCCTTTTCCTGCTGAAACCTTTTCTGTTGCTACCCAGGCAACTGTATCTGTCAATGCAGATTCAACCGGGTTAGAAAGTTTGGTATCTTCCTTTGATGCATCAATTTCAGATTCGTCCAAAATTTCATCGCTTACATCAATCTTAGTATATGCAATTTCCTTTTTTACAGTAGCTTTTTGAGTGGTTGTATCTAATATGTATTTTTCGTAAATTTCGCCTTCTAACGCTTTTAGCGTTACCTGATACTCACCAGCTTCGATATCTTTGTGATAAATAATACCATCTTTATCATCATCGCTCCAATTTAGCGTCTTGCCTGATGGTGTAACCAATTCTACTTCAAATGGAATTCCGGCAATCAATTTGCCTGACTTTTTATTTGTAAATTTGATTTTTAAATCTTTTTGAATGGAAGTAAAGTTCATTTGAACCACTACGGAAGCGTTCACATCTTCTTCCTCGTCATCTTCCTCATCATCTTCGTCTGCATTCTCATTCAATGCGTCTATTTTAGCTACCGTAGCATCCGTTACTGCCAAAAGACCACTTTCACCAATTAATGAAATCTTATCAATTTCATTACCCATATCTGAAAAAGCCATTACTTGTCCATCTGACATCTTGTAAGAGGCAAACTCACTGACTGCCACAATCGCAAGGGCTAATACCAGACAACCTAATGACATAATCACCTTGTCCATTGTATCCATATGTATAAAACGGTCTAAAAAGCCAGGCTTGTCTTCCTTGTCGTCATTTTCCTTCTTTTTCTTATTCTTTTGGCCTTTTGAAGCAAATACGCTACCAAAGGCTTCGTCTGAATCATCATATTCCTCAGCAAAATCCTGGCTATCCAAATCTTCCTCAGCCATTTCTTCGACATCGTCTGCATACTCACCTTCTGCATATTCTTCGCTTTCGTAGACTTCACCTTCACAGACTTCGTCCTCGCATACTTCTTCTAACGTTTCTTCCTCGAAAGCTTCTTCTTCAAAAGCTTCTTCCTCAAAAGCTTCTTCCTCAAATCCTTCTGTATCTCCATCTATGTCTTCATAGACAATATCCTCATCATCTAAATCCATAATCTCTAAATCATCATCTAGATTTATATTATTTATTTCCTTACTCAACTTATGTAAACTCCTTTCGTTTCATAATTCTGTAATATTATATCATTGTAAAGAATATCTTTCAAGAAAATTAAGCCATTTCTATGACTTGTCAATATTTGCCGAATATGGCGTTTTTTGTCAAAATTCAAAGAGCAAAAGTTTTTGACAATTTCTGGCAAAGATGAAACAATATTTCTACAAACAAAAACAAATAGGAAAGCAGGAAAATTCTATGATGTATATGCACTATTGCAAAAATTGCCGACGTATACATATGCTAAACGGACACAAGCTTGTGTGTCCTGGCTGCGAAAATGTTTTGACTGAATTAAAACTCTCCTATTTATCCTATGTGGAAATGGATAAACACGACAGAGAATTATTTCTTCAAAAATTAAGTACTGAAGATGGACTAAACGAATTATCTACTACCTATCGAATGTTAAAATACAGCAAATGGTTTCAAGAACAAAAAATTAAAGTTTTATGAATTATTTATGCCGAACTAGACAAAATAAAACACAAATAGTAAAATGTTAAGGAATTATTACAAAACATCAAAACCATGTTAGGAGACGCTATGAAGAAAGTAATCGCTTTTCTTAAAAAGTTAAATCCACATATAATTATTCCATGCTTTATTTTGCTTTGTATTGTGCTAATCGGCGTATTTATTGCCAAATGGGCAAAAGGTGAAGATTCCACTTACAACCGCGATGAAGTGGAAGAAGGTTACGATATAGAAGTGTTGGATAGAGTCTATTATATGACTCCGGATCTTTTAGGAGAGCACACTCCAAACGAAACAAAAAAAGTTCTCTGCTTTGGTAATGCTCCATTCGCAGATGATAGAGATTCGGAAAATAACTTGTGTAATTTAATTGCCAAGGAAACTGGTGCCGAAATTATCAACGTTTCCATTCCTGATTCTTATATGGCTATGCGTAGCCCGGGAATTAATGTGGAAGACCCAATGGACTATTATACATTCTACTGGCTCACAACGATTGCAACCTTAAAAAGTGAAAAGGTATATACAAAATACAATAATTTGGCCAGAGGTACCTCTGAAATTGGTGATGAAGTGGTGGATTATTTGTATGCACTCGATATGAATACTGTTGATACCATTGTTCTTATGTATGATGCCACAGATTATTTAGAAGGCAGAATTAAGGAAACTTCGGACAACCTTACCAATCCTCTAACGTTTTGTGGAAATATGTTTGCCGGTATTGAAATGATTCAGGATTTATATCCACACATTCAAATTATTGTTATGTCACCAACTTATGCTTATGCCATTAATGAAGATGGCGAATACGAAAGTAGTGACATTATCAAGGTAGAAGGCGAATCCTTATCTGCCTATGCTATCACACAGTTAAACTTATGTCAGGTAGTTGAAATTACTTTTATTGATAATATATATGGCACAGTAAACTGTGATAACGCTGATATGTATTTAACTGATAATGTACACTTGAATCTGGAAGGACGAAAGGCGGTTGCCCAAAGATTTAGTGAAATCTTTGAAAAAACCTGGAACAGATATTATGAATTGTTAGAAAAATAAAAGTAGATAATTTTATGGATGTAGATTAAAATGACCCGCACTTTAAAAGTGTGGGTCATTTAATTTATCCATATAGATTACATAGCTATCGATTGAGGCATATTCTATAAAATCTTCTTTTTCTAAGCTATCTGTAAGAGGTGCATCTTCCCTTAAAACAACGTAATGGCACCCTCTGTTTCTAAGCTCTGATGCCAGAACCTTCGTGTCAATCGTGTCTGACATAAGACATTCCATAGTATCGTATAGCGTATTCCAAGCAACCGTGCCATCTGCACTTAAAAACATTTCTCGCCCATAAGGCATATGCACCAATGACGTATATTGCGTAACATACATCAATAGTTCTGCCGGAAAAGCAGCTTTTACTTCTCTGCCTTCCACAATGATTGTATCGCAAATATCTACCACTGTCTGTGGCATATGCTCCGGATTTTCCGCTTTCATAAACCCCGGATTATCGTACAAGTAATTACCCGATACTCCTATCATAAGCAAAACTCCAAGGATTGCCAGATATCTTTTTACTCCCTCTAAATTTCGTATCAATTTTATAGCTGTATAGGCAATCACTGAAAGCATCGGAATACTCCATAACATTCGCCAATAAATATCCTCCTCTGCCAGATGTTCCATAAAATAGACCACCAGCGGACAAAAGAACAAAAGCAACATTGCTATCGGAAACCAAACAAAAAGTCTACGTTTTTCCCTATCCGTTTCTGCAAACCATAAATACACAACCGCCACCAGAAACAGTGCTACAATCATACCTTGACCACTATATTCTTTCCATAATGAAATTGCAACTTCCATCAAATTCTCCATTACCTAATTAAAAAATATAACCCTGCCATCACTATACTTGGCACACAAGTAAGTGCCATAGGAAACAGTTTCTTCCACTCTTTTTTACGAAAACAAATACATAAACTACAAACCCCAATCATACAAGGATAGATGAAGTTTCCAAGAGTCGTAAATAAGGCTGCGACCAAACCATTACAAGCCAATAAAACATAAAGAAGCACCCGGTCTTTTTTCTGCCCCTTTCCCTGTTTATCCAGTTTCTCAGAAAGAAGCATCATCAGATAAAAGCCAAGTGGTAAGGCAAAACTGCCAAGAGACGCCTTGCCCTGTCTACTTCTTGTCATCAGAAAGGTTTCCATAGAATAAACCGAATAATTACCAAATAGAAACAGTGTGCTGATTATCACCATAAAAAGTGGTACTTCCCTTTTCTCCTTACACAGCTTCTTTGCCATCAAATAATAAATGCCATAGGCAAAAGTGATAAACATAACAGGACACACACAATGTGCAATGATACTTGTTTCCATATGGCTCATTCTGGATAAAAAAGAAATTACATAAGGGAATGGTGCAAGACAATGTCTTGTATCAAATTCTGTGGTTGCCCCGGTATAAGGAATACGGCTATACATTTCAGGTATATTTGCCCCATAAGTCGCTGTTCCCACATAATAAGCGTCATCCCCATCGGGATAAGTTAAGCGTAATGCCTGAATCATCTGGAATAGAAAAATTCCTCCAAAAGCTACCCACAAAATTATGCTTTCCACTTTTTTACTCCTAGGATACACAATCTTTTCTACGCTCTTTTCCGGTAAACCTTGCTTTTTTTTGTAAATACCTCTTATCAAAGTTATCAGATATCCTAAGAGAGATAAAAATCCCATACTATAAGAAAAAATCGTGCACACGTGGAAAAAATTATTTTCCAGTAGCATATTTGCCACAATCAATACTTGGAAACACGCCAAATATAAAACCAGTCCAAATAAATAACTTTTTAATACAATATCCTTTTTTTCCGTAAAATTTGTCGTAAAAGAAAGTCCAATGCCCAAGGGCACTAAAACTATCCAGAACAAAATGATAAAAATGCCTGCTATCATTGAGCATTCCTTTCCTGAAAATCTTCTAACAAATACTTCGCTACCACCTGGGCATATTCTTTACGCCCTCTTTCATTTAGATGCGTAGCATCTTCCAAAAATAACGTGCCATTCCACTCATTTATGGGCAGTTCCTCATAAAGATTGATAAAAAGCAAATCGTATTCCTTCGCAACCTCGGAAAGTGCCTTAACATAATCCGTACCAACACCACCGCCTAAATTACAGGTGTCGCTATCTTCTTCTACTAAACCATAGGAATAGAATTGGCAATAAGTTTGCCCCAATAAAACAATCTGCAAATTGGGATATTTTTCCTGCAACGTTTCGATTGCGTATCGGAAAGCACCCGCATAGCAAGTAACCTCGTACTTGTCCCCAGATTGAATCATAGCTCCCTTAAAATAGTCGTTAAGCCCATATTCTAAAATCAAATAGTCCGCTTCCTGTAATGGAGCAGCTAATATTTCCTGCATTTTTCTACCATTTGTGCGATTTTCGCCACTGGCTAAGGCTGACACAATCTCGTATAAACTATATCCACTAAAATCATCTTCTGCTTCTGTTCCCAGCGTACTAACTGCCGTTGTACCCGGAATGGCATAATTATAAACCGTAGCTCCAGTCATCTTTTCCAGCCATTTTGCAATACCGGTTTCATCATCAACTAATCCCCAGATACTATCACCAAAACAGACAATTTTCTTATTTTCCAGCATATCGCTTTCCTTATATCCTTTTTGCAACGTCATAATCACCCCAGCAAGCAGAATACCCCCACCAAAAACAGCACCTAAGATTCCTTTTGCTTTTTTTGAAAGTTTTCGATTATCGGAAACCGGCTTATTTTCCTGATAAAATAAGCTACACCAAAGAGCAAACAACAGATATATACTCATATTCAATAATACATAGCGATAATCCACCCCTTGCACATTAACAACGGCATAAAAAAGTGCCTGATAAATCAGCATTCCACCTGCCAGAAGAATCAGTCGTTTTCTCTCTTTTCCTGCCAATAGCTTCTTCTTTATCACAGATAAAATTCCGCCCAGTGTTAACACAAATAACGTCATAAAGGAAACACACATATACCCATAGGCACCTTTTGCATTGCCTTCACTCATACTACTATATAGCTTTCCAAAAGCCGAGCCACCCTGACCATTCATATGCCATATAGTCGTATAAGGCTCAAATAAATAGCCAAGAAAATCCTCGCTTACATTTTCAAAAATAGCCCTCTTATTATAGGATAATTGGTTCAAAACGGCCTCTTTATACAATTCATTTGCCTTTTCTACTCCAACCTGATTTTCAATTTTGGGACCAATGGAATACACAATATATTCTGCATACTGGTTACTGGAAACTGCATCATCGGAAGAGATATATGTCCACATTTCTTCCGGTAAAAATCCATATTTCACTCGCAAATCAGGCCATATCGTTCTTTGAAACAAAACCGAGTAGACCGTTTTTTGCATACGTCCTCTGGCTCCCTCATCTATCACCTTATGACAAATAAAGAAGCTAACAAAAAACAGGGAAATTGCCACCAGTAAAACCACTAGTTTTTTCCAGGCTTTCAAAACTTCTTTTCTTCGTAGTAATAACAAAATCGTCAATACAAATATCGGAAGAATCCACAGATACTTATCATCAGGCTGGTTAAAAGATGCCAAAAGGTAGGAAATACCCAAAACCACTGCAGATTTCATACAGATTTTCTCTTTTTTCCGATAAATCCTCACCATTGCACCAACCATAAAAAAGCTAAAGGCTGCTTTAAATGCAAAAGGCGAAACCATCAAAATGCTTTGCATACAAAATGGAAAAGAAGTCACAAGGAAGCTTCCAACCCACGCCTTTTTCCCTGAAAAGAACGGCTTTATCATATAAAAAATTGCCCCAACAAACAAAAGGAGCTGGATAAAATGAGCCACTATATAGTAGCCGATTCCCAGGCTCTTTTGTATTCCCAGGCAAAGTCTTATAAACAATGGATACAAAAATCCAATATATTCGTCAAAAATTAAATTTCTCGCCGCATTAACCATTTCCTCTGTCTCAGGATATACGATAAAGTCAGCAAAATTACAAACTAAATAGACGGTTCCCGACACAATCTGTGCAAAAACCGCTATATAGAAAAAATACCTTATGAAGTTTTGCGAAAAAGCCTTCATCTTATTTGTCATAACTTATTTACTATAAAATTCTTTCACTTTGCTAATAATGTAGTCCACCTGCTCCATAGTAAGACCATAATACATTGGAAGACGGGCAAGTCTTTCACTTTCCTTTGTTGTATACTTATCCTCTCCAAAAAATTCACCAAATTTCTCACCTGCCGGTGCAGAATGAAGGGGAATATAATGGAACACACTTAAAATGCCATTTTCTTTAAGGAAAGAAATAAGTTTTGTTCTTTCTTCCAAATCCTTTGCCTTAATATAAAACATATGGGCATTATGTACGCAGCCCTCTGGTACCACTGGCAATTCAATTTTGCCACATTCTTTGAGTTCCTGTAAGCCTTCGTAATAACGATTCCAAATAGCAAGTCTGGATTCGTTGATTTCATCTGCCATCTCAAGCTGTGCGTATAAATATGCTGCATTCATATCACTTGGCAAATAAGAAGAACCGTAGTTTACCCAAGTATATTTATCAATCTGTCCGCGGAAAAACTTACTTCTGTTGGTACCTTTTTCACGAATAATCTCTGCTTCTTCTACTTTGGCTTCATCGCGGATTAAAAGTGCACCGCCTTCACCCATACTATAATTTTTTGTTTCATGAAAACTAAAACAACCATAGTCTCCAATAGTTCCTAATGCTTTGCCTTTATAGGTTGACATAATTCCCTGTGCAGCATCTTCAATGACTATCAGATTATGTCTTTTGGCAATATCCATAATGGTATCCATTTCGCAGGCAACTCCCGCATAATGAACCGGAACAATGGCTTTTGTCTTATCGGTAATGGCTGCTTCTATTTTGGTTTCATCAATATTCATAGTATCCGGTCTGATATCCACAAATACCACTTTTGCACCTCTTAGTACAAAAGCATCTGCAGTGGATACAAAGGTATAAGACGGAAGAATTACCTCATCTCCCTCTTTGATTCCAGCCAAAAGTGCTGCCAATTCCAAAGCGTGTGTGCAGGAGGTGGTTAAAAGACATTTTGGTGTTTTTGTCCTTTCTTCTATCCACGCATTACATTTTTTTGTAAACTCGCCATCACCACAAATCTTCTGATTTTCCACAGCTTTTTTTATATATTCCATTTCATTTCCTGTAAAGGGTGGCACATTAAAATTAATCATAATTTTCTCCATTCCAAAGTCATCTTTGTACTACTTACTTCTATAAAGCATAAACGCTTCATTTGAAAACACCTTTTCATATTGATTTTCTTCCATAAAATCGCTTAAATACGTCAACTTTTCACTTAAAGAATCACTGGCATTTTCGCTCATCCCTATATCCGTGGGATTTGCAGAAAGCAAAATCATTGGTGTCTTATTTTCTTCTCTTAACTTATCCACTTCTGCCTTGAATTTTTCCAAGGAATACGAAGGTAAATCCGGCCAGGTACTTGACAATACCGGTTGAAACTGGAAATAGAAAGCACAAGAAGGCACATTGCCAAATAATAATGCATCACTTCCAATAAGATTCCCTTCCACCAGATAATCATTCAATTCCTGCAAATTCTGCCCATTTTTTGTGGTGGTATACATCCCCTTTAATACAGAATTCTCTTTTATCACATAGTCTCTGTCTTCTCCACCTACGCCATCTCTGAAAACAAAGCTGCTGCCAAACAGAAAACTTTGTATAAACAACACCATCGCTAGTATCACCAAAGTAATCTTTTGGGGACTATTGGATAAGGAAATCTTCCATATCATAATACTTCTTTTTTCGCAAGATAGCAATTCCCATATATAATTTAAGAAAAGCGGTGCTACAAGAAACAGGTTGTTCATCGGTGAATACAAATGGTTATTACTTCCAAGAGGAGTAATCAAAATAATCACGCACAGGATACACCATAGCACTTTTTCTTCGTTCTTTCTCTTTTTGGATAAAATCACACCTGCTCCCAGGAAAAGGCACGACATAAGCAACATTACGCCCCAGCCAAAGATAGATTCATAACTTCGATAGTTGTCCGAAAACATACCCATTCGCTTAAAAAGATACACTCCAACTACCATAAGAATCACAAAAAGACCTTTTTTAAGGAACAGAAACTTTTCTTTCAGTACTCTAAAAAGAAGCATTCCCAAAGCAATCAAAAGTACACCATAAAGAAACCATTTACTATACTGCAGATAGACTCTCAAAGTATCCACAATCATAGCTTTTACGGTGTAACTACCGGCTTCCTGTGTCATGGCAAATAAAGATAAAATACCCTCTACATATCTTTTTAGTCCATAACGACAGACAAGATAGGCAAATACGCTTATTCCACCAATTCCATAACCAAGCACACAAAAAAGAGTATTTTTCACAATCTCAAAAACTCTTTTTTTATAGATAATTCCGGCAAGCCACACCACCACAATGAGTGCAATCTCTGCTACATTTGGCAATCGTACAAATAAATTAACACCAAGAAAGATTCCTGCAAAAACATAGTAGCTTTTCTTTTCCTTCACAATCGCCATATACAAAAACATTGCTGCCAGGTGAAAAAGCAGATACGTCAAATAGTTATAAATCAATGCCGTCGGACACCAGCAAAGCCCTAACGCAATCATTTCCCCAAGAAAAACCATTTCTTTTCGTATTTTACACACTTTTATGCAAAAATAGTACGCTAGTAAGGCTGCCACGATTTTCAATAATCCGGTATAAAAATTAAGTCCAATCATTGTCTTTCCAAAAGGAAGCTTTGTAAAAAAAGCTCCTAAGGCACTTGCTAAATAGGTGGAAAATTTCCACATATCATCAAGACTATCAAAAGAAACAAAATTTCCGTAATTATAACCTGTATCCGTTACCGTAATGCCCTCATTTATATGGATAAATGAAAACAATACCAAAAGAACCGGAAATAGAAAATTTGTGATTCTATTCCATATTTGATTGTCAAATATCTTTTCCAGCTTTTTTACCATGAATCAATTTGCTCCCTAATTTAAACAACAAGCTTCTAAAATAATCTACAACAATACCAATGACAAATACCAATAATACAGAACCCAGTGCCATCAACACAAACGTCACCACATTTGTGGCACTACCGGCTTTCAGCCAGCCGGTCCACAGATTTCTAACGTAAATGTGGTCATGCAATAGGTACACGCCTAATGTGTAAGGCGAAATTTTACAAATAATTCTGCTGACTTTTCCCTCCGGTATTTTCATATTTAAAAACCACATAAAAAGACCAATCGATGCTAGCAAGTTAAAAATATGGTTGTAATGATAAGAAGAACCACTCACCATTCCAAGTTTTCCGGTTTTTTCATAAATAATTCCAAGCACGAAAGTCTCAGCGAATATCATAAAACAAGAGCCAAAATATAATAAGGCTGCCGACCATGGCTTTTCCAAAAATTTGATGCCATATAATCGGATGTACGCAGCGATTAAAAACAGGCAGATAAGCCACAATGCATCATAGCCGTGATTACCCAGTGCCATATCAACAGGAAGAATGCTTTTTACAAAACAAAATACCGTAAGGAGCAATAAAATGGATACTTTTAACTGTTTCTGAGAAACTGCTTTTGCTCCAGCTGCCAAAAATGGCGACAACAAATACATAATTAAGTAGGCTGTCATAAACCAGTATTCCTGCATTTGAAATGGGAATAGCTGTACCGTCAGGTTATAGATACCAAAAATCTCATTTCCGACAATACCCAAAGCATAGGCTACCGCAGTTACTAAAATAGCATAGAATAATACCTGTAAAACCAGTTCTACCACTCTGCCGAATTTGAACTGGCTTTGTACCAGAAAATATCCACTGATAAGCACATATACATTGACAGCTACAATACATAAAGCTTCCATAATCCATGCCACATATCCTTGTGCGTTCATGGCAAGCCCTGGCATAGGCAATAACGCTGCTTTGCCAAGATAATGAAGCATAACTACCATAAGCATCGCAAGAATACGCAATAATTCTATATTGGCTAAACGTTTACTCTTTGTCTTCATCTTTTATATTACCTCTTACATTTTCTGTCACATCACGGATGATATATTTCGGTCTGCCTTTTACTTCTTCATAAATTTTAGCAATATAATGACCGATAATTCCAAGGCTTATCATAATAAATCCGCCTACAATCAGAATCAGCAAAATAACCGTTGTAAAACCTTCTTGAGCTGTACCCATAAAGAACTTTACTAGGGTCTGAATTCCAAGCACAATACTAAATAGAATGGATACAATACCCATAATGGTAACTGCCTGTAAAGGAAGGGTACTAAAACTGGTTACATTGTTAATGGCATAACGCAATAAACTCTTAAAAGACCATTTTGTCGTACCAAAAGCACGTTCTTTCACATCATAATATACCTTAGTGGTTTTAAAACCGGCCCAGAAAGTCAGAGCTCTAAAGAAGGTATTATGTTCCTTTAAGTCCAGCAATACATTTACCACTTTTCTATCAATCAATTTGAAATCCGAAGAAGACTTCATATCCATTTTCATCAATTTACTCATAATTCCATAGAACGTATTGGCAAAAAGCTTGTGGAAAATCCCTTCTTTTCCTCGACTATTTTTAATACCTTCTACAATCTCGTAACCTTCCTGCCACAAGTCATACATTTCCGGAATCACTTCCGGTGGATGCTGCAAATCGCAATCCATAATGATGCAGGCATCTCCGCAAGCCAATTCAAGTCCTGCAAAAATACTGGCTTCTTTTCCGAAGTTTCGACTGAACTGTGCTCCCTTCACACAAGGGTTCTTTTTTGTTTCCTCTAAAATAGCCTCGTATGTACCATCTTTAGAGCCATCGCTAACAAACACTAATTCATAATTAATTTTTTCTTTTTCCAGTAATTCCGACAGCACTTTTGCTGTATTTGGAATATTTTTTTCTTCGTTAAAAGAAGGAATGATAATCGAAAGTAATTTCATAATATCCTCCAGAATTTCTATTTATTTTTCCGAATAGGGAATGGTTTCTTTATTTTCTGTCTTAATGTATAAGACTCCGTCTACTACCTTCATTGAGTTGGCAGCCGGGAAACTATCCATTTCCCAATATTCTTCGGAGTTATAAATTTCTGTCATATTGTCGATAGGCACAAGATTTATTGTAATTCCCAGATAATTTTGGAAAAATGCCTTATAATTTTCACTGGTATATAAAAGCATATCCCCTGTGATACCCAGTAATTTACTGGTAACTTCACCGGTTACATCTGTCAGTGGATATTCGTTATCACTGACAACGCCTATCATTGCAATCGGGATTCCCTGGTAATATCCCTCAGTCTGTTCCATTCTGTCTGCAAGTCTTACGCAATATGCATAGGTCTTTTCATACTTCTTTTCCAAGTTGGAATAAGCAATATTATCTGTTACCACGTAATTAAAGGTCAACACCAATACAACGCAAGATAAAATTGCACCTGCCTTTTTTACCGAAAGTACCAAATATTTTTCCACAAAAGCTATCATCACCATCAAAAATACCACATACTGATATCGCATCAACGTATGATATGACACATTTGGTGAAATCAGTAAAATCACATTGGATACTACCGGAATTACGCCGCCAAGTACCAAAAGTACCCCATAAAACCATACGGATTTATAGAGCTTCTTTTGTCTGCAAAGCTTGATAAGTGCTATAACAAACAAAATTCCCAAGGCTCCAAATGCCAAAATGGAGAACCCATTATTAAATAACACTTTTCCAGTTAGTACAAACTCTACAAAATCTTTGTATAACTGGGTAATCGTACCAAAGGAAAAGCCAGTCATTTCATTGATTCCCTGATAAGATGCCAATTCCTTTTTTTGTACCCAAAGCATAATCTGCAAAATTATATAATAAAGCGAAACTCCTATTACTCCCATATAAAGATAGGATAAAATCGCCTTTATTTTCTCTTTGATTGCCTTTTCTTCTAACAAAATCAATACGACTTTATAAAGGCATAACAAAATACAAATAGGCAAATACGCCTGATAAATTCCCATACTGAAGGCTAAGGCAATGCCGCCTAAAAGAAATCCATACTTTTTCTTACCTACTAAATATACCGCCAATACCGATAAAAGTACAGAAAGCATATATCCGTCCATTGTAAACACGTAGGCAAAAGTTGAGGTTAACACAGGAAACGTTACCAATAAGGCCGCAATCATAATGCCTCCGGAGATTTTTTTCATTTCCAATACTTCTACCAAAATAACCGAGGTAACTGCCAAAAGCAAAATTGCCAGTAACCCTATCAGCCATGGCAGAGAATAATAAGAAGAAAATCCACAGGCTATGGATAAAAACCATCTTCCTGAAGTAATCATATTTTGGTCAAAATAGATACTTGCCAAACCATCATGATTTGGAATGTCCGACAACATAATCGGCAAATGAGTACAAAGTCCCAAAATAATTGCTGTAAAAAAAGTATATTGCCATAATTTATTTGACTTTATTCTTTCAATCATTCCGTCTCTCCTAATAAATAATTTGCCCACAAGGTAGCCACTTCACTTCTGCCTTTTTCACTTAAATGTAATCCGTCATCTACATACTCTGTGACATTTCCAGAATGGATATTCACTAGATGATAAGTGTCGATAATCTCAACGCCCATCTCCTTTGCCACTTCTATTTCTGCATTCACATAATCTTCCAGAATACCTCCACCAAAATCATATTCATCACAATAGCGGTAAATCCAGCCCGGTCCAATGGTCGCACAATAAGTCGGGGTAGATAAGACAATTCGCAAATGTGGATATTTTTCCTTTAGCATCGTAATCACTGTGCGAAGGGTTCCACAAAAGGTCTCCGTATCGTAGGGGTCACTACCATTTTTTATTGGTGTCCCGTTTAAATAGTCGTTAACTCCATGTTCGATAATCAAAATTTCTACCGCATCAAAATCCACGCTTTCTAATTTTTCCAAAGTACTTTCAAAATATTTCACGTGGTCAGACCTTTCGATGTCTTCTATCGCAGACTTTTGCATACCAAAATTTCCATTACAAATGGCAGTTGCCAAATTGTTCATAGATAAAATACTACTGTAATCGGTCTTTACTCCATCTATATTTGCCATCGTGCTACCGCCAAAAGCTCCATTCAAAACAGACTTTCCCAGTTTTTCTTCCAAAAGGCTGGTAATTCCTGTTTCATCTTGCACATTTCCCAAGTTACTATCTCCTAGGCAGACCACCTGATAGCTTATATCTGTACCTTTTTGTGCATCTTTTGACCATACCACTAAAATGGCAAAGAAAAGAAATGCGAAAATAGCCGCTATACACTTTGCTAATTTATCTAGTCTCTTTTTATCCACTTCTTAATCCTTCTAACCAAATACACCAATTTATAATACATAAGAAATAAAAGGGTTGATTTTTGTTGAATCCGAATAAATTTTTGTTCTTCCGGATTGACACGTGCCAAATAGTATTTGTTTTCCATAAAGTTTGGAAAACTCTCTTTCATTTCTTTTCCTAACTGTCTTATAAAAGAAGCCCTTACTTTTTTGACACCCTGCATATAAGAAAACAACGTGTTCTGATAAAACAAATTCAAAAATCGAAACTCAATTTCATCGTGGTAGATTTCAAGACTTCCATCTTCTTCTGCCATTTTCAGCATAATTCTCATACTCTCCAGTCGGTTTTTACAACGTTCCTCTGTAATCACATGAATGGTAGATGCATTATGCTGATAATAATAATAAAGTGGTTCTTTTACATATTCAAAATGCTTTGCCCTGATAAATAATCTGGTGGCAACGGCATTGTCTTCATAAAAAATTCCCTGAGGAAATCGCAATTTCGGTTCTTCAAATAATTCTCTTTTATAGATTTTAACTACCAAAGAACCCGGGTCTAAAATCAAGCTTTTATGCTTTTGTTCATCTAAAATACCTACCTGGTCATCTCTACTGTTTTCCACTATCTGATAAACTTTATCGCTTTGCTCGTATGTAACCGTATAATCACAGCCCACCACGTCTGCACCAGTTTTTTCCGCTTTTTCCAGCATTTTTTCATACATATTTGGCTTAATGTAATCATCGCTGTCCACAAAACCGATATATTCGCCCTTTGCCACCTCAAGTCCAGCATTTTTTGCACCGCCCTGTTTTCTGTTTTCCGGCAAATCAATTACACAGAACTTGTCAGGATAATGATTTTTATACCAATTAAGAACAATCAGGGAGTCGTCTGTAGAAGCATCATTGACGGCAATAATCTCATAGTCCGAAATGGTCTGATTCATCAGGGAATTCAGACAATATTCCAGCTTTTCATCTGCTACCATATTATAAACCGGTACAATAATACTTAGTTTCATACTTACTCCCTCCTTTTCTTATTCTCTTTCTATTTCTGCTTTTCCATTTTCCACACGGTAAATGATGTCACACTTTTCAATGGTCTGTAACCTGTGGGCAATAATCACCAATGTTTTCTTGCCGTGAAGATTATTGATAGAATCCATAATTGCTGCCTCCGTATCGTTGTCAAGAGCAGAGGTTGCTTCATCTAAAATTAATACATCTGGGTCACCATATAAGGCTCTGGCAATACCAATACGTTGTCTTTGCCCACCGGATAAACGAATACCTCTTTCCCCAATTTTTGTATCCAGACCTTCCGGTAATGTTTTTACAAATTCATCTAACTGAGCTTCCTTTAATACTTCCCAAATGCGTTTTTCACTAATTCTATCTTCCGGAACACCAAAAGCTACATTTTTGCGAATCGTGTCATCTAACATAAAAATCATCTGTGGAATGTATCCAATATTTTTAAGCCAAGCTCTATAATCGCTCATAATGTCCTTATCATCGGCATAAATAACACCCGTTTTTAATTTCAAAAGTCCAAGCAATATATCTACAACCGTGGTTTTTCCTGCACCAGACGTACCTACAATACCAACAGCTTTTCCAATCGGAATTGTCATATTGGCATTATCAAAAATAAGCTTGTCTGTATTTGGATACGCATAGGAAATTCCTTCTAAACGGATTTCTTTTTTTAGTGGCAATTTCGCATCGGATTCTTTGGCAAAGGACATATCCACATTTTCGCCATTAATTTCTTCCTGCAAATTGTCACTAACCCCCATTAAAAATGGTTCGAAATAAATAATGTTGTTCAACTGGTTGTTAATTCTTGTAGCACAAGGCATCAATCTGACAACGGCTGCCGCAAATACTGTCAGAATTGGCATCATATCCATAACTGAAGTACCTGTTAAAAGTAAGAAAATCATATAAATAACAACACCAATAATAGAGACAGACTCAATTAAAAGTTTTGGTACGTTATTTAATAAGGTATATTTTTGTACCGCATCTACATATCCCTGACCACAGGCAATATATTCGTCCACAAAATACTGCTCTTTTCCGGCTACTTTCACTTCTTTAATACCCTGAACAGTCTGAGAAATCCACTTAAATAATCCACTGTAATAGTCCTGATTGTCTTTTCCGGCCTTTCTTAATACTGGTTTAACTACTTTGGTAATGACTAAAAGCGTCAAAATCAGCATTGCAGAAATCATCAATGTCATTTTCCAATCTGCTACCAGTAATACCACTGCTAAAATAACAAATACTATGACCTCGGAAATCAACTGCAAAATTGCCAAAATCAAGGCATACATATTGTTAACATCAGAAGTAATATTTCTTTGCACAACCGCAGTATCTGCGTTCAAGTAAAACTCATAGCCTTTACGCAAATAATTTTTCATCATACGCTCAGAAGTACGAAACTGATTGGTATATACGAAATGACACATCACTTTTTGCTGAATGTATAAATATATATTTTTCACAGCAAAAACTACTGCCAAGGCAACCAATACCAACACCGTAAACTGCATCTGGCTTTTCATATGTAACCCCTCATAAATGGCACGTACATATGCATATTTTTCCAAAGCATTTTCATCTAATACAATCTGGATAACCGGAATCACCGCTGAAATTCCTGCCGCTTCCAAAATAGCACCGATAAGCATCATAAACACAAGTCCTACCATAGCTCTCTTTTGTTTTTTATCCAGCAATAACATCAGTTTCTTATAAATTCGTATCATATATTCCTCCTTAGGATAAGGTTTCGTTTTGTCTGTGTACTTCCGGAGCTTCATATTTATCTAAAAAATCTGCCCCCAGTTTCTCTTTTTCCTTTGCAAAACGAATACCTGCCGTTTCTGTCAACACAGAAATCACTTTATCAAAAGGTTGTCCCGGTAAGAAATTTAACACCTCCATAGGCATTAATTTTTCTAGTACATTTTCCTCCGGGAACAACTTCTTATAATCCAGTTCATCTCTTGGATGAGGCTTTATCGTAATATTCGCACTGTCTTTATACATAGCCACCATATCTTTAAAAATGGTTTCTCGCACGCTTAAGGAGCAAAGAGGTTCGGTTAAAATAATATAATTTGCCTTTTTTTCTTCTC
Source organism: Lachnospiraceae bacterium (assembly GCA_045124055.1). Classification (GTDB taxonomy): domain Bacteria; phylum Bacillota; class Clostridia; order Lachnospirales; family Lachnospiraceae; genus CALZKI01. Next base: position 192,132 of record JBGVKZ010000011.1, on the reverse strand, counting down.
CATTTTTAAAATTTCCAAGAATTTTATCAATATCGTTTACAAAAACCTTCGTAATAATGCTTTTTTCTTCTTCCGTCAAGCGTTCTTCCAATGGTTTTCGTGGCACTTCCTTGTGTTTTTTAATAGGATATTTTATCCCCTCTATCTGATTCACTTCCATATCCAGACAGTATTTACTATATCCGTTCTGAATAAAAATTAGATTATGTGCCGCCATAAACTGTTTTATTTTAAAATTACCTCGATTGTCATATCTTGCTGCATCAATATGCACCAGGGTATTTAGCCCGTCTTCCACAGCATGATAATAAATCTTCTTATAATTCAAATAATAGCCAATCGGGTCTAAGTCGCAAAATACATAGATATCCTGATACTTAGAAAAATCCACAGGGATATAAGGAATCTGTGCTTTTGCATATTTTTTTGTAAAAATCATTCGATTGATTAAATTGAACACTACATTTTTCTTATCTTCTCTGTATTTTTGAAGTTCCGGAAAAAATGTATGCATTTTTTCATCAAATTCCACTACTTCCTCAAATAAGTGCTCTTTATCAATTTTTTCTTTTAAGCCACTAAAATCTGAGGACATTTTGCTAAGTACCAGCGTTGCCTTCCCTTGCTTTTCTTTCGGAAGGGCAAACTCTTTTAATAAGGTCACATACACGTGATAAAAAGTGTGACACACATAAATTCTATCTTTCATTCCATTTTACCTTGCATACTTTAAAATTGCTTCGGCAATTCTCTGACTGCCCTTTCCATCTACCAATTTTTGTAGTTTCTCCGCATATTCTTTTCTCAAAGTTTCTTTTGTAACAAGCTCCTTCAAGGAAGCCACTACTTCTTCTACCAATATTTCTTTCTTTTCCTGGTAAAAGCCGCCATAATAGACATAGCCTTCTTTCAAAAAAGTGTCTACAATTCTATCCTGATTATCTACAAATGAAAAACACACCATAGGTATTCCCATAGCACTTAACTCCGTCATAGTAGTGCCGCCGGCTGTAACAGCCACTTTTGCCCTCTGCATAAGTTCCCACATATTCGATACATTCTTATGTATGGTAATACTTGGCATATCTTTTGTCATTTCAAGAAGCTTTTCATAGCTATCACTGAATTTACCACAAACAACGTCCATAGATTCCCTAGACAACTGTGTATCTTCCAATAGCCTCTTTAATATAGACTCTGTCAAAAAATAGGGGTCACTACCGCCAGTGGTAATTAGAAGATTCCTTGGAGTGCAATGTTCCCTGGCTTCTAAAAACTCACTTCGAATAGGAGCATATCGATAGCCCCCTAAAACCAGTGGAGCATTATATTCCAATTTATCGCCGTAAATATTGCCATTAATGACGCAATCTACGTGATAATCAAACTTTGCTACATCATCAATATAGAAAACAATTCCATACTTTTTCAGCATCTGAAAATAGGTATTGGTCACAAAATAAGAATCGACTAAAAATTTCGTATCTTTTAAAGGTAACTTTTCAAGACTTTCTTTTTCCGATTCCATATCGGTATAATCTGTATGGAGTACTATATAAGAAAAACCTGCGTCTTCTAAAGTTTCTGCCGGCGAATCATCTGCCAAAAGGAAGGTGACTTTTTCTCCCTTTTTGACAATTTCTCTGGCAATCGCCATACATCGCATCATATGTCCCATTCCTATTTTATTATTTCCATCTGCACGAACATATACCATTTCTTGTATCCTTATGTCTTATTGATTGCTTTCCATTTTTAATGCCTTCAAATAATCGGCAATATTATCATTCCAGGAAAATTCTTTTCTTTGACGATATTTCTCCAGGTCTTTCATTCGGTGGTAAGTTCCCTTGTCTTCCTGCGTAGTCGCCTGTAACTTACCTTCTTTTATCTTGTCCCAGTTTTCTACAAATAGCTGATACATTTTCTGCAACAACGTATTGTAAGAAGATGCAAAGGTCTCCTTTTCGGTATCAAACTCTACCTCCCTTTGCACATAAACAGCTCCTGTATCCAACCCTTTTTCCAACTTGTGAATTGTCACACCTTTTTTGGTATTTTCGACAAAACTAAAGAAATTTGGACTAGAGCCCCTGTTATATGGAAGATAGGAAGTATGCAAATTGATAATTTTTCCCTGCATATAATCTATCACATCTTCTTTAATTAAGTGTTTGTAGTTAAAGCTGATTATATAATCAGGATTTAACTTTTTTACAATATCTAGGCTTAATTGATTGGTAAAATGCATTACTTTGTCATCACCCTCGTGCTGACATAACCAATGATATACGTCATCTGTATTATTGTTATTCGTTAAAAACAAGATTTTTCCAGGTTCTATGAAATCAAAATCAAAAGGAGTTCCCTCTTTGATATCCTTTGTCGCCTTTGTGCCTATTATATCACCGAAGTATTTTGGTTTTATACCATAGCCCGGGCGAATAATTCTTGTATTTTCTTCCGTAAAGTTTTCACCCTTTTTCACATCTTTTACAACAAAAATGGAACGACGAAAGACCATACTACTTTCTTCCTGTTTTGACACACCATAGGTGGCTACACCCATTGCCTTTTCTGTATTTCTAATATCTTGCACCATTTTGGCAAATTCTTCTGGCGTCATGGAAAAAGAGGCGTCTGGATTTTCAATTTCCCTACTCAAGCAAAAATGCTTTTCAATCACATTGCCTCCAAGTGCTATTGCCACAGTTGCTCCAAGAGAACCCATAGAATGATCAGACAAGCCGATTGGAAGGTCAAACTTTTGCTTCATATCTACAATGGTCTTTAAATGCATATCATCGGAAATTGCCGGATAAGCACTGGAACATTTTAATAAAATAAGCTGGTCGTTTCCTGTCATTTTTACTGTTTCAACGGCTTCCTTAATTTCTTCCAAGCTCGCCATTCCGGTTGACATAATAATTGGTTTCCCTTTGGATGCCACATATTCTATAAGGGGCAGGTCTATCATTTCAAAGGACGCAATCTTGTAAAACTCCACGCCCATTTCCTCTAAGAAATCCACAGAAGTTTTATCAAATGGAGTCGAGAAAAAATCGATTCCTACTTTATCGGCTTCTTCTTTTAATTCCTTTTGCCATTCCCAAGGAGTATAGGCTTTTCCATAAAGACTATATAAATTTTCGCCTTCCCAAGTTCCATTTTTCACTTCAAAGTATTCATTGTGACAGTCAATGGTCAACGTATCCGGTGTGTAGGTCTGTATTTTAATACAATCTGCACCGGCATTTTTAGCTGCACGAATAATTTCTTTCGCTCTTTCTATACTTCCCGCGTGATTTGCAGACATTTCTGCAATGATATAGGCAGGATATCCGTCACCGATTAGTCTGTCTTTGATTTTAACAACACTCATATTAGTCCTCTTGCTCTATCATCATACGATATTTTAATTCTGCCATTTTCCAGTCTTCCATTGTATCAATGTCCTGCACTTTGGATTCTTCTCGAATAAACGCCACGGTGTCTTCCATAACCAAACTTTTCTGAGTCAAAAAGCTGTCGGTTTTTAAACAGTAAAACTGTCCGCAATCGTGATAAAATGGCTCTAAATCCTGGCTTCTTGTGAATTTATTTTCCGGCCACTTAAATTCCATACGATTATTTTGAATCACAACCGCTCTCTGTGGTGGAAATCCAAAACGTACCACTGGAACAAGGCTATCTGCCTTTTTCTCTATGAGCATCCCCATTGCTTCTTTTAAACACTCTGCGGTTACAAAAGGTGCGGTTGGATAAATGCAACAACAATATTCAAATTCTTCCCCACGCTTTCTGTATTCACTTAACACTTCATATACCACGTCTGTGGTTGTTGCGTAGTCGTTAGCAGTAGATTCACTTCTCATAAAAGGAACTTTTGCCCCGGCTTCTTTTGCTAAAGCTGCAATTTCCTCATCATCTGTGGAAACCATAACTTCATCAAAAATGCCTGCCTCTAAAGCAGCTTCAATAGAATATAATAAAATCGGTTTTCCCAAAAATTCCTTCACATTTTTTCTTGGGATTCGTTTACTGCCACCTCTGGCGGTTATCATTGCAATACTTTTTTTCTTCATAATGCACCTTCTGGTTTTTCTTTAACACTTAATTATACCATATCTGTATCATTTTTGTTATCCATACTTTGAAGGATATTCATTTGTACCTCTGATATCTGTCTATGTTTCTTCACGATTACCTGTAAAATAAGGCCACAAGACCACATTAAAAGGGCTGCTACAATAATAAATCCTGCCACAATTAGGGTTGGAAATTTAGCTACAAGTCCTGTATGAAGATAATCGATAAGTACCGGTATAAATAGTCCAATGCCTAGAAGGAATAAAACCCCTGCGATACAGCCAAAAAAGCCAAATGGTTTATATTCTCTAAATAGAGAGAAAATCATTTTGATAACTTTAATTCCATCGCTTATGGTATTTAATTTGGAAACACTTCCTTCCGGTCTATCACGATATTCAATCGGAATTTCTTTAATATAGATGTTTTTGTCTAAGGCATAAATCGTCATTTCTGTTTCAATTTCAAATCCCTTAGATATAATTGGGAAACTCTTCACAAACAAACGGCTAAAAGCACGATAGCCTGTCATAATATCCTTAACATTTCCGCCAAAAATTCCGTTAATCATACTACGAACGATTTTGTTACCAAAACCGTGGAATCTTCTTTTATTCTCTGTAAAATAAGTAGTGGATAATCTATCCCCAATGACCATATCGATACTATCGTTTAATACAAGGTTCGCCATTTCTTTTGCGTGAATAGCCGGATAAGTATCGTCACCATCGACTAAGATGTAACAGTCTGCTTCGATTTCACGAAACATTCTTCTAACAACGTTTCCTTTGCCCTGCATATGCTCATATCGAACTACTGCTCCATTTTTTCTGGCAATTTCATCTGTCCCATCACTGGAGTTGTTATCATATACATAAATTGTAGCTTCCGGTAATACTTCTTTAAAGTCACAAATAACCTTTGCAATGGTCTGACTTTCATTATAACAAGGTATTAATACTGCAATTCTTTGGTTTTTCATAATCCTTTTTCCCTTCCTAAAAGATTTCTATATTAGTTCAGTTCATAAACCGAAATCCATTCATTTTCCGCAATCAGTTTCTTGCCATTATCCTGTAACATTTTTTCAATTTCACCGCCTGGAATGGTGGCAATATAGCCGCACTGTAAGGTGTCAAAATTTTCCACCACATAATCGCTATAACATAAGTTGATTCCATAATCATCTGGCAGGGCATATAGCATCTGCCAGGTAAGTTGTACCACATTGCCCTCTACGGTATCCGAAAATACCCAGATAATGTCATTCTCAAAGGAAGGAACGATGTCACTTGGTTCCATTCCTTCTTCTAAGTCTTTTTCCAAAGTTTCCAAAGTACTTACAAGTTCCTCTGTTTTGTATGGAATCTCATAATTAACAGGCTCTTTTGCCATTACAATGAATAAAAATCCACAGAGAACTGTTGTAACTACCCATTTGTACCATTGTTTACAAGGTACTAAAGCCAACAACAAAATACCGGTTACGATAAAAGCGGATAAATGCTTGCTTCCCTCCGTCATCTTATACATAAGAAGCAGTGCCATCCACATTCCAAAAGTACAAAAAGAAAAATGCACATATACGGAAGTATACTTATCCTTTGCCCTTATTTTAGAAATGGCAGTCATCAGCATAAAAAGGAACACCAGGATAAAGGCGGCAAATAATGCACCTGCTGGCAATCCACTGATAAAGCTTTCTATCAGCATTCTTGTAAACATAATTCCGGTATCCACCAACTTATAAATCATAAATTTGATTCCTGCAAGGAATCCCTGATTCAAAAAGGTCGTTATCCAGTCGGTATTAAATAAAGCGGTAAAATACTCTGCTCCTAAAAATACTTTAATGGCAGCATAAATGATTCCAGTAACACCCACAACTCCCAGGGTAACAAAACTACCTGCCGCCTTACGTTTCCGAATCAGGTAATACCCCGGCAATATCAAAAACAGAATGAAATATGGTCTCATCAAGGTTGCCAGTGCTGAAAGTATAAACATAAGTACAAGCTTATAGTTTTTTTCTTTATCACAATAACTTATGGCTGTTGCCAAAAATACAATAATCAGGAAAAAGCAGGTAATTTCCGGCATACAGGCAAAGGTATATCTGACAAGCGGTGTAAATACCGCAAGCATTCCCAAAAGAGATACCAGTTGCCATTTTTTCGGCTTCGCTACATATGCAAAGATGAAAATTGCCAAACAAATGAGGAATAAATTGCATAAAACCGGTGATAAAAAGTTCCACCCAAATAACAATCCCCATAGAACCCACGGTAATAAGAGCACCGGACTCCATGCCGCAAACGATAAATATTGGGCGTGACTTTCATTAAAACCATAATATCCTCTTGGATAACCGTGCTCCAAAATTGCTTCTACTAATTTGTAATAATATAATTCATCGTTCCACGTAGATGCCGGTATATATACATCAAACAGACTTTTTCCATCTATCAAACAGGTGATGACACACAACACAATCGGAAAAAGTGCTACCAAAAAAGCGGTAAGAAATCTGGCATGCTTTTCTACGAAAGAACTTATTTTTTGTTTTGTACTCATTTTTTTATCCTATTGCTCTCTTGTTTTTTCTCGTATGACATACTGCGGTGAGTTGTTTAGGCTGATATAAATTCGTCCAATATATTCCCCCACCAGACCAAGCATAATCATTAACATACCACCTACAAATAATATAACGCACATTAGGGAACTAAATCCCATAACCATATCCGGATTTAAGAGTCTTCTGACAAAAACGTATACTCCATAGGCAAAACCTACAAAGGCACAGAAAACACCAATAACTGTGGCAATTCTAAGAGGAGTCACGGAAAAAGCAGTAAAACCGTTAAACCATAAGCCAAGAAGCTTCTTTAACGTATATCCACTTCGTCCCTCTTCTCTCTCTCTATGATTCACTTCCACATTCACAATGTTTTTGGTAGCTCTTAAAACAAGACCGATAACATACGGGTAAGAGTTTTGATAACGAATCATATCTTCTACCACAAAACGTTTTACCCCAAAATAACTGGAAACAAATAGTTCCTTTGGTTTTCCAAGCATCACTCTTGTCATTAAGTCATTCACTCTGCTGCCTAAATTACGGAAGGCTGAATGTTTTTTATTGCCATATTTGGCATATACCGCATCACATCCGTCCTCTAAAGCATCTAAAAGTTTTCCCACCTCATTTGCCGGTGTCTGCCCATCATCATCTAAACAAATCACATAATCTCCTACGGATTCACGCATACCTGCCATCAAAGCGGCATGCTGTCCAAAGTTTTTGGATAAATTGATTCCCGTGATATTGTCATTTTCAGCACAAATACTTTGAATGGTCTCCCATGTATTATCTGGTGATGAGTCATTTACTAAAATAACTTCATAAGCATATTGATTCAGCTTATGCATTGTTTCTTTAATTTCCTCAATTACCGAAGGAAGTGTTTTTTCTGAGCGGTAACAGGGAATGACATAACTTACCTTTTTCATACTATACCTCTTTATCTTCCTGATTGATGATAGCCATCAATACGATATCTCTGTATTTTCCTTGCACATATACGTCATCTTTTAAATAGGCTTCTTTCAAAAAGCCGGCTTTTTCATAGCTTTTAATGGCTCTTTCGTTATCAGCATATACACGCAGCATCAACTTATGAAGCCCAATGAATTCGAAAGCATACTCTATCATCAGTTCTGCGGCTTCCGTTCCATATCCTTTTCCAAGATAATCCACATCGCCTATAAAAATGCCATATTCACCTTTTTTATGCTCCATATCAATATCTCTGACATATACAGAACCGATAGGCCTGTCCGTTTCACATTCTACAATCATCATCTGAACCACTTTACCGGTTTCTATCATAGTTTCTATCCATTTTTCGTGGCTCTCTTTTGTAAAAGGCTTTTGGTAGATGAATTGTTTTCTCACTTCATCACTATTTCGCCAATTTATGATATTTTCTGTATCTTCCCTTGTCATAAGGCGAAGATAAATTCTGCCATCTTCCATCGCTTTATCCTCTAAATACTACTTTTCGCTTTCCCAATTCCACTCAAATCTTTCAATATCGTCTTCCACCAGTTCTTTTCCAATCTGAACTTCAATGAAATGTAAATCTTTTGTGGCATATAAAGCGTGCTTTTGTCCTGCTACAATATAAGCTACATCGCCTCGCTTTACCGTCTTAACTTCTCCATCAATTAACAGCTTTCCCTCTCCATCTACAATAGTCCAGATTTCGTCCCTGTATCTATGCAACTGATAACTGATACATTTCTCTTTTTCTATCATCAAATGTTTTGTCAAAGACTTGGATTTGTCTTCATACTGAGTATAGTCTAATACCCGGTATTCTCCCCAACGTCTTTCTTCATACATTGGTCGTTCTTCAATTTGTTCTACATAAGGTCTTAAATAAGAACTTTTGTGTTTATCGGAAACCAAAATACCATCATAAGATGCGGCAATAACTAAGTCCTTTGTACCAAGGGCAACTATCGGAATTGCCAGCTCATTGATTATATGGGTATTCTCGCATTCCTCTCCTGTAATGGTTTTGCCAGAATACATTTCTTCCATTTCCTCTGTCAATGTATTCCAAGTACCCAAATCTTTCCAGTTTCCTACATATTCTATCATAGCCACTTTTTCGGCATTTTCTACAATTTTATAGTCAAAACTGATATTTTCAAAAGTTTCATAATGTTCGAGGATATATTCGTAACTACAATCTCCCATATCCTCTTTCACTCTCTCCAGCACATAGCCTACGGAAACGGCAAATACACCGGCATTCCAGTAAGCTCCCTGTTCTATCAGTTCCACAGCTCTTTCTTCCGTTGGCTTTTCAATAAAACTTTTCACTCCAAAAATCTTCCCATTTTCAGAATCTCTTTCTGTCATAATATATCCGTATTTTGCCGACGGGTATGTAGGCTCTATTCCCATCAGGGAAATATCTGCAACGCCCTTCTTTACCACATCATACATATCCTGAAAACAGGCATAAAAATCTTCCTTGGCACAGGCGTCCACAGGCACAATCAAAACCACATCGTCCATAGTCACACTATGCTCCTTTACCAGAGCAGCGAGTGACAGAGCGATTGCTGGATAGGTATTTTTTCTTTCCGGCTCTACCACCACTGAAACTTCATTTCCCAGTTGTTTTCGTATGCTATCTAACTGTAAAGAAGCTGTAGAAATGGTAATTTTTGCCTCCTTATCCGCTTTTCTTAGCTGACTGAATACTTTTTGCAGCATCGAAATAGGAGTTCCATCTTCTGTTCTCAAAATTTTCAAAAATTGTTTTGCTCTTGCCTCGTTTGACAATGGCCACAATCTTTTTCCCGAGCCACCGGATAATAAAATAATATTCATAATTTAGAAAAAGCCTCTCTTGTCAATAAATTCCTTTTTAAAATTATCGTAAATTGCAAAGGTAATTCCGTTATAAACCGCACCTACTGACTCCATATTCAGCATAAGGTTGTCTAAGTTCGTAGCACTGGCATCTACCAGTTTCATATTTTGCACCTTAAAGGCATCAAATTCGTTCAGCTCATAAATAAAAACTTCCTCTGAATCTTTTTCCAAAGCCAGTTTCATTTCTCCGTCAATACAAATATACGTTCCGCCTTCCTCAAACTGTTCTTTGGTTAACCCAAGGGATAGAGCTGCTGCCTCCAAATCCAAAGAAGATTCCTCATATTTGCCTTCAAAAGAAACAAGATATGTTAAATGATTCATTTTTTGTAATTGTTCAATATATTCTTCCAAGGTAATCGCCTGTTGCAACTCATACTTTGCTTTTACCTGTTCATAATGAGTATAGGAATCATCCCACTGATAATAAGCATCGTCTCCACGATGGTCTTCCAAATAGATATTTTCCTCAAAATATCTACCAAAGAAATTAGTCAACTTTTCCGCACCCCAGGCATTTAAGTGGTAGGTATCTAAGAAATCCTTATTGTAGTCAATTTCAAATGTTCCTTCTCCAATCATACGATTAAAGTCAAAGAATGCAATTCCTCTTTCGTCTGCAAATTCTTTGGCTGCATCCATTTGAAGCTGCCCTTCTTCCGTAATATTACTTGGAGTTGCAAAGAAAATCAGTTCAAAATCTTCTTCTAAGGATAACTGATATAACTCCTCCAGCCATTCCCTGTTATGCTCAGTCAATTCTTCTTTTTTCGTGCTATTTAATGCTTTTTCCGGATACACCCCTGTCATACCGGTCTGATATTGTAGTGGAACACTACGACCATACTCACTATATTCATAGGTCACAAAATCATATTTATCCAGTTCTTTATATCTGGTATGAACGATTGGCCATCTTATGAAAAAGTCTGTCTGTTCTTCTTCGTCCACATAATCCTGAATCAGTTCTATGGAATTTTTGGATAATTCCAGAGCCAACATATTTCGGTATACATTTCCCTGTGAAGCATGTTCTTCAAAGGTAACTCCCCAGGCCTCTACACAAACCGCCTTGGGAGACTGGGTTTTTAAAGTTTCCACTAAAGTATGATAAGTAGTATCCTTATCCTGACCGGAAATAGACATATTGAATGCCGAAATTCCATAATTTCCCCACAAAATATCCGGATTAATACTACAATAACAATGGCTACTGCCCAAAAATACTGCATCAATCAGCTCCTCCTTTGTGGAATAGAGCTGCTGTGTCGAAGTAATATAATCCCCATAAGTATCCTTCCAAGATAAAATACCATAGGTTCTATTCAGTACCAAAAATAAAACGATTAAAAAAGCGATACATCGTAGTGCCTTCTTCATAATAACCTCCTAGAATTGAAAGTAAATAAACTGTGTAGAATCAAAGGCAACTCCGTACTGACCATAGACGAAAATTGCAACAATCATTCCAATAACAACTACCCATCTAAACCACCAATTCTGTTTCATCAAAAACTCTGAAAGGGATTGATTCTTCACATATTTCAATAAATCTACTGCCAACAGAATCAGTAGTGCAACAAATAAAATATTTACTTCCACTCTATCCAGTCCATAATTATAAAGTCCTTCATTAAAGAATACCCAGGGATTCCATCTGGTGAACATTCTCTTATAATAATAAAAAGCTTCCGAAAGACTCTGTGCCCTAAAAATAACCAGGGTCAATGTGTGCAAAGAAAAGGTAATGATTACCTGACCCAGTTTGTAACTAAAAGCCTTATCATTTACATTAAATATCTGGTTGATTTTCTTTTTTACCGGAGCTAATAATTCTCCAATGACCTGATAAGCTCCTTCAATACACCCCCACAAAACATAGGTCCAAGAAGCTCCGTGCCATAAACCACTGACAAAAAATGTTACCATCAAGTTAAAATATTTTCTAACTTTTCCTTTTCTGTTTCCACCTAATGGAATATATAAATAATCTCTAAGCCAAGAACCTAAAGAAATATGCCACCTACGCCAAAATTCTTTGATACTTCTGGAAAAATAAGGCGTATCAAAGTTTTCCATCAATTCAAAGCCCATTACTCTTGCTGCCCCAATGGCAATAGTGGAGTAAGCGGCAAAATCACAATAAATCTGAATGGCAAAACCAACGATTCCAATGACCGTTTCAAAAGTACCTACGGCGTGTAAGTTGGCATATACGGTATCAACAAAAATCGATATTCTATCCGCAATAACCATTTTTTGAAAAAGACCCCAAATCATTTGAATGACACCACTTGCCACCCTGTCATAATTCCAAACCTTGATATTCTCCACATTTTTTAACTGAGTTAACAAGTTTTTTGACCTCTCAATCGGGCCTGCCACCAGCTGTGGAAAAAAGGATACAAACAAGGCATATCTTAATGGATTTTTTTCCGGTTCAATTTCCTTTCTATATACATCTACGGTATAGCTCAAGGCCTGGAAGGTGTAAAAGGAAATACCTACTGGTAAAACAATATCAAAAGGATTTGATATCATTTCTATATTCAACTTACCAAGCAAAAAATTGATATTATCTAGCAAGAAATCAAAATATTTATAAAATATCAAAATACCTATATTACTTATAAAGCTTAATGCCACTACCAGCTTTCTCTGCCAGTTTTTTTCAAATTTTCCAAGCAGCAAACCACTTATCCACGTAATAATCGTTGAAACACCTATTAAAAGTGCATACTCTACATTCCAACACATATAGAAATAGTAACTGGCGATTAACAACCAGATATATCTTATCTTTTTTGGAATCACAAAGTACACCAATACAACGATTGGAAAAAAAACCATAAAATCCAATGAATTAAATAACATCTTTATCTCCCCGTAATTAAATACCTCTCAATTTTGCATGCAATTTTCTGACACCCTTTGGTGCTATGCTAAACAACGTCAAATATACTTTATTTTTTAAAGTTAAATACTTGTTGGTAAGCATTTTTCCAAAATTCTTCCGAATATATGCACACACCTTCTTATATTGTGTATTTTCTTTTGTCATCTTTGCAATCGGAATATGCAGTAAATACTCCAATCTCTGAAATAGTCCAAAGCGAATTGCCACATTTTCAAGGGCTGGAAAATCCTGCTTTACCAGTTCATACACCATATCTGCATTATCCACACAATCTCCAAAAACTCTGGAAAACTCGTTTTTATCTTTCTTCCTCGTATTACTGCCTATGCGATAAAAAACATGATATTTACAATATGGAAGGCTAACAACCGTTTCCCCCTGCCGCAAAAGCCTCACAAGAAGATGAAAATCTTCGTTAAGCACCCCTTGCGGAAACTGGTTATCCAAAAATAAATCTCTTTTCAGTAATTTGGTACAAAAGGAACAATCGCCCTTATGCATAAGTAGTTCTTTCAAAAATTCTTCTGAAGAATAGGTGGTCAGACATTCTGGCATCTTGCAGATGTCTGGAAGTTTCTTTCCTTTATCATCCATTTCATCTCTTGCCACCTGCACAATATTACAGGCGTTTTCTTCCAATGCCACAACCATTTTCTCATACATATCCGGCTCAATAAAATCGTCACTGTCTACAAAACCCAGGTATTCACCCTTCGCCAGCTTAATTCCTACATTTCTCGCAGAAGAAGAACCGCCATTTTCCTTGTGTTGTACCACAACTCTTTGGTCCTTTTTTGCATATTCGTCACAAATGATACCGCTACTATCCTTAGAACCATCGTCAACTAAAATTAATTCCAGTTTCTGATAAGTCTGGTTCAATATGGATTCGATGCATCTTGGTAAATATTCCTCAATATTATAAACCGGAACAATAATACTAATCAGTGGTCTTTCCATATTATGTTTCTTCCTTCATCTTTTCCTTCCCTGCAAGTTTTCCATACATTTTAGTCTCTCTTACAGGTTTTTCTATGGAACAAGGTCCTTCTGTATAAGCATTCAAATTTCTGCTTTCACAAAACTTTAAAAATCTTTTTGCCGCAACTTTCGCATTCCATAACGTATCGATTGTTTCGTAGGCCTTTTTGCCAATTTGTTTTCTGTAACGTGTGTTATTTATAACTTTTTCTACTTCTTTCGTCAGGGAAGCCACGTTATCCGTCGCAAAAATCAATCCGTTTTCTTCATGTTTTATTAAGTAAGGAGTTGCCCCCACCATATGACTGGCTACCACCACACAACCACTGTTCATAGCTTCATTCACCACAGCTCCCCAGCCTTCCATTCGGTCACTGGTCATCAGGTAAATATCTGCCTTTTCCATTTGGCGTCTGACTTCCTTTGGAGGCATAAAATTATCAAAACTGACTTCTTCCTGCAAGGATAAACTTTTTACCATTTTCTCAAGAATTTCTTTCTTTTCTCCATCACCGATAAATTTTAAGTGGAAGGGATATCCTGCTTGCTTTAAGTTAGCCGCCATTTCTACGGCATATTCCGGATGTTTCCAGGAAAGCATTCTTCCCGTCCATAGTAAAAGTGGCACTTTATTTTCTTCTTTTTTTGCCAGTAATTCTTTTATGTCATAGGAATAATTTGCCGGAAAATATCCCCACTTTAACATCTTCTTTGGAAATGCTCCGATTAAGCGGTAGTCATCTGCCACATAGCCGCCTGCACATAACAGGTAATACTCCTGTTTTCTAAAACGAATATAATCATGGTATTTTTTTCTAAGTCCTCGAGGTGAAAATCTCCTCCACTGACCTGTCTTATAAATTCTTTCACTGTATCGGACTGTAAAAAGACCTTTTTCCAGTCTTTTAACAAGCCATTCTTCATCACGAACACCGCCGCCAATGACTACATCGCTTTCCAGAAGGAGTTTTTTGCATTGCTCCTTTTGTTCATAGGAGTTCATCACATAGGGAAGATTTTTTATTTCATCCTGCCACCCCATCTTTATCCGGTCTTCTTCCATAGGTTCTGTCTGAATAAAGTGATAATTATCACCTAACAGCTCGTAAAAAGCGTTAGATAAGGGTATTTGATGATGGTTGATATAATTGGAAATAAAAGTTACTTGCATACAATCTCTCCATATATCTCTAAAAGTCTATGATAATTTGTATCCGGGTCGTGTGTCTTTCTAGCGTGACGTTTCGCATTTTCACTATAAACCTGCTGCATTTTGCTATCGTTAAACATTTCAATAACGCAATTCGCCAAGGCTTTCACATTGCCCCTTTCAAACAAAAGTCCGTCTTTCTTATCCGTAAAAACGCTTGGAATTCCTCCGGTATCTGCTGCAATAGAAGGTACTCCAAGAAGCATTGCTTCCCCCAAAGAGTTGGGTGAATTTTCTAAAATGGACGAACAAAGATATAAATTGCTTTCTAAAAACTGCTGTTTCATTTGAGCAGCCGTAAGTCTGCCTAAAAAATGTACCTTGTCCTGTAAACGCTTCTCACAAATCAATTTTCTTAAATATTTTCCGTAGGCAGAAATCTTTATTTTTTCCATCAGGGTCTTACTTTTTGTCAAATCATTTCCGGCAATCAAAAGTGTGGTGTCCGGATATTTTTCTAAAATAAGGGGCATAGCTTCCAGTACAAAATGAAGGCCCTTTAAAGGATAATCTCCCTGACTTAAAAAGATGGAATGAGGAATGCACTTTTCATATTCCCAGTTTCCCTCGTAAAAAACACTTCTTAAAGTTTCATTCATAAAATGATACCTGGCCTTAGACACCTTATTGGTGCACCCATAGTCCCAATCGGTTCTACCAGTTATATGACCCACATTTTTCAAAGCCTTTCTCTCATTTTCGCCTCGTTTTGCAAACTTTTCCTTTTGTTCTTTTAGGGAATCTCTTTTTAGGATATCGCGAAAGGTTCTTGCATTTTGTACCTTTTCCGGCAAAGAAGCCATATAAACCTCGGCACATTCCCCGCAAAGTCCCTGAATTCCCACTAAAATTTTTTCAGGATACGGAAACGCCCTAGTCATCGCCAATGTATGAGGATATTCCGTTCCAAAACAATGTACTAAATCCGGCTGAAATTTCTGCACGATTGCCCCAAGGCTTTCTTCCAGCTTCTCCTCATAAATTTCCGGATGACTTATGTCCTCGTAAAAAGCAAAAGCTGTCATATCTCCTAACTGAATTTCTGCAGTTTCTGCCTCATTATTTACAGGAAAGCATACGCCAAGTTCCAGTTTTTCTCCATTTTCCAGCAAAAAATTGCTTTGAGAAAGTCTGTCGTAAATGCCGGATAACCAGCCTTCTTTATGATTAACTTCTTTATGAAGATGTTCGGCAATTTTCGGTAACATAATATTACATAGCCATAAGACTTTCATATTTTGTAAACCTCCTAGTTGAAAATCCAGTTTAAATATGGAAGCAGTCTGATATCATCTGCATAGGAACGTTTTAAAAAGATAATGAAATATCCCACAAATGCAATTCCTATCAGCATACTCCACAAAACTCGTTGCCACTTTTTATCGATTCTGCTGATTACGCCAGGAATCAGGAAAATCTGGCCAATCAGCATATAGTAGCAAATTCTGGATAATTCCGGTATATAGGACGCAAAGCTATATAGTAACAATGCTCCTAAATTCAAATTAAAGTAAAAATACAGATGTTTGTATTTGGATATAATCGGTTTAAAGTAAATCAGGCAGAAAATAAGCACCGCACCGCATTTTGCTATATTAGCATAGGAAACATTGGTGTTTTCAAAAACAGAACCCTCGTAATATGGGTAAAACTTAAACACTAAAAACTTCATAATTTCTCTGCCAAAAAACAACGCAATCGCTGTTAGTGGAATCAACCATACATTTTTCTTATTCCAAACAATTCTTGCAATCAAATAAACCGGTATAACAAGTAATATGGTTTTATGGAAACACGCACCTACGCATATCCACAAAATAAACTTCCAAATATTTTTCGACAGTACATATTTCATCGCGTATAAAGCTATGGATACCGCAAAATAATAACGTACGTTATCAAAGCTCATAAAATAATAGCCACCTGTCATCAGTAAAAACAGAGTATAAGCAAACCAGTCAGTCTGGTCATACATTGCTTTGACGAAGAAATAAACTGTCAAGAAAGAAAATAATGCAAAAATAGGTAAATAATTATCATACCCGAATAATAATTGCATCAAATATACTACTGCCTGAAATCCCACTTCGTAAGAAACGTGTCTGTTCTGGGCAATCAGCAAAAACTGATATCGATATACCCAGTAATCGTTTCCAACGGCAATTCGACAGGCAGATACCGCAAACAACAAAAGAAACACGGCAACTAAAATCACCCTGTTTAACATTTGTCCCCTGCTATGCACTTGTCCCCTGTAATTGCTATTTACCATTGTTCCAAGTAAAACTACAATTACGGTGAGTAATACATAGATACCCATAAGCACTCCTACTTGTAATAATGATGAATAAGCATTTTATCTTCCTGATATAAAAATCCACCGGAAATTTTTATATCCTGTCTTTTTATCTGCTCTATAATTCGTTCCAGTCTCTTCCCGTTATTCTTTCCAGCTTCCACCAGTAAAATAACTTTGTCCGAATTCCTGAGAGGTTCGAAATTAAAGTTCTCCGCCAATACGTCGTCTTTTATTTTCAAAACCTCACAATCTTTCTCTAAAAGCTTTTCGATATAATCTATTGCCTCAGCACTTTTGTTGTCTGCACCGACAAGAACTACTTTTTTAGCATTTTTCAATTCATAACATATGTTATTCTTGCTTTCTGTAAAGCTAAGGCATCCCAATGCCTTTATCCCATATCTTCTTTCTAATGTATTTGGCAAATATACCGACGAATCACATACCAAAGTAATGCATACATACAAAAGTCCCACAAAGAAACCTAAAACCATTCCAAGTATCCAAGCTCGCATACATCTTACATCCGGGTAAGTAATCGTAGTTTCTTCTGGCGATGTAATGACTTTGGCAGAATTTAGTTCCTTCTGGCTATCTGCAAACCTTAAGATTGTATTTTCCATTGCCGTAGCAAGAATTTTCGTCTTATCTTCACTTTCTGTTAATACTGTGGTAGATAAATATCTGGTATCAGATTCCACCGTGGCATCGGTGTACTCACGCAAAAGATTATCTTCCAGCACCACATCTTCCGGTAATTCTTCTCTTAACATTGCAAGGAACTGGTCCGAATTAACAATTTCACTCCAGGTATAATAGTTAAAATAGTCATAGGTCTGACCACTACTATCCTCTGCATAATCCAAATAATATTCTGAGACAATTTTATACTTCGCATCTTCGCCAAAGGTTACATTGACCAAATAGTAAGGGATACCAACTATCGCACTTCCCAATAATGTGGCAGCGACAACTATCCATATTTTTTTTATAAATCTAAGCCAAAACAATTTATAGTCCATTGGCTCTTTGGCAAAATCACATTCCCACATTGCTAACTTCTCCCTTTCATATTTTAGGATTGGCTCTTGTTCTCACCTTTTAAAGCTGTAACCTGCTTACTATCAACACCCTCTGTACTTTCTGCACTAAATAAGATTTTCAAAGTAAGTAACATCAGTTTAATATCTAACCACAGAGAATAATTTTCAATATAAGTTAAATCCAGTTTTAATTTATCATATGGTGTAGTGTTATATTTTCCGTACACCTGTGCATATCCTGCAAGTCCTGCTTTTACTCTTGTTCTAAAAGCAAACTCCGGCATTTCTTCCATATACTGTTTGATAATTTCCGGTCTTTCCGGTCTTGGTCCGATAAAGGACATATCCCCTTTGATGATATTGAAAAGCTGCGGCAATTCGTCGATTCTGACTTTACGGATAAACTTGCCGATTGGAGTGATTCGGCTGTCGTTTTTGGACGCCAATCTTGCCACTCCATCTTTTTCCGCATCTACACGCATACTTCTAAATTTCATAATTTTAAATTCTTTATCATCTCTAGTTACTCGAATCTGCTTATATAATATGGGACCACCATCATAGAGCTTGATTAAAATTGCCGTTACGAGCATAATCGGTGAAGTGACTACCGCTAAAATAATGGCACAAACTAAATCTATCATTCTCTTAAAAAATCTCTGGTCCATTGTTAACACATATTCTCTTGTTAAGAAAATTGGTGTATCAAAAAGATTCAACATATCAGAACCTTTTAAAATAACATCAGAAATATGTGGCATAATATATACTCTGATACGTTTTCCATAACAAAATTTCATAATTTCATTACGCATCTCTACATCAATATCCCAAATGACCACTGCATCATAACGAGCAGTTGCTTCTGCACAAACCGCTCCGATTCCCTCTGAAATATTGATGCACTTTTCTATGGAATACTTGTCCTTACGACTGGAAAACTTCTGCAAAATATCATCCACCGGCCGCTCTCCATGTACCACCAAAAGTTTTCTCGGTGAAAAAATACTCTTATAAATAAATGCCGCAATAGCTGTCCAAATCATTGCAGATAACGCCTGATAAAATGTCATTCTTGCAGTTGGTCCGAGAGGTAATAAATACATTGACATAACAGAGTTCTGGAAATAAGTAATTACATTGACTACTAAAAGAGAGAAAATCTCCGAAAAGATAACCTCTGCATTACGATAATATCCGATTTTCATACCACCATACATCTTATTTAACAAAACAAGTAATGCAGAATAAATACAAATAAGTAAGATATGCCCACGATTCCAAATAGGTAACCACACTTTAATAGAATACATAAAATATTCATAATAAAAATATCGATAAATAGCTATCTGAAGCACAAATCCGATTGCACTTAGCCCTAATAATATCAATTTTTTAAATGCTTCTAACTGTCTCATTTGTCATATCTCCCACGTTTGCTAATTATACCCTTCTAATTACGGCCCGAATTGCCCAAAACACAAAATTATACATACTGTATACAAGGGACAATTTTTCTGCTTTTCTATACAAATTCCAGATTCTCCTAACGGCTTCTAACTTGTTAGAAGAGAGGGAATTAGCTACTCGTCTGTATTTCACCAGATTTTCATTGAGTCCATAGGCAATGTGCCCATTTCGCAAAATTTGATACCAGGTCGCCGTATCCTCACTCTTTATTTCCGGCATAACAATCAGTTCTTTTTTTACTATCTTGGTATCAAAAAGTACCGTAGAGGTAAAAATTGTTGTATTTTTTAAAGCACCCTTATAATTCAAAGTTTCTGGTACTTTTACAATTTTTCCATTTCCCACACCGTCTGCATCGGCAAATTCATATCCGGTAAAGACAAAACCCACTTGCTTTTCTTCCATAAAAGCTAATTCTTTGCTTAACTTGTCCTTTTCCCACAAATCATCTGCATCTAAAAATGCAATGTATCTGCCTGTCGCATGGGCCAATCCATAATTTCTTGCCCTGGCTGCTGTGCCATGTTCCTTGGGAAAAAGTACCTTGATTCTTCCTGTGGCATCTTCTTTGGCAAGCCTTGTAATTATCTCGCCACTTCCGTCTGTGGAACCATCGTCTACCAGTAGAAGTTCCCAGTTGTCACAATCTTGAGCCTTGACACTTTGCACGGTTTCTTCTATATACTTTCCTGCATTGTATACCGGAACAATAATACTTACGACATCTCTCATCTATAATTTACCTATCTTTTTGTCTTTCTATTTTCGACATCATTTTATGCATAATTACACATAATTACTCTACCATATTCCTCACTTTTTGTCTACCGAATACACCGTATAGGAAGGGGTTTGAAAGACGCATTTTAACTCTGGATTATTCTGAATCGGTAAAATATCCGTATTTCTTCTTAATACAACATAATCCATCGGAATTTCGTCCGATAGTTCCATTAATTCTGTTTCAAGGTTATTCGTTACATAATGAACACATTCCCACAGCTTTTCATAACTTTCTTCATAGGTATCATAACTGTACCAGCTCGGTGCATCTAAATCCGCGTCATGTCCAACCACTGATACAAGATTCAAATCCACTCTCCGAATCCACTTATTTAATCCGGAATATGCCATAACCAAAACGGGCTCCGTTTCGTCACTCCGCTCTTTTAATTCTACCAGTAGTTCATACTCCTCTTTATTCGCTCCATATATGTTACTTCGCCACTGGGTCGTTTGGGAAATCACAGTCATATTTCCACACAAAATAAACAAAACAGTAAGTAAAATCCCACTACAAACTCTCCAACCTTTTGCCCTTTTCATAGAAAGAATCTTATCCCATACAAAGCAAAGAGATAAGGAAATAGTTAAAGCTGGATTTAATAAATACAAGTTTCCTTTTTTATATTTCCATATAAAATATCCTACCCCCAGAATATATAAAACCAGCAAACTTCCTGCATAAGTTGAGTCAACAAAATATCTATCCATATCTTTCAAAAAGTCAATTACTGTATCATATTTGACAAGTCCCGGGAAGGATACCAAAGACACAAGGGACAATAAATAACATTTGTTTTTCAATTCGTACAGGACGTATAAAAATATACCCCCAAAGAAAATTGCTTCACCCATATAACCAGAATGCAACACTCGAAAAGCAGTACTCTCTACCCAATAATCACCCACCTGCGTCAGCCATACAACTACCGCAAGTATTCTTATCCAATTTACGTTATAATCCTTTGCCAGCTTTTTTACCCACAAAGTCATCACCATGTAAAAGCTGACAAATGTTACGATTGGCATAACAAAATTGAAAATCAGTGCTATATTAATTCCAAACACATTAGAAAGGTAGGCATACAGCACCG
Source organism: Lachnospiraceae bacterium (assembly GCA_045124055.1). GTDB lineage: Bacteria > Bacillota > Clostridia > Lachnospirales > Lachnospiraceae > CALZKI01. The sequence continues at coordinate 170,791 of JBGVKZ010000011.1, read as the reverse complement.
GTAAAAACATCAATTTATTAGAAAGAGGAAATCCCGCACCTGAAATTTGTCCCGAAAAAGCATTATATTCATAAATTGTTCCGGTTTCTACAATCGTCCTAGTCGTTTCTAAAAGTCCATTGTTTTCAAAATATGGATTTTTCAATCCTATATAAAGTATGCCCTGTAACAAGATAAGTCCATACACAAAAATCGCTTTTCCATTTAAACATACATCAAAATGCGGTTTTTGTTTACATAATATATTTACAATAAGTGCTACTATGCCTAATACAAGCAGTATCGCAAGGACTCCATTATACAGAGTGGTTGTTTTCGCAAGGTCAAATTTCATTTTTACAACAAGCAGCTGCAAAATAAAAAGGAATGCATATATAAGAATCATTCCAGTAAAATATTGTCTTACAATACTCATATCCTTTTTTCGAAATATAAGACTATATATATTTCCAACAAGATAAGGTGTTATAAAAAAGAGCATAATCACCCCAACTAATGTTATGATTGTCATAGTTGCCTCCATCTAAAGCTTTTTACGTTCTATTCCTATTATACTAACTTTTCCCATTTATTAAAAGAAAAAAAGAACCTCGTTACGAGATTCTTTATTTTTTCATTCCCCTTATATGACAGCCATAAAATCTAAACGGACTTTGTCCGCGATTCTGGCAATATATTCACTATTAGTCGGTCTTGCCCGTCCACTCTCTAAAGAATATCCAAACAATGCTTCAATGCTATTTTTATTCCCTCTACACCAAGAAATTTCTATTGCATTTCTTATGGCTCGCTCCACCTTCTGGTCGGTAGTATGATACTTCTTTGCTACTTCCGGATATAATAATTTTGTTACACTGCTGACTGTCTCCATATCTCTACCTGACATAATGATTGCTTCTCTTAAGTAATGATACCCTTTTAAGTGGGCAGGCACTCCCATTTCAAGCATGATGTCGGTAACATATCGTTCCAGTTCAACATCGTTCACTAATCCTATATCCATTTTTGTTTTCTCCCTTTACACAACCATATAATGTGGTCATAACGTCGAATATCGTCCATATTTTGTAGTTCGTGTTAATTCTAGCACTTTTATATACCTTTGGAAACCCAAATCCATCGCGTGTTACGACAAAAAAGATGCCAAAACAGGCTTTTGGCATCTTTTTGCTTATCTATTTTGTTTTTAAATTTCATCTTTTACAATATAAATAGGTCTTTTTTTCACTTCCAAATAGGTCTTTGCAAGGTATTGACCCATAATACCCATACAGAACATCTGCACACCACTTACCAGTAGGATAATACATACGGTGGAAGGCCAGCCGGCAACCGGGTCACCAAAGATTAAAGCACGTCCAAAAATAAAGAGTAGGAATACAAATGCCAGAATACAAAATATAATTCCAACAACAGATGCAAAGGCAAGGGGAGCTGTGGAAAAACCCACAATTCCTTCCATTGAATATACCAAAAGTTTCCAGAAAGACCATTTGGTATTTCCTTTTTTTCTTTCTATATTTTCATAGGCTATCCATTTGGTATCAAATCCAACCCAGCCGAAAATTCCTTTTGTAAAACGGTTATATTCTGCAATTTTTAAAACTGCGTCCACAAATTTTCTGGTCATAAGGCGATAATCTCTTGCCCCGTCCACAATATCTGCTTTGGAAATTTTACGCATCAATTTATAAAACATTTTAGCAAAAAAAGAACGGATTATGGGTTCTCCCTTTCTACTGATACGTCTGGTAGCTACAGATTCATAACCTTCTTTAATCCCCTCAAACATCTCCGGTAGCAAAGCTGGTGGGTCTTGCAAGTCTGCATCCATCAGCACTATATAGTCACCTTTACTCTTTTCCAGCCCGGCATAAATTGCTGCCTCTTTTCCAAAATTTCTGGAAAATGAAACCAGGTGAACCCGATTATCTTTTTTGCTTAATGTCTTAACGATTTTCGCTGTTTCGTCTTTTGAGCCATCGTCAATAAACAGGAATTCAATTTCCACGTCTTTTTCGGCAAAAAAATCTTCGATTTTCAAAAATTCTGCATAGAAATCTTCTACGGTTTCCTGTTCATTATAACAAGGGACAATTACACTCAACAATTTCATATTGTTATTCACTCCACACTACTAAATTACAGTAAATGTTTTCTCTGTTCTCTCTCCAAAATTGCAACCACTTCTTTTACGTCCTGAGCTTTGTCTTTCTGACAGACAAGTAGGGCATCTTCTGTATCTACAATAATCAAATCCTTGATTCCAACACCTGTAATGACCTTTTTATCGCCGATAATTATATTATCCTGACAATTTACCAAAATCGCATCCGAACGAAGTACATTTCCGTGTTCATCGCTTGGATACAACGCAGATAGAGCATCAAAGCTTCCAATGTCATTCCAGCCAAAGTCTCCTTCGAGCATATAGACGTTATCCGCCCTTTCCATAATACCATAGTCGATGGAAATTTTGGGAATGGTATCGTAAATTGCCCAAAGAATCTCTTTTTCACTACTAGTGCCAAGGGCTTCGCTTATCAGCATCAGTTTTTCATAAATATCCGGCAATAATTTTTCAAAATATTTCAAAATCGTACTTGCTTTCCACACAAACATACCACTATTCCATGCATAATTTCCGTCTGCAACATAAGCATTGGCACGTTCCAAATCTGGTTTCTCTACGAATTCAATTACATTTCGATATTCTTTGCCTTCTATTTTTTCATTTTTAATATAACCGTATCCCGTAGCTGAAAATGTTGGCTTAATTCCAATAGTTACAAGTCCATCGGTTTCCTCTACGGTCTGTATGGCTTTTTCTAAAACTTCAATAAATGTATCTTCCTCTTTAATGTAATGGTCGGAAGCTAAAATACACATAATTCCGTCGCCATATTTTTTGATAATTTCAATGGCACCATAGCCTATACAAGCGGCTGTATTTCTGGCAGAAGGCTCTGCTAAAATATGATTTTCCTGCAATCTTCCTTCACTTACCTGTTTTGTCAGCTCCATCTGTTCTTGATTGGTTACTACAAAAATGTCTTCATTAGGAACAATTCTTGCAAGTCTGTCAATGGTTTCATTAAGCATAATTTCTTTGCCATCTAAGTTAAGTAACTGTTTTGGTACTCTTTTACGGCTCAGTGGCCAAAATCGTGTACCGCCACCACCTGCCATAATTAATCCGTATGTTTTCATCTGATACCTCGTATTTTTCTAATTATAATCGAGCATTTTCTACGTTTTCGCAGAACCATTTATATGATAATTCAATGCCTTCTTCTAATTCTACTTTATGAGTAAAGCCAAGGCTATGAAGTTTATCTACATTAGTGAGTTTTCTTGGTGTACCATCTGGCATTTGGGTATTCCATACAATTTCTCCAGTAAAACCTACTGCTTTTTTTACCGCCTCTGCAAGTTCCTTGATACTGATTTCTTTGCCAGTACCAATATTTACGTGTTGTTCGCCGTCATAATTTTCTAATAAAAATACGCAGGCGTCTGCCATATCATCTACATATAAAAATTCTCTAAGTGGAGTTCCGGTTCCCCATAATTCCACCGTTTTCGCACCCTTTACTTTAGCATCGTGGAATTTACGAATCATCGCCGGCATAACGTGAGAACCATTTAAGTCATAATTGTCATTTGGACCATACAAATTGGTTGGCATACAACTGATGAAGTTATCACCATACTGACGTTTGAAAAATTTACACATTTCAAGGCCTGCGATTTTGGCAATGGCATAAGCTTCATTTGTTACTTCCAATGGACCTGTTAAAAGTGCATCTTCTATAATTGGTTGAGGTGCCATCTTAGGATAAATACAAGTACTTCCCAAAAACAGTAATTTTTTCACTCCAAGGTCGTGGCAACATTTAATGACGTTACACTGAATCTGCATATTTTCATAGGCAAATTCTGCCGGATAAGTGTTATTGGCATTGATGCCGCCAACTTTTGCTGCAGCAAGTACAACCACGTCTGGCTTTTCTGCTTCAAAAAAAGCCTGTACCTGTGCCTGATTAGTTAAATCCAGTTCCTTGTGCGTTTTCCCAATAATATTCGTATAACCTTTTCTCTCAAGGGAACGTACAATGGCACTTCCTACTAATCCTCTGTGTCCTGCTACATATATTTTATCTGTAAGGTTAATCTGCGACATAATTATTCTCCTTTTTGGCTTGCAAGTTTAAACTCTGCACAATTCATACCTGTAATTTCTTTCATATCAGAATCCATCATCATCTGCACAAGTCCTTCAAAGGATACATCTCTTTTCCAGCCAAGTTCATTTTCTGCCTTTGTGCAATCACCCCATAAAAATTCTACTTCAGCAGGTCTGTAAAATTCTGGGTTTACATCTACTAAAAGGCGTCCTGTTTTGCTGTCGTAACCCTTTTCGTCAGCTCCTTCGCCTTCCCAACGAATGGTGATGCCAACGGCACCAAACGCAGCATTGACAAATTCACGTACTGTGTGAGTTTCATTCGTAGCAAGTACATAGTCACCAGGCTTGTCTTGTTGCAGCATTAAATACATACCTTTTACATAATCTCCCGCAAATCCCCAGTCACGTTTTGCATTCATATTGCCAAGAGATAATTTTTCCTGCTTTCCAGCCATAATATTGGCAACTGCCAAAGTGATTTTTCTGGTAACAAAATTTTCACCACGTCTTGGAGATTCATGATTAAATAAAATGCCGTTACAAGCAAACATATTATAAGATTCTCTATAATTTACTGTAATCCAGTAGGAATATAATTTAGCTACGCCATATGGACTCTTTGGATAAAATGGTGTCTTTTCACTCTGTGGTGCTGTTTCTGGAATTCCACCAAACAATTCCGAAGTAGACGCCTGATAGAAACGACAATTCCCACCATTGACACGAATGGCTTCCAAAAGTTTTAAGGTACTATTTCCTGTCGCTTCTGCTGTATATTCTGGTACATCGAAAGAAATTCCTACATGAGACTGGGCTGCTAAATTGTATACTTCTGTTGGTTTAATTTCTGCTACAAGTCTCATTAAATTGCTCGAATCCGTAGTATCTGCATAGTGTAAAAAGAATGTTTTACCATTGGCCTCTGAATCAATCAAATGGTCGATTCTTTGTGTATTTGAAATACTGTGTCTTCTAATCAAACCGTGTACTTCATACCCGATACTAAGTAAAAACTCTGCAAGATAAGAACCATCTTGTCCTGTAATCCCTGTAATCAATGCCACATTTTTCATATTCCTTCTCCATTTCCTAATCTTCTTTTATGATAAAATTATAACTCGTTTCTTATGCTAGTATACTATTCTACAAGCAAGGTTGCAATCAAAAAAACATTTTACCTAAGAAATGTCTTACGAAATTTGGTAGGTATATTTGTTCTTTTTTCGTGACTACTTGTATACTTTATGATATACTTTTATATGATATTGAATTATCTGACTAAAAGATGAAAGAGAGGTTTTTTCATGAAGAAAATATGTGCTTTATTTGCACTTATGCTTTTATCCGTAGGTATGCTTACCGCTTGTGGCGATGAAGATACGCCTACTGGTAACACAGTTGTAGGAGAACCAATTCCTGACGAATCATCATCTGATAATGCCGATGGCGTAACTACAACAGATTCTGAATTGCCACCAGAAGAAGGAATGGTAAGAAGTTCCTTAACAAATGAATGGATTGATGAGGAAGTCGAAAATACAAGACCTATCGCCGTAATGTTTCCAACAGACAAGGCTGCTCAGCCGCAGTACGGAATCAGCCACGTAGATGTGCTGTATGAATGTATGGAAGAAGGCGGTATTTCTCGTCAAATGGGTATTATCAAAGATTGGGAATCCTTAGATAAAATTGGTAATATCAGAAGTTGTAGACTCTACTATATGTTCTGGATGCTAGAATACGATGCGATTTTAGTTCACGGCGGCGGTATCTACACAATGGCCTATTTGTTCGATGACCCATCGGTAAACAATATTTCCGGTTCTGGTGAATCCGGCGTTGGTTCTGGTGCTCCCGGTAACGAATATTTCTTCCGTACCGATGATAAAAAAGCACCACACAATATGTATATCAGCAACGAAGGTATTAACAATGCGATTACCTCTTTAGGTTATTCTAAAGAAGTTCGTGACGAATATTATGACCCAGACCATTTTACCTTTGCTGCTTATGGCTCACCTAATACATTAGAAGATGGTGAAGATGCTACACTCATTGATTTATCCGATGTATTCCCATATTCTAAACCAACCTTGGAATACAATGAAGCAGAAGGCGTATATTATAAAACCCTTCACGGTGAAGCACAGATTGATGCTTCTAATGACGAACAGTTAGCTTTTGCAAATGTTATTGTTCAGACAACTCAGTCTCAGAACTTAAGCACAGACCCTAATGCAACAGACTACAAAGTATTCTTGTGTCACGATACTACCAGAGGTGGTTACTACTTTACACAGGGTAAAGTGATTCCTATTCGCTGGGAAAAGACTTCTGATAGAGGTGCTACTAAATACTATGACTTAAATGGCAATGAAATCGTATTAAATACAGGTAAAACCTACATTGCTATTGCTCAGGAAGGTAAAGAAGTTTCCTGGGAATAATCCATAAAAAATGCAAGCATATCGCAAATGGCGATATGCTTGTTTTTTCATATTTTCGTTTTTATAATAGGATATTTCTAGCTTTGCAAAATTGCTTCTTTCATACTCTTTACATATTCTCCAACGGGCTTTGCGGCTTCTTTTCCATATTGTTCCAGGATTTTGATAATTGCTGAACCCACAATAGCTCCGTCGGATATAGACGCCATTTTAGCTGCCTGCTGGGGCGTTGAGATGCCAAAACCGATTGCACAGGGAATATCGGTATATTGGCGAATTGTTGAAACGATTGTTCCAAGGTCTGTGGTTATCTCACTTCTTGTACCAGTAACTCCAAGGCTGGATACCAAATAAATAAACCCCTCAGCCTCCTTACTAATCATTTCAATTCTTTTATCGGAAGTTGGTGCTATGAGGGAAATCAAATCCACCCCATATTGATGACAGGCTGGCAAAAATTCGTCTTTTTCTTCATAAGGCAAATCCGGCAGAATCAGTCCATCAATACCTATTTTCTGACAAGTCAAAAGAAATTTTTCTATTCCATAGGAAAAAACCAGGTTCGCATACGTCATAAATACCATTGGAATTTTGATATCTTTCCGAAGTCTTTTTACCATTTCAAATATTTTATCCGTAGTAACACCGCCTTCTAAGGCTCTGATATTTGCTCCTTGAATTACTGGGCCTTCTGCTGTGGGGTCAGAAAAGGGAATCCCAAGTTCTATAAGGTCTGCACCATTTTGGACTGCGGCTCTGACTACTTTTTCTGTTGTTTCAAGGTCTGGGTCTCCACAAGTAATAAACGGGATAAAGGCCTTGTCGTTTTGAAAAGCTTCTTTGATTTTACTCATATATATTTTCTCCTCTATATCTTGCAATCTGGGCACAATCTTTGTCTCCTCGACCAGAAATTGTGATAACAATGATTTGGTCTTTTTTCATTGTTGGTGCTAATTTCATCGCATAAGCCACTGCGTGAGCCGATTCAATGGCTGGAATAATACCTTCCATTCTGGATAAATATTCAAATGCACATACCGCTTCTTCGTCTGTAATAGGCACATATTTTGCCCGTCCCATATCGTGCAAATTAGCGTGTTCCGGCCCTATTCCCGGATAATCAAGTCCCGCCGAAATGGAGTAAACCGGGGCAATCTGTCCGTATTTATCTTGGCAGAAATAAGATTTCATCCCGTGAAAAATTCCTAATCTTCCAGTGTTAACCGTTGCGGCTGTTTCAAAGGTATCAATGCCTCTGCCGGCTGCTTCACAGCCGATTAACCGAACCCCTTTATCCTCTATAAAGTGATAAAAGCTTCCAATCGCATTGGAACCGCCGCCCACACAGGCTATTACCGCATCTGGAAGCTTGCCTTCCTTCTCTTTTAACTGTTGCTTGATTTCCTTGGAAATCACTGCCTGAAAATCACGTACCATAGTTGGAAATGGGTGTGGTCCCATAACAGAACCTAAACAATAATGCGTGTCATCAATTCGTTTGGTCCATTCACGCATTGCCTCTGAAACCGCATCTTTTAAGGTGGCAGTACCACTTGTAACAGGGACAACTTCTGCCCCTAAAAGTTTCATTCTATATACATTCAGTGCTTGTCGCTTGGTGTCTTCTTCTCCCATAAAAACCACGCACTCCATATTCAAAAGTGCAGCCGCCGTAGCCGTAGCAACGCCGTGCTGACCAGCTCCTGTTTCTGCAATTAATCTGGTTTTTCCCATTTTTTTTGCCAAAAGTGCCTGACCTAAAACATTGTTAATTTTATGAGAGCCAGTATGATTCAAATCTTCACGCTTTAAATAGATTTTGGCTCCCCCAAGGTCTTTAGTCATTTTTTCTGCATAATAGAGCCTAGAAGGTCTTCCCGCATAATCATTCAGTAGTTGGGTAAGTTCTCCGCAAAACTCCTCATCTTTTTTGTAATGCTCATAAGCTTCTTCCAACTCTATTACAGCGTTCATTAAAGTCTCCGGAATGTATTGACCGCCGTGTATTCCGAATCTTCCCTTTGGATTTGTCATTTTTCTTCGTCCTTTCCATTTCGCACAGCCTTCACAAAAGCTGCCATTTTTTCTCTATCTTTCACTCCTCTAGTTTCTAAGGAGGAACTTGCATCAACTGCATAAGGGTGGTATTGCAAAATCGCTTTTTTCACATTTTGACTATCCAGCCCACCGGCAAGAAAAAAATCTCGCTCTATATCCTTTATATAAGAATGGTCAAAGGTTTTTCCCATTCCACCGCCGGAATCTAACATAATATAATCTGCTTTAGAGGTGATTGCTCTCTGGATATCTTCTTCCTTTTCAATCCCAAATGCCTGTATGATTGGGCATTTTACCGTCTTTTTTAGCATTTCAACATAAGAATCTTCTTCTTTTCCGTGGAGCTGAACCACCTCGATAATCCCCTGATTTACCAGATATTCTATATTGGAAATTTCCTCATTTACAAAAACCCCTACGGGAACAATGTCTCTATGAAGTCTTTTTCTTAGTTTCTTTGCTTCTTCTTTTGTCACATATCTTTTACTTTTTTTAGCAAACACAAAGCCAATATAGTCCGGTAAAAGTTCATTGACGTAATCGATGTCACATCGCCTTTTTAAACCACATAACTTTATTTTTGTCATAGTAATCCCCGTAGTTCCTTCAACTTTTTTTCTTTATCCCCAGCACGCATCAGGGTTTCACCAACCAGTACCGCATCTGCACCAATTTGGCGGAGAAGTTCAATGTCCGAAGCGGATTTTACACCACTTTCTGAAACAAAGATTAGGTCCTTGGGAATGAGACTACGCATCTTTACACTATTTTCTGTATCTACTGAAAAATCCTTTAAATTGCGATTATTTACACCTATCACCCTTGCACCCACAGAAAGTGCCATTTTTACTTCTGTCTCATCGTGGGTTTCTACCATTGCAGAAAGTCCCAAATCATCACAGATTTTCATAAATTTTTTTAACTCTGTTTTTGTCAGCAACGAACAAATCAGTAATACTGCCTTTGCACCCAAAAGTTTTGCTTCATAAATCATATATTCATCTACGGTAAAATCTTTTCTAAGGCAAGGGGTAGACACCGCCATTACAATTTCTTTTAAATAAGTATCACTTCCTAAAAATCTGGTGGGCTCTGTCAGTACGGAGATGCAATCTGCACCTGCCTTTTCATAATCTTTGGCAATTTGCAAATAGGGAAAATCCACGGCAATAAGCCCCTTTGAGGGAGAAGCTTTTTTGCATTCACAAATAAAGGCTATATCCTCTTTTTTTAATGCTTTTTCAAATGTAAAATTGTCCTTTGGCAAAGCCATCGCTTTTTCTTTAATTTCGTCAAAGGAAACCACTTCTTTTGCCTTTTCCACCCGCAATTTTGCTGCTTTTGCCAATTCATCAAGTATAGTCATCTTTTTTACCTCATCTATTTGATACTTCAATCAGTTTTTCCAAGGTGCCCAGTGCTGCACCGGAATCAATCAGACTGGCTGCCAATTCAACTCCTTCTTTCATCGAAGCTGCCCTGCCACCAATATAAAGAGCTGCACCTGCATTCAGCAATACGGCGTTTCGTTTATGTCCCTTTTCTCCCCTTAAAATATCAAGTGTTATTTTGGCATTTTCTTCTGGTGTTCCGCCTACCAGGTCTTCTTTTTGGCAGCGTTCCATTCCAAATTCTTCCGGTGTAATGGTATATGTTTTATACCAGCCGTCTTTTAGTTCACAAACCGTGGTTTCGGCACTTAAAGAAATTTCATCTAATTTGTCTTTACCGTATACCACCATTCCACGTTTCACTCCCAAATTTAAAAGTACTTGTGCCAGTGGTTCTACCAAGTATTCATCGTAAACACCAAGAAGCTGTAAGCTTGGTGTTCCAGGATTCGTCAATGGTCCAAGAATATTAAATACGGTTCTAAAACCCAGTTCTTTTCGGATAGCACCTACATATTTCATAGATGTATGATATTTTTGTGCAAAGAAGAAACACATTCCTACTTCTTTTAGCAATTCCATACATTTTTCTGGCTCTTGCTGAATATTTACTCCAAGAGCTTCCAAACAATCAGCTGTTCCACACTGAGAAGAAGCCGCTCTGTTGCCGTGTTTTGCAACCTTCATACCACCTGCTGCCGCTACTAAAGCAGAGGTTGTTGAAATATTAAAACTATGTGCTCCATCTCCTCCTGTACCAACAATTTCAAATAATTCCATATCCGTTTTTACTTTTGTGGCATGTTCTCTCATTGCAGCCGCACAACCTGAAATTTCATCAGTTGTCTCCGCCCTTGCACTCTTCGTGGAAAGAGCGGCTAGAAATGCGGCATTTTGTGTAGCTGTGGTTTCACCACCCATAATTTCATTCATTACGGTATATGCCTCATCATAAGTAAGGTCCTGTTTATTTACGATTTTTACAATAGCTTCTTTAATCATCATTTTTTACCTCCTTATCATTTTCTAAAACTATATTTTGTTCCAGGAAGTCTTTTGGAAATAAAAAAACGCCCTTGACAGAAATATAGTTCTGTCAAGGACGAATAATTACAAATAAATATATCCGCGGTGCCACCTTGATTCATAGCACAAACTATGCTCTTAACGAAGTACCATCATACTCCTGACTTCTTACGCAAGTCCTACGTCAGTGCATTTAACACTGCCCTCAGCAGCCCATATTACTCAGGTAATCTCTGTGGAACTCTCACCCTCTTCCACTCGCTGGGAAAGACTATTGTCTGACTTTTTTCTGCTTCAACGGTTTATTTTTTTATTTATTTTGTTTTACTACTATTATTATGCAATGTCAAGAGTTTTGTTAATTTTTTTATTTCACAAGCTCTAATCTGTTGATTGCTGAGAAAATTGCTCTTACGGAAGCTCTTGTAATATTAGAGCTTACGCCAACACCATAGGTAACTTTTCCGGTTTCCATATCCAAAAGATGAATATAAGCTGCCGCCTGTGAATTAGAACCACTCTGCAATGCATGTTCTTCGTAGTCCAAAATCTTGATATCTAAATTGAATCTTTCTACTAAACCACGTTTTACAGCATCAATAGGTCCGTTACCAATCGCATCAAATGCACCATTGATACCCTTTAACGTATAGTTTACTGTAACGTGTGTATCGAATACAGAGTCCGTTTCGCCACTTAAATCGTCCACTTTTAACTTCTTGAAGTGTAATGGTTCCTTTTTATTTAAGTACTGTTCCTTAAAGGCGTCCATAATCTGTTCTGGTGCAACCTCACCCTGAACTTCTGAAATTTCCTGAATAACTTTGGCAAATTCTTTATGCATACCCTTTGGAAGTTTGAATCCAAAATAGGTATCCATAACAAAGGCAACGCCCCCTTTTCCTGACTGAGAATTGATACGCACAATCGGTTCGTATTCACGTCCAATATCTGCCGGGTCGATTGGAAGATATGGCACCTGCCAAATTTTACTTTCACGTTCACGCATTGCCTTAACACCTTTGTTGATAGCATCTTGGTGTGAACCAGAAAATGCTGTAAACACAAGTTTTCCTGCATATGGATGTCTTGGGTGAATTGGCATTTTTACGAGACGTTCGTAAATTTCAATAATTTCATTGACTTTTTCAATCTCAAGTTCCGGGTTAATGCCCTGTGAGTACATATTATAGGCAATGTTCAAAATATCCACGTTACCAGTTCTTTCGCCGTTACCAAAAAGTGTACCTTCCACTCTGTCAGCACCTGCAAGAAGTGCCAATTCTGCACTGGCTACGCCGGTTCCACGGTCATTGTGCGGGTGAACACTTAAAATAATACTTTCTCTATTTTCAAAATGTGTATTCATCCATTCAATCTGATCTGCATACACGTTTGGTGTATTCATTTCAACAGTAGATGGTAAATTAATGATAATTGGATTTTCTTTGGTTGCTCCCCATGTTTTCTGAACAGCTGTACAAATATCCAACGCAAAATCAAGTTCTGTACCTGTAAAACTTTCCGGAGAATATTCCAAAATAATTTTTCCAGGGAACTTTTCGGCTTTTTCTTTTACCATTTTTGTGCCTTTGATAGCGATTTCCTTAATTTCTTCTCTATCCATTCCAAATACAACATCTCTTTGTAAAGTAGATGTAGAGTTATAAATATGTACAATCGCCTGTTTGCAACCAGCAATAGCTTCAAAAGTACGGTCAATCAATTCTTCACGACACTGTGTTAAAACTTGTACTACCACATCGTCTGGAATCATTTTTCTATCAATTAACTGTCTCAAAAAATCAAACTCAATCTGGCTTGCCGCTGGGAAACCAATTTCGATTTCCTTAAAGCCCATTTTCACTAAGTATTCAAAAAACTCCAATTTTTCGTGCACTACCATAGGGTCGATAAGTGCCTGATTACCATCTCGCAAATCTACGCTACACCAGATAGGTGCTTTTTCTATTTCGCGATTAGGCCACTGTCTTTCCGGAAAATCTACAACCGGATTACGTTTATAACGATTGTAATTCATCTCTTTATTCCTCCAAATCTACAATTCTATAAAATAAAAATGCCCATGAGATAAATACCCATGGGCAAAATAAAATCGATTATTCTCCAAAACCGCTTTCGATGACTTCAACTAAGGTTTTTAATGCTTCTTCTTCATCTTCGCCATCACAAATCAGTTCGATTTCATCACCACATTTTACGCACGCACCAAGCACACTTAACACACTTTTTGCGTTTGCGGTATTCTCTCTAAACGTGAATGTAATCAATGATTTAAACTGCATAGCTTCCTTACATAGAATGCCTGCCGGACTTAGATGTAGCCCCGTAGGGTTTGTAATAACTACCTTTTGGCTTACCATTTCATATCCTCCAATGTCTTAACGTACTTTTAGTATATCACTATTTTAAAAGTATCACAACATAATATTTTGAATGAGATTTGCCAGTTTCACTGCCTCATCTTCAATCATTTTCTGGTCTTTTCCTTCAATCATAACACGAACTTTTGGCTCTGTGCCTGAAGGTCTTATAAGAACTCTACCTTCTCCTGCAAAGCGTGCTGTCAATTCTTCAATAGCCGCTGCAATTTCTGGATAATCCATATAATTTTCTTTTTTGTGATTTGGAACTTTTGCATTCACAAGTGCCTGTGGCAATACTTCCATAATTTTTGCAAGTTCTGATAATGGTTTTTTCGTTTCAACCATTACTTCTAATAAATGAAGTGCACTTAAAAGTCCATCTCCAGTTGTATTTTCGTCTAAGAAAATAACGTGACCAGACTGTTCTCCACCAAGGCTTGCATTAATTTCCTTCATACGCTCTAAAACGTATCTGTCGCCTACCTTAGTCTGCTCAATCTTAATGTCATTCTTTTCACCCATAATAAAGAAACCAAGGTTACTCATAACCGTAGCAACGATTGTATCACCTTTCAGTTTTCCCTGAGCTTTCATATAATTGCCGACAATCGCCATAATCTGATCGCCGTCTACCTGTTTTCCATTTTCATCTACAGCTAATAGTCTGTCTGCATCGCCGTCAAAAGCAAGACCAACCTGTGCTTTTTCATAAACAACTCTCGCCTGAAGTTCTTCCATATGAGTTGAACCACAGTTGGCGTTGATATTTGTTCCATCTGGATTATTGTGAATAGCCACTACTTCTGCACCAAGTTCTTTTAAGGCTTCTACGGAAGTGTAAAAAGCTGCACCTTCTGCACAATCTACCACAATTTTCATTCCATTTAAATCGATTGGAACGGACTGAATTGCGTGGTTGATATATTCTTCTCTGGCATCTGTTCGATATTTAATCTTACCTACGCCTGAACCTGTTGGAAATTTTATTCCACTCATATCTGATTTAATTAAAGCTTCAATTTCATCTTCTAATTCATCTGGTAATTTGTATCCATTGCCATCAAAAAATTTGATACCATTAAATTCTACTGGATTATGTGAGGCAGAAATAACAACACCTGCGTCCACTTTGTATTTTTTTGTAAGATATGCAACTGCTGGAGTTGGAACAACGCCTACATAAACTGCATTTGCACCTACGGAACAGGCTCCTGCCATAAGAGCATTTGCAAGCATATCACCCGAAATTCTAGTATCACATCCTACCATAATTGTTGGTTTGTGTGCATTTTCCTTGGTAAGCACATAAGCACCTGCCTGACCTAATTGCATTGCAAGTTGTGGAGTTAATTCTTCATTAGCAACGCCTCTTACTCCATCTGTACCAAATAATCTAGCCATCTTATTTTTCCTCCAAAATTAAGAGTTTTTCTCTATTTCTATTACTATTTTAACAGGGGTATGTGATACATATTCTGAAACATTTAAGTTCGCTTCTACTGTATAAGTACCACTGGACCACTCAGATAATCCTAAATCCTCTAAGGCTTCATTCATATCTATCTTTGCAGTAACATCACCTGTCATAATCTCTCTTATAAGTGACATCGTACCTGTCATTTCCAATTCCATATAATCAGGTACATCCACCATTGTAACTTGATAATCTTCCGGAATATTGGTAATTGTTATATTCTCTTTGAATAGTTCTACTACTTCCGTAACCACTTCTTCTATTGGAATTTTGATAGTCGCTTTTCCATCAAATTCTTTATCCCCTAACATAATGTTGTCTGGCAAATAATTTTTCAAAGCTACGGTTACTTCTTTGGTTTCTTTTGCATCTGTAATATCCAGTTCTTCACCAGTAATCACGATTTCATCAACATTACGCAAATCTTCTGTTTCACCGGCAATCAAGACAGTCATAATGCTACAAGTAACGTCCTCTGTAACAACATCATAGCCATAGGCAGCCTCGCCTGTAATTTCATATCGAACAGGAACATATTTTGTCGGTATAACATTTACATTGATATGCACTTTTTCTGTACCTTTTACCAATAATTCACTTTCAATTTCTTCTCCGTCCTTATTATACAAACGGACAGCTCCATAAGTTGCTACATCACTATTTGCATCGGTTACATCGACGCTGACTTTTGCAGAATATACTTGTGATACTACACTTTCCGGGCCGGAAATTTTCAAGCGGTTCTGATCCAATTCAATGCCGCCAACAATATAACCACTTGCCAGTTTTCCAGTGGTGGTAGCATTGATAACAAGCTGCTTACTTTTGGATTCCTCAATATTCAGTTTTACACAATCTATACTGCTTCTGATATTTGTGATTTTCGAACTGTTTCTAGAGTCTACGGAGACGCTGATTGCCACCGTATTGGCAACCGTAATATCGTTCATATCCGCCTTTGCCACAATATCACTCTCTTTTAAGGACTCTACAAACGTTCTAGGGCCATAGACAGTTATGGTCTCTACTACCGCAGTGTTATCCAAAATTTCATAGGTTAAGCCTGCTTCTGTCAGAACTTCTGTATTGACAAGCTGTACCGGTACATTTTTAAAGGTTTCCGATACAACTGGGTCATCTATATTAATAACTGCAAACCACAAAATAAGGGCAAATAAGATAGCAATAAGCTTAAGTCCCCAGTTATTGGTCAGCTTTTTTCCCATTTCTAACTCTTCCCTTCCATATTTTGATATTTTTGCCTTCTATCACTGTTTTATTGTTAATGATTTCTATGCATTCTTTCAAACGCTCTGGAGAAACATTTCTTTCCAGTTCGCCATCAAAGGCAACACTGATTTTTCCCGTTTCTTCTGAAACAATAATGGTAACAGAATCTGTCACTTCTGAGATACCCACCCCTGCACGATGTCTTGTTCCCAGTTCTTTTCCAAGACTCATACTGTCCGTAAGAGGTAAATAACAGGTAGCAGAAAGTACTCTGTTGCCTCGAATAATCACCGCTCCATCATGAAGAGGCGTATTGTGTTCAAAAATATTGATTAAAAGTTGACTTGTAACAATACCATCTACATCAATACCAGTTCTGCAATAATCTTCTAGTCCCTGGTTATTTTCAAGGACGATAAGTGCACCTGTTTTTGCACGTGACATTTCTGTGCAAGCTCTAATAATCTCATTGATAGTCTGTGAAGAAATCTTTCCCTCCACAGATTTATTATTGTCAAAATTAAAGATAGAAGCCACAATATTTTTTCTACCTAAGGTTTCTAAGGCTCTCCTAAGCTCCGGTTGCAAAATAACGACTATCGCCGTAACCGCGATAGTAAAGACGTTCTGTGCAATCCACAAAATCGTTGTCATATTAAAAACAGCTGCAAAGACAAAAAATAACAAAATCACAATAACGCCCTTGAGTAGCGACCATGCTCTTGTGTTCTTCACCCACACTAAAATGTAGTAAACCAAGACAGCAATGACCAACACCTCAACGACGTCTGTCCACCGTATCGCCGGAAAATATAAATTTGCTAAATATTTGTCTACAAAATTAAACATCTGGTCCATAACCTTTAATCCTTTATGGAATTATGAATTTTTAATATGTTCTTGATGAATTGATTTTTTTCACCGTCTTAGCTGCCGGTGTTACGTTTACCTTTGGTACAGCTTTTACATAATAGTAATACTCATCATCTTCAAACTGTACTCGTTCCGTTCTGCTATAATCCACGTTAAATACAAAAAATTGTAATACTTTGGCCACTAAAACAGCAAGTACGCTACCAATAAGTAACCAGATAATCGAGATTTTAGTATCTAACAGCAAATCACCAATTAATAAGATGATTGCGTTAATAATAGCACCTGTTATCATAGCAATCGTCCACGAATAATCAATAGACATTCTACGAATAATATATACTACCAAAACGGTTACGATAAAGGAAAACAGAGTAATCACCATGGTGGTATTTCCCATAATTCCTTCTAACATAATACGAAGTTTGCTACTTGCTTCTCCTTCTGTTCCTACCATTGCGAGAGCACTTTCTGAAACAGAATCAATCATATAGTGGGCAACTACACCACAGCTTACTGATACGACTCCAACAGGTGTTCCCACAAGTCCTACACAAATTGGGATTAAATATGGGACTTTTAAAAAGAAACAAATTGGTGTCAGTAATACAACTAACGCGTCTTTCGGGGTAAATCTGAAATATAATAAAAACATTAGTGCAAAAATAGCTACCGCTACGATTGCACATTCCATAGCCATTGCATAAATATGACCCACTATAAACAAGGCACTTATTGCTAATGAAAATCCCCAAGGCAATACTGCACAGGCTAAAGAGGCCATTAAAACAACAAATACATTTTTGAGAATGCTCATATACCCCAATTCCGTATTTATCATAAGAATTGCCACTAAAGTCAATAAAAACTTTAAGACTGGAGTAATATATATTTCATATTTCCCATAAATTCTTTTAATATTTTCTCTTAATTCCAGTAAATTACTCATTCTACTTTCCCTTCGGTCCACGATTATCGTACATTGTGGATAGTTTTTTCAAATTGTTAAAATATAGCTTTAGGTTCTTCTTTGCCCGGCGATATCTGATAGAATACACAACATAAGAAATCACGCCGTAACCTCCTACAAAGGCGATGAACCCAAAGAGCAGTTTCTTGGCATAATCAAATAAGTCCATAGCATATAAGTCGCTCATAAAGGTCTCAAAATCCATAAGAACTACCAATGCTAATATGACAAAAAATGCAATCGTAGCACTGAAAATGGATTTAATCGTCTGCATTTTGATATAATCGCTTCTAAAATAACTACCCGTAGCTACATATTTTTTCCCCTCATTCGCCTCATAAGACGCAAGCCGGGTCATTAAAATAACTCTTTCCTCGTTTAACATAACTGAACTCCGAAAAATTTTATAAGAATCTCATTCTTGGATTATCTTTTGGATTAACAGGTTGACTTGGCTGTGGCTGTCTGCTTGCCTGAGCCTGTTTCACCACATTGTTAAGTCCATTTAAAGTAGCAGCTTTACATTTTTCACAATATCTTCCTGTTCGAATACTAGAACCGCAGATTTCACAAGCCAGACCAATCATAGAGTCTTCTGTAAACTCTAATCTTTCTTCACGAATCCACTGTCTAATCTGAGCAGTATCTACTTCACATTCCTCTGCTACTTCATTAATTCCGCAACCTCTGTGACTTTGCACATATTCTTTTACTTCTTTAAATTTCCCCTCTAACGCATCTCTACAAGAAAGACAAAGTGTCTGTCCTATTATATAGTTAAATACGCGTCCACATTTTCTACAATTACGAACATTCATATAAATACCTCCTATATCCCCCGGCCCACCGCTAAGGAAACACAAAAAATACACTCTATTCCTGCATTTCTTAAGCATGTTGCCATAGCATTCATAGTGCTACCTGTCGTATAGATATCATCTATAATTATAATCGTCTTTAATTTTACATCATTTTGCCCTATTTTGAAAGCATTTTTCAAATTATTTTGTCGTTCTTTTCCATTCAATTCCTTTTGGGGCAAAGTTTCCCTGATTCGATATAGGATTTTTTCATTAACTGGGATATTTAATTCTTTTCCAAGTTCTCTGGCAATCAAAGCAGCCTGATTATATCCCCGCTTTTTTAATCGGTCTTTATATAAGGGTACCGGAATTATGGCATCAGGTTTCCAGCTTAAAATCTCTTTTCCTAGTTTTTGTGCCAGTTGTTTACCAAAAAAGGTGGCATATTCTTTTCTGTTTTCATATTTAAAACGATAAATTGCTTGTTTGATAGAGTCATATTCATATAAAGCCCTTCCTCTGTCAAAAGTATGCTCTGCATTTTCACAATCTACACAAAATTCCTTTGTAGCATCTTTAAGACTCTTACCACATTTTAGGCAATAGGGCGACTTTATATACCTGATTTTTTCTTCACATTTTTTGCATACCATAGCTCCCAGTTTATCCACCGGTTTATCACAAATGGGACATCTTCTGGGAAAAATCAGCTCAATCAGAAAATTCATATAGTTCCTCCATTTGTCCTATGGCTCTGTCCAAACTGGTATAACGCCTATATTCACTGATATTTTCTATCATTTTGGCAATCATTTCTCTGCTGCCTACAATGGTTACACAGTTTTTGGCTCTGGTAATTGCTGTATACAAAAGATTTCGGTTAAAAAGAAGTCTAGGGCCCGACAGAATCGGCAAAACTACCGCCGGATATTCACTTCCTTGGGATTTATGAATGGTGATAGCATAAGCCAATTCTAGTTCCTCCATATTTTCATAAGTATAAGTCACCTTTTTTTGCTCATCGAATTCCACTATCATTTCTCTGTTTACATTATCCACCGTTAAAACTGTACCAATGTCTCCGTTAAAAATGCCAAGTCCTTTATCAATCGGAATATTGTATCGACTGACAATTTCCCATTCAAGCTGATAATTGTTTTTCGTTTGCATCACCTTATCGCCTTCGCGAAAGAGGGTGTTGCCTACTTCTATTTCATTTTTTCCTTCTTTCTGGGGATTTAACGCCTGTTGTAATAGCGGATTTAAGCCTTCTACTCCTAAAGGACCTTTTCTCATAGGGGTAAGCACCTGGATATCACCAGAATTTCCTTTAATATAGCCGGGCAATCGGTCTTTTACCAGCTCTAGCACTGTATTTTCCACCATTTTCCCTTCCCGTCTTTCCATAAAAAAGAAGTCTTTACTCTTATTGTCTAATATAATTTGTTCTCCTCTGTATACCCTGTGGGCATTGACAACAATATCACTTTCTTTTGCCTGTCTGAAAATCGTTTCCAGCATAACTACTTTAAAACACTGGCTGGCAATTAGGTCCTGAAGCACCTGCCCTGGTCCAACGGAAGGTAACTGATTGACATCACCTACCATAATTAGTCTAGTCCCTGGCACTAAAGCTTTTAAAAGTGCCTGAAAAATAAACAAATCTACCATAGACATTTCATCTACAATGACTACGTCTGCTTCGATGGGATTTTCTTCATTTTTTTCAAAGCCAGCCTTATAGTTGTCTGTTTCCACTTTCCCATTTAATTCCAAAAGACGATGCAGGGTTTTGGCTTCATATCCGGTTGCCTCAGTCATTCGCTTTGCTGCTCTACCGGTGGGAGCTGCCAAATAAAACTCCAGCCCCTCCGATTCAAAAAACTGTATCATCGCATTAATGGTAGTCGTCTTTCCAGTTCCAGGCCCGCCTGTTAATATAAATACGCCGTTACAAACACTTTCTATGACTGCTTTTCTTTGTAATTCATCTAAAAAGATTCCAGACTTATCTTCAAACTTATCCAGTCGTTTGCCAACTTCCGTATCTCTTTCCAGCAAAGAGATATTTAATTCCATCAATTTTCTGGCACACCCCAGTTCAGCAAAGTAAATGCTTGCTGCATATACAAAAACCTGTTGGTCGTAAGTTTTCATAATGATTTTTTTATCCATTGCCAAATTGCCAAGTTGCGAATCTAAAACTTCTTTGGGCACTTCCAATAAGAGAGCTGCCTTTTCTTTCAGTACTTCCACCGGCAAGTAGGTATGTCCTTCATTAACCGCCTGCATCAGTGTATATAAAAGTCCGCTTCTTATGCGGTAATCAGAATCCGTTTTGATACCTGTTTTTTTTGCAATTTCATCGGCAATTTTAAAGCCAATTCCGGCAACATCTTCTGCCATTTTGTAAGGATTTTCCTGTAAAACTCTATAAATTTCCGTTCCATATTCTCTATAAATTTTTATAGCAAGGGCATTGGAAATACCATACTTTTGTAAAAAGAGCATTGCTTCCCTTAAATCCTTTTTTTCAATCATACAAGTCGCAATTTCTCTGGCTTTTCTTTCACTAATTCCCTTAATTTCTACTAAACGTTCCGGTTCTTCCTCGATAATGCGGAAGGTGTCGTTACCGAAGGCTTTTACAATTCTTTTGGCAAGGGCTTCTCCAACGCCTTTTATAGCCCCGCTTCCTAAGTATCTCTCCATAGCCACCCTGTCTTCTGGTGGAATAATTCGGTAATCTTCTACCTTAAATTGCTCACCGTAGACGTTGTGTGTTATAAATTCTCCGGTTAATTCCAGCGTTTCCCCTTGTTCTATGGACTTAAAACTTCCTACACAAATCACATCTTCCTTTTCCATAGCAAGATTAAAAACTGTATATCCATTGTCTTCATTTCGAAATAAAAAATGTTCCAAATACCCTTTTAATACCATAAATTCTCCAACAGTTTTATAGTACAAAATGACTGCCTACAAAATAGGCAGCCATTTCATTCTATCTTTATCCTTTATAATTCATAATTTCGCTTCATCTGTTCATATAATGACTGTGCTAAAGATGAAGTTGTAGACTCTGTTACCTGACCGGCAATTTCTTTAATTGCTTCGTCCTTAAAATAATCAACCATAGTAGAACTGGTGGATTCTGAGTCAAGTCCAAAATTGATATTTTTTGTCATTTCAGACAAAACCTGTTCCCACAGATATGCTTCAAACTCTTTACAGGCGTCCATTAATTCTTCGTCTGTTGCGTTAGAATAATCATTTTTCGACCAATTACTACCGGTATTATTAACAGCTGTATCTGTAATTTGACTTGTATAAGCTGAAATATCCATATGCTATTCTCCTACTGCTTTAAGTTGTTCGCCTGCTGCATCATTTCGTCCGTAGTTGTAATGGCCTTTGAATTCATTTCATATGCACGCTGTGCAACAATTAAGTTAACCATTTCATCTACTACCTGTACGTTGGAGCTTTCCAAGTATCCCTGTCTTACTTCTGTTTTCTGAAGTCCTGCTGTGGTAGCTTCATTTAAAGCAGGTCCACTGGCTGCGGATACGCTATACATAGTGTTGCCTTCTTTTTCGAGTCCTCCTGGGTTACTAAACTGATATACACCGATGGTGATGCCAAGAGAAGCTGGATTATTTTTATCATCTGGATAACAGATAGTACCATCACTTGAAATTGTGATTTTACTGGTCTGGTAATCTCCATTTAATTCAATCGCTTTTCCTGTGGAATCCAAAACCGGATAGCCTTCCGATGTACATAAGGAAACGCCACCTTTTGTATTGATTGCCCAGTTAAAGTTACCATTTTTTGTATAATATGTTTCACCATCATTACCACGTACTGCAAAGAAACCATCTCCTACTAATGCAAATGCTGCATCATTTTCCGAAGCAGTTAAGTTACCCGTTGAAAAAACTGTGGTAATGGAAGCAGAACGAACACCAAGACCTACCTGTGCACCAGTCGGTTTGTTGGCTCCGTTAGCGGATGTGGTTTCTGTCTGTAAATTCTGGTATAACAGAGATTTAAACTGATTTACCTGTGTTTTATATCCTACTGTATTTACGTTTGCAAGGTTATTTGCAATGGTATCAACGTTGGTCTGTTGTGCATTCATACCGGTTGCGGCTGTCCATAAACTTCTAACCATATTACCCTCCTATGTACCTATTATAATCTGCCAATCTGATTTACAGTTGTATCAAGAATTCTGTCATATGTCTGAACCACTTTTTGATTAGTTTCATAGGCTCTTGATATGGTAATCATATTTACCATTTCTGTAACTACTGAAATATTTGACTGTTCCAAATATCCGGAATTGATAGTTGCCTGCGTATCAATAGGTGTTGCTCCCTCAATCGCTTGGAAATAATTTTCTCCATATCTTTCCAGATAATCATAATCCTCAAAATCTGTTAATTTGATTTTGGCAACAACCTTTTCATCTTGCCAAATGCTGCCATCTTCAGAAATGGTAGTATCTAAGGCGGTATTTAACTTGATTTTCTGATTTTTCTCATCTAAAACATAATCCCCGTCTTGTGTTACCAAATATCCGTCTACATTTAAGGTAAAATTACCATCTCTTGTATATTTTACACTGGTTTCTCCAGATTTTGTTGTAAATTCAATGGCAAAGAATCCTTCGCCGCCGATTGCCAAATCAAAGGTATTTCCTGTGGATTTGAAAGAACCCTGAG
This sequence comes from Lachnospiraceae bacterium, assembly GCA_045124055.1. GTDB lineage: Bacteria > Bacillota > Clostridia > Lachnospirales > Lachnospiraceae > CALZKI01. The sequence goes on along the minus strand of JBGVKZ010000011.1, from coordinate 147,210 downwards.
AGTAATCCACATAGTTTTCACCAATTTTTACTCCTGGGGAGTTAGAACCAATATGCACGGAGGCATTTACGCCCGTTGATAAATCCTTAATTCGATAGGCCAAAACCGTATCAAAAGACTGACTCGTTGTTCCTTCTTTTTTATAGCCTGTTGTGGTCGCGTTGGCTAAGTTATTGGTCATAACGTCCATTCTATTTTGTTCATTTATCATACCGCTCCAAGCCGTATATAATCCTTTTAACATAGCCTTCCTCCCATTATGGTTCTTAGTCTTCGTTGTATCCTGTAAGGCATTCTACATATTTACCAGTTCCGATAGCCACGGCTGTCATAGGGTCTTCGGCTGTCATTGTGTTAATGCCTGTTCTATCTTCGATTAATTCTTCTAACCCGCGTAATAAACTTCCGCCACCTGTTAAAACAATGCCTCTATCGGCAATATCTGCTGCCAATTCCGGTGGAGTTTTCTCTAATACGCTATGAATTGTTTCTACAATCTGAGAAGTTGTCTCTCTTAAAGCTTCTTCTGTTTCTTCGGAAGAAACTTTTACCACTTTTGGTAAACCGGTTACTAAGTTACGACCTTTTACGTCCATATACTCTACTTCCGGTCTCTTAAAAGCAGAACCAATTTTTATTTTTAAATCTTCTGCGGTTCTTTCACCGATTAAAAGATTGTGTTTTTTACGCATATAACGAATCATTGCTTCGTCAAAATCGTCTCCAGCAATTTTAATAGAGGCACTTACAACGGTACCACCTAATGAAATTACCGCAATATCGGATGTACCACCACCGATATCTACAATCATATTTCCGCAAGGTCTTGAAATATCAATTCCAGCTCCGATTGCTGCCGCGATAGGTTCTTCAATGATGTATACTTCTCTTGCACCAGCCTGATAAGTTGCATCTTCTACGGCTTTCTTTTCTACTTCTGTTACACCACTTGGCACACAAACTGCGATTCTTGGTCTTCTAAAACTTCTTTTGCCAAGGGCTTTTTGAATGAAATATTTCATCATTTTTTCTGTAACGGTATAATCTGAAATAACACCCTGGCGAAGTGGTCTAACTGGTACAATATTACCTGGCGTTCTACCAATCATAAGTCTTGCGTCTTCACCAATGGCTTTAATCTTATTGGTATCTTTATCAAATGCTACTACGGAAGGCTCTTTTAATACAACGCCTTTTCCACGTACATAAACTAAAATGCTTGCTGTTCCTAAATCAATTCCAATGTCTGTGTATTGCATTATTTTGACCCCTTTCTATGGATATCAATATTATCTACAATTAATTATTATAAAATCTATGCCGATATATTATACCCTATCTAGAGAGGTTTTCAAAGTAGTTTCGTAAAATTTTAAAACTTTTTTAATAGAAAGACGCTACAAAATGCATGCTCCTTTGAGCTTCACCTCGTAGCGTCCGTGCTTACCTCTAAATTTAGTGAGAGCTATCTCACTTCCTATATCGGTTTCTTTTTTAGAATACTTTATACTTTTTTGAAAAAAATTTTATTTTTTATGAAACGCGATTGTAGTTGATAAGACAACCTTTCAAAATAATCTGTCTTTCTTCATCAGTTAATTCGCCAAGTTTTAAATCAAATTCTTTGAAGTTATCTCCTACAACATATGCTTTAATTACTTCTGTTTTATTTGCAACAGCTTCTTTGATGCCTGGAACAAATAAGTAGTCACCATTTTCAAATGGCAATTCTCCTTCTTCAATGAGGAATGGAAGCATACCCCAGTTAATAAGGTTGGAACGATATCTCTTGGTTGCATATTCGTTGGCAATGTTTGCCCAGCCGCCAAGTACTTTCTGGCAGGAAGCAGCCTGTTCTCTGGCAGAACCATCGCCCGGTTTTACTGCAAAAATAGTACTACCAATTCCTGTATTTTCAGTATTTACCATTGGATAGTTTGCTTTAATTTTGTCAAGCACATCGGTCATTTCCGGCAAGGTCGTTCCCAAATCTTTTCCATCGCGTCTTGCATATTCTTCTTTCTGTACATCTTTTGCTTTTCCAACGTATGCAGGGTCTTTTCTTGACAAAGTAAACTCTGCAAGTCCGATTGGATTAGAACGGTAAGAAGATGTTTCTCCTGATGGAATCAATTCATCTGTTGTAGTAACAGGGTCATGAATTTCAGAAACTACTTTTAATACCAAGTTGTCTGTCAAAGCTACCATAGCCGGCCAGTCTTTGATGTTTGGACCAAATTTGATTTCTACACTGTCATCTGCCACACCCTTTGAATCAAATACGCGGTTTTCGTAGATGGTCTTATCAAAATGATATTTTGGACCTGTATATTCTACGTCCATATCCGTTGCAGCTGTTAAATAACCTTTGTTTGCTGCTGTTGCGGCAATAGAACGAGCGTCCATAAGGGCAACGGAAGCAATCTGACCATTCTGTAATTTAGAACCTTCTCTGTTCGGGAAGTTTCTTGTAGAATGACGAATACTAAAGGCGTTATTAGCCGGTGTATCACCAGCACCAAAACAAGGTCCACAGAAAGCTGTTTTTACAATGGCACCGGTTGCAATTAAGTCAGCCATTCTTCCATTTCTTGCCAATTCCATATAAATTGGTGTACTTGCAGGATATACGCTTAATGTAAACTCGTCTGCACCAATGCTTCTTCCACGAAGGATATCAGCTGCTGCACAGATGTTTTCATATCCACCACCGGCACAACCTGCGATAATACCTTGTTCTACATAAAGTTTTCCATTGCGGACTTTATCCTGCAGTGAGAAATCTACCTGTCCGTCTAAGCTGACAAGGGCTTTTTTCTCACAATCTGCCAAAATATCTTTTAAGTTCGCATTTACTTCTTCGATAGTATATGTGTTACTTGGGTGGAATGGCATTGCAATCATTGGTTTGATTTTGTCAAGTTCTACCAAAATCATTCCATCATAGTAAGCTACTTCTCCTGGATTTAACTCTTTGTATTCTTCGCTTCTATAATGTGTTTCGTAGAATTCTTTGATGGTATCATCGGTTTTCCAGATAGATGATAGACAGGTAGTTTCTGTTGTCATAACATCAATACCAATTCTAAAATCAGCACTCAAAGAAGCAACTCCAGGTCCTACAAATTCCATAACTTTATTTTTTACATAGCCATTTTTAAATACTGCACCAATAATTGCAAGAGCCACGTCCTGAGGACCCACTCCTTTCATTGGTGTTCCTGTCATATAAACACCAACAACTCCCGGCATATTGATGTCATAGGTTTGGTTTAATAACTGTTTTACAAGTTCCGGACCACCTTCACCCATTGCCATGGTGCCAAGAGCACCATAACGTGTATGAGAGTCAGAACCTAAAATCATTTTCCCTCCACCAGAGAGCATTTCACGAGCAAACTGGTGAATAACTGCCTGATGAGGTGGTACATAAACTCCACCGTATTTTTTTGCACAGGTAAGACCATACATATGGTCATCTTCATTAATTGTTCCACCTACTGCACAAAGAGAGTTGTGGCAGTTAGTAAGTACATAAGGAATTGGGAATCTTTCCAAGCCTGACGCACGTGCTGTCTGGATAATCCCTACAAAAGTAATATCATGAGAAGTTAACTTATCAAATTTAATTTTTAATTTCTCCATATTGCCACTTGTATTGTGGTCTTTTAAAATTCCATAAGCAATGGTATTTTTTGCAGCATCTTCTTTGGTAATGTCTTTACCTGTTTTGGCTTTTAAGCATTCTAAAGCTTTTGCATTATCTGGTACGATTTCTGCACCATTTACAAGATACGCACCACTTTCCATTAACTGAATCATTGTTTTCGCCTTTCCATTCCAAAAGCGGCGATAAACGCCGCTTTGGATTCTTTATTATTTTAATGTAACTTTGTCCAATTTCCAGATTTCATCTACATATTCCTGAATGGTTCTATCTGATGTAAATTTACCGGAATGAGCTACGTTTAAGATAGCACTTCTTGCCCAGCCTGCTTCATCTTTGTAAGCTTTTTCTACTTTTTTCTGAGCCTCTGCGTAAGATTCAAAATCTTTCAGAATGAAATAAGTATCTGCTTTTGATGAAGAAAATGTATTTAACAAGGAGTTATACAAATCTCTAAACATATCATCGCTTGCATATGTGCCATTAATTAACTGCATAAGAACACGTCTTACATCCTGATTATTGTTGAAAATTTCGTTAGGGTCATATCCGCCGTAGTTTTCGTATTTGATTACTTCATCCGAAGATAAACCAAAGATAAAGGCATTTTCTTCACCAACTTCTTCTACGATTTCCACATTAGCTCCGTCCATTGTACCAAGAGTAAGAGCACCATTTAACATAAATTTCATATTACCCGTACCAGAAGCTTCTTTTGATGCAGTAGAAATCTGTTCAGATACATCTGCTGCCGCAAAAATCCATTCTGCATTGGATACACGATAATCTTCAATAAATACGACTTTAATTCTGTCTTTAATAACAGGGTCATTGTTTACTACGTCCGCTACACTGTTAATCAATTTAATCGTCAATTTTGCGTTACGATAACCTGCTGCTGCTTTTGCACCAAAGATGAATGTTCTTGGGTAGAAATCCATATCTGGATTATCTTTCAACTGATTATATAAGTGCATAACGTGTAAGATATTTAAAAGCTGACGTTTGTATTCATGCAAACGTTTTACCTGTACGTCAAAAATAGAACGTGGGTCTACTTCAATACCATTGTGTTCTAAAATATATTTTGCAAGACGTACTTTATTTTTGTATTTGATGTTCATAAACTCAGCCTGAGCTTTTTTATCATCTGCATAAACAGCTAATTTTTCAATATGAGCCAAGTTTGTAATCCATTCATCACCAATGTGTTCTGTTACCCAGCTTGCAAGTAATGGGTTGCCGTGTAACAAGAATCTTCTCTGTGTGATACCATTTGTTTTGTTGTTAAATTTCTGTGGCATCATCTGGTAGAAGTCGTTTAATTCCTGGTTTTTCAAAATTTCTGTATGAAGTCTTGCTACACCGTTTACAGAATAGCCTGCAACGATAGCAAGGTGAGCCATTTTGACCTGACCATCATAAATAACTGCCATTTTTCTAATTTTTTCGTGAACGTCTACGCCATCTACACCAGCGTATTTTTCTTCGATTTCGAGGACAAAACGACGGTTGATTTCTTCCACAATCTGATAAATTCTAGGAAGAAGTCTTGAGAATAATTCGATTGGCCATTTTTCCAAAGCTTCCGCCATAATTGTGTGGTTTGTGTAAGCACAAGTTTTTGTTGTAACGTCCCAGGCTTCGTCCCAAGATAATCCGTATTCATCCATCAAAATACGCATCAATTCTGCGATAGCTACCGTTGGGTGTGTATCATTTAACTGGAAAGTAACTTTTTCGTAGAATTTACGAACGTCTCCGTGTTTACGCATATATTTTTCTACTGCTTCCTGAACGGTTGCTGAAACGAAGAAATACTGCTGTTTTAAACGAAGTTCCTTACCTGCATAATGGTTATCGTTTGGATATAATACTTCTACAATATTTCTAGCAAGGTTTTCCTGTTCTACCGCTTTCTGATAATCACCTTTATCAAAAGAATCTAATTTGAAGCATTCTACTGGTTCAGCGTCCCAAATTCTAAGGGTATTTACAATACCATTGCCATAGCCAACAACTGGCACATCAAATGGTACAGCATATACAGACTGGTAATTTTCCTGTACAAACTTGTTGTTTCCGTTTTCGTCTTTGTAAATATTTACATAACCGCCGAATTTTACTTCTTTTCTATATTCAGGGCGACGAAGTTCAAATGGATTGCCGTCTACAAGCCAGTTATCCGGTACTTCTATCTGGAAACCATCACGAATCTGTTGTTTAAACATACCATAGCGATAACGGATACCACAACCATATGCTGGATAACCAAGTGTTGCTAAAGAGTCAATAAAACAAGCAGCCAAACGGCCCAAACCACCATTACCTAAAGCAGCATCTGGTTCTTGGTCTTCAATTACATTGATATCTACACCAAGTTCCTCCAAAGCTTCTTTGATTGGCTCGTAAGTCTGTAGGTTAATCATATTGTTACCAAGAGCTCTACCCATTAAGAATTCCATAGATAAATAGTAAACTGTCTTTGGGTCTTCTTTTTCGTAAGCACTCTGAGTTTTCATCCAGTTGTCTACGATAACATCTTTTACCGCATAAGCTACTGCTTTGAAAATCTGCTGCTGAGTTGCTTCTTTTAACGTAATGCGGTACAAACTTTTAATGTTTGCTTCCACATCTTTTTTGAACATCTCTTTGTCAAAAGTTACTTTTGTTTTCTTTGCCATAATCGTCTTTTCTCCTATACCTTTTCGATTGTGATTGTTACGTCTTCTCCGTTAATGTTCCATTCCTTTGAAACTGTATAATTGCCCTCTGCGTCTAATACATCAGCTAAAACTTTTGATGCAATAGCGTCTTTATTCTTCAAAGTAACACCACTAATTTTTTCATTTCCTAAAACAGAAACTTTAATGTGGTCCATTACTTCAAAATCAGATTCTTTTCTCATTGTCTGAATTTTACTGATTACTTCGTATACATATCCTTCTTCAATGAGTTCTTCTGTTAAATTAGTATCCAGAACAACGGTAATACCGTAATCCGCTTCAGATACATATCCTTCTTTCTGGCTCATATCAATCAATAAATCTTCTTCTGCCAAAGAAATTTCTGTATCGCCTACTACGAATTTAATTGCTCCGTTTGCCTTTAATTCGTCCATTGCAGCATTTCCATCGATGCCTGCCAAATGTTTTTGGATACCACCTAACTGTTTACCGTATTTTGGTCCAACGGTTCGAAGCTGTGGTTTAAAGGTATAACTTGTGAAATCTCTTACATCATCTGTGAAAAGAACTTTCTTCACATTCAGTTCGTCTTCCATAATTTCTACATAGTATTCACCCACTTCGTGCGGTGCTTTTACATACATAGTGCCGATTGGCTGACGGTTTTTGATATTTGCTGCATTACGACAAGCTCGACCCATTACAACAACCTTTAATACTTCGTCCATATCTTCTTCAAGCTGCTTGTTGATATATGCTTCGTTAGCAACTGGGTAATCACAAAGGTGAATACTTTCCGGTGCAGTTTTGTCAATACTTCTAACAAGGTTCTGGTAAATATCTTCTGTAATAAATGGTACCATAGGAGCTGCTACTTTACTTACGGTTACTAAGGCTGTGTAAAGAGTCATATAAGCATTAATCTTATCCTGTTCCATTCCTTTTGCCCAGAAACGTTCACGGCTTCTTCTTACATACCAGTTACTCATATCATCTACAAAGCTTTCCAGGGCTCTGGCTGCTTCCGGAATACGATAATTTTCTAAGTTTTTATCGACTTCTTTTACTAAACTGTTCAGTTTAGAAAGTAACCATTTATCCATAACGGAAAGTTTATCATATTCTAACGCATATTTGGTTGCGTCAAAGTTGTCAATGTTGGCGTAGAGTACAAAGAACGCGTAGGTATTCCAAAGGGTACCCATAAACTTACGCTGACCTTCCTGTACGGCTTTTCCATGGAAACGATTTGGAAGCCATGGTGCTGAGTTAATATAGAAATACCAACGAATTGCATCTGCTCCGTAAGTTTCCAAAGCATCAAATGGGTCAACCGCATTGCCCTTTGATTTACTCATTTTCTGACCATTTTCGTCCTGAACGTGTCCTAAAACGATAACGTTTTCATATGGAGCTTTGTTAAACAATAAAGTAGATTCTGCAAGTAAGGAGTAGAACCAACCTCTCGTCTGGTCAACTGCTTCCGAAATAAACTGTGCAGGAAATTGTTTTTCAAATAATTCCTTATTTTCAAATGGATAATGGTGCTGTGCAAATGGCATTGCACCTGAGTCAAACCAACAGTCGATTACTTCCGGTACACGATGCATTTCTTTTCCACATTTTTCACAAGGGAAAGTAATGGCATCAATGTATGGTCTATGAAGTTCTACGGTTTTTGCTTCTTCATTTTTACTTAAATCATATAATTCCTGACGGCTTCCAACAGAATGCATATGTCCGCATTCGCATTCCCAAACATTCAGTGGTGTACCCCAGTAACGATTACGGGAAATACCCCAATCCTGAATATTTTCAAGCCAATCACCAAAACGACCTTTACCAATGGATTCTGGAATCCAGTTAATTGTATTGTTATTGCGGATTAAGTCATCTTTTACCGCTGTCATTTTGATAAACCAAGATTCACGTGCATAGTAAATCAGTGGTGTGTCACATCTCCAACAGAATGGATAATCGTGTTCAAATTTTGGTGCATCAAAGAGTTTGCCTGCTTTATCAAGGTCTACCAGCACCTTAGGGTCAGCATCTTTTACAAATAAGCCTGCATAATCTGTTTCTTCTGTCATTTCCCCTTTTCCATTTACAAACTGTAAAAATGGAAGGTCATAATTACGTCCAACTTTGGAGTCGTCTTCACCAAAAGCTGGGGCAATATGAACGATACCCGTACCATCTGACATAGTAACGTAGTTATCACAGGTTACAAAATGTGCTTTTTTATTCTGTTTTGCAGCTACTACTTTTGCACATTCAAATAATGGTTCGTATTCTTTATATTCTAAATCTTTACCTACATAAGTTTCTAAAACTTCGTAAGCCTTTGTTTCTTCATTGCCAAGGTTTCCTAACACTTTATCTAAAAGTGCCTCTGCCATATAATAGGTATAACCATCTGCTGCTTTTACTTTACAGTAAGCTTCTGAAGGATTTACACAAAGGGCAGCATTACTTGGAAGTGTCCAAGGAGTTGTTGTCCAGGCAAGGAAGTAAGCATCTTCATCTACTAATTTGAAACGAACTACTGCGGAACGTTCTTTTACTGCTTTATACCCCTGTGCTACTTCGTGGGAAGAAAGTGGTGTTCCACATCTTGGGCAATAAGGTACGATTTTAAAGCCTTTATATAATAAGTTTTTGTTCCAGATTTCTTTTAATGCCCACCATTCTGATTCAATGAAATCATCATGGTAAGTTACATATGGGTCGTCCATATCTGCCCAGAAACCAACTGTCTGTGAGAAATCTTCCCACATTCCTTTGTACTTCCAAACACTTTCTTTACATTTTGTAATAAATGGATCAAGACCATATTCTTCAATCTGTTCTTTTCCATCAAGTCCTAATAATTTTTCTACTTCCAATTCAACAGGAAGACCATGTGTATCCCAACCTGCCTTTCTTGGAACCATATATCCTTTCATTGTACGATAACGAGGAATCATATCTTTAATAACACGAGTTAAAACGTGTCCGATATGAGGTTTACCATTGGCTGTTGGTGGGCCATCGTAGAAGGTATAGGTTTTTCCTTCTTTTCTGGAATCCATACTTTTCTGGAAAATGTCATTGTCTTTCCAGAATTTGCAGGTTTCCTTTTCTCGTTCTACAAAATTCATGTTAGTGGATACTTTGTTATACATTTTTCTTTTTCCTTTCTCAAAAGTTCTATGATAAGTAAAAAAACTCGCCCTTGTAAAAGGACGAGTTCTAGCTTTTCGTTACCACCTGTTACATCATACTCCCACAAAAAGTGTTTTATATGGTTTCCTTTAACGGTGGAATACCGGCAAATGCTTACTGGTTATTAAACGTTCAGCATTGCAACTCAGAAGTGATATTCAAATATATTCTACTCATACCGGTCTTACACCCTCACCGACTCGCTGCAATTTTGGAAATATATTCTACTGTCTTCGTCATCATTTTTAACAAATTTTTTCCTATTTAAAAATTATAAAGTCTTTTTGGGCAATGTCAAGAGTTTTCGTTTATTTTCGGCAATTAGAATATTGTACTTGCTCTATTTTCTTGATATATTTGCAAATAAGTACATCCAAAAGAAGGATGACCTATCGCCATCCCTCTACTAATTTTACAGTTTATTAAAACTTTGATTTATTCTATAACATTACCATCTTTATCATATTCTGTTCCGGAAACATAGTCACCATTCTCATCAAAAGAAAATACTATTTTTGAGCCATCGTCATTGTGAACTGTTTCTGTCTTCGCATTGCCATTTTCATGATATTCAAATTCCATTATTCCATATGTACCGCTTTCATCAAACGAATATACTTTTTGATATTCTTTTACTCCATTCTCATTATATTCCATAAAGAATACATCTGTGATAGTTTCTCCATCATAGTAAACATACATGATTTCCAAACCATTTGCATCATAATAGGAGGCTTCACTTCCATCCCTTTCTTCTTTTACAATTTTATCTTTAATTGCTTCATAGTCTGCTTTATATACTAATTCTTTTTCTTCGTTTGTTACAGCAAGCTTATTATTGGTATCTTCTCCAGAACCTGTTTCAGAATCAGTCGTATCGTCTGTAACTATTTTGGTGGAAACGAACACCTTTTCTGCATATACTTTAGCAATTTCTTCATTTGTAAATCCAAAATCCAAATTATGTACTATCAGGATACCACCATCTACTTCATGCAAAACGGTGCAACTGTAAAGGCTATCGCTTGTAGCATCCAAAAATTCATATCCATAAAGTTTTGTTTCACCAGACGAATAATCTGATAAATCTGATGCCTTTAATCCGACACCAGCCATTGTCTGCACTTCTTCACTATAATAACTTGATGCAGTATAATCCGCATGAAATTCAATATCAAATGCCTCGCCAGAATCGACCGTCACACTCAATAAATACTCATCAGCACCTACATTTTCGCAATTCTCTTTCCTATAAGAAATCTCAATTTTCTTTCCTGTCCATCCATCCATTAACACAGCACTATCTACATTCTCTTCATCCTTACTTTCAGCCTGATTTTCTTCCTGGTTTACAGATGACTCCTTGTTATTATCTACGTCCTTATTTCCACTGCATCCAACAAGAAGCGACACTCCCATCACCATTACAAGTAATAAACTTAATACTTTCCTTTTCATTTTAAATATCCTCCTATTTTGCTTTCTCAATCCCTATACTTATAATCATATCTTCCTCTTCGTTTCAGTCAAGAGTTTTCATTTATTTTCGGCGAAAGGTTGATAAATTTATTTCAATTAAAAAACTCCCAAACAATAACATCGAAACCATCGTTCCAAACAGTGCCATACAAGTATTTTTTAAATGAAAACGAAAACAAGTCACAAGAATGGGTATACAGGTCATTCCCACTTGTATGAGAGTAATTTTAATAAGCTGACCATACTGAGCCTTTCTTACATACTTCTTTACAACCGGAAAATAGCAGAGTTTTTCAGCTATTGCCTCCCCGGCTTCTTTTCCCGGCGTGGATACTATTTTACTCATCACAATACCCGATATAATAGTTCCTGCCAAAATTGCCAGGCTAAGCACCAGAGTGCTTGGCATAAAATTCATTAGAAACATAATGGATATATAAAACATATCCGTAATAGCAAACGTCACCAGCACAGTATTTCTTTTTATTAAAATATCATACTGAAATTCTTTTACCTTGTTTAACATAGTTTATCTCCTCAAAAAGCAATAGTTGGAACAGAAAAGAAGTACATAATTTCTTCTAAATTGGTTCTCTGTATCTGTAATTTTTCTTTCATACTTTCATTTTCTTTTAAATATTCCAAATCTGTAAAAATTGTCCAAAATACATTACCGTTTTTACGCACTCTTGTATAGGCAGTTTTGGGAATATCTTTCAAAATTTCCACATTTCCGCTGACAAGAGGATATTTATCCAGTAAACTTTCCTTATCTTCAAACAAAACCATTTTCCCGTCATCTAACATCATAATATAATCTGCCACTTTATCTAAATCCGTAGTTAAATGTGTAGATATAATAATAGATGTATTTTCCTTTTCCACCACAGTCTGTAAAATATTTAAAAAGGTGCGTCTAAAGGATGGGTCAAGTCCACCAGTTGGTTCATCTAATACAAGTACCTTGGGAGAATGTGCCAGGGCAAACGCCAACTGGAACTTTGTTTCCATTCCCTTACTCAGCTTTTCATACTCTGTATCATAATAAAGGCCAAATTCCAGTAGTAATTTTAAAAATTTCTCCTCATCAAAATCCTGGTAAAACCTGCCGAATAGTTCTCCATTCTCAAGTAGTGTTGCTTTCATAAAAAACGGGCCTTTTTCCACAATAAAACCAATTTTATCTGACGCAAGTCTTTCATGAATGGTATTCATAACTCCGTCTATAATCACTTCCCCCTGATAATCAATGCACCCTATCAGGCAGTTCATCAGCGTAGTCTTTCCTGCACCATTTTTTCCTATTAAGCCCAATATATAGCCTTCCGGCAGTGAAAATGAAATATCACTCAATGTAAAATCCTTGTACTTTTTTGTGACATGTTTCACCTCTAATATATTATCAATACTCATCATACAAAACCTCCAACATATCTATCATATCCTGTTTCGATAATTTGGCGTTCTTACACTGACGAATCAATTCCGTCATCTGCATCTCCAACCCCTGAATTCTTTTTTCCTTCAAAAGTTCTGTTTTACTGTGGGCCACATAAAAGCCTTTTCCTGCCTTGGCATAGATAAGTCCCTCTTTTTCCAGTTCTTCATAGGCCCTTTTTGTTGTAATGACACTGATTTGCAACTGTGCAGCTAAGGTTCTGATAGAAGGCAATGCTTCATCCGGCACAGCCTCCCCCTTAATAATACAATCCTTTATCTGTGCAATAATTTGTTCATATATTGCTGCGTTACTTGTGTTTGAAAGTAATATCTGAATCATAACTACCTCATTTTCTCTCTATTTTTCCGTCGTCCCAAATGCCTGCCGGTACATAGATAAAATCACCCATTTCTACCTTATGCAGAGAATATATTGCATAAATAATAGCAGCCACCACACAACCACCTGCCAACAGTAAGTTATAGATATATGGCAACCATTCCAAAAAAATACCAAAGGCATTTACCAAAGACACGATTGCTATGATAATCACACCCACATGCCTTGCTTGAAATGTATGTGCCTTTTCACCAAGGGCCTCCGTAGAAAACATCACTATCAATGTGATGTAAAATGCCAGCATCAAAAATCCACCTCTGTTCCAACTCATACCTGTACACCTGCAAATCGCTACAACTAATCCACCAATCACAAGCATTATGCTCGAAAGCATCACACTATGTATCATACACAGCATTTTTAACTGTTTTAGACTAAATGGAACAATATAGTGAATACGTGAAAATTGCAAGCGATAAAATGCCAGCATTGCCACAATAAAATATCCGAAAGAATACAGTTTTACATTGTCTATAAAAGGAATAATACACATAAAGGCTAGAAAAAAAGGTGCCAACCACCATGCTTTGTGCCATATTCTTTTTGTATCTGCAATCATCATTTTTAAAGAAAAACTCAACATACTCTGTCACCTCTTATCTTATTACCTGATTTGTCATATGATACACCATAATATCCTCAATGGTAGGTATATTTACTTCTACTGACACAGGTAGTTCCTCCGGTTTTTCAATCAGTGCCTCACTATAATACTCTGTGTCTTTTCTGCCAATGATGTATGGATTATAATAGTTAATCTGACCTTTACTTCCTTTAATCAAGCTATATTTGGATTTCAATTCTTCTTTATCCATAAAAAATTTCTGTCTTCCATTATCCAAATATAAAATGTAATCTGCAATTTTATCCAAATCCTCTGTCAAATGTGTCGATAAAATAATGCTCTTTGTTCCATCTGCAACAATTTCCAAAAAAAGTTCCAATAACTCTTTTCTAAAAATTGGGTCCAGCCCTGCCGAAGGCTCGTCAAACACATAGAGTGTGGCTTTATAGCTTAAGCAAAATGCCAGCTGCACTTTTACCACCATACCTTTTGACTGTTTTCTAAGGCTCTTTTTCATAGGAATCGCAAACTGTTTTAAATATCCGATATATTTTTCCATATCAAATTCATCATACAACGGACCAAACATTTTCCCTATATTAAATGGCGTCAAATCCAGCGGAAACAAACATTCATCGGTCACAAAAGCAATGTTTTTCTTTGCCGAAACGCTCTCTGTCACTCTGTCATAGCCATTTACGTATATTTTTCCTGCGTTCGGTTTGTAGATACCTAAAATGGTATTGATAAGCGTCGTCTTTCCGGCACCATTTGCACCAATAATTCCTAATATGTATCCCGGTTCTATGGCAAATCTGATATTTTCTAAAAGAAAATGCCTTTTATCATTTTTTTTATTTTTATTAGGTACTAATTCTTTTGTCACATGTTTTACTTCTAAGGCATATGAACTATTCATAGTTGTTCTCCCTTCCTATATCTCATCGCACTGTATATCCCGTACATATACTGTATATGTCAATATATACACCTCTGTATATGTATTGTCAACACTTTTTTCATTGCAACTTGATATTTTTTTTACTATAATGGGGAAAATATATAAAAATCAAAAGAGGATAGGATTATGGATAGACAAAATTTAACTCTATTAACTGATTTATATGAATTGACTATGATGCAGGGTTACTATAAAAATAAAGACCGTAACGAAACGGTTATTTTCGATGCATTTTATAGGAGTAATCCCTGTGGTGGCGGCTATGCTATTGCTGCCGGTCTTGAACAGGTAATCCAGTATATAAAGGACTTGCATTTTGATAAAGAAGATATTGATTACTTAAGAAGTCTTGGAATATTTGGTGAAGATTTCTTGGAATACTTAAGTAATTTTAAATTTAGTGGCGATATTTATGCTATTCCGGAAGGAACTGTAGTTTTTCCACGAGAACCACTGATTAAGGTAATCGCACCAATTATGGAAGCACAGCTTGTGGAAACAGCTATTTTAAATATTATTAATCACCAGAGCTTAATTGCCACAAAAGCTTCCCGCGTATGTTTTGCCGCAAGAGGAGACGGAATTATGGAATTCGGTCTTCGTCGTGCACAAGGTCCTGATGCCGGTACTTATGGAGCAAGAGCCGCTATGATTGGCGGATGTGTCGGCACTTCCAACGTACTTTGCGGACAATTATTTGATGTTCCTGTCAAGGGTACTCACGCTCACAGTTGGATAATGAGTTTTCCTGACGAATATACAGCATTTAAAACCTATGCCCAGATGTATCCAAATGCCTGTACTTTGTTAGTAGATACTTACGATACGTTAAAATCTGGTGTACCAAATGCCATTAAAGTCTTTACGGAAATGAAAGAGGCCGGAATTTCTCTTACCAACTATGGTATTCGTTTGGATAGTGGAGACTTAGCTTATTTAAGTAAAAAAGCTAGAAAAATGTTAGATGATGCCGGTTTTACAGATGCAGTTATTTCAGCCTCTAACGATTTGGACGAGTATTTAATTGACAGCTTAAAAGTACAGGGAGCTGCCATTACTTCTTGGGGTGTTGGTACACATTTAATTACTGCTAAGGACAACCCATCTTTTGGTGGTGTATACAAACTGGCCGCCATTATGGACGAAAACGGCAAATTCGTTCCAAAAATTAAGCTTTCAGAAAACTCAGAAAAAGTAACCAACCCTGGAAACAAAACCATTTACCGTATTTACGATAAAGAAAATGGTAAAATCAAAGCGGATTTGATTTGTCTTGTAGGTGAGGTATTTGATGAAAACAAGCCCCTTTTGTTATTCGACCCATTAGAGCCATGGAAAAAGACAAAATTAGCTCCTTCCACATATACGATGAAAGAAATTATGAAACCGGTTTTCTTAAAAGGGGAATGTGTATATGAGTCACCTAAGGTAATGGATATTCGTGCTTTTTGCCAACAGGAATTAGGCACCCTTTGGGACGAAACAAGACGTCTTGTTAATCCACACAAAGTCTATGTAGACTTATCCAGCAAACTCTACGATATAAAGATTCAATTACTTGACCAGATGAGCCAAGAATAAAAAATACTACTTTTTTCACGACTTTAGCACATGTGCTTTCAGTGAAAAAAGTAGTATTTTTTTATTTTTATTGTTCCATCTGCCTTCCCAGAAACCCTGCTGCAGACTGTAAGAGTTTTTGCTCCACTTCCCCCATTTTGCCTCTCGCATCATTGTTAACCAAAATCACAGAGCCGATAACATCTCCCTGACAAATAATTGGGCAAATCGCTTCATGCAAATATTCCACTTCTTTGTCCTTGGCAATGGAAATAAAGTTTCTCTCTCCCTTTCCTGCCATAACAGTTTCTCTATTGGTCATTTTGTTTTCCAAATCCTTGCTGATATACGCCTGCAAATAATTCTTATATCCTCCGGCCACTGCAATAATCTGGTCTCTATCTGTAATCATTGCCACATGACCTGATACCTGTGAAAGACTTGCTACATATTGTTTGGCAAATGTACTCATTTCTCCGATTGGGGAATACTTTTTTAATATAATTTCTCCATCATGGCTTGTGAAAATCTCTAAGGGGTCACTTTCCCTGATTCTCATAGTACGCCTGATTTCCTTCGGGATAACTACTCGTCCCAAATCATCTATTCTTCTGACAATTCCTGTTGCTTTCATGGTATAAATCTCCTTCTAATTCAAATCGTGATGTTAGTATCTGTCAATAATGGAAATTTATACTTTTGAAACGAATTAAATTTCTAGCTTAAAGTAGCAACCAAAATAATCTGTGCAATAAAAATAAGTACAGACACACCACAAAGAATAAAGGTTGCAATAGATAAACCTTTCTTTGAAGTTTTCAAACCATTTACTGCAAAATAGATTTCCAAAACAAGAAGAATTCCGCCAATCATATAGCCTAAACAAGAAAGAACTAAGCCAATAATTGAAATAACAAATCCACAAATTGCCATTCTTTCCTTTGATTTATTCACATTGTCTGCAAACTGATTGGTTTGCTGCGAAATATCCATATATGGTGGCTGACTACCATATGCTGCCTGCTGACCATTCATATCCTGGGTACCATATGCTGCCTGCTGAGGAACACTGTTCTGCCAGTTTGCACCAGTCTGACCAGCCACATTTAACTGATTTAAGGCAGCAAATAATGTGTCTAGTAATTTCTTATATTCCTGTTTTGGAACTGAGCCGACAAAACTATCGTCTAACAAAATTGGTTTTTTAAATTTACCGATATATGCTAAAATCGTAACCTGATTTCCATCAACATAGTATTCAAAGAAACGATTACCCCACATAAAATCCTGCTGCATATAATATGTAATACCATTTTCAAATTTTGCATTAAAGCCATTCGCACCCAAAAAACTCTGTATTAAGTTATGAATTGTCTCAGCATTGGCGTTAACAACAAATCTAAAATTACTTTTTCCTTTTTGCATAATTATCTCCCTCTTTTATCAGAATATTTTTTTGTATTGTATCCCAACTTTCTCATTTTCACAAGAAGATAATCTCACTTTCGACAAAATATCATTGACACATTCTTTTGCGTGTAGTAGTATTCACTTAGGCGTTATGTAGTTTTTAAAACTACTTTCAAATCAATTTGTTTGACTTTTTATAATTCAAGCGTTAAATTATTCTCTGTTATAAAGTAGTTGAAGCTTTTTTAGGATAGGATATGAAAGAGAAACGAAAAATCATTTACTATAAAAACGAATTGGAAGAAGAATTTTCTACGGCTCAGATTACTCCAAAAGTAATTGATGGGAACTATAAATATGAAGGCGGATTTCTATTTGCACTTGGCAAACTTTTCTTTTATGAAATCATTGCCAAACCCATTGCCTTTTGTTTTATGAAACTAAAATTCGGGCATAAAATTGTTAATAAAAAGCTATTAAAGGAAGCAAAGAAGGAAGGCTATTTTTTATATGGCAATCATACCAACGATATGGCTGATGCCTTAATTCCTTCTCTGATTTGTTTTCCTAAAGATGTTAGTGTGATTGTTCACCCAAATAATGTTTCTATGAAATTTCTTGGAAAAATCACACCATTTCTAGGTGCCCTGCCGCTTCCTGATGATATGAAGGCAGCGAAAAATTTTAACACGGCTTTAAAACATAAAATTGAAAAAAAAGATTGTGTAGCCATATATCCGGAGGCTCATATCTGGCCTTACTACACCAAAATACGTGCTTTTAAAGACACTTCCTTTGGTTATCCAATTAAGCAAAATGCCAAAGTATTTTGCTTTACCAACACCTACCAAAAAAGAAAGTATCGTAAAACACCTAAAATGGTAACCTACATCAATGGTCCATTTTACGCCAATAAAGACTTAACCCTAAAGGAACAAAAAGAAGATTTGCGAAATCAGGTTTATCAGGCTATGTGCAAGGCTTCTAAACATAGTAACGTAGAAATGATTCAATATATAAAAATCGAGGAATAATCATATGAACATATTATTTTCTGGAAATGGAAAGGTTTTTGACGGTGTATTGACCTGTATGCTCTCTATTATGAAACGTACCGAAAGTAAAGAGCCTTTCACCTTTTATATACTTACCATGGATGTATCCCATTTAAAACCGGAATACACCGCCATAAGTAATAAAAGTATTGCCTTTCTTGATGAAGTAGCAAAAAAATATCACCAAAAAAATCAGGTAATAAAGTTAGATGTAACAGACCTTTATATGCAGGAATTTGCCTCTTGCCCCAATGAGCAATGCTATTGTTCTCCCTATACTTTGCTTCGTTTATTTATCGATAAGATACCGGAAATTCAGAATAAAATTTTATATCTCGATGTAGATATTTTATTAAACCGAGATATTTCCCTTTTATATGAAACCGACCTAACGGGTTATGAATATGCTGCCGCAAGAGACCATTATGGCAAATATCTAATTAATCCTAATTACATAAATGCAGGCGTACTTCTCTTTAATATGGAAGAAGTTAGAAAAACTAAGCTTTTAGAAAAAGCCAGAAGGCTCATTAAAACCAAGAAAATGCTCTTTGCAGACCAGGACGCGATTTATCGTAGTACCACAAAGAAGAAAATGCTACCGCAAAAATTTAACGACCAGAAATTTTTGCATAAACACACGGTAATCCGCCATTTTTCCAAACGCCTATTTTATTTGCCATATCCTCATACCGATAACATAAAGCAATGGCACGTTAGTAAAATGTATCGCACTTTTAAATATGACGCTTTTGATGATATCATTTATGAATATATGTATTTGAAAGGAAAGTTTGAAAATGAAGTATAATTATTTATTAAAAAATAAGAGTAAATTAGTTCCAATTTTCTTTGCATGCGATAGTAAATTTATCCCTTATATGATGGTAACGATGAAGTCCTTAATTGAGAATACAAGTAAAAAACGTACTTATATTATTCACGTGCTTCATACCGATATTTCCATAACAAACCAAGGGCTTGTTAAAACTTTAGAGACTGAAAACTGTAAAATTGAATTTAATGATGTCAGCAAACAGCTGGAGCAAATTGAAAAGAAAATTTCTTTAAGGGATTACTATTCTGCTACCACATATTACAGGCTGTTTATTGCAGATATGTTTCCACAATATGACAAAGTTGCCTATATTGACAGTGACACTATCGTATTAAGGGATATTGCCGGTTTTGTAGATTATGATTTAGAAGATAACTATATTGGTGCTATCAGAGACCAGTTAGTTGCTCAAACCGATATTTACGGTGATTATGCTGAGAAAGTTTTAGGACTTTCCAGAGAGGCCTATTTCAATGCTGGTGTGGTTTTAATCAACTGTGTGCAGTTTCGCAAAAAAGGCATTCAAAAACAGTTTATTGATTTTTTGAATACTTATCGTTTTGTTGTTGCACAGGACCAGGATTACTTAAATATTCTTTGCAAAAATAAGGTATTATGGATTGACGGAAAATGGAACGTGCAGATGACAGGAAATATTACTTGTGAAGAAAAGGATTTCGCCCTTATTCACTACAATCTGGCTGCCAAACCATGGCACTATGAGGATTGTCGTTTTGCACAGTATTTCTGGGATTATGCTAAGAAAACCCCATGTTATGAAACGTTACAGGCTACTTTGAAAAATTTTACAGAAGAAGATGCCAAAAAAGATGTTGCCTGCGGTGAAAATTTGTTAAATTTAGCAATTTCAGAAATCAACAACGAAAATAACTTCTTCAAACAATTTGGTCATTTTGATAATCCGCCAATCTCAAGAATTGCTGTTCTTAAAAAGATTGAGGAATATGAAAAAGCTGGTCGCTTTGATGAAGATGTGGAGGAAGACCCACCTGCTAAAGAATTGAAACCGGAAGACATTGATTATTTACACAAGACTTTAAATCAGCGTCTTACTACAAAATACGCTTTTAAACTTGCCAGTTGGTTTTTAAATACCTTACGTCGCAAAAATCAGTTTATTATCAAAGATATTGTAGGTATTGAAAATTATCAGAATTTGGATAGTGGTGCCATTGTAACCTGTAACCACTTTAGTCCTTTAGATAGTTTCGTTATGGAAATTGCTTATAGAAAATCCAAACAGAAACTAAAAAGAAGAAAGTTTTTCCGAATCATTCGCGAAGGAAATTACACAAGTTTTCCTGGATTTTATGGCTTCTTGATGCGTAACTGTAATACCTTACCTTTAAGTTCCAACATGGCTACTATGAAAAAATTCATCAAAGCTGTGGATAAGCTTCTGCAAAAAGGACAATTAATTTTAATATATCCAGAACAGAGTATGTGGTGGAATTATCGCAAACCAAAACCAATCAAAAAGGGCGGTTTTACTTTTGCAGCCAAAAATAATGTTCCTGTACTTCCTTGTTTTATCACTATGGAAGATAGTCCGTATAAGGATATGGAAGGCCTGCCAGTTCAAAAGTATACAATTCATATTGCCAAACCAATTTATCCGGATAAATCCAAATCAATGCCGGAAAATGTCGCTTATATGATGGACGAACACACAAAGGCCTGGAAAGAAATTTATGAAACCACTTATGGAATTCCATTGACTTATACTTGTGATGAGAAAAAAGCATAAAATACAAACAAGGATGTCGGTATCGAGATATACTCAAAACCGACATCCTTGTTTTTAATAATAAAATCCTATTTTGAACTATTTCTAAAGATAATATCGTCTCTACCAGGACCATTGGAAATCATTGTAATCGGATAGCCAATCTTTTCTTCAATAAATTCAATATAATCTCTACATTCTTTTGGTAAATCTTCGTAGTTTTTGATACCACGGATTTCACATTTCCAGCCTTTTAATACTTCATAAACAGGTTTCGCCTTATTTAATAAAGTGGTCGTTGGGAAATCGGTTGTAACTTCGCCATCAATTTCGTAACCTACACAAACTGGAATTTCATCTAAGTACCCAAGTACATCGAGTACCGTAAAGGCTACATCTGTTGTACCCTGCATACGACAACCGTATTTAGAAGCTACTACGTCAAACCAGCCCATTCTTCTCGGTCTGCCTGTGGTAGCACCATATTCGCCACCGTCACCACCGCGTCTTCTAAGTTCATCGGCTTCGTCACCAAAAATTTCGGAAACAAATGCACCGGCACCTACTGCACTGGAATAAGCTTTACATACTGTAACGATTTTCTTGATTTCATATGGTGGAACCCCGGCACCCACTGTGCCATATCCTGCCAAAGTAGAGGAAGAAGTTACCATTGGATAAATACCGTGGTCTGGGTCTTTTAATGCTCCCAACTGGCCTTCCAGTAAAATTTCTTTGCCTTCTTTTAATGCCTTGTGAAGATATAAAGAAACATC
The DNA here is from genome assembly GCA_045124055.1 of Lachnospiraceae bacterium. Taxonomy (GTDB): domain Bacteria; phylum Bacillota; class Clostridia; order Lachnospirales; family Lachnospiraceae; genus CALZKI01. Next base: position 125,421 of record JBGVKZ010000011.1, on the reverse strand, counting down.
ACATACATATGGCTCAAGCATCTTTTTATATTCCATAAGTTCATTAAAAATATCCTGTGGCTTTAATGCCGGTTTATGATATAAATGTTCCAAAATAACATTTTTTGTTTCACAAACACGTTCTACTTTTTCCATTAAAGCATTTTCATCAAATAATTCGCTAACCTGGAAACCGATTTTTGCATATTTATCTGAATAAAATGGTGCAATACCTGATTTGGTAGAGCCGAAAGATTTTTTACCTAATCTTTCTTCTTCACATTCATCAAATAAAATATGATAGCTCATAACAAGCTGTGCTCTGTCTGAAATCAGTATTTTAGGCATTGGAACACCTTTTTCTAAAATAGACTGGATTTCATTAAATACTACTTTTGCATTTAATGCAACACCACTACCAATAATACTTGTTGTGTGGTCATAGAAAATACCAGATGGTAAAGAATGTAATGCAAATTTACCATAATCATTGACAATCGTATGCCCTGCATTTGCACCGCCTTGGTAACGCACAATAATGTCCGCTTCCTTTGCCATCATATCTGTAATTTTTCCTTTTCCTTCATCGCCCCAGTTGGCACCGACTACTGCTTTTACCATATTCGTCTCCCGTCTCATCTCTTTATAATTGTTCACTATTTATACGTTAATCTCTGCCTTCATTCCTAAAAGGTCTTTATTTTTCTCTAAAATCGGTTTTACAACGCTATTTAAGAATTCGTCCACCTGTTTATCGGAACGACCGATGTATAAAGATGGGTCCATTGCCTGTTCCAATTCTTCTTTGGTAACATTGAAGCTTTCATCTGCAGCAATTAACTCTAAAAGGTTGTTGTCTTTACCCTCTACTTTAACGTTTTTACCAGCTTCCATAGATAACTGACGAATTCTTTCGTGTAATTCCTGTCTGTTACCACCTTTCTTAACTGCCGCCATCATAATATTTTCCGTTGCCATAAAAGGTAATTCACTCATTAATCTTTTTTCAATAACTTTTGGATATACCACTAAGCCATCAACTACATTTAAACATAAGTCCAAAATACCGTCTGTTGCAAGAAAAGCTTCCGGAATGGAGATACGTTTGTTAGCCGAATCATCAAGGGTTCTCTCAAACCACTGCGTTGCTGCTGTAATAGCAGGATTTAAGGCATCTACCATAACATATCTGGATAAAGATGCAATTCTTTCACTACGCATTGGATTTCTCTTATATGCCATAGCGGAAGAACCAATCTGTGATTTTTCAAAAGGTTCTTCTACTTCTTTTAAATGCTGTAAAAGACGGATATCATTGCTCATTTTGTGAGCAGATGCGGCAATACCGGAAAGGACATTTGCCACCTTCATATCCACTTTTCTAGAATAGGTCTGTCCGGATACTGCGTAACACTCTTTAAAGCCCATCTTTTCTGCAATTTTATTATCTATCTGATTGATAATTTCATCATTTCCATCAAATAATTCCACAAAAGATGCCTGAGTTCCCGTAGTACCTTTGCAGCCTAACAATTTCATATTGTTGAGCACATATTCCACATCTTCTAAATCCATACAGAATTCCTGCAACCAAAGGCTTGCTCTCTTACCAACACTGGTTGGCTGTGCAGGTTGAAAATGTGTAAACGCTAAAGTTGGCTGTGCTTTATATTTGTCTGCAAAGTCAGACAGCTCTTTTATGACATTAACCAGCTTTTTCTTAATCAGCTTAAGTCCTTCTGTCATAAGGATAATATCCGTATTATCTCCTACATAACAGCTGGTTGCACCAAGGTGGATAATTCCGGCTGCTTTTGGGCATTGCTGTCCGTAAGCATATACATGACTCATAACATCATGTCTTACTTCTTTTTCTCTCGCTCTTGCCACGTCATAGTTAATATCGGTAACGTGGGCTTTCAACTCGTCTATTTGTTCCTGTGTGATAACCGGTTCGCCATTTTGACTTAATCCCAGTTCTTTTTCTGTCTCTGCAAGGGCAATCCAAAGTTTTCTCCAGGTTGTAAATTTCATATCCTGAGAAAAGATGTATTGCATTTCTTTACTCGCATATCTTTGAGATAATGGACTTTGATAGTTTTCTGTATTCACGCAGTATATCTCCTTTGCCTATTAATTTACGTTACTATTCTATACCCAAACGCTTAAAAACTTCAATATAAGCTTCTTCAACATTTCCTAAATCTCTACGAAAACGGTCTTTATCCAGTTTTTCGTTGGTATGAACGTCCCATAATCGACAAGTATCAGGAGACACTTCATCTGCCAAAATAATCTGTCCGTGATAACGACCAAATTCAATCTTGAAATCAATCAGTTTAATGTCTGCTCTTAAGAAATATTCTTTCAAACATTCATTGACTTTAAATGCATATTTTTTAATGGTTTCAATTTCTTCCCAGGTTGCTAAATTTAAAGCTCTTGCAAAGTAATCATTAATCAATGGGTCACCTAAAGCATCATTTTTATAAGAAAATTCGATAGTTGGCTCTGTAAACTGTGTTCCTTCCGGTACACCAAGTCTTTTTGAAAAACTACCTGCTGCCACATTACGCACAATCACTTCCAGTGGTACAATTTCTACTTTTTTAACAGCTGTTTCTCTGTCACTTAATTCCTCCACAAAATGAGTCGGAACGCCATCTTTTTCCAACATTTTAAAGACATAGTTTGTCATACGGTTGTTGATTGCACCTTTTCCTACAATCGTTCCTTTTTTCTCGCCATTAAATGCTGTTGCATCATCTTTGTAATCCACGATTAAGATATCTGGATTCTCTGTTAAGAATACTTTTTTGGCTTTTCCTTCATAAAGCTGCTCTAATTTTTCCATTTTAGACCTCCTCGCATGTCATTTGAAAACATGGCATTAATTCTAATTTAAATTTGTTTTTTTGGTGTAAATCATCTATTTTTTCCTTGATTTCCTTATCTTCGCAGATTCCTTCTCGGATATATTTATCTAACGTCGCATAAGTAAATCCAAGGTTATCTTCATCACTCTTTCCACAGAGTCCGTCAGACGGCGTCTTTTCTACTAAAACTTCCGGCAATCCTAATTCTTTGCCGATGGCTTTTACTTCCGTTACAGTTAGATGAGCAAGGGGACTAAAATCTCCTGCTGCATCACCATATCTCGTAGAATAGCCTACCCAATCTTCCGACAAATTGCAAGTATTTGCTACTCGTCCATTCAGACATTGGCTAACTGCATATAGTGTAGTCATTCGAATTCTTGGGGGAAGATTGATTTTAGCTTGGGATGTCATCTCCAAATCAATTTCTGTCAAAAGAGAGTCTACCGCACTTTTAATATTCACTTCCACACTTGGAATATCCAAATGTTTTACCAAAAGACGTGCCATATCAATATCGGCCTGTTTTCCACAAGGCATTAATACTCCAACAACTCTTTCTTTGCCCAGGGCCTCTACACACAATGCGGCAACTACGGAACTATCTTTTCCACCGGAAATGCCTACAATGGCATTACACCCTTTTCCATTGGCGTCAAAAAAGTTTTGAATCCATTTTATACATTCGTCTTTTACTTGCTTTACATCAAATCTTCTCATATTATACTCCACTATCACCATAGTTCGTCAAGACCCTTGCACTTGGGTCGTTTACATTACAGCCTTCCCATTCTTTGTTTGGCATCCAGAAATCTGGCACCATTTTAGCCTGACCCGGATAATATTTTTCAAAAATCTCGCGATACAAAAGGCTTTCCTTGGTAAACGGTGTGGCAAAATCATATTTTTGACGAAGGGTCTCGTATTCTTCATCTGTATAGTAGCTTTCAGCATATTCTTTTAAATCATCTACCATACTATGCCCTACTGCGTCACTAAAGGCCGCTTTTTCACGCCATAAAATTTCCTCCGGCAAAATTCCATCTTCTTCAAAGGCTTTTCTTAATAAATATTTTCCTTTTCCGTAAGTGTTCACTTTCTTCGCCGGGTCAATGGCCATAACGTAACGAACAAAATCCAAATCACCAAAAGGTACTCTGGCCTCTAAACTGTTTGCTGCAAGACATCTATCCGCACGAAGTACATCATAACAGTGTAATTCTCGGATTCTTTTGGCTGCTTCCTGTTGAAAAGCTTCCGCATTTGGAGCAAAATCTGTGTATTTGTATCCAAATAATTCGTCAGAAATTTCACCAGTCAACAAAACCTTTAAATCCGTAGTGTCGTTAATTGCCTTACATACAAGGTACATACCCATACTGGCACGAATGGTTGTAATATCATAGGTTGCTAATGCTTTAATAACTGTCTCTAAATACTCCAGCACCTGCTCCTTTGTCATAATGACTTCCGTATGTCTTGCACCAATAAAATTTGCTACCTGCTTTGCATATTTTAAATCAATAGCATCCTTATCCATACCAATAGCAAAAGTACGGATAGGTTTTTTCAAAATATTGGCAGCAATCGCACAAACCAAACTGGAATCCAGACCACCTGATAACAAAAATCCAAGTGGTGCATCTGCATCCAATCTCTTTTTAACGCCTTCCACTAACTTGTCATGAATATTTTTCGTAATTGTATCCAAATCTGTATGTATATATCCGTGTACCTTCGATATATCTTCATATTCATAAAATTCCCCATCAATATAATAATGTCCTGGTGGAAATGGAAAGACTTCTTCTACAAGGTTTATAATACATTTTGGTTCACTACCAAATACGATATTACCACTTTTGGAATAACCATAAAATAGCGGTCTAATACCGATTGGATCACGTGCAGCAATCAATTTTCCTTCCTTATTATCATATAACACGCAGGCATATTCTGCATCCAAGTGGGAAAACATTTCTACGCCATATTCTTCATAAAGTGGTAACAAAACTTCGCAGTCTGAACCACTTTTAAAAACATATCCTCTTTCTTCTAATTCCTCTTTTAACTGTCTAAAACCATATATTTCACCATTACAAATCACGTAACTACCATCTTTTTCAAATGGTTGCATTCCTTCTGGAGTCAGTCCCATAATGGCAAGTCTTGCGAAGCCTAAATATCCAAATTCAGTTTCTACCACCGTTTGTGCATCTGGGCCACGCATATAAGTCTGATTCAAATTGGCACTGGCTGTCTCCTTTGTAATATCTTTTCCAACGTAGCACATAATTGAACACATAACTTTCTCCTCCTATTTAAAATTGGGTGGTTACTATTGGGCACAGAGGTTTTATACAATTTCTACTTTCAGCACCACAACAAAAAAGCAGCTACTCGTCCTTAATAGGACGAATAACTGCATTATCCGCGACAATACCTATTTGTCACACGCCTTTGTGTAACCACTTTTTTGCGAACTCAATCGCTTCTATCATTTTTTCTTTTTTAAATTATCACATTGAAAAAAAGATGTCAAGAAATTCCATTCTACTTTTACCAATACCTTGCTTTACCTCTGTAAATTCCAAAAAACTTCCTGTTAAAAATAAATATAAAAAATCTGTTGACCGAATTTTACTTGGGTGCTACAATGAATCAGATGAACAAAGGCGTTCATAAAAAGATATGTGTCGGTATCTTTTTATGGGCGTCTTATTTTTTTGTAATAGGAAGTTTTGTACCTCTTATTATCAGAAGAAAAGATACGTTTATGAGGTGAACTATGGGAGAATTGATTTATTTGGAACTGGAAGATGGAACCTGTTTTTCCGGCAAATCCTTTGGTGCCACGCTTACAGAAGATATCGTGGCTGAGGTTGTATTTACTACCGCAATGACAGGTTATATTGAAACATTGACAGACCCCAGCTATTATGGGCAAATGGTTTTACAGACGTTTCCACTGATTGGTAACTATGGTGTTAATACTATGGATTTTGAAAGCAAGCAAATCCATATGAGTGCATATATTACCAGAGAGTACTGTGAAACCCCTTCTAATTACAGGTGTCAAATGAGCCTAGATGATTTTTTAAAGAAAAATAACATCCCAGGCATTTATGATTTAGACACCCGTCTATTGACCAAAAAAATAAGAACCCAAGGCGTGATGAATGCTCGTCTTACCAAAACACCTCATTCATATGATTTTTCTACATTAAAAAATTGGAGTATAAAAGACGCTGTTTTAAGTGTTACGTGTAACCACCCTTATGATGTCGCCACAGGCATTCAGGATTACCACGTGGTTTTGTGGGATTTTGGAGCAAAGCAAAACATTATCCGTAAACTGCATCAGCTTAATTGCCACGTAACTGTTGTGCCTTCGTACACCACCTGTGAACAAATACTGGCACTAAAGCCTGATGGCGTTATGTTAAGTAATGGACCTGGTAATCCAAAGGATAATGCACAGATAATTGAAGAAATTTCCAAACTGTGTTTACACAAAATACCAATCTTTGGTATTTGTCTGGGGCATCAGCTACTAGCCCTTGCTAATGGCGGTGATACGGAAAAATTGAAATATGGTCACCGTGGTGCAAATCAACCGGTAAAAAATGTTCCAACAAACAGAACCTATATTACCAGCCAGAATCATGGTTATGCCGTAAAAACAGATTGTCTTCCAAAAGATGCAAATGTTACATTTATCAATCTAAATGACCAAACCTGTGAGGGACTTAGTTATAACACTTTTCCAGGCTTTTCCGTACAATTTCATCCGGAAGCCTGCGGTGGTCCACAGGATACAGCCTTTTTATTTGAAGAATTTATTGCACTGATGAAAGGAGGAAAAGAAAATGCCTTTGAATCCTAATTTAAAAAAGGTTTTAGTAATCGGCTCTGGCCCTATTGTCATTGGTCAGGCAGCTGAATTTGATTACGCCGGAACACAGGCGTGCAGAGCTTTAAAAGAAGAAGGGCTGGAAGTAGTTCTTGTAAACTCAAATCCAGCCACAATTATGACTGATACCGCAATGGCCGACCACGTTTATGTAGAGCCATTAACTTTGGACTTTTTAAAACTCATTATACAAAAAGAAAAACCAGACAGCATTTTATCCACCTTAGGTGGTCAAACCGGTTTGACATTATCTATGCAGTTAGCCAAAGAAGGTTTTTTAGAAAAAGAAGGGGTTACTTTACTTGGTGCAAACCCTGAAACTATTGAAAAAGCTGAAGATAGAAAAGTCTTTAAAGACACTATGGAAAAAATCGGTGAACCAATTATTCCTTCTGTGGTAACTACCACATTAAAAGATGCCTTATCTTTTGCAGATTCCACTGGTTATCCGGTCATTGTAAGACCCGCCTTTACTTTAGGTGGTAGTGGCGGCGGAATTGCCTACAACGAAGAAGAACTTCGTAAAATCGCCGGTAACGGACTTCGACTTTCACCAATTTCTCAGATATTGGTAGAAAAATGTATTTCCGGCTGGAAAGAAATCGAATTTGAAGTAATGCGTGACGGCGGCGGTAATGTCATTACAATTTGTTCTATGGAAAACTTTGACCCAGTTGGTGTTCATACCGGAGATTCCATTGTCATTGCCCCTGCAGTTACTTTAGCAGATAAAGAATATCAGATGCTCCGTAGCTCCGCTTTACATATCATTGAAGCTATGGGCATTGAAGGCGGCTGTAACGTACAGTTTGCCCTGCACCCTGAAAAGAACGAATATGCCGTTATTGAGGTAAATCCTCGTGTATCTCGTTCTTCTGCCTTAGCTAGTAAGACCACTGGCTATCCGATAGCCAGAGTGGCTGCCAAGATTGCCCTTGGCTATCGTATGGACGAAATTGCCAATGAAGTCACGGGAAAGACCACTGCCTGTTTTGAACCAACCTTAGATTATGTGGTGGTAAAATTTCCGAAATGGCCTTTTGATAAATTTGTTTATGCATCTAGAAAACTAGGTACACAGATGAAAGCTACCGGTGAAGTAATGGCCATAGGTCGAAATTTTGAACAGGCACTTATGAAAGCCCTTCGTGGTGCAGAAATATCTCACGACAGCCTTTATGATGAAAAAATGAGGACTTTGGGCAACAAGGCTCTTTTAGAAAAAATTTCTATGGGCGATGATGAGAGAATTTTTGCTCTTTATGAAGCGTTATACCGTGATATTTCCATCGAAGCCTTACACGAAATGACTTTGGTCGATGAATGGTTCTTAAGTAAACTTTCTCATCTGGTTTCTTTAGAAAAGAGATTGCACACGGAAACCTTAAATACAGAATTGATTCGGGAATTAAAACAAAATGGTTTCCCTGACAATGTTATTAAACATTTTAGTGGGGAAGACAACGTCGAAAGATTACCTTATTCTTATAAAATGGTAGATACCTGTGGTGCTGAATTTGATGCTAAGACACCCTATTTCTATGCTACTTATGATGAAGAAGATGAAGCACGCCAGTTTATTGCAGATAAGGCCTCCAAAAAGCCGGTTGTAGTAGTTTTTGGTTCAGGTCCTATCCGTATCGGTCAAGGTATCGAATTTGATTACGCCTGTGTCCATTGTGTGTGGGCACTTAGAGATGCCGGATATGAAGTGGTTATCGTAAATAATAATCCGGAAACCGTTTCCACAGATTTTAATACCGCAGACCGTCTGTATTTTGAACCGCTGACTCCGGAAGATGTAGCAGGTATTATTCAAATTGAAAATCCGGTTGGTTGTGTTGTTTCCTTCGGCGGACAGACCGCTATTCGACTGACAAAATGGCTATCTGATAACCATATTCCTATTTTAGGTACTTCTTTTGACAGCATCGATATGGCAGAGGACAGGGGACGTTTTGAAAATCTCTTGCATACATTGAATTTATCTCAACCAAAAGGCTCTACGGTTCGTACTGTGGAGGAAGCCCTGGAAACCGCTAATATGCTAGGATATCCTGTGTTACTTCGTCCTTCCTATGTTCTTGGCGGACAGAATATGATTATCGCTTTCTCTGATGCGGACGTTACAGAATATATGAAAATTATTCTTTCCCATATGAAAGATAACCTGATTTTGATTGATAAATATATGATGGGAACAGAGCTGGAAGTAGATGCCATTTGTGATGGCGAAAATGTCTTAATTCCAGGCATTATGGAACATATTGACAGAGCCGGTATTCATTCCGGGGACTCTATTGCAGTATATCCACCTTGGAATTTAAGTAAAAAACATACCGAACTTTTAATCGATTATTCTACTAAACTGGCTCTTGCATTAAATACAAAAGGCCTAGTGAATATTCAGTATGTGTTAAGTGGCGGAAAAATCTATATCATTGAAGTAAATCCCCGTTCATCAAGAACAGTACCTTATTTAAGTAAAGTAACAGGTGTACCAATGATTGACCTTGCCACAAAGGTAATGCTGGGTGAAAAACTGACTGATTTAGGCTATGGTACAGGACTTTATCCTGCATCTTTCAATACGGCTATCAAAGTGCCGGTATTCTCTTTTGAAAAACTGGCAGGTCTTGATACTACTCTGGGTCCTGAAATGAAATCTACCGGTGAAGTTTTGGGTATTGCACCTACTATGACAGAAGCCCTTTACAAAGGGTTACTGGGTGCAGGCTATCAGATGAAAAAAGAAGGTGGCATTTTTATCACGGTTCGTGATAGCGACAAAGATGAAATTGGTGAAATTGCAAGCCGTTATGCCGCTTTAGGTTTCCACTTGTACGCCACAGAAGGTACTGCAAAGGTACTGCGTGAATCTGGCTTACAGGTAACACTGGTCCATAAAATCAGTGAATCCACACAAAATACACTTGCTCTTTTGGAAAGTGGAAAAATTAACTACATTATTTCCACCTCTGCCAAAGGCAGAATCCCTCAAAGAGACAGTGTAAAGGTACGAAGAAAAAGTGTAGAACTTGGTATCCCTTGCCTTACCAGTTTGGATACGGCAATGGCACTTGCGGACATCTTAAGTTGTGATTACACACCGGATAGAACCGAATTAATTGATATTTGTACCTTAGAAAAACGCTAACTCCTTCTCTCATATATAGGAGTACATTAACTCCTCCCCATAAGCATGTAAGGCACGGTAGAAGCATTTGCTTCCTCCGTGCCTTCGTGTTTCTATCTATATGTAGTTCACAACATCTTCTTATAAAAAGCTCTTGATTCTTTCCAACGCCTTGATAGAATTTTCTTTCGTTCCAAAAGCGGTAAGACGTAAAAAACCTTCTCCACTGATACCGAATCCAGCTCCCGGTGTGCCTACCACATTGGCTTCTTCTAACAATTTGTCAAAGAATTCCCAAGAGGTCATTCCCGTAGGAACTTTTAACCAAATATATGGGGCATTGACACCACCATAGGCTGTATATCCGGCTTCCTTTAGCCCTTCACGAATAATTCTGGCATTATCCATATAATAGTCTACCTGGTCTTTCAGCTGTTGCTTTCCTTCTTTGGAATAAACGGCCTCGCCAGCCTTTTGCACAATATATGGAGCACCATTGTATTTTGTTCCATGTCTTCTACTCCAAAGACTATGCACGCTGACTCCATCTACCACTAAATCCTTTGGAATTACCGTATAACCAAGTCTCAAACCGGTAAAACCTGCATTTTTGGAAAAACTGTGGATTTCAATAGCACAGCTTCTTGCCCCCTCACATTCGTAAATACTGTGGGGTACGTCTTTTTCACAAATATATGCCTCATAAGCTGCATCAAAAATAATCAAAGCACCCATTTTGTTTGCATAATCCACCCAAGCCTGTAACTCCGGCTTTTTAATGGTCATACCGGTAGGATTATTGGGAAAACAAAGATAAATAATATCCGCTTTTTTATCTGGAAAATCCGGTGCAAAACCGTTACTTTCCGTACAAGGCATATACACAATGTTTTCGAAGCCACCTTTTGCTTCGTTATATTTTCCGGAACGACCCGCCATTACATTGGTATCCACATATACTGGATATACCGGGTCGCACACTGCTACAATGTTGTTTTGCCCGAAAATCTCCTGAATATTTCCAACATCGCATTTTGCACCATCTGAAATGAAAATTTCATCTGCTGTAATATCGCAATGTCTTTTTTTATAATCATTTTGTGCAATCGTTTCACGCAAAAATTCATAGCCCTGTTCCGGGCCATATCCATGAAACCCTTCCATAGAACCCATTTCATCTACTGCACTGTGTAGTGCCGAAATAATCGCAGGTGCTAATGGTTTGGTGACATCACCTATTCCCAATTTAATAATATCCGCTTGAGGATTTTTTTCTTTATATGCAGCCACTTTTCTCGCAATCGTCGTAAAAAGGTAACTACCTTGTAAATTTAAGTAATTTTCATTGATTGTATACATTCTGACTTTAGCCTCGCTTTCCAGTCGCTTATTCCTCACATATCATTAACAAAATCATCTGAGCCGTTTCCACCATATTGGTTCCTGAATCCATACTACATTTTTGTATATAGCGAAACGCCTCCTGTTCCGTCATATTATTTCTTTCCATAAGAACCCATTTTGCATTATTGATGTAGTTTTGCTCTTTTTCTGTTCTTTTCTTTGGAATGCTTTGCTTCTTCCTTCGTTTCCTTTCCTGCCACTGCAACATCATCTCCACAGTACCCACAAGGTCTGCACTTTTGATAGGATAGGTTAAGGTGACAATTCCCGTAGGGCATTCATCTAATGCCGTTTTGGAAACCAGCAAAAGCATTTCGCATTGTTCGGGCAAATATCTTGCCAACTGAGTACAGTGCATATCTTTAAATTGACTTGCACATATGACTATGCCACCATCTAACTGACTTGCATAAGACAAAATATTTGCACCGGTATTACAAACGTATGCGATTTCTATTCCTCTGCGTTTTAATATCTCGCTGATATGTTTTGCATCTTCAAGCTTAGGCAAAGCTACTATTATGCCGCCCATATTTTACGCCCTTTCTGAAATTACATACAGTTCATATATTTATTGATTTCCCAATCTGATACCTGAATCATATATTCCTTCCATTCTTCTTTTTTGGCTGTTGCATAATCCTTGGTAAATTCTTCTCCTAAAACCTTGGAAATAAGGCTGTCTTTTTCCATATATGCCACAGCTTCGCTTAAAGTTGCAGGAAGCTTATCAATTTTACTTCCATTTTCATAGCATAATGGTGCCATATCACCTGGTTCTATTTTTTCTTCAATTCCCAAAATTCCTGCTTCTATACAAAGAGCAAACAATAAATAAGGATTTGCTGAAGGGTCAGGAAAACGAAGTTCCACCTTGGTATCTTCAAATTTTCTACTACGCACTTTTACAAGGGCATTTATCTTCTGTTTTGCCCAGACAATGTCCTTTGGTGCATCAAAACCTGAAAGTAGACGTTTGTAGGAATTTACCAGCGGATTACTGATAGCACAAATGCCTTTGGCGTGTTTCATAATACCGCCAATAAACCATCTTGCTTCATCGCGAACTCCTTTTGCGTCTTTTTCATTAAAAATACTTCTATCATCTTTATATACGGAAATATTGATATGCATTCCGCTACCAGCTACACATTCCTTTGGTTTTGGCATAAAAGTAGCGTGAAGTCCAAATCGTTTTGCTATGGAACGAACTGCAGACTTAAATGTAACAACAGAATCCGCAATTTGCAAAGGTTTGCCTTCCTGAAAGTCAATTTCCTGCTGTCCCGGTGCAGTTTCGTGATGAGAGGATTCGATTTCGAATCCCATATCTTCTAAGGCAAGAACCATATCGCGTCTTGGATTTTCGCCCATATCAATAGGTCCTACGTCCATAAATCCTGCCTGTTCATGTGTCACAGTGGTTGGAATCCCATTTTCATCTGTGTGGAAAAGGAAAAACTCGCATTCTGGGTCAATATAGAAAGAATATCCCTTGGCTTGAGCCTTATCCAAGACATTTTTTAAGATACTTCGAGGACTTTTTACAAAGAGAGAACCATCTTCTTTACAGATGTCACAAAGCATACGTGCAACTTTTCCCTGTTGTGGTCTCCATGGCAAAATAACGAATGTATCTAAATCCGGTCTTAAATACATATATTCTTCATCTTCCTGTAACATTCCAAACATATTTGAGGCATCAAATTCGTAGTTCTTATCCAGCACTCTTTCAAGCTGTCCGGCTGTTATAGCGACATTTTTCAATCTGCCAAACATATCTGTAAACTGGAGACGAATGAACTCTACGTCTTCTTCCTCCACTAAAGATAAAATTTCTTCCTTTGTTCTCATACTCTTAACTCCTTTTCTCTCCATCTTATTTCTATCCCTTACCTGGCTACAAATTGGTATAACCCATTAAAGACTCATCTACTTCCTTTGCTGCCATTTTTCCTTCTGCAATGGCCCATACTACAAGAGATTGGCCTCTGTGCATATCGCCTGCCACAAATACCCGGTCTTGTGTCGTTTTTGAAGAACCCTCTTTTGTTTTTACATTGGTTCTCTCATTACGTTCTACCGAAAAAGCATCTGTAACATACTCTTGGCAACCTAAAAATCCAGCCGCAATCAATACCAGGTCTGCCTCCAAAACTCTTTCCGTTCCTTCCACAGCTACCATATTCATACGTTTTGTATTTTCATCAAATTTAGGCTGTAATTTTACTACTTTAACACCACACAAATTTCCATTTGTGTCTTTTAAAAATTCTGTGACAGTAGTTTCGTAAATTCTTGGGTCCTTTCCAAAAACCTCAATCGCTTCGGCCTGACCATAATCTGTCTTTAAGACTTTCGGCCATTGTGGCCAAGGATTTGATTCTAATCTGCATTCCGATGGTCTTGGCATCATTTCTAACTGTGTAATACTTTTCGCACCAAGTCGAATCACGGTACCTACACAATCATTTCCAGTATCACCACCACCGATTACGATAACATTTTTATCCTTCGCCATATCATAAGGTATATCAGAAAATTCGCTATCTAACAATTCTTTTGTTACTTTTGATAAATAATCTACCGCAAAATAAATGCCTTTTGCATCTCTGCCAGGTGCATTAATATCTCTTGGATTCGACGCACCGCAAGCTAAAACAACCCTGTCGTACTCTTTTAAAAGTTCCTCTGCGGTGATATCCACGCCAACATTGACATTCATACGAAATTCAATGCCAGATTGTTTCATAACCTCAATACGTCTGTCAATGACCTTTTTTTCAAGCTTCATATTTGGAATGCCATAGCGAAGTAATCCTCCGGCTCTGTCACTTCTTTCATAAACTGTTACACTATGACCTCGTCTGTTTAACTCTACGGCGGCAGAAAGTCCGGATGGACCACTGCCGATAATCGCTACTTTTTTACCAGTACGCACCTTCGGAATGTCCGGTTTTACAAGTCCTTTTTCATAAGCGTATTCGATAACCGCCTTTTCATTTTCTCTGGTAGAAACCGGTTCAGAATGTAATCCACAGGTACATGCTGCTTCGCAAAGTGCTGGGCAGACTCTGGAAGTAAATTCTGGGAAATTGTGAGTTTTGCTTAATCTCACATAGGCCTGTTCCCAGTTACCGTGATAAACCAAATCATTCACTTCTGGTACCAGATTATGCAAAGGGCAGCCTGATGCCATTCCACCTATCATTACGCCTGCCTGACAAAAAGGCACACCACATTCCATACATCTTGCCCCTTGAAGACTTTGGTCTTTTCTGGAAAGGCTGTCGTGAAACTCGTTGAAATTCTGGATTCTTTCTCTAATAGGAGTTTCCGGGCCATTTTTTCTTTCATATTCTAAAAATCCTGTACTCTTTCCCATCTTTAAAACCTCCTACTGATTTTGCTGTCCCACACTCTTATAGAATGCTTCTATCTGTGCTTCTTCTTTACTCATTCCTTGTTCTTCGAATTGAGAAGACAACTGAATTAAGTGTTTGTAATCCTCAGGAATAATCTTTTTGAATTTTGGTAAATATTCTTCATAATTCTCTAAAACTTCTTTTGCTTTTAAAGAACCTGTTAATGCTAAGTGTTTCTCCAAAATTCTCTTTAATTCCTCTATGTCAAATTTATTTTCGACCTTTTCCATCAGTACCATTTCTTTATTTAAGTTGCGGTATAAATGATTATTTTCATCTAATACATAAGCAATACCGCCACTCATTCCGGCAGCAAAGTTTTTCCCTGTTGAACCCAGTACTACAACCGTTCCACCTGTCATATATTCACAACCGTGTTCACCTACGCCTTCTACAACCGCAGTTGCACCGGAATTTCTGACACAGAAACGTTCTCCTGCCATTCCGGCAATGTAAGCTTCTCCACTGGTAGCACCATATAAAGCAACATTACCTACGATAATATTTTCTCTTGGGTCATATTTTGCTTCCTTTGGTGCGTAAACAACCAATTTACCACCAGATAAACCTTTTCCAAAATAGTCGTTACTATCGCCACATAAAGACAAAGTAAGTCCTTTTGGAATGAACGCACCGAAGCTCTGTCCCCCTGCACCTGTGCATTGAATGGTAATTGTGTCTTCTTTGAAACCTTCTTTATGATTTCTTGTAATTTCACCGCCAAGCAATGTACCAAAGGTTCTGTCTGTATTGGTCAGTTCCACAGAAACTGTCTTTTTAGTGCCTTTTACAATGGCACTTTGCAAATCTTTCTTTGCAAGTAAAACTGCCTCGTCTTTTGTTTTTTCCAGTTCAAAATCATAAACACATTCTGGACAAAATACATTCTCATTTCTCTTTGTATCTGTATTTTGCATTAAAATGCGACTAAAATCGATTTTGGCAGCCTTGCCGGTTAAACCATCTTTTTTCTTAAGTAAATCCGTTCTACCAACCATCTCGTCTACGCTTCTTACTCCAAGACGTGCCATATATTCACGGAGCTGTCTTGCAATAAAAATCATAAAGTTTTCTACATATTCCGGTTTTCCGATAAAACGTTTTCTAAGTTCCGGATTCTGAGTTGCAATACCCATAGGACAAGTATCTAAGTTACATACACGCATCATCACACAACCCAAAGTTACAAGTGGTGCGGTAGCAAAACCAAATTCTTCTGCTCCCAGCAAAGCGGCAATAGCCACGTCCCTACCACTCATTAATTTTCCGTCTGTTTCAATCACAACACGGTTTCTAAGTCCGTTCTGTAATAGGGTCTGATGGGTTTCTGCAAGTCCTAATTCCCATGGCAAACCTGCATTATGAATAGAGCTAAGCGGTGCAGCACCCGTACCTCCGTCATAACCGGACACTAAAATAACTTGTGCACCGGCTTTGGCAACACCTGCTGCAACCGTTCCAACACCTGCTTCTGATACAAGTTTTACGGAAATACGTGCATATTTATTTGCATTTTTTAAATCATAAATTAACTGTGCTAAGTCTTCAATAGAGTAAATATCGTGGTGCGGTGGTGGGGAAATCAAGCTAACACCTGGTGTTGAGTGTCTTGTTTTGGCAATCCAAGGATATACCTTTTTCGCTGGTAAATGTCCTCCTTCGCCCGGTTTTGCTCCCTGTGCCATTTTAATCTGGATTTCTTTGGCACTAGATAAATATTTACTGGTCACACCAAAACGACCACTAGCTACCTGTTTAATCGCAGAACTTCTGTCATTCTTTGTTCCCGCAGATTCCAATCTTTCATCACTTTCACCGCCTTCACCACTATTTGATTTTCCATGTAAATGGTTCATCGCAATGGCTAAGGCTTCGTGAGCTTCTTCCGAAATGGAACCATAACTCATAGCCCCAGTTTTAAAGCGTTTTACAATTTCTTCCACGCTCTCTACTTCTTCCAATGGAATACTGTCTTTTGGATAATTAAAATCCAGTAAACTTCTTAAATATCCGGTATTTTCTCCATCAATTTTCTTTGTGTATTCCACAAACATCTCATAATTACCATCTTTTGTCGCCTGCTGCAAAAGATGAATGGTCTGTGGATTATAGCGATGTTCTTCTCCCTGACTACGCATTTTGTGTCTGCCTAAGGAATTTAAGGTTAAATCCGTAGTAAGTCCCAATGGGTCAAATGCTTTGGAATGCTGCATATCTGTACTCATCGCAATATCTTCTAAGGTAATACCACCAATTCTTGTTACTGTGCCAGTAAAATAGCGTTGAATTACTTCTTCTGAAATACCGATGGCTTCAAAAATTTTGCTGCCCTGGTAAGACTGAATAGTGGAAATACCCATTTTAGATGCTATTTTTACAATGCCCTTTAAAATGGCGTGGTCATAATCTTCCACTGCGGCATAATAATCCTTGTCTAAAATGCCTTCTTCAATCAGCTGCCCAATCGTTGCGTGTGCTAAATATGGGTTCACTGCACTAGCACCAAAGCCTAAAAGTGTGGCAAAATCATGAACTTCTCTTGGTTCGCCAGACTCTAAAATTAAGGACATTGCTGTGCATTTTTTTGTCTGAACCAAATGTTTATGCACTGCCGCAACCGCCAGCAAAGAAGGAATCGCTACATGGTTTTCATCTACACCTCTATCTGATAAAACCAAAATATTTGTACCCTCTCTGTATGCCTTATCTACTGCAACAAATAAGTGTTCTAAAGCTCTGTCAATAGGTGTACTCTTGTAGAAAATAATTGGTACTTTGGATACTTTAAATCCAGATTTTTTCATTGTAGTAATTTTCAATAAATCCAGGTCAGTTAAGATTGGATTATTGATTTTCAGCACCTGACAATTTTCTGCTTTTTCTTCTAAAAGATTGCCATTTTTACCAAGATAAACCGTGGTAGAAGTAACAATTTTTTCTCTTACCGCATCAATCGGTGGGTTTGTTACCTGTGCAAATAGCTGCTTAAAATAGTAAAATAATGGCTGATATTCTTTTGACAAAACTGCAATCGGGGTATCTACACCCATAGCTCCAATCTGTTCTGCACCATTTAATGCCATAGCATAAATACTATTTCTGTATTCTTCGTAAGTATAGCCAAAGGCTTTTTGTAATCTGGCTTTTTCTTCTTTTTCATAAGAAGGCACTTTTTCGTTTGGAATCTTTAACTCGGATAACGTCACTAAATTACTGTCTATCCATTCTCCATAAGGCTCTTTTCTGGCATAAAATTCCTTAATATCTTCATCCGATAAAATCTTCTTCTGAACAGTGTCAACCAGCAGCATTTTACCTGGATGCAAACGTTCTTTTTTCAAAATGTGTGCTTCGTCCAACGGTAAAATACCTACTTCAGATGCCAAAATCAGTCTGCCATCGTCCATAATGTAATATCTCGATGGTCTTAAACCATTTCTATCCAAAATTGCACCCATATAGTCACCATCAGAGAACAAAATAGAGGCAGGTCCGTCCCATGGCTCCATCATCGTCGCATAGTACTGATAAAAATCTCTTACTTCCTGTGAAATCGTATCATTATGCGTCCAAGGTTCTGGAATCATAATCATAGCCGCAAGTGGCAAATCCATACCACTCATTACCAAAAATTCCAAAGTATTATCTAACATTGCAGAATCAGAACCGTTTGTATTAACAATCGGAAGGACTTTGGTTAAGTCATCCGCTGACATTGCTTTTGTATACAAAGTTTCTTCTCTGGCAAGCATTTTGTCTGCATTTCCTTTAATAGTGTTAATCTCTCCATTATGCACAATAAAACGGTTTGGATGAGCTCTTTCCCAACTCGGATTTGTGTTGGTTGAAAAACGGGAATGAACCATAGCGATAGCAGAATCATAATCCTCATCTTGTAAATCCAGGAAAAATGTTCCAAGCTGGTCTACCAAAAACATACCTTTATAGACAATCGTTCTTCCAGATAAAGACGGTACGTAAGTGTTATCCGTACTTTGTTCAAACACACGTCTTACTACATATAATTTTCTATCAAATTCCAAATCGGTTTTGCATTCAGCCGGTCTTTTTACAAAACCTTGCGTAATAACCGGCATACAATTTCTCGCTTTTTCTCCTAAAACTTCCGGTTTTGTAGGTACTTCTCTCCAACCTAAAAACTCCATTCCTTCTTTTTCCACAATGGTTTCAAACATCTTTTTTGCCTGTCTTCTTTTTAACTCATTTTGTGGGAAAAAGAACATACCAATGCCGTATTCCCTTTCTTTTCCGATGGAAATTCCGGCTATTTTACACGCCTTTTCAAAGAATTTATGGGAAATTTGTGTTAAAATACCAACACCATCACCTGTTTTTCCCTCAGCATCTTTTCCTGCACGGTGCTCCAAGTTTTCTACAATTTTCAACGCATCTGCTACAATCTGATGACTCTTTTCACCGTTGATATTTACAACTGCACCGATACCACAGTTGTCGTGCTCAAAGCTTTGGTCGTATAATCCTTTTTGTCTTTCCAAATCTCTCATCTCTAATTCTCCTTATCCATAACAGCCTTAATCAACCCTTGAAATAGAGGGTGTGGATAATTTGGCCTTGATTTAAATTCCGGGTGTGCCTGAGTGGCTATAAAAAATGGATGGTCTTGCAGTTCAATCATTTCTACAATTCTTCCGTCCGGAGAAATACCGGAAAGTACCATTCCTTTGTTCAAAAGACGTTCCCTATAATCATTATTCACTTCATAACGATGTCTGTGTCGTTCTGAAATTAGTTCTTTTCCATATAACTTATATGCCAAAGTGTCTTTTCCTAAAACACACGGATAAGCTCCAAGCCTTAAAGTGCCGCCTAAATTGGTCACACCGTTTTGCTCTGGCATTAACGCAATTACAGGCTCTTTTGCATCTGCATCAAATTCTGTGCTAAAGGCTTCCTTTAAAGAAAGCTCATTTCTGGCAAATTCAACAATAGCTAACTGCATTCCAAGGCAAATGCCCAAAAATGGAATTTTGTTCCGTCTTGCATAGGAAATGGCAAGAATTTTTCCTTCCGCACCTCGTACACCAAAGCCTCCCGGAACTACCATTCCGCCGATACCCTTTAACACTTCATCTACGTTGTCTTTTGTAATTTTTTCGGAATCTATCCATTCAATATCTACCTGCACCTTATTGGCGATTGCCCCATGCTTTAAAGCTTCCGCCACGCTTAAATAGGCATCATGAAGAGCGGTATATTTTCCCACAATGGCAACCTTCACACATCGCTTGGATTCGTGAAGATTTTTTATCATCTCTTCCCAATCGGTTAAATCTGGTTTTAAACAAGGAAGCTTTAAACATTCACAAACCACTTCTGCCAAATGTTCTTTTTCCATCAAAAGTGGCACTTCATATAAAGAAGATGCGTCCATATTCTGTAAAACATGTTCCTTTTTCACGTTGCAAAAAAGTGCCATTTTTTCTTTTAATCCATCTTCTAATGGATAATCGGTTCTACATACTAAAATGTCCGGCCAAATACCCATACTCTGTAAACTTTTTACGCTCATCTGGGTTGGTTTTGTCTTCATTTCTCCGGATGCCTTTAAATAAGGAATTAAGGTGACGTGAATCATAATCGCATTTTCTCTGCCTACCTCTGCCTGAAACTGACGAATCGCCTCCAGGAATGGCTGACTTTCAATGTCGCCTACCGTTCCGCCTATTTCTATAATAGAAATGGTTTCTTCATCTTCACTTTTTGCCTGATAAAATCTGGATTTAATTTCGTTAGTTATATGGGGAATGACCTGTACTGTTCCGCCGCCGTAATCTCCACGTCTTTCTTTATTTAATACAGTCTGGTAAATCTTTCCTGTGGTAACATTGGAATTTTTATCCAGACTTTCGTCAATAAATCTTTCATAATGCCCTAAATCTAAATCCGTTTCCGTTCCATCATCTGTAACAAAAACTTCACCGTGCTGTATCGGGTTCATTGTCCCTGGGTCTACATTTATATAAGGGTCAAACTTCTGCATAGTTATGTGGTAGCCTCTTGCTTTTAACAATCTTCCAAGGGAAGCTGCTGTAATTCCTTTTCCTAGTCCTGACACAACACCGCCAGTTACAAACACATACTTTACCATAGCTTTTCTCCTCTATATCTCAATGAAATTTCCTAATAAAAGAATCTAAAACACAAAAAAAATGCCAAACAGCATAAGACCTGCTATTTGACATCTTCGTCAACAAATTCTTCTTTTGAAATTATCTTCTGACAAAAGCATAGTCCAAAATTTCTTATTTGTAAAGACTTTTTTGTTTTTAAATTTTTTTCAAAAAAACCCTTGACAAGAAAAAAAAATAGGTGCATACTTCGTGTCAAGAGAAGCAAAGGTGCTTTGGAAATTTATTTTCCGAAGTGCCTTTTTTGTTTTTGGAAAGGAGAAATACTTATGGAAAAATGTATCCCTGAATTATATGGAAGCAATGTTTTTAATGACAAGATTATGCGTGATAAACTTCCAAAGGATATTTACAAAGCACTTCGCAAAACGATTGAGAATAATACACATTTGGAACTCGACGTAGCAAATTCTGTTGCAGTTGCGATGAAGGAATGGGCAGTAGAACATGGTGCAACACACTTTACACACTGGTTCCAACCTTTAACCGGTTTCACAGCAGAAAAACACGACAGTTTCATTACTCCAGTCGGCGACGGACAAATTATTATGGATTTTTCCGGTAAAGAACTTGTAAAGGGTGAACCTGATGCATCAAGTTTTCCATCAGGCGGTTTGAGAGCTACCTTTGAAGCAAGAGGCTATACAGCTTGGGACCCAACTTCCCCAGCATTTATTAAAGATGGTACATTATACATACCAACAGCCTTCTGTTCTTATAGCGGTGAAGCATTGGATAAGAAAACTCCACTTCTTCGTTCTATGGAAGCTTTAAGCAAAGAAGCTACAAAAATTTTACAATTACTCGGACAAAAAGATGTTACCGGTGTTTCTACAACGGTTGGTCCTGAACAGGAATACTTCCTTGTAGATAAGGAAGCATACAAACTTCGTAAAGACTTAATCTTTACAGGCAGAACTCTCTTGGGTGCAAAACCTCCAAAGGGACAGGAAATGGAAGACCACTACTTCGGTGCATTGAAACCTCGTGTTTCCGCTTATATGCACGACTTAGACGAAGAACTTTGGAAACTTGGAATTCCAGCAAAGACAAAACACAACGAAGTTGCCCCGGCTCAGCATGAACTTGCTCCCGTATTTGATACAACAAACGTTGCTGTTGACCACAACCAGTTGACAATGGAACTGATGAAAAAAGTGGCTGACAAACACGATTTAGTTTGTTTGTTACACGAAAAACCATTTGATGGTATCAATGGTTCTGGTAAACATAATAACTGGTCGATGTCTACTAATACAGGTGTAAACCTCTTAGACCCAGGTCACACACCTAGTGAAAATACACAATTTTTAGTATTTTTGATGGCAGTTATCAAGGCAGTGGATGAATATGCAGATTTGATGCGTCTCTCAGTTGCAAGTGCTGGTAACGACCACAGACTTGGTGCCAACGAAGCACCTCCTGCTATTGTTTCTATCTTCCTTGGAGATGAATTAACAAAAGTACTTGATTCCATTGAAAATGATACTTTCTTTGGAAAACAGCAGGAAATCCAGATGGAAACCGGAGCTACTGTACTTCCTCATTTCTTTAAGGATAATACAGATAGAAACCGTACTTCACCATTTGCCTTTACAGGCAACAAATTTGAATTCCGTATGTTAGGTTCTTCTATTTCTGTTGCTGGACCAAACATCGTACTTAATACAGCCGTTGCTGAGGCATTAAGTCAGTTCTACGATGAATTAAAAGATACACCACAAGATAAGATGGACGAAGCTGTTCATGCTCTTGTAAAACGTGCAATTTTAAAACATAAAAAGGTAATTTTCAATGGCAACGGATACACTGATGAATGGGTTGAAGAAGCCAAAAAACGTGGACTTTATAACTTTAAGTCTACACCAGAAGTATTACCTTGCTTCGTAGCAGATAAAAACGTTAAGTTATTTACAAAGCATCATATTTATACAGAATCAGAAATTAACTCAAGATATGAAATCTTACTGGAAAACTATTGCAAGACTCTCCATATCGAAGCAAAGACTTTAATCGATATGGTTCGTCGTGATTTCCTTCCAGCTCTTATGGATTACACAGATGTGATTGCTTCTTCTATTGAAAGAAAGTCTTCTGTTGCATCACTTCCATGTACTGCGGAAAGAAACTTACTTACAAAGCTTTCCGGTTACTATGAATCTATCACGGAGCTGACAGAAAAATTGATTGCAGATACTAACGAAGTGGAAGGATATGAAGATATGCAAAAAGCAGCAACCTTCTATCACGAAACCATTTTAAGCGATATGGAAGCAATTCGTGAAATCGCTGATATGGCAGAAGAATACATTCCAGATGATATGTTGCCATATCCAAGCTATCAGCAATTATTGTTCTACGTTTAATTAAAGAACGAAAGGTAAAAAACTATGTTTTTAGAAGATAAACCCAGAGAAGAATGTGGTATATTTGGAATTTACCATAAAGACCACAATAATATTGCACATTCCGTTTACTACGGACTTAGTGCTCTCCAGCACAGAGGTCAGGAATCCGCCGGTATAGCTGTTACAGACAGTCATAAAAACGTGGCAGAGGTTTCCTACCATAAAGCAATGGGTTTAGTCAGTGAAGTATTCAAACCTGAAAACTTAGAAAAATTACAAGGAAACATTGGCATTGGTCATGTGCGTTATTCCACTACCGGAGAAAGTAGTGTAGAAAACGCACAGCCCCTTGTCCTTAACTATTTAAAAGGTCCTTTGGCATTAGTCCACAATGGGAACCTGATTAACACGGAAAGTCTCAAAAAAGAACTCCAGCAAAACGGAACGATTTTTCATACGACTACCGATTCCGAAGTAATTGCCTGCTATGTTGCAAAAGAACGAACAAAAACTTCTTCTATTGAAGAAGCGGTTATCAATACCGCAAAAATCTTAAAAGGCGGTTTTGCTCTTTTGGTTATGAGTGCAAGAAAACTTATCGGTGTCCGTGATCCACTTGGATTAAAGCCACTTTGCCTAGGGAAACGAAATGGTGACTACATTTTAGCGTCAGAAAGTTGTGCCTTAACAGCCATTGACGCAGAATTTGTAAGGGACATTCTTCCCGGTGAAATCATTACGATTACCAAAGATGGTATTCAGTCAGACCTTAGCTTATGTCAGGAAAAGCATGCACACTGTATTTTTGAATATATTTATTTTGCAAGACTTGATTCTACTTTAGATTCTATCAACGTCTATGACGCCAGAATCAGAGCTGGCAAAACACTTGCCCGTTCCTATCCTGTGGACGCAGATTTAGTCATTGGTGTCCCAGACTCCGGTCTTGCTGCTGCAAAAGGCTACTCGGAAGAATCCGGTATTCCCTTTGCACTGGCTTTTCAGAAAAACAGTTACGTTGGGCGAACTTTTATCAAACCTTCACAAGAGGAACGTGAATCGGCAGTTCATTTAAAATTAAGTGTTCTAAAAAGTGTTGTCAAAGACAAACGCTTAGTACTAATCGACGATTCCATCGTACGTGGTACGACTATGGCAAACTTAATTACAATGCTAAAAACTGCTGGAGCAAAGGAAGTACATATAAGAATCTGTTCACCACCTTTCTTATATCCTTGTTATTATGGCACAGACATTCCAAATAACAGCCAATTAATTGCTTCCTCACATACTTGTGACGAAATTTGTGAGCAAATAGGTGCATCATCACTTGGCTATATGAAAATTGAAGATTTATCTGAAATGACAGGTAATCTCCCATTATGTAAGGCATGCTTTAATAAGCATTATCCTTTATAGATCTTTTGCGCAAAGACGCGTATCAGGATTTTTTTCCGGTACGCGTCTTTTTGTGCGAAAACTATCCTGCTTTGTCAGGTTTTCATAAATAATAAAGATTCAGGAGGAAAACATTATGACAGAATTTTCAGCTGTAAACACAATTTGGGTCCTTGTCGGGGCCGCACTGGTATTTTTTATGCAGGCAGGTTTTGCAATGGTTGAAACAGGTTTCACCAGAGCAAAGAACGCCGGAAATATCATTATGAAAAACTTAATGGACTTTTGTATCGGTACACCGGTCTTTTGGATTATAGGTTTTGGACTTATGTTCGGTGGTACTGGTTCCTTTATTGGTAGCCTTAAAGGTATTGCTTCAGAAGCAAATTATGGTAGTGGAATGTTACCTGATGGTGTTCCATTTTGGGCATACTTAATTTTCCAGACAGTATTCTGTGCTACTGCAGCAACTATCGTTTCAGGTGCTATGGCAGAACGTACTAAATTTAGTGCTTACTGTATTTATAGTTTTATTATCAGTTTAGTAATTTATCCAATTTCAGGTCACTGGATTTGGGGTGGTGGCTGGCTTTCACAGTTAGGCTTCCATGATTTTGCTGGTTCAACAGCGGTACATATGGTTGGTGGTGTTGCTTCCTTTATTGGTGCATTAATCTTAGGACCACGTATTGGTAAATATGACAAAAATGGAAAAGCCAAAGCTATTCCAGGACACAGCTTAACTTTAGGTGCTTTAGGTGTATTTATCCTTTGGTTCTGCTGGTTTGGATTTAACGGTGCTTCAACAGTATCTATGGAAGGTGAAGCCATCGTAGCAGCAGGTAAAATTTTCGTAACTACAAACCTTGCAGCAGCAGTTTCTACATGTACTGTATTAATCATCACTTGGATTAAATACAAAAAACCTGATGTTTCTATGACACTGAATGGTACTTTAGCTGGTTTAGTTGCTATTACAGCAGGTTGTGATACTGTATCACCTACTTCAGCAGCTATCATTGGCGTTATCGCTGGTTTCGTAGTTGTATTTGGTATTGAATTTATTGATCAAAAATTAAAAATTGATGACCCTGTTGGTGCCATCGGTGTTCACGGTTTAAACGGTCTTGCCGGTACTCTCTGTGTTGGTCTTTTCTCAGACGGAACAGGTACAGAAGGCTTAGGTTTATTCCTTGGTGGTGGCTTCCACCTTTTAGGTATTCAGGCTCTCGGCGTTATCACAGTAATCGCTTGGGTAGCAGTTACAATGACTATTGTATTCTTTGTAATTAAACATACCGTTGGACTTAGAGTATCTGCAGATGAAGAAATTGCAGGTCTTGATATTAGAGAACATGGTTTAACAAGCAGTTATGCAGACTTTATGACATTTGATAGTACAGCAGGTACACCTTCACTTCCTACCCCAGCCGTAGTTCCTTCTGTGGAAGTTCCGGCAGCTCAGGCAAGTGCAGACGGCTCACCAAAACTGACAAAGATTACCATTGTAACTCGTCAGAACAAGTTAAACGAATTGATGCAGGCATTAAACGGTATCGGCGTAACCGGTATTACTATTACCAATGTTTTAGGTTGTGGTACTCAGAAAGGTGCTATGAAATATTACCGTGGTGCTCAGATGGATATGAGTTTACTTCCTAAAGTAAAAGTAGAAATCGTAGTAAGTAAAGTTCCTGTTGAACAGGTAATTGAAACAGCAAGAAAAGTTCTTTATACAGGTAATATCGGTGATGGTAAACTCTTTGTTTACGACATCGAAAATGTTGTGAAAGTTCGTACCGGTGAAGAAGGCTACGCAGCCCTTCAGGATTCGGCAGAAGAATAAATTTGCTCACTCTTTAAACTCTTTATATCTCCCAAAGTTTGTTATACAAACTTTAGCAAAGGGCTCGGTTTTACACCGGGCCCTTTGTCTTTTTACTTTTCTTCTTTTTGAACTGCTTTTAATATTAAAATAACTGCTACAAATAAAACCGCTGCAACCGGCCAAATCAAACTACAAGTCTCCCATTTATTCGTATAAAAACTTGCCCCTAAAAAGATAGCTGTAACAATACACCAGTATGCTCCTACAAAAGCACCTCTTTTTTCCATTACCTTCTTTTTCTCTTTACTGTAATCTTCTACCTGTAAAAGCTTGTTGAAACTATCCCAAATCATACTTGATTTTGCAAGGAACAATACTCCCACAGCAATAAAAATCAATAAAATATCCAAACAGCATACATAGAAAAAGTCACCTGAATCTAATCCTAATGCTATAAATAAAGGTACAATACCTAAAATACAAAAGGTAACACCGATTACAACATTTTTTCTATATGTATCTTCATAGGCTGCTTTTCTTTTCACAGCAATACCTTCTACTCCATATTGTATGGAAAGAATTTCTTTTTCCAAGTATTCATATTTAGAAAGTTTCATACTATTTAAAATAAGAATACTTGCCGCAATGGCAACCACAACCAGCAAAAATGCTATTCCAAATCCAGCCGCCATTTCTTCTGATAAACTACTGTTTTTGTACTCAGAGATTCCACTAAGTAAAATTAATACCGTTGGGGATAAAATACATAGGGCAATGCCTATGGCAATTTTAGAGGAAACATTTTTTACAATGTCCATATAATTATTGGCTTCTTCCACAGAAACAAATCTGCCATTTTGTTCATCACTACTCTCTGTCTCCGACGGCAATTCTATTTCTTCCATTTCATCTTTCAATAAGTAATCGGTACTTACTCCAAATAAAGCACTCATTTTTACAATCTTGTCTAAATCCGGTATGGACATACTTGACTCCCACTTGGATACAGACTGTCTGGATATGTTAAGTTGCTCTGCCAGTTGTTCCTGGGACCAACCACACTTTTTTCTAAGTAATATAATCTTATCTGCTAATATCATCTTTTTTCTCCTCATTCCTTCATTAACGTCTTCCGAAATTCGTTACTGAAAATGTATCATTTTTATTAGTTTCCTTCAATCAATTTGCCTTGGAAATTTGTCAACCGGTGGTTGCATCGCCTTATTTTACAGTGTTTATGAGTGGAATACAAGGGATTCTATCGGCTTTTCCATTAAAAAAGGCCCACATGGAAGTTACCTTCCATATGAGCCGTTCCAAAATCCTTATCTCTATTTTCTATAATATTCAACCACTTTTTTCACTGCTTTAATGACATCTTGCACATCTTTGTCTGTTAAAGAATAATAAAGCGGAATACTCATAACCTCATCATAGAACTTCTCTGCATTTGGGCAAAGCCCTTTTTTGTATCCAAGGTTCTCGTAATGTGAATGCCAGTAAACCGGCAAATAATGTACTTGTGGTCGAGTATTTTCCGCATACAATGCATCGAAAAATTCTCGTCTTGTGCAAGTTAACGCATCAAGATTCAGACGAATAATATATAAATGCCTTGTTGTATCAGATTCCAAAATTTCTCTTTGCACTTTGATTTCCGGCATCATCAAAAATGCCTCATCATACATTTCTACGATTTCTTTTCTTCTCATAGAAAAAGCAGGCAATTTTTTCAACTGACTTAAAAGCAAGGCTGCCTGAAAGTCTGTCATACGATAATTGTAACCAAGACAAACCTGTTCCTGATACCAAGGGTCGTCTGTTGGATGTGCCATTTCGTCCTGATTTCTGGTAATACCGTGAGTACGAAGAAGACGTAATTTTTTGTATAATTTTTCATCGTTGGTTGTAACCGCACCGCCTTCACCGCCTGTAACTGTTTTTACCGGATGAAAACTAAAGGTTGTCATATCAGCAATACTACCTATTGGTTGACCATTATATTTTGTTCCAAGCGAATGTGCCGCATCTTCAATCAAAATAAGATTGTGTTCCTTACAGATAGCACGAATTTCATCTAATTCCACTGCCTGACCTGTAAAATCAACAGCTACCACCGCCTTTGTTTTCGGCGTAATTAACTTTCTTACGGATTCCGGGTCAATATTGTAGGTATTAGGATTAATGTCTGCAAATACCGGTGTTCCACCACAATAAAGCACACAATTCGCTGAAGCTGCAAAAGTAATCGAACTAACAATTACTTCATCGCCTTCCCCAATCCCTGCTGCCATAGCCGCAATATGAAGTGCCGCTGTACCATTAGAAAGCACTACCGCGTACTTTGCTTCTGTAATTTCACATAACTTACGTTCCAATTCTTCTACTTTTGGACCACAAGTAATCAAATCACTTTTCAGGGTTTCTACCACCGCATCAATATCGTCCTGGTCAATAAATTGTCTTCCATAATAAATTGGGGTTTCACGCACTGGCGAGCCACCAAAAATCGCTAATTGTTCCATAACAAATCCCTACTGTCTTTTTTATTTTACTAATGATAATGCCGCTTCATCAGCAATAACTACAACATCTTTATGTAACTGCAAAATAGAAGCTGGTACTTTTGGAGTTACCGGACCAAAGAAAGCCTCTTTTACAATTTTTGCTTTATCTTCACCACTTACAACCACTAAAACCTTTTTTGCCTGCATAATTGTCTTAATACCCATTGTGTATGCCTGTTTTGGTACGTCATCGTAAGATGCAAAGAAACGTTTATTGGCATTAATTGTAGATTCTGTTAAATCTACACAATTTGTTTCTAATGAAAAACAATCAGCTGGTTCATTAAAACCGATATGTCCGTTATGACCAAGTCCTAATAACTGTAAATCAATACCACCAACAGAATGAATTACTTCATTGTATTCCTTACAAGCCTTTTCACTGTCTGGCTCCATACCATTTGGAAGATGTGTTCTTTCTTTACAAATGTTTACGTGACTAAACAAATTGTCATTCATAAAATAATAATAGCTTTGGTCATTTTCTCTTGTAATACCCTTGTATTCATCAAGATTTACACTGGTCACTTCCGAAAAATCAAGGTCTCCATTTTCATAAGCAGCTACCAATTCTTTGTATGTACCAATCGGTGTAGAACCTGTTGCAAGCCCTAACACACAATCCGGTTTCATCTGAACCTGAGCTGCAATAATGTTCGCTGCCTTTCTACTCATATCATTATAGTCTTTTGCTCTAATAACTCTCATAATCGTAGCCTCCCAAAAATGATTTACATCAAGATATATTTTACTACACTTTATTTTCTTATTCAATCACTTTCGAAAGGCCACAATCATTATATTTTTATTTTATATTTTATATTTTTATTTTGTATCTTTACAATATTATTTTCCACCGGCTTCAATTGGTTCAATGGTAGAAGCTAGCAAACTGGTGAGTTTTGCCATACCTTCTGCCGGTTCCTTCTGTGTTGCACGGGCAAATATATTATATTTTGCAGCCGTACTTGTCTGTCTGCTCTTTGTACTATCGGAAGATACTTTGCCATTCATTGTCGCTTTTACACCCCAGAAGCTAGAGGAGAGTCCCATAGATGCTTCTTCCTTATTTACACTTGTATCCGAGGTAGAAACATTTACATCCATTGAGAACGAAACTGTGGCTTCTTCCATAAAAAAGGCCGGAACCGGTACCAAGGATAACAGTGGTGCATTGATAGTGTATGTCTTATCCTGCAATTGTCCACTTGTTTTATCCACAACAGGTTTTGTATATTCAAAGCTGAGAACTCTGGTCTTTTTATCCTTACCTTCTTTCGATGTATCATATGCTAATTTTGCTAAGGTTTCTAAATACACATCACATAGTGCTGCCTGTCCTTTAGCAATTTCCAAAAATGGCTGGCAAATGAGTAATCCCATAGGCAAATCCGTAAATGCTGAAACCACTTCTTTTGGATCTTTTAGTTCTTTTCCATCCTGTGCCGTCATCATTTCATTCTTTTCTTCCATATGTAATCCTCCCTCTACTCAATATTTCTAACTAAGGCACTTACTACCTTATCCTGTCCTTCTGTCATATCCAGACACTTGTATACCAGTTTAATTTCATCTGTGTCTGTTGCATCATTTTCTTTGGTATTTAGCATAATAGACGTTTCCTTTTCTCCTTCCATAATCTTTCCATGTAAAGTAATTGTTACTTCGTCCATAAGCATTCTTTTGTGATGTACCATAGCCACCAATGGAACCATTACCTTTGTATTTTTCTGCATTGTAGATACTTCTGCCGGTATCATAATATTTCTTATGTATGGTTCATACTCTTTCGATATACTTTCTTCATTTGATTGAAAGTAGGAAAAGAATTGTTCTATTCCACTTTTATCAATATAATCCTGTGCCTCCTGTACAGAACTACTGATACCTTTAAGTAAGTCTTTTAATAAAATCTGTTCCATATTTCCCCCTTTTATGATTCATTAACGAAAATGCTGAATCGCATATTGTACCTTACTTTGTTCAAAATGATGCCCATTACCACTTTTGCTACGGTTACATTTTTTATGTGTCAGCTGAAGGTTCTCTGTAGTATTATACCATTCTCTTCTCTCCGCCTGACTCATAGTATATCCTTTATCAAAATTAAAGTGTTCGACCACTGTTCTTATGTGGTCAACTTCAAACGATTGTCCAGGCCTAAGCTGTTCATAACAAATAGGACAGTCTTGGCCTATATCTCTATCATATATTGCCTTCCAAATGCCATTTGCAAAACCAGATGGATAAAAAACATTCCTATAACTACCTTTATATGTAGAATCTCCTCTATCTTCATCTGTGTCATCATCTCGTATTATAAATTCAATTTCTACATCGTTATAACCCCTTCTCTTTAACTCATATATTAGCTCAGCATCACTACAACATATCCCTTGTCCAAAACTCTCCATACACATTCCCCTTATGCTCTGATTCTCATTACCATATCTTCACTTACCTGATATTTATCCCTCAATTCGTACAGATTATTTCCCACTTCTACAATTTGGTGTTTCTCTTCTGATTCAACCGGCTTCCAAACAGCATATCGACACACAACACCTTGTCCTTTTATTTCTGTTTTGTCACCTAAATCCGTGATAAAATTTTTACCGGCGACTAATTCGCCCCATTCGGTATCCATATAACTCGCCCCTTTCGTTTTTTATTCCCCTAATATAATATATGTCCAAGCTTACACATATATGATAGATATAATAGCATTTTTTATAATTTTTCTTCGTCGAAACCAGTCGAAAGCCGTGTCTATATAAAAAATACCTTCTTGTTCGATAAAAAAAGAACCAGATTGCCACTGACAATCTGATTCCTTTCTAAATTTATGAGTCTTTTCTCCAAACCATTTTATTCACGATTCCTGTATAACTTTGAATAATCTTTACAACCTTTGTGCTGACATTTTCGTCCACATAATTCGGAACACTCTCACCAAAGTCTCCTTCTTCATTCATAGCCGTTGCCATATCTACTGCCTGCAAAACATAATCCGTGGCAATACTTCCTAAAATAAAGTTTCCTTTATCAATGGCCTCCGGTCTCTCTGTTGATGTACGAATACATACCGCTGGAAATGGATAACCCTTTGTATTAAAATAAGATGCTTCTTCCGGCAAAGTTCCACTATCTGAAACAACACAAAAAGCATTCATCTGCAAATGATTATAATCTGAAAAACCAAATGGTTCTAAACTTCTTACAAGTGGGTGAAATTGAAAGTTTCTTAGTTCAATAAATTTTTTGCTTCTTGGGTGTGTACTATAAATAATTGGCATCTGGTAGGTCTCTGCCATCTGATTCACCGCTTCCATAAGTGCAAAAAAGTTCTTTTCATTATCAATATTTTCTTCTCTATGAGCAGATAAAAGAATATATTTTCCTTTTTCAAGTCCTAATTTTTCAAGAACATTACTTGCCTTAATTTTTTCCATATTGGCAGATAATACTTCTGCCATAGGTGAACCTGTTACATAGGTACGTTCCTTTGCGGTACCTTCTGCATTCAAATATCTTCTGGCATGCTCACTATAACATAAATTTACGTCAGAAATGTGGTCTACAATTCGACGATTAGTTTCTTCTGGAAGATTCTCATCAAAACATCTGTTGCCGGCTTCCATATGGAAAATCGGCACTTTCAGTCTCTTTGCTGAAATAGCCGCAAGGGCAGAATTTGTATCTCCAAGTACTAAGAAAGCGTCCGGTTTCAACTCTGATATAAGTTTGTAACTTTTCGCAATAATATTTCCAATCGTTTCGCCCAGGTCACTACCTACCGCATCTAAATAGTAATCTGGCTGTCTTAACCCTAAATCCTCAAAAAAGATTTGGTTCAAAGTATAATCATAGTTTTGTCCTGTATGCACCAAAATCTGGTCAAAATATTTATCACATTTTTTAATTACCTCAGATAGTCTGATAATTTCAGGTCTTGTACCGATTACTGTCATAACCTTTAATTTTTTCATAGTATTTTCCCTTTCTTTTGCCTACCTTCTTTGACCATTTAAACATTTGTATAACCATGGTGCTGCCTTTTTCATAAGGATAGCTACACCAAATACCATTCCCATAGTAATCATCGGTGCTATAAAATAATCCACCACGGCAAATACATTATTATGGGGCAAGAAGATATATATCAGTTTCTCTATCGCTTCTAAAACAAGTGGGTGCAACGAATATAACATAAACGACATTTCCAAAAATATCGGCTTTATCCCAATATCTCCATTTATAAGACCAAAGAATAGTGCAACCATCACAATGTTTCTGATAAGAGACATTTCTTGAAACTGCAACACATTAACAACAAAAAATAAGCTTATCGCTGCTATCCCCAAAATACTATTTAGGATTCCTCTCTGCTTTCCTGTCATAAATACTGTATTTTGTATTTGCTCATCAAAATAGTACCCCAAAAGAGCACCTATATAATAATAAATAGCACTCTCTAAAAAAGGATAGCCATTCCAATATAATAGAAAAAGTACCCCTACAATTCCTATTGCAATCACTTTGCTTCTTCCAATAATATATCGAATAACTGGATATAGCATAATAAAAATTAACAAATAATACATAAACCAGTAAGAATAATTGTACTCGTATAAGAAAATACCTTTTATAATATTTCTTACTGTAATTTTATCCATACCAAAATTAGACAGGGACATATGCTTTAATAGGGTAAACATCAACATATAAATTATGTTCCACAATAAATACGGAATCAAAACACTTTTAACTCTTGTTTTATAAACTTCTAACACATTTTTCCCTTTTTCTCTATATAAGAAAAAGGCACTTTGCATAAAGAAAAATGGAACTGCCAACCGAGCGATACACTGGGATATCACTTCTTCCAGCCAATAAATTATTTCGCTTTGCACATCATATACGGCAATATTATATGCGTGAATGAACATTACCAATAATGCACTTACAAAACTGATTGTCCGCATCTTTTTTGAAAATATCGTATTCACACTGTTCATTCTCCCCTAGTTCTTTTCCTTGTTTTTCTTCCTAATTGTCTACTTTTTCATAGATAGTATCCGGTTTCCCCGGGTTAAAACATTCATTACACCACATAAGCGTCACCATATCAGTGTCGCCTTCATTAATAATCGAGTGGGTGTAGCCTGTGGGGATATCCACAACCTCTAAGTTATCACTACTAACCTTATATTCAATAATTTCTTCACTACCGTGTTTGCGGAATCGAATTGCCCCTTTTCCACTTACCACGATAAATTTTTCATTTTTCGTGTGATGCCAATGATTTCCCTTTACAATACCGGGTTTGGAAATATTAATAGAAACCTGACCTGCGTTAACACTCTTTAAAATTTCTGTAAAACTGCCTCTTTCATCTTCGTGCATCACAAGGGGATAAGAAAACTTATCCGTTGGCAGATAACTTAAATATGTGCTATAAAGCTTTTTCTCAAAGCTGTCAGGTGTCATATCTGGCACCACCAGATTCGTTCTGCTTTCCTTAAAGCTATATAATAAGTTCACGATTTCGCCTAAAGTAACATCGTGTACCGTTTTCACAAAACAATATCCATCAGAATTGACGTGTGGGTGTCTATCAAGAGCCTGCAGCAGCTCCTCTACCACATCATCGATATACACCAAATGCATCAATGTACTTCGGTCATTTACATGAATTGGTAAATCATGAGCAATATTGTAACAAAAAGTTGCCACCGCACTGTTATAATTTGGTCTGCACCATTTACCAAATACATTTGGGAAACGGTAAATATAGACCTCAGCTCCTACTTCTTTACCATAAGCAAAAAGCATATCCTCACCAGCTTTTTTGCTTTTTCCATAAGGATTTTCAAGGGCAGCCTGAATACTGGAGGAATTCATAATCGGACAAGTATTTTTGTACTTTTTTAAAGTTTCGATTAAAGTAGTGGCAAAACCGAAATTCCCTTCCATAAATTCTTCCACATTCTCAGGGCGATTGACTCCCGCCAGATTGAATACAAAATCACATTCTTCACAGTATTTATCCAATAATTCTATGGGCGAATCAATGTCAAAAGGTAATACTGTAACATTCTCTCTGCGTTCCAGTTCTGTGATTAAGTTTTTTCCAATAAAGCCTTTTGCCCCCGTAACCAGTACCTTCATACACATCTCCTGCTATTTGTTATTCCAGTCTTTTAATTCGTTTTGCACGTAAGAAAGAGTCAATAATTTTTCCTTCACCTGTTCTACGTCCATAAGTGCTGTATTATTCGAATTGAACTCAGAAAGCTTGCTTCTCTCTAAATTACCATCTGTAAAATATTTATCATAATTTAAACTACGCTTGTCCGCTGGCACACGATAAAAATTACCCATATCAATAGCATTCGCACATTCTTCATTAGTGAGTAATGTTTCATACATTTTTTCTCCATGGCGGATACCAATAATCTTAGTTTCTTCTTTTGAACCAAAGATTTCTTTTACCGCCTGAGCCAATACTCCGATTGTGCAAGCCGGAGCCTTCTGTACCATAATATCGCCACTTTCTGCGTTCTGGAAAGCATATACGACCAATTCTACGGCTTCTTCTAAGGTCATAACAAATCTTGTCATAGTTGGCTCTGTAATTGTCAGCGGTTTACCTTCTTTAATCTGTTGAATAAATAATGGTACAACAGAACCACGAGAGCAAAGAACATTGCCATATCTTGTGCAGCAAATCGTAGTTTCTTCTGGTGAAATAGTTCTGGATTTTGCCACGATAACCTTTTCCATCATAGCTTTGGAAGTACCCATAGCATTTACCGGATAAGCTGCCTTATCTGTGGATAAACAAATAACCTTTTTTACACCGTGGTCAATGGCAGACTGCAACACATTTTCTGTACCAAGTACATTGGTTTTTACCGCTTCAATCGGGAAAAATTCACAAGATGGGACCTGTTTTAAAGCGGCTGCATGGAAAATATAATCAACACCGTGCATCGCCTTATCAATACTCTGTCTGTCTCTTACATCACCGATGTAAAATTTCAATTTATTGCTGTATTCCGGAAATTCTCTCTGATAATAATGACGCATATCGTCCTGCTTTAATTCATCACGAGAAAAAATGCGGATTTCTCCAATGTCTGTTGCTAAAAATCTGTTCAGTACAGCATTACCAAAAGAACCTGTACCACCTGTAATTAATAATGTTTTTCCTGTAAACATAACTTTCACCCTTTTTCTATTATTATTTGATTAATCACGACCATATATGTCTCTAGTATATACCTTTTGTACCACATCTTGCAAATTTTCTGACATACGATTTGCAATAATTACATCAGATTTTTCTTTAAATTCTTCCAAATTCTCAAACACTTTAGAATCCCAAAAAGTATCTTCCTTTAACGTTGGCTCGTAAATGATGATTTCTACGCCTTTTTCCTTCAACCTTCTCATGATTCCCTGAATGGCCGATTGTCTAAAATTATCCGAATCCGTTTTCATTGTCAGTCTGTAAATTCCCACGATTTTCGGATTTCTATTCAAAATCATATCTGCAATATGGTCTTTTCTTGTTCGGTTGGACTCAATAATGGCTGATATCAGATTATTTGGTACATCTTCATAATTGGCAAGAAGCTGTTTGGTATCTTTTGGCAGACAATAACCACCATAGCCAAAAGACGGATTATTATAATGACTTCCAATTCTTGGGTCAAGCCCTATTCCCTCAATAATCTGTTTTGTATTTAACCCTCGCACCTCTGCAAAAGTATCCAATTCGTTAAAATAGGCAACTCTCAGTGCCAGATAAGTATTGGCAAACAATTTCACCGCTTCCGCTTCCGTTGGATTAGTGAACAAAACCGGAATCTCCTCCCTGATAGCCCCTTCTTTTAGTAACTGAGCAAATTTATGTGCTTTATCAGTATCATCTCCCACAATAATTCTTGAGGGATACAAATTGTCATATAAGGCATGTCCTTCCCTTAAAAATTCCGGTGAAAAAATAATGTTTTCCATCTGATATTTTTCACGGACCTTTAGGATATACCCTACCGGAATTGTGGATTTTATAACGACCGTCGTAGCTTCATTAATTTCTTTTACAATATTTAATACTTCTTCAATGGAACTGGTATCAAAAAAGTTTTTATCCGGGTCATAATTAGTGGGGGTAGCAATAATAATAAATTCCGCATCTTTATATGCCATATTGGCATCACAAGTTGCCACAAGATTTAACTCTTTTGTTGCCAGATATTCTTCCAATTCCTTATCAATAATCGGCGATTTTTTCTGATTAATTTTCTGGACTCTTTCCTCTGAAATATCTACTGCAATTACTTCATTATGCTGTGCCAATAACACCGCATTGGAAAGTCCTACATAACCAAGTCCTGCTACTGCAATTTTCATTGCATTACCTCCCTTGTATGTCCTTTTCCCATTGCTCCATCATATCACAAAAATCTTGATAATATTGCTCCTGTGAAAATCGTTTCGCAAAATCGTACGCCCCTTGTGACATTTCATCTCTCACAGAAGGATTCTCATATAAATATACAATCTCTTTTTGCAACGTTTGTACTATATGCTCATCTTTTGGAACAATTTTCGTATAATCCTTATGAACATATTCTATCATTCCACCGGATTTGGTAACAATGAGTGGTATTTTAGAAACCATTCCTTCGATTGCCACAAGTCCTGCCGCTTCTTCCCAAAGCGATGGCACTACCTGTAAATCAGCACTTTTATA
Organism: Lachnospiraceae bacterium; assembly: GCA_045124055.1. Lineage (GTDB taxonomy): Bacteria > Bacillota > Clostridia > Lachnospirales > Lachnospiraceae > CALZKI01. The sequence goes on along the minus strand of JBGVKZ010000011.1, from coordinate 87,613 downwards.
ATACTGATACAACTTGGCATTATCCACATAGCCTAAGTGTTTAATTCTATCCGGATTTTTTTCTACAAGGGCTCTTACTTCCTTCGCATATTCGCCTTTATCTCCCCTGGCAAAATCATCACTTCCAATGATTAATAACTTGACCTTTTCATTTTCTATGCCAAGCACTGCTTCTATCAGCTCTTTTACACCCTTTACCTGTATCATTCTACCACAGAAAAATACCACAAAATCGTCCTCATAATAGCCTAAGGATTTTCGCACTTCATTTCTTTGGTCTTTTGTCATATTCACATCAAATTTTTCTCTACGGATACTATTTTTCCAAACATAAGTATCTTTCATTTTTTCCGGTGTGTTTTCATTCCATCTTTGTGCCACAAAATCACTGATAGCAATGGTTTTTTCAAAAATTTCATCACTTACCGGATTTTTGGCTACTTCACTATGAATATGAAGGGCCAAATTTTTCTTATCCCAAATATATGAAAAGTTTTTAAAATTTGTAGGGTATAAACCCTCGGCAATAACATAATCGGCTTTTTCCTTCTTCGCTATCTTTGCCGCATCACGATAATACCTGCTTACTGCCGGAAAGCTCTTTGGGAAATAAGTTCCAAGCTTATACCAGACTTTCGTAAGAAAATCCCACACTTTTCCACTTCTATTATGTAATTTGCAAGCATAACAAACGGAATGTTTATAAGAAACCTTCTTATTTTCTTCTCCCGAATAAACGAAAAGGAAGTCATAATTTCCTTTGGTTTCGTTCTCATTCAGCATCATTGTCATCAACGTTTCGATTGCTCCGCCCATAGTCGCCGGAATGGGAAGACTTCCCTCCGGGAGAATAAACGCAATTTTTTTCTGTTTCATAGACTTTTCCTTATTCATTAACTATTTAACGCCTTTACTAAAAAGCTCTCAGATTTCATGCTTTCTTCTCTTAACAGCTTGTTGGCCTTTGTATATTCTACATCATCAAGTGCGAATAACTCATCCAGTGACTTGATATGTCTATTCTCCAACTCCAAAAGTTCTAACAAATTGTCTTTTCTGGCATCTTTATCATAGACTGCAAAAAAGTTTTTCTGATAAATAATAGAAAAAACCGTACCATGAAAAGAATTGGTAAAAATATACTTTGCCTTTTTTATATAAGATAAAAATTCGCCCGGGTCACAATCTGCTATCTGGTTGTGGTTCTTTAGCCTTTGCTTATAATAGTGAATTTCTAACAGCTTCATTCCTAATTTATCTGCTGCCCACTTCGCACATTGCATTAATGTCTCATCTTCTACCAGAAAATAAGCCAGCACATACTCCCCATTTTCTATAATTGGAGCTTCGATTTTCTCATAATCTTTTTTTTCTAGGAGTAACGCCGGGTCCAGCACTGTTTTTACTTCCTTTTGGCAGATATCCGTTAAGGCTTTTGCAAGAGTTTCTTCTCTAACAGATAAAGCGGTAAAATCCCTCAGTTTCTCTTTAAAAAAAGCTTTGTCTTCTTCTGAAAAAGTTGCATTTACTTTGCTTGCAGCATAGGAAATCTTTTTTACTTTCGCACCAAAATCCAAAAAATAGACATTATCCAGACCACCGGTTAAATAATCCGTCCAAATCTGGTCGCTACCACAAATAAAAGCGTCATAACCAAGATTTTTTAATTCCCTTTTATCAATAACCTCAATATTATCTTCTAAAATTACTTTATCAATAAACTTCCGAAATACCTCGCAACGCTTTTCCCAGGAGGGCTGTGCGGTTTTAACTTCTAACTGTTTTTGATGATTGAATAAAAAAGTTCTTGGATGAAACAGGGAAACCTGTACTTTCTTTGGCACAAGTTTTCTTTCATAAGATTTTTCAATTTTTTCATTTCGATAATTAACAATATGCGTATCATAACCAAGATTTCTTAATTTTGTTCTAAGTGCATACGCCTGTAAAATTGCACCATAGTTGTGTGCATTATGGAAAGTCAAAATCCCTATTTTCATCATTTTTTCCTTTTAATTAGTCGCTCAATTTTTCGAGAAACTCTTTTTATAAATTGATGTGGCTCTAATTTTTCCCAGTCATCTTGAGGATTATAGCCACAATATTTTTTTACGGCTGCTTCATAGCCATTTTCCTCAAGATATTGCCAAAATTCTTCATAGGCTTCAGGCTTTTTCGTAGGTCGTTGCAAATTTGGTTGCAAACAATTCTGCGGGGTAGTTTTCAAAACCACCAGTTTATCCTTCATTTTATCAAATAAAGCCTGTCCTTTTTTGCTACTACATATCAGCAAAGAGACCCCTTTCTTATCTTCAAATTCCGGGTGACATTTTTCAATTCCCCAAAAATCACCTACGGTAATATCACCTACTCGATTCATAGAAGCATAGGAACATTCAAAGCAGGCTTTTCTAAGGCACAACTGACTTTCAAAAATACGGATATAATTGGGGGTAATCATTTTTCTCCCCTTCACTACATAACTGGAAATATTTCGTCTCCAACCAAAACTTTTATCTCGGAAAGTAAATTTCCGAATTCCATCGCCCTTCTCTTTTTTCAATAGTTCTAGATATTTTTCATAGATTTGGGGACTTGGAGTCCCGTGGCATACAATGTCACAAGTATATAATTTTTCAGTCTCACAAGCTTTACTTTCCAAATACTTATATAGCCCATTTACAAGGCAGGGAGTTCCACTGAATAAAACAAGCGTCCCTTTTTGTAAATCTTTCTCTACTGTAAGATATATACCACCGCTATGAGCCTGAACGTACTTACTTCCTTTCAATTCGTTAAGCCCTTTCAAAGTATCTATCCTTTTATATACAACTTTTAATTCCTTATCCCAACCGACTCCATATACAACGCCGCCCATACTTAAAATAGACTCTGCTGCCGCGGTAAAAGCACCGCCTGACTGACTTTTTTGCCTTTTCTTGTCAGATACAAGTTTTACAGCATAAACGTTGGGGTTAGCTTTTTGTTCTGTTTGCCCCATATATCCACCACTAATCTTCTTTTTTTCGTTTGCGAAAATATATTTTCACAAGATTTGCAGCCTGTGCATACTACTTTTGACACTTCTTTGACAGTCATTTATAGCACTTCTTCCAATTTTTTCAACGTCTCCGTATATTCTGGCAATACTAATTGTAATTTTTCCCTGATTTTTACACGGTCATTCCATAACTGAATAAAGAGTTCTTTTATATCCTCTGTTCCAGTAATATCCTCCGCCTGAATGCAGAAAATATCCTCTTTTAATAAGTCCTTAGCAATTCCTGTTGATTTAATAGAATATCCTATGCCCAAAGCCGGAACTCCCTGGGAATATGCAGCAACCATCGAATGTGTTCTTGCACCTACAAAAGCTTCACATTTAGAAATAATGTATTTCAGTTCTCTGGCACTATATTTGTCATCTTCTAACAAAAGGACTCTACTTTCCTTTTCGTAAACACGTTTTATTTCTTCCAAGATTGAATAATCCTGCATTTTCATTACGTGGGGAATCAGTAGAATGTGTGCCGTAGTGTTTTCTAAAATCCAATCAATTAGACAAAGTACATTTTCTTGTATCTTTTCATTCATCTTTTGCACCAAAGGACTTACATTAATACCGATATACTGCTTCGACATATCGATATCCACTTTTCCTTGATTTGCCGCCACTAAAAACGCCGGGTCAGCATGCAAAATAACATCTTTGCGATGTTCTTTTAAATTATTATAAGACATCGTATCTCTTGCAGTTACGATATCCGCCTGTCTTAAGTTTTCGATAAAAAACTTATTTATATTCTCTTTTGCAATGGAACAATCTAATATTGCAATTTTTGCAGAAGAAACTTTTTTTGCTAAGGCGATTAAACAATTTAATTCATTTTTCTGGGTGTACTGATAATCAAAGTTATCTGCACCAACGAACACTATTAGTTGGTATTTGGAAAAGGCTTTGCAAAGTGCCTGACGCATAAACCATACAGACGTGTTTGTATAACCAAATTTCTTAATCAATCGAATACCAATATTATTACACAATTTATACCAGAAACAATTATATGGTGTTTCTCTTGGAAGAAACTGACCATACAACTCTTTGTTATCTTCTTCCCACTCTTTACGAAGGGCAAAAGCGGTTACGTCACTTTCGTATTTTCCGCTTTTCTTTAATATTTCAAGAATGCCTGTCAATAAAATTTCAGAGCCCCTGTTATATCCGGGTGCACCTATAATTACTAATGCTTTATCCACTTAATGACTCCTATCATTCCAAAACAGTTTGTATACCTGTTCGTAGGTTCTATTTGCACAATCTCTGGAATATTTTTCACAATTTATCTCCAAAGAACTTTTCTGTTTTGACATCTTATAGTTTCTATAATTATCTAATAGTTTATAAATTCCAGTTCTATTTTGTTTACTCTTTTTAAATAAGTGAGCCGCTACTTTTGATAATCCTTTGCTTTCGACAATAACTTCTTTTTTTACATCTCTACTTAAAGTAAGATGCCCTCCTCCGTAGGTTACAAGTCCCATATGCCAATCGCTTGGAATCATCTTATAACATTCCGGGTGATTTCTGTATGCAAGTAATATAACTGTTTGTTCATCATCCATAAACCCAATTTGGGTTAACATATGAGCTGCCTCTCTTGCATGTTCCCAAACGGTCTGACATAATTCTTTTGGCATAACCATAACGCCCGTCATTACATAATTTAATGAACATCTTACTACTTCAAACATTGGGATATCGTCAACATCATGTAATGTAAATAGAATAATTCTTCTTTCAAAATCATACTCCCATTTATAATCAAATTCCTCTGGATTTGCAAAAAATTCTCCATGTCCAAATCCAAAATCAAGCCACGCTGCAAAATCTTCTATTAAACCTCTCTTTTCCGCATCCATAATGAACCAAAATTTTAGTAAAGTAACCAAATTATATTTTGGTTCGTTAGCCGTTAGAGTTCCTTGCAGCAATTTATATTTTTCTAAATAACCATTTTCCGCAATTTTTTGATATTTTTCATAAATTTCTCTATCAATAGATAGCATATCATCAATCACAATAATTTCCGTGTTATGTCCCTGATGAAATTTTTCTCTGATTGACATAATGGCATCTTTAAACTGTGGCTGTGTATAAACAATCAATTTGTTTTGAATTCTCGCCCAGCACTCGAAATCATGAATATACTTTTCACTACTTCGTGCCATCATTGAAAAATCTTTTTTTCCAATATCAAAAAATGCTGTAACAATGGTCAGTTCGCTCATCTTTTATCTCCATTTATTCCCAAATTTAGTTCTTAATCTTTGTTATAACATTTCTACACTGTCTGAGAGGCTTTGTCATACTTGCGATTCTGGTTACTTTTTTCAGATAGTTTTCGTCCATATATGTTGGATACTGAAAATCTGCCTCTTTTACTTTCTGTTCAAAACACTCTCTATTATCCAGCTCATAACTAACACCTTGTTCTACAAGGAATTTCTCAAAATTATCGAACTTACTCGCAAAATTTTTATTAAAAGCGTCATAACTACTTTCTTCATAGATTTCATAAATATTTCTCTTACTGGAAACATCTTCCACCATAGGAATTTCAAAAAACTCTGCCAGTTCTCTTGTTCTTGTATCATGTGGACAAACCACTGCCGGTACACCATTTAAAAGTGCAATCAGATTTCCGTGAATTCTCTCTCCTATGGAGAAATCAATGTTTTCCCTTTGAAAGAAATCTGACCATACAGGAATATCATAAAATAGTCTTACTCTGCCTTCTTTTATCAGTTGCAAGCCGGTTTCTGAAAATTTTCCAACAAACTCCTTGATATTACGAACCAAAGGCTTATGGTTTTCTATATATGCCTTATTATAAAATAAATCGTAAAATAGCGATTGGTCTACATAAATAGCATCTCTATAATTCTTAAATTGCTTTATCCACCAAGCATCTCTTAAAGTCTTCAACTCTCCATTTACCGATGGTTTAAAATCTATTTCTTTCACGTTTCTTTTGCAGATGGATAAATTTCTACCACGTTGATACATAGATGGGCACCCTGTCACACAGGCACTTTTGAATCCCCATTTATCAAATAACTCTTTGGTAAAATATCCTCTTAAAGAAAATTCACCGCCACTTTGATATACCGATTGAATAAATCTTTTGGACTCTTTTTCTATACTATTAGCAAGCGAATCTAAATCATCATAACAATCCGCCTGGGCACCAGCACCTAGAACGATAATCGGTATTTTGATTTGTTCAAACTGTTCAGCCATTCGATTAAGACTCTGCAACACATTCTTTCTTTCGTTAAAAATGTTCGCAGTAGGAAATACGACTCTGTCAAAATTTTGATTGATAAAATCGTTAGTCATTCCCTCCGTCAGATAGCCAACTTCAATATCCTGTTTTGTCAAATATTGTTCACAAGCCTGTATAAACAGTTTATTTCCTGAATTGCCTGCAAGATTTCCATATTCCTGCCACAATGTATTATAATCTGTTGCCGGAAAAATTCTTCTATCAATATCTGTTTTTTTGTAATATAAGAGTATTCTTTTCATAATTCTCCTCTTACTTGGGAATCTATTTTCTAATGACTACCTTTAAGTTTTCTCTTTACTTTTGCAAAGAAACCTTCATCTGTCCTTAAGGAATTATTATACCAATCTAGCATACGTTTTCCATAGGCTTCGCCCCAGAAAGTAAGATTCCGTCTATAAGCACTCTCTTTTTCCTGTTCCATTATGTGACACAAAAATTGTTCCATTCGTTCTGCTGCTTTTTCTGGCATAACTTCTTCGTTAATAATTGCCGGTTCTCTCAGCATAGATAAAAACAACTCATCATTAGCATCTATTTCCTTTACCCGCTCACAAGCTTCTTCCAACGTGGCAAAATGATTCACATTGACAAATGCTTTTTCGTTAAATTGCTCTGCAATCGTAGGGTCGCCCCAATAAATCGGAATAGTTCCTGCCGCAAAAGCCTGCACTATTTTTTCAGTTGCATAACCGGAATGAGCACTATTTTCAAAGGCAATGGCAAATTTATGCTTTTTCTGGAATTCCAGTTTATCCTTTACTCCGCCTGGCTGTCCTACATTATTTAGATGTCTGCCTCCTGCATTAACCGGTTTATATTTCGATAGTTCATAAAAGATTTGCGTGCGAATTTTATCCGCATTCGCATTAGAATATACATATGCACAAAATTCTGTTTTTGATGCAATCTCTTTTTCTGTCATCAAATGTTTCTTTGTGCACAATTCCAAATCTTTCAAAACGCCCTGTGCATAATAGCAAGGGTAACGCATATATCTGTCACCATAGTCCAGGTATTCAAATCCAATTCCATAATCACACAAATTGAAATCCGGCACGATATTTTCTGAAGTCTGACAAATTTTCACACAATCAGCATACTTTAAATGTTCATGCCCATATGGACCATAAAATAGATAGTCCGGTTTCTCATCAAGCATAAGTTCATAGTGCTTACTCAACATTTTGTATATATAATGACTTTCTGGCTTAAAACCATTCCAGAAATCAACAAATTTTACTTTTTTTACAGGCTTATTCATAATTTTTTTCCTCAATACACGTCATCTGAATTTGAGATAATGGATTTAACTGAACACTACCCCAAAACTGTCTGTGCCACTGAAGTCTGTCATCTTTCTTCGATTCTTCTATCGTAAAAAAGACTTTTTGTGTGACCACATCATAAACTTCTCTACTTCCAAATTCATTAAATGCACATAAAACCGGAGTAAAATAATACATCCCTGCTGCCAAATTAGACGCATCAAAGGAGTATTGTACCGTATAAGTTTCACCCTTTTTAACCTGCATCGCCTGGTCGGATAAGGACATACCTACAATGGTCGAGTCCGCAAAGCGTATAACAGACTGCAAATGTAAATCTTCTACATCTTCCTTAGCTGTAAAGGTTACGGAAAACTGAACCGGTTCATCTCTATAAAACACTGCTTTATCTTTATTACCAAATTGAAGATTTTCTAAAAATACCTTTTTCCCCTGTAAAATATTAGGGCGGGAAGACTCTGCCAAATTATAATTCGGACTAAAATCGCTACTATTGGCGTCCATATAAACCTGAATGGCTTCTTCTACATCTCCATCAAAAATAACTCGTCCATCTTTTAACACAATACATCTGGTACAAAGTTGTCTAATAGTACCCATATTATGACTTACATATAAAACGGTTCTGCCTTCATTTTCAGCCACATCACCCATCTTTCCAAGGCATTTCTGCTGAAACTTCATATCACCAACCGCTAAAACTTCATCCATAACCAAAATTTCTGCATCCAGATGTGCCGCCACTGAGAATGCTAATTTTACATACATACCGGAAGAATATCTTTTTACCGGAGTATCAATAAATTGACGACATTCGGAGAAATCAATAATCTGTTCTATCTTACTATCAACTTCCTTTTTGCTCATTCCAAGAATAGCACCATTCATATAAATGTTTTCTCTACCAGTTAACTCTCCGTGGAAGCCAGTTCCAACTTCAAGCATACTGGCAATACGACCTTTAATTCTAATTTCGCCTTCTGTTGGAGCAGTTACTCTGGAAAGAATTTTGAGCATAGTCGATTTGCCAGCACCATTCGCACCAATAATACCAACTGCTTCTCCTTTTTTTACTTCCAGATTGATTCCATTCAGTGCCCAAAAAGTATCTCTACCGTCTTTTCCTAAATTTTCTTTACCAATGACAACATTGGGGTCTTCTTTGCCGCGTTTTCTCGCCCACCAGCTTTGAATATCATGGGACAAAGTTCCACCGCCAATGGTCCCTAAACGATATTGTTTTTTTAAGTTTTCTATTTGAATTACTGTTTCTGCCATAATCACTTCAACCCTTATATTCTTTATACTGTATCCATAAATGTTTTCTCTACTTTTCCAAATAAGCCAACTCCAAAGAATAGAATCAACAAAGTTACGCCTATACTAACAAGCCAATAGGTCCATTCAAACTCGCCCATACCAAACATTGCGTAACGCAAATTGCTGATAACTGGTGACATTGGATTTAGCATAATAATTTGTCTGAATTTTTCGGAAAGCTGGGAAACAGGATACACCACCGGTGTGATATACATCCATAATTGCAAACCAAAAGTAACAAGAACTGCCAAGTCTCGATATTTCGTTGTAAGGGAAGAAACTACGATTCCGACTCCCATACCTAACAGTGCAGTTTGTATAAATAGAACCGGAATCAATAAAATATGCCAGTCTATCGAAATTTCCATACCATTTGCTACATAAATAATCATTGTAATCACTGTCATAACAAAGATAATCACAGTATTTATCATCGAATAAATTACTGTGGCAATGGGCATTGTCAGTCGCGGAAAATATACTTTTCCCATAATTCCTGCATTCCCCGTAAAAGTCGCCGATGTCTGCGTCACACAAGTTGAAAAATAACTCCACAGCATAAATCCACATAGATAAAACAAGAAATACGGAACTTCACCTGTTTGGATTCCGGCAATTCCACCGAATACCACTGTGGAAATAAAACTCGTTAAAAGTGGATTCAGAACAAACCACAGAGGACCTAATACGGTTTGTTTGTATTGCGAAGTAAAGTTTCTTTTTACAAACATATAGATTAAATCCTTGTATTGAGCCAGCTCTTTTAAGTTGAAATCAAACTTTTTTTTATTGGGCTTAATTACCGTTGTCCATTTTTGTTCCATATAAAACTCCATTTCTTTTCTCAAAAATTTCTGTTCTCTATTTTTTTGTATAAATCTCCATAATCTATAAAATTATACCATATCTGCATATCCAATACAAGCAAAAGGCGATTGGCAAAGAGGTCATATAATGCTATAATAATTAAGAAAATTAAGCAGATTACATATTTTAGTAAAGGTAGGAAGACACAATGGAGAAATTCTTAAATGTTCTACGTGGAATAAAGCATAAGATGGTAGACCATTATGACCGTAATCGTCCAAGTCCAACGAAAACCAAGTTTTTTGTCACTGGATATTGGGGACCTGGTATGAGAATGATGCTAAAGAACATTCGTCACAGAGAAGATGTCTCTTGCATTGATAAAGATGTGAATGTGAAATATCTGAAAAAGTTTTTTGAATCCTGCTGTAAGCGAAAAGATAAAGTTACCGGTAATCTACACTGGGAAAAATTCTGGTATTCCCGCTATACTTTAAGCAAAATTAAGTATAAAAGAAATGACAACAACTATATCATTCTTTTTAATTCAGCCTTGACAAAGTATTATTCCCCTGCTTATTTTCGCTGGCTAAAAAGGAAAAATCCAAACATAAAATTGATTTTATATATCGTAGACCAAATAGACAGATGTCCGCGAATTCCATCTTTTTTCTCAGAATTTGATGTTATATACACCATTATTGATAGAGATGCCAAGGAGTATAACCTAAATTATTATCCACTGTTATATTCAAAACTGCCCTTTTCGGAGGATAAAACTCAGTATGATATCTATTTCTGTGGAACTGCCGTAAGACGTGCCGAAAAGCTAAATAGTCTGCATAAAAAATTTAAGGAACAAGATATTAACGATATGTTTTACGTTGCAGGTGCTTCCAAAGAAGAAGCCTGTTGTGAAGGTATCGAATATAATAAAGCTTTAACATATGAAGAAAATGTGGCTATGGTTATGAAAAGTAATTGTTTACTAGAAGTGATGCATACAGGAGTAAATGCTCCAACTCAGCGTTATTTGGAAGCCCTTTGTTATAACAAAAAGCTATTAACTAACAACCAGTATGTATGCCAGTATCCATATTACAATCCAGAATACATCCAAGTCTTCTCATCTATTGATGATATTGACTTCGCCTGGATTTCTCAAAAAGCGGATGTAGATTATCACTATCAAGGAGATTATGAACCGAATATCTTCTTAGAAGATATTCGCAATAGATTAAAAAAATAGGCGTGAATTAATTCACACCTATTTTTTTCACAAGCCTAAATAACAAACTTCTAAGCCAGTCCACAATCACACCTACTACAAATACTGTAAACACGGCTTTATTTGCATACACAATAAAGGTCACAACATTCGTAGCTGTTTTGGCACCCAACAACTCTGGCCATACATATCTAACATATATCTGTTCGTGTAATAAATATACTCCCAATGTATATGGAGAAATTTTACAAATAATTGTTGCTATTTTCCCTTCTGGTATTTTCACCTGTAAAAAGAAAGTGAACAACCCCACTGATGCAAGGAAACAAAATATGTGGTTATAATGATAGGAGACCCCTATTGTTTCTCCCAGACTTCCTGTTTTAGCATACAAAGTTCCTAGTACAAAGCCTTCTAGGAAAATAAAGACTACCCCTAAAACATATAAACCTATCGCATATCTTTTTTTCTCAAGAGTTTTGATGCCATAAAGACGAATGTAACCTGCTACCATAAATAGACAAACAAACCATATTACATCATACCCCTTTTTATCAAATGCCAGGCTAATCGGTGAAATACTTTTCACAAGACAGTTAAAAACCAGTAGTAACAAAATGCATATTTCTAATTGTTTCTTTGACATATTCTGGATGCCAATAGCCAGTACGGGTGAAAACATATATAGTACAATATAGGCTGTAACAAACCAGTATTGATTATAATGTAGCGAAAATAACTGCTGTAAAAGAGCTGAAACTGTTATATCTCCTCTTTCTATAAATCCTAGAGAATACGCCAAAATTGTCACTCCAACTGCATAAAACAAAACCTGACATATCAATTCGATAATTTTGCCAACTCGAAACTTGCCAGATACCATAAAATATCCACTTATCAAGACGTATACATTGACAGCAACTATGGATAAGCTTTCAAAAATCCAGGCCACATACCCGAGAGCGTCCATAGACGAATTCATCGTAGGTAGCAATTCCCCTTTCCCCAAATAGTGAAGCATAATCACCATCAGCATAGCTATAATTCTTAACAATTCAATATTGGCTAAACGCTTACTTTTAGACTCCATTTCTATTTTCTCTCCCAATTCTAATGGTTCTAAATTATACTTTCTTCATCTTACTTTTTAATCTCTGCCACAGATTTCTAACTTTTGGCACACACCAAAATACATATCTGTCTATCACAAAGGCTCGTTTCACTTTCTTGGCACAGTATAGCCCTAAGACAACTTCTTTGTGCATTTTTTTTAGTCTTTTGATACGTTCTTTTGTGGCTTTATCTAATTCCAGTTTGCCAAGAGCCACCATTTCAAGAGGATAGTACATTGTTCTTTCAAAAAAGAGTGCATTTCCTAAATATCCATTTTGAAGACAATACCTCATTCGCTCATACATAGCTTCTACTCTGTCAAGACGGTATAAAACATTTTTGGTATCTGTAATCGTTCCGGAAACCTGCCTGTAAAAGTACAATTTATCCGAAATACAGGCAATTTTTTTCACTTGGTCATACATCTTATGAAAAACAAATTCGTCCTCGTGATATTTTCCCTTGGGATAACGTAGCGTAGAAAAAACTTTCCTTTTTAATAGTTTGTTCCATGCCACCACCGTCAGAAAATAGTTCTCTCCTGTAATATCCTCACCATTTATCATATCCACATTGGTGTAAATCCGATTGGCAAAGGCATAATCTTTCCCCGCAATAAGCTGGTTGTCTCCGTCCACTAAACTACAATTACAAACCACCATATCTACCTGTTTTTCCACCAACTCTTGATACATTTTTTCATACATATGAAAGGCTACATAATCATCAGAATCCACAAAGGCAATGTACTCACCTGTGGCAATATCTATTCCCCGATTTCTTGCATCAGAGAGTCCACCATTTTCCTTATGAATCACCCTAATGCGTGTATCTTTTTTGGCATAAGCATCACAAATAGCCCCACTTTTATCCGTAGAGCCATCATCTACTAAAATTATTTCCAGTTCCGCATAGGTCTGCCCAATCAAACTATTTATGCATTTTTCTAAATATTTTTCCTGATTATAAACAGGAACTACAACGCTAATAACTGGCATATTTTCACTTTCGTCCTATCATTTTCTTTATCAGATTTTTGAAATCCCAATAGCACATTTGCATTTTTTTCTTTAACTTCTGGCAATACCACAAAAGATAGTACCAAAGACGCAAAAGCATAGTATGTTCTTTAACAAATTCTTTAAAAATCTGCTTACGGATTCTTATATGTTCTTCTTTTTTTTCTTTGGATAAACCATTATCCACTTGTCTATATGCAGTCCCAAACTCATAGGTGCAATAAAAAGGATACTCTTTTGCAATTTTTATAGTTAACTCCAAGTCTTCATAAAGACTTTTATTTTCATCAAAACCGCCTGCCTTAAGTACAATACTCTTTTTCACGCAATAGTCTCTGGCAATCGTTGTAAAATTGAAGTTGCCTGTCAACATTCTAGTATAAATATCGCCTTCCAAATAGCCTTTTTTATCTGGCAAAACAATATTACAACTTGTCCCATCTTCATTTACTTGCATCACTTTAGAATAAGCCACAATGTCTTCCCTATGCCTTTTAATAAGCATCATTTCGTTTTTCAATTTATTTATATCTGCATAGTAATCATCTGCATCTACAAACGTGATGTATTCACTTTTCGCATTTTTAATCCCTGTATTTCTTGCGTGACTGACACCACCATTTTTCTCCAAAAAAACAGGTCGAATCCGGTCGCTTTTTTCACAAAGCTTTTGAATAATTTCTCTGGAATTATCTGTGGATAAGTCATCCACAATAATGATTTCATCTGGTAATAACGTCTGCGAAAGAATACTCTCCACACATACACTTATATATTTTGCCTTATTATAACTGGGGATGATTACAGCAAGACTATAATCTTTACTCATTTTGCGATATTCTCCTTCAGACTTTGCACACTTTCAAAATACTTCGCATGCTGCTCAATCCATTCTTCATCCTTTTCCCACCATTTAAGCTGTAACAAAAACTCTCGTTCCGCTTCCTCGAAACGCCAACCGATAATTTTTGCAGGAACGCCACCCACGATGGCATAAGGCGGTACATCCTTATTGACAAAAGCCCCTGCTGCCACAACTGCACCATCTCCGATAGTTACGCCCTGCATCAGCATTGCCCTTTGCCCTATCCAAACATCATTTCCAATAACATTTAAAAATTTTTTCTCTTTATCTGCAAAAGCATATTCCTCAAAAAGCTGTTCTCTTGCATAAGTAAATCCGCACTGTTTCATCGTTGAATAGAAACAAGGGTGTATCGCAGCAAATTCGTGTGCCGGGTGAGTTCCCCGTACATTACACACTTCTGGTCCTATGGCCGTATATCTTCCGATGGAAACTTTTCCCAAATCACAGTTTTTGGCAAGATAAGACGCTCTCCCCATAAAAGAAGAAGTAATACGAGTATTTCCAAATAATAGATTTTTTCCTTCAAATTCCGTATCGTTAAAAAAACTACCCTCATAAAAAGTACATTGTTTGTTGGTCGTAAGAAGTTTTTTCTGTTTTTTTAACCAAGCTTTTTCTCTATTTATAAATCTCATCTTTTCAACCTTCTTTTAATAAATCTAATTGTCTTCTTTTTGTAAAATAAAAAAATGGTAGCAATAGAGGTTGAGCGAAAAAGAAAATCCTCCCTCTTAATCACTTTCCCTTCGTAATGACGATACAGTTTTTCCAGTTTCTTTTCATTTTTACTAATAATATGTTTCATATTTTCCGCATACATCGTTTCTGCGTGATTCGATAAAGCAAAGGCAAATCCTTTTACCGACTTACCAGCCTTTATGTAGCCAAATTCTTCTTTATCCGCTTCATTATAGTAGGGATAAAAATACCACACATGTAAATTGCTTTCTTTTATCAAATCTGTAATATCAAAATACTTATTTTTCTGGCTATCCTCTACACTTTGCTTTAAAAAAGGACAACTTTCTATACGATTTTGCAAATACAAAGATACTTGTCCCGAAAAGCTAAAGCAATCTGTTGCTTTCAAAACCGCTCCGACCAGCATTGCCATATAGCCGCCGGCAGAACTCCCTACTGTAATAACTTGATAGCCCTGTGTTAATTGTTTCAATTTGACCAGCAATTTATCAATGGAGTTTTCTCTTTTATTAATTCCAGAAACATAATATTGTTTATAAATATCACGGACAAAAATTGCTCGTCCACAAACCTTCCTTATTTCTTTGGAAGATGCTATATTTTCCCACTCAAAGCGGTTTTGCTTTACAACTTTCTCCTCAAATTCTTCCAACGTATTTGGAAAATATAAACCGTGAGAAGAAAAGAAAATATAGCATACCTTTATATCGGAATAGTCCACTACTTTTATATTTTCTGATGCATATGCATTTTTTACCATTTCATTTTCGGCGTTCCAAAAATCAAAGTATTCCATCTAAAATCTCCACTATTTTCTAAAGATTTTTCGCACCAGTCTCATCGGGAAAGATTGGCGAAGCTTCAAGTATTTTTCTACCACTCTTCCTTCACTTCTAACTGTATTTAAGTATTGTTTTCCCCAAAAACCACGGTTTCGCCTATATGCTTTTTCTAATGGCTGGTCAAAAATATGCAAAAGATAGTCTTCCAATGCCTTTAGTCCGTCCAGTTTTCCTTCTTCTTTCATCGCGGGCTCTTTCAACATCGCAAGATATTCTGCTTCGTGAGTATCCAAATATTGAACTCTTTCTACAATTTCTTCCACACTCGAAAACTGATTACAATTAATAAATGCCTTTTCATTAAATACTTTCTCTACTTCCGGATCTCCCCAGTAAATCGGCACTGTCTTAGCCGCAAAGGCTTCCACCAGTTTTTCTGTATGGTAGCCTGGGTGACAAGCATTTTCACAAGCAACAGAAAACTTGTGATGCCCTTCAAATTCCAATTTATCGTCCACGGCCTTTTTGTCCGGAAGATTATTCATATATCTTCCGCCGGAATCTACTTTCTTATATCCCATTAATGCATCAAATATTTTTCCACGCATTTTGTCGGCACGATTATTAGAATAAACAAAACTACAAAACTCTCTGTTTGCATCTTTTTCGTTTACATCCTCGTGTTTATGCAACATTTTTTCTACTGCATCTTCATAAAAATAGAAATTCGGAAGACGCAAATATCTATCTTGATAAGTCAGGTATTCAAACCCAATGCCATAATCACACAGGTTAAAATCCGGACAAAGTGCCTCTATGGTACAAAAAATTCGTACACCATCATACTTATAATATTCCTTACTACCTGCTCTTGAAAAAATATAATCCGGCGTATCTGATATTTCCACTTCGTAATGTTTCTCTAAAATATCCAAGATGATTTGTGCTTCTCTATTTAATTTTCCATCTGGATTATAAAATCCATCAAATTTGATTTTCTTACAAACCATACTTATTGTTCCTTTTCCGCTAACATCTCTTTGTAGATTGTTAAATATTCCTTTGCCATCCTCTGTGTAGAATATTTTAAAGCCGCCTTATTTGCCAAATCGTCCTGAATAAACGGCTTTTTATCCTGCCATTTTTTAATAAGATGAACAAGTCCGTCTACCTCTTTAAATTCCACAAATTCACTGTATTCTTGAATTGCCACAGACTCTGTTCCACCAGCTTTAAAGCCAACAACTCCGGTGCCACAAGCCATACTTTCTGCTAGGGACATACCAAAGGTTTCCCTTTTACTTGTTACTATGGTTAAATCTGCTAGGTTATAGTAATCTGCCAGTTCCTCCTGATTTTTCACATTGCCAAGCAAAATCACATTTGGGGGAAGGTTCTCTTTCTTTGTCATATGGGTGTTGCCTGCCACTAAAAAAAGATTTTCCGGCATTTTTCTGGCAACTTCCAAAAGATAATAACCGCCCTTCGTATCTTCTATGTTATCTGAAAAATTTGAGGTCACATTCAAAATGATTTTCCTGCCACTTTCTCTATATACCTCATATTTTTTCATATCCGGTTCTTTTTTCTTAAAAATGTCTGTGTTAACGCCGTTTTCTACTACCTTTACTTTCATATTCTCAGTAATTGGGGAGGTTTTAATCCTCTCTTTTTGCCAAGGCGAAACCACTGTCATAAGGAAATTATCCGCACCCCAAAAAGCCTGTTTCATCTTTTTCCATTCAGCGTGAGTTCTATTTAGCAAGTATTTATGTTTTTCATCAAATACTCTGTTGCATTTTTTACAACCGGTTTGATATCCTTCACATTCTTTGGCATAAGCACAATTTCCAGTATAGAAAAACTCCGCGTGGTTGGTAATTACCACTTTATATTGTTTCTTTTTCAGGTGCGAAAATAACCTATATAGGTTGATGCTATAAAAGTTTGGGCAATGAATATGCACAATGTCTGGATTTATCTTATCAATATAGCGAAGTAATTTCCTTGTAGGATAATTTCCCACTCCATATTTTAGTCCTACGATTCTTGCCAAAAGAAAATAGAATCTTGTTACATTCCAGGAGGATACCCGATAATTATTCCCCGAACTTTTTTCACCGATTTGATAGCACTGAAAAAATTCGCATTCATCTTTCGTACAATTTGCTATATCATTGATGATTTTAGAAGTGCTTCCTTCATTCACCATACAATTTAGAGTTAACACTTTTATCTTTTTTTCGCCCTGCATCTTCATAAATACAAATTACTTTCTTACTTCTTTTTTGATTTTTTAAATAGTTTCTTCTTCAAAATTGCCATCTTTTCTTTTAGCTTGCCTTTCACAAGGCGTTTTATAAAATAGAACTGTTGTGCCTGTACACCTACATCATAGACCGCTTCTTCATACGCTTTTTTCTTCCAAGGATTCTTTTCTGATTTCTGCGTATCGTACAAGAAAATCTGATTTCCCTCAATATTTTGTAATACATTCATTTCGTGTGGTTTCATTACAAGTCCATAGCTTTTGACAATTTTATAGTCATATATTCCTGTGGTAAGCCAATATCGGTGATGATTTTCATTGTCCTTATTATCGTATAAATCAATACAAACATCCTGTAAATCTGCCATTTGTCCCAGCTTCTTATTTTCATAAAAAGAATCATACACTGCGATACAATCTTGTAGCTTTACAAGGTTTACCTCTTGATACTGGTCATAAATTAATGGAAGCTGAAGGGACACGTCTGTTATAACCGTATGCTCTCCCAAATCCGAAAAGCAGGTGCTATATGCTTTATATGGTATGACAAAATATTTGTTGTTGAGAGCCGAATATTTTGCCACGTACTTTAAGTAAGAAGTCTCCGGCAAGGCATTCAACTGTTTTGGTACATTCGACACTTTTTGATACTTGCCACTCTCGGTTAAATACCATTCTTTAAACAAAAACCACTGTTTTTTCAGCCAAATCTGCCCATAAGAAATCGGGTCCTGCTGAAAATATACATCATATCCACTCATCATAGGGCAAAACGGACGGGTTACGTTATGATTAGTTCTCTTTGCATACATAGCAATTCCAAAAATATCCATATCATCTTTATAAAATTCAACGGTTTGCTTCATATATTTATAAAACTGGGTGGAAACATACACATCGTCTTCTAAAACCGCAATCGCTTCATATTCATTCAACAATTCTCCCACTTCAATCATATGAGCTCTAAGGCCCAATCTTTGCGGATAGGATTTTACTCGTTTCTCTCCATATTTCCATTCATATTGTTTTGAAAATTCCACCAGGGTATCATATCCGGGATTATCCAGGTCAATAATTAAATCTACTTTTTCTCCCTCATAATCTGCATTTTCCACAGATTTTAATACTCGTTTTAAACTTTCTAATCGGTTGTATCCTACAATCGCGATTGCGTATTTACTACTCATAAGTTACACTCCATTTTTCTTCGTTCTTTTAACGAAACATAAATTGAACCATTTTTTCTACCTGAATGTCCCAGGTCTTAGAACTTAACAAAAAATCTCTGGCACTTTTTGCCATAGTCTTTAATTCTTCATTATTCATCTTGGCTATTTTATTGATTTTTTCTGCCAATTCTTCTTTCGAATTATTCTCTGCCAAAAATAACTTATCCTCATACTCTGGCAAAAATCCATTGAGTCTGGTAGCCAAAACTGGTACACCACTCATCAAATATTCAAACATCTTTGATGGAAAAGTTACCTGGGCAATGGCATCATCAACTGGTCTTGGATTGACTAAAAGCCAAGCATTCTGCTGAATCTTAAGCATTTCCTGATTGGTGACTTTTCCGTGATAACGAACTTTTTCTGATGGATACTTTTCCAAATACTCACGTAATGCCCCATCACCATAAATATCCAATACCACCCTGTCATCTTCCAGTAATTCCATACATTCTGCTAACTGTTTAATACCACTATACTCTTGAAGGCTACCGCCGTAGACAATGTTTTTTTCGCCATTTTCTTGTTCTTTATTCCCTTTTGTCATAGGATTTTGCGAATCCTTTTTTAAGGTCTCAAACTCCTGCGGATTAATACCACCTTCCACAACACAGTATTCCGTATTTGGTGCAAACAAATCCCTTGCATTTTTATTTAATACGATAAGCTTATCTGCTTTTAAAATACTCTTTTTCGTCTGTCCGTCAAAGATTTTTCTAAGGATTCCACTGATACCCTTTCGTGCATAGTCATCATCAATGGGCAAATCCGCAAGTAATGGCACAACTTTACAGCCATATTTTTTCTGCAATTTCATTGCCGGAACACCAACTTGTGGATACATATTAAAGGTAAAAATCACTGCGTCCCGATTTTTCTTTATATATTTTTTTGCCGCTCTATATACCGCTACAATCTGAGAAGTCTGTTTGATAAGAGGCAAATTCCAAAATCCCACACGTACAGACTCTAGTCCAATGCCCAAATCAATTTTGTCACTTTTTATGTGCACTTTTTTCTCTCTTGGAAAGGTAGCAAGGGGATAAATAGTGATAGAATGTATTTCTTTCACATATTTTTTCATACTATCAAGGACATTTAGCTGCATTTTATTCCCTGCCACAGAACTACCAGATAGCGTACTGACAATTTCTTTATTTACCCCATAACCTATAAAGAGAATTTTTTTATCTCTTTGATTCCATAGGTCCATATGGGCTTTTGCCATCTTTTCAATGGTATAGTTTTCTGCCCTTTTCAGAGCATTCTTTTCCATTGACAAAAGAGCGTTTTCTTCTAAAACTTTCGCAATTTTTTCTGCCATCTTTTCTGCCTGTTCATTTGGCACAATATATCCATTACTTCCATCTTGCACCAGCTCTAAGCCTGCATTACATCTATCAGTAGTAATCACCGGCAGACCTCTTGCCATAGCTTCATTAATGACAAGTCCCCAGATGTCCTCTCTTGTAGGGCACACAAAACAATCTGCTGCATCAAAATATTGAAATAGTTCTTTCTTTGGAACGAAGTTTACATAATGTACATTTGAAAGTTCTTCTATGTCCTCTGGCTTTTTACCGCCAATCAAATAAAATCCAACGTCTTTTGGCAAAAGTTTTGCCGCTTTTAATAACACATCAAATCCTTTTCTATAAATAAACTGACCGGCAGAAACAACCACTTTTTCTTCCTTTATGTTTAATTGTTCACGCAGAGTTTCTTTTTCTTCCCGTGTAAGTGGTTTTTCTAAAATATCCTCTTTTTTGACTGAGCTAAAGGGATATCTATATATGTCTTTTTTTTCTACTCCATAATGTTCATAGTAAAGGTCGTGGTTTTTACAGGTGCTAAAATATCCCGTTGCACCCTGTAATAAATATTTCTTTAAAATGTATTTTATTCTATTTTCACCATTGGGACAAAAAGCTCCATCGCCTTCTATCCAATAAGGAATTTTCTTTCTCTTTAAATAAGCAATTTCATAGAGTCCTGATAAACTCATGGCATTGCCCACGATAATAAAGTCGTATCTGTTTTTCCGAATAAATTTCACCGGCTCTTTCGTAAATGCACTGTCTACCCCGGTGCTTTTTCCCTGACAAATTATCCCCTTAAAATTCGCAAAATCCGTATGTTTCCAGCTTTCATCTCGTTCTGTGGATTCTGCACGTTCAAATACCACCGTCAAATCACAAAACTTCCCAAGTTCATTAAAGTATTCCACTCGATAAGGGGAAGGAATATTCACAATATATAAAATTTTCATTTCTCTCTCCTTATCTTTGTTTTTTCATTCGGATTTTAACACTTTCTGATAAAGAGCAACATACTCTCCATACTGCTTATTCTTTTCAAATTCTTTTGCTCTCTCTTGGCAATTTTCTATGATTTCTGGCGATTTTTTCATATCCAAAATAGCTTTACACAAAGCATTGATATCGTCTTTCTCTACGACGATACCGCATTCTTTTGTCACAAGCTCCGGGCTGGCAGTTGCATTCATTACTACAACCGGTGTGCCACAAGCCAGGGCTTCTACGGTAGTCAGTCCCATAGTTTCTTCTACACTGGCGTTCACATAGACATCCGCTACCGAATACCACTTAGTAAGGTCGTCCCCCGAAAGCACATTGTCAATACATAAAATATTATCCGGTAAACTTTTCTTAATTTTATCCGGCACTCTAATTAACACAATCTGGATATCTTCTGAAACCTTCTGGGCCAATTTGCAAAAGGTATCGATACCCTTTTTCTCCCCCCAGTTAGATGCCACACCAAGTACAATTTTCTTCTTTTCAAGATGATATTTTTCTCGGATATCACTTTCTATTGGATAAATTTTCTCCAAATCGATTCCGTTATAAATGGTATGAATCGGAAATTTCGAGAGGAAAGATTTATCTACCACACTCTTTAGCCAATGAGATACTGTCACAATCGTTAAATCCGATAAGCTTGTAAAAAGCTCTTTCTTTTTTGCATAGTTTAATGCGGAATTATCTTTTAGCCAGACCGATGGATATTCTTTTAGCTGTATGCATTTTTCGCAGCCATTTTGCCATTTTTCACAACCAACATAATCAAAATGAGAGCAGTGTCCTGTAAATGCCCAGCAATCATGAAGTGTCCACACCACTGGTTTTTTATATTCGCTTAGAAATTGAAACAGCATTTCATAGTTGACATAATATCCATGTATATTGTGTAGCTGTATCACGTCTGGGTGATACTGTTTGATATCTTCTATTAGAATTTTTGTTGCTTTTTTAGAATAGAGTCCGTGTTTCCCGGTCATCCTGGTCATAAAAGCATGGTAGTAAACGTCCATTTTTTTAGCAATACAAAGAGAGTCCACACCTTCTGGTGCATTACCTCTCCCATATGCAATACGGCATTTACCACCATTTTCCAATACTTTTTCCCTTATATCTACTGCGATTTTTCCGGTGCTTCCATTTCCGCACACCACATTGACCTGATATACTTTCATTCTCTATCCGCCTTATTCTTTGCTACTTCATTTCAAGGGCACACAATTTACAAATCCATTTTTGTTTTCCAAATAGTTTATTTAATAGAAACACACCTATACAGGTAAGTCCCAGTGCAATCAAAGGGTATACCGGCACAAAATAAAGTGTGTATTTGCTTCTTGAAAAAATATTCGATATAATGCCGGCCACAGGCATATGAATTAAATAGATACAAAAGCTATTTTTTCCAAGGTAAATCAACGTTTTTCCAATCCCCTTCTTGAAAAAATGTGTAAGCACCTCATAAGCGAAAACCACAAGTCCACCTATATAGATTAAAAAGCCTCTCTTTGCGTCATCTATCTGAAAATCATTTATCCAGAGTATCGTAAATACACCAACTATCGACATAACGCACAGTAAAATTTTTGACAATTTATCATACCAGCTCTTAAAGTCTACTTCCTGCATCACAATGCCCAATGCGAAAAATGGCACTTGGCAGACAAATTCATCCAAAATAGTTTGGCTTTCGATAAAGGAAAACGCGTGAAAATCATATACGGCAATACGCAACAAGGTAAATGCCCCAAGTAAAAGCATTTTTATCTTGTTGGAACGAATCCAATAATAAATCAACCAGAAAATCACCAGAGTTCGCATATACCAAAGATAATTGCCAATTCCCAATAACCATTCACCTAAAGAGGCATAATCCAAACCTTTTCTTAACACTTCGTAGCCCCAGACAATGGTTCCCCAAAAGAGCCACGGCAAAACAATTCCTATTTTGCTTTTACAAAATTCTGTAAAACGTTTTTGATTATGAAATAAATAACCGGATAGCAAAAAGAAAAAGGGAACGCCTACTGCACCAAAAGAAGACCTTAAATTATCTAACAAGGCATCTATTTCATTATAGGAAACGCGATTATTACAATGTGCATATACTACACTGATAATGGCTAGTCCCTTTAAGGCATAAATCGTATTTCTTTTCGTATTCACAGGTATTATTTCCTTCCTACATATTTAAGGAATCCATTAACACTTTCTTGTCAAAGTGTGTTTTACTATATGTCAATGCATTCTTTCTTAATTCACTATCGTCTTCTAATTCCTTCATCTTTATAATGATTTTAGAAAGTGCATCTGCATCACCAATTTTCGCACAAAAGCCACATTTTGCTTCCTCTACTACACGCTTGGTTTCTCCATTGGCAGATGCAATAATCGGCATACCGCAGGCTATATAAGACTGTAGCTTTGCCGGAATAGTCATCTCAAACAATGGGCTGTCCGCAAAGGAGATAAAGGCAGCATCACAAAGTGCTAAATAAGAAGGAATTTCTTCCGGATTTTTTCTTCCTAGTAGTGAGAACATATCTTGAACCTTTTCACGTTCAATCTCTTTTTCCAGTTCTTCCCGGTATCTGCCATCTCCAATGATGACAAATTCACATACTATCCCTTTTGCTTTTAAAAGGCTGGCTGTCTTAGGTAAAATATCAAGTCCCTGAGCGTACCCAATATTACCGGTAAAAACGATACGAAATGTATTCGATATCTCTAAATCACCCAAAGCCTCTTTCAATGCTGGTTTATAAAATTCTTCTGCATATTGTGGCCAATATTTTACCTTACTGTTTCCCTCTTTATCATATACAGAAGTTCTTTCTTCAAGTCTTTTCACAAAAGATGGGGAAGTAGCTAATATTTGCTGACAATTTGCATAAACATAATTCACCATTTTATTGATGCCATTTATAATGGATTTATTGTGAATTCCTGTAACTGCCTCGACATTTTCAGGCCATAAATCCTGCACATAAATCGTGCAAGGTATTTTTCGCTTTTTTGCATACCATACTCCGACTAATGCCTGAGTCATAGGCGATAGCTGAAAAATAAATACCTTATCTGCTTTTATTCTTGTAAACAGCTTCCAAAAAAAACCGGAAAAGACATACGAAAAATAATTTAAAATTAAGCGAATAGACCCTTTTCCTCTGGAAATAATCGGTATACGGATAATATGAACACCTTCGTATTCTTCTTTTCTTTTTTGAAATAATCCATATCCTTTGAAAAACTTTCCTTTTGGATAATTGGGAATCCCTGTAATTACAGTTACTTCATATCCCCTTTTTACCCACTCTGCACAAATATCATTGATACGAAAATTTTCCGGATAGAAATATTGAGAAATCACTAATATGTGTTTTTTCATCCTCTGCCCCATTCCAACTGCTCTGTTTATTTCTTTTTTTCCACCATTTGATAAGTTGGTACGATTTCTTTAATTGCTCCGCGGATGTCTGCACTTTCATTCACCGCCTGCTGCTTTAAATCTTCCAACTGTTTTTTCAGTTCTTCGGTATCAAATTCCAGTGGTTTTCCAATAAAAATCATCTTGTTTTCTGTCTTTTTTAAACCTTCTTCGTTCATCAGAAGTTCTTCATACATTTTTTCTCCTGGACGAAGACCTGTAAATTCAATTTCAATATCTTCCCCCACCTTGTAACCGGATAATTTAATCAGGTTCTTGGCCAAATCCACAATTTTAACAGGCTCTCCCATATCCAAAACAAAGATTTCTCCGCCCTTTGCATAAGCACCTGCCTGAAGTACCAGGGAAACCGCCTCTGGAATCGTCATAAAATAGCGAATAATATCCGGGTGAGTTACGGTAACAGGTCCCCCCTCTGCTATTTGCTTTTTAAAAAGTGGAATCACGCTACCATTACTTCCTAGTACATTGCCGAATCGAACTGCTACAAAATTGGTTTTTGACTGTTCATTCATCATTTGCACAATCATTTCACAAATTCGCTTGGTTGCTCCCATAACATTTGTTGGATTTACCGCTTTATCTGTGGAAATCAATACAAATTTATCTACACCATATTGGGCTGCCGCCTGGGCAATTTTATAAGTACCAAACACATTATTTTTTACCGCTTCATTTGGACTTTCCTCCATCAGTGGTACATGCTTATGAGCTGCTGCGTGATAAACAATGTTTGGTCTATATGTTTCAAAAATATTGTTCATTCGATTGGTATTTCTAACTGATGCGATTAAAACTACCAAGTCAAGTTTTGGAAATTTATGCTTTAATTCCTGTTGAATTTCATACGCGTTATTTTCATAAATGTCTACAATAATAAGCTGTTTTGGATTATGAGCCGCTATCTGACGGCAAAGTTCACTACCAATAGAACCGCCACCACCTGTGACCATAATAACTTTACCGCTTACATAACCGATAATCTCATCTATATTGATTTTAATAGGTTCTCTACCTAATAAATCCTCAATTTCAACATCACGCAACTTGGCAACGGATACTTCCCCGTTGATGAGCTGATATATACCCGGTAAAGCTCGTAGTTTACAGCCTGTTTCCTTACAAATTTCAAGAATTTCCTTTCTAACCTGCATACTGGCTGAAGGAATTGCAAAAATAATTTCATCAATTCCATAAATGCGAACTGCATCTGCAATCTTCTCTCTACCGCCTACGATTGGAACGCCGCGAAGAAACTTTCCATGACAACCAGCTCCATCGTCAATGATACATTTTACTTTTTGATGAATAAACTGGCTGCTCTCTATTTCCTTTAAAATGGCATTTCCCGCTGCCCCTGCACCAATTACCATAACGTTGGTTTTCGGAATATCACCTAAGATATTATTTCTTTTCATATTGAAAATACGAAGGATTCTATAACTGAATCGAATGCCGCAAGTTAACATAAAAAGGAAAAACCAATATAATACATAATAGCTTCTTGGCATCAGGTTATTAGTCGTATAACAAAAAATTGTCTGAGCGATAGCGGAACAAGTCGTTGCCATAGCAATATTTATCATTTCGGTTGCACTGGCATAACGCCAGACGCTTCTATACAATTTCCACACCAAAAAGAATACCAGCGTCAGTAAAATGGTGAATGGCAAAATATTGATATAACAGTCTAAAAAATTGCGTGGAATATCATTAAATTTGAATTCAAAACGCAAGAAAATTGCCATAAATGATGCTACTAAAATTGCAAGAATATCCAATATGAGAAGAATGATTCTTCTGTTTACAGGAATTTTCAAAAAATTAGTTGTTTTTTTCACTTTCTAAACTCTTTTCCTCTACTAATTGTATATTTCCCCAAGGCTTCTGAACAAAGAATATTAAAAACAAAATCATCTGCCCTAAGTTCCAAACCACTTCCATTGTGCCAAATCCAAAAAAGACTATGCTCATAAAGAAAGGGATTATGGCGTATGGATTCTCCTTATTTTTCATCATTAAACGATACCCATAGACCAGTAAAG
The DNA here is from genome assembly GCA_045124055.1 of Lachnospiraceae bacterium. Classification (GTDB taxonomy): domain Bacteria; phylum Bacillota; class Clostridia; order Lachnospirales; family Lachnospiraceae; genus CALZKI01. Next base: position 60,826 of record JBGVKZ010000011.1, on the reverse strand, counting down.
TCAGGGTGAGCAAAATCAGCATAATACCCGCTGGTACACCATAGTAATAGGCTATCTGCAGCCACAAATTTTGTGCATGCCAAGAATGGTAATTTCCTTCACCCAAATAGTAAAATCCACTTTCACTACTATTTCCGACTAAAGTCAAATCGTCCCAATAAGCTTTGTAAATAGAAATACGTTCTCTTAAGCCCTGGTCTGTTATCCAGTCTGGTTCTACCAATTCTACTCGATCATATGTTTCCTCGATTTCCTGAGCATAGGCTTTTAACACAAAGGGATTCTCTATTTTGGAAAGAAATCCCCCGATTTGAAGTCGTCCAAAAACTTCGTTAAGGAGCTCATCTATTTCCGTATATTTTTCGGAATCCGCTGCATCACTCATCGTAATTTTGGTCTTCGACCCCCATTCTCCGCCATACCACACTCGAATAGGCAAAGTCGTTGACAGCCACCTTGCCGCCATAAACACTGGTACGAAGGTCAGTGCCATACTAAACACAAGGAACACACCTCTTAATAGAATTTGGTGGAACTGTTGTTCCCAGCTTTTTCGCATAACAAATATTCCATAAAAAATAGTAACAACCACGGAACAAATCCAGGCAGTTCTACACATTGTCATAAACTGTAAAGACAGGGTAACACCCGCTAGTAGCAAATAGAAAACCTTTTTGCCCCTCTTTTCCTTTTTTATCTGCAAAAGGTGTAATTTATAAAGACACATCATATAGATTGTCAGGTAATAAAGTCCTGCCATATTGCTGTTATAATGAATCCCTGTATAACGAAGTTCGTCGTAAGGTCTTAAGAAAAATGCCCCCATCTGAACGATACAAAAAGATAGAATACTTCCATCTATCATACCGGTATAAAGGCTTTCTTTATCCTCTTTTGAATACTCTGTCAAATAAAATACGCCAAACATCAAAAGATACCAAACCGGCCACACTTTATTTTCATTAACAGACAGCACCATACATAAAGTCATCAAAGCCCACAAAATATCCTGGGTTGTCCACTTAATTTTCAAGCTTTTTTCCTTCATCATTCTAAACATCAGGTGTTTTATAATGATAAAGAGCCACCATACATTCAGAACTGCCACTTCCACCTGCCACAAATGATATTTGGCACCCGAGGATTGGTTGTGATAAGGTAAATATACCATAACCACGACACATAACGCCGTCCACATACCATTGGCTATGGTACAGAAATTTTTTAGCTTATATGCACTAAAAATAATGACCATCATCACAAGTCCGGTACAATTCGAAACTATGTACCATAAATCCTGCATATTTAAGCCACCAAGAACTTCGGAAAGTCTAATCACTCCCGTTGGCACTTCCATTTCCACAAACTGACAGTTGCGAATAATCTCAATGAAAGAAATGGCAACAAAGCATAACGTATATAAGATTTTTTTGTTCCACGCTTTTTCTTTCTTTTGAAGTGACATTATGTCCCCCTTCTAGCCTGTTTTCTGCTACTTTTTCATATTTCCTGTGCCGCCTTCTACCACGCCTTCGTGAGTAAAAATCTGTACCACAGTTTTGAAAATACATTTCATATCCATTTTAAAACCCATTTTTTGAACGTATTCGCCGTCCAATGCCGCTTTTACCGGAATCTCCAATTCGTCTCTGCCATTCACCTGTGCCCAACCGGTAAGTCCGGGTCTAATGTCATTTGCCCCATATTTATCACGTTCTTCAATCAAATCATATTGGTTCCAAAGGGCTGGACGAGGACCTACTATCGCCATATCACCTTTGATAATATTGATAATCTGTGGCAATTCATCAAGACTTGTTTTTCTTAAAAATTTTCCGGCTCTTGTAATGTATTGTTCCGGATTTTTCAAAAGATGCGTCGGCGTATCTTTCGGTGTATCTATTTTCATCGTTCTAAATTTCAAAATGTAAAAGTGGGTTTTATGAATCCCTACTCTTTTTTGTTTAAATAAAACAGGGCCTTTTGAATCCAGTTTTATCCAAATCACTAATATCAAAAATATGGGAGATAATATAATAAGTCCTATAACGCTTATAATGAAATCTAAAATTCTTTTCATAATATCTTCTTTCCTCATTATGCCCAGTTCTTTTGCTACACATAAGCAAAATTTCACTCATATATTATAGCACTATTCATGTATGTAGTCAAAAATATTTCCCCCTAAAGAAAGGGCATAGCGTTCAAAAAATAGGGTGAAAAAACTATGTTTTTTCACCCTGCCTTTTTAGGTTATTCAATTAGTCGAATGCTTTCTTTTCCGTAATAAGTGGCACAAACTGAATTTACCCAGTTTCTTTCATCGTCTTCTCCGTAGAAATCTACAAGGAAAAGCATTTGCGGCTGCACGGAAAGTGCTTTGAATTCCGGATTCGAAATCGTTTCATCTTCCAAAACAACAAATCTTTCTTCCCATTCCGCCTTATATTGTTGAGCCAAACCTTGTCTCATATTTCGGTATGCCAAAAAGCCGGTAAGTCTCTCCAAATCTTTGGCGTAAATAACCGAAACAAGCAACACTCCGACGATTGCCAGATACCCAAGAAGCCATTTGCCACTTATTTTTCTTTTTATCCACTCTTTTTTTGCTATCCAGCCAATCCAATAGCACATATTCGCTATCAGCCATACAAAATAAGAGACGTAAAGCACATTAGCAGCTCGCAAGGTTCCGGTAGTACCGCCCGTATATAGCGTTGCTGTGGACTGGGACGCATATACTCCAAAAGTTAAAATAGTAAATACGCCCGGTAATTTAAAGGAAAAATCCATATTTTTTACCACACGCCACACAAATGGCAGTATCAATAACATCAGAATCATTACCGGCAGTGTCGTCCACGAAACCACATTTTGTAGCGAACGATATAACGATTGCCAAACCGCTTCCAAAGGTCCATATACCATTTCTCCACCAAAATTCGTTTCCATTCTGATACGATTTGCCGGTGCTAAAATAGTCATTATAAGACCAACTAATGTCACAATATTTAACCAGAAGCTTTTATAAAAAGCTTTTTTATCTGTAACAAAGAAGTAAATCATTATGAAAAATATCAACAAAAAGATAGATAAACTTGTGCCAAAATTATTGCCACCAATCCACAACGCAAAAATTCCTGTAAAACCATATACAAAAACTCTTTTCACTTTTCCGTATGTGTTTTTTGCTACTTTACAATACAATGCAACAAGCACAAGCGACATAGCAAAACTGAACATATAATTAATTCCGCCAGTATACCAATACAAAGACTCCTCTGCATATGGTATATAGAGTATTTGCATAATCAATACCGGGGCAATTATTGGAAAAATCAGCCATTTGTTAGCCTTTTTCTCCTTTCCCCTTAAGAAATGAAAGGCAAAATAGCACTCGCCGAATACAAGTCCACCCAGTATAACATAAGTGGTAAGGAAGTAGAAATTATTTCCAAATAAAGCACTCGGTTGTAATGCTGCCATCAACACACAGGAAAATCTTCCTTCCCAAGAAAAATAGTTGTCATACGCTAATCGAAAAGCATTGATGATTACATCAAATATATTTCCACCGTTTTCCAAAATTTCCTTGGCATATCCGCCATATACCCAGTCATCTGCCACCGGCACACTATAATGAGCCAACATTAAAAGTGGAAGAATGACCACAGTTAAGGCAACAAGATACACGATATTCACTATTATAGATTGTACGTTTTCTTTCTTCATAACTTTTCTTACTGCTCGTCTTCTTTTTTTACCCACTCTACAAAGCCATAGCTATCCAAAATCTGAAAAAACTTAGCAAGTCTTTCATATAATGGATTGGCTTCATCTCCAAACTTTTCTTCCACCAGTTTCCCAATTTCCGTTATATCCATTTTCCCGTCCATCGTCTGCCAGTTAAAACTTCCCATCTCATCCAAATGAATATGGCTGATTTTGGGTTTTCTGAAAAGTTTTTGGGCAATTTTATTGAAAACACCTTTATTTTCAATATTCAGAACTACTAATCCCTTTTCCTCAACCGAAAAATCAAGGTTTTCTGGTCGTTTAGGGATACGGTCCAAATAGTTCCCTTTTCCTTTTTCTTGTTTGTTTTTCATTGACTAAGCGTCCTTTTTTGCATCATTTTTCTTCACTTTTTTCCAAAGCGAGAATTTGAGTACTGTTAAAATCATCAATGCAAAGACTACTAAACTTCCAATATTCGAAACAGCTGCCGGAAGTCCCAATTTTCCTGATAAATCAATCGCATCACTTACACCAAATACTGCAAGAAGGGCTAAAAGAATACCAACAAGACCTTCCCCTGCAATCATACCAGAGCAATACAAAATACCATCATTGATAATACGTTTTTTGTCATTTTCTTCTTTTTTCATTTTATCGAATGCAAGACGAACAAGACCACCAACCATAATACATGCATTTAACTGAACAGGTAAATATACGCCGATTGCGAATGGCAATACTGGAATTCCTAAAATTTCAACGATAATAGCAATAAATACACCAATGAATACAAGTGCCCAAGGAAGATTGCTTTCCATTACACCTTCGATAATCATTTTCATAAGGGTTGCCTGTGGAGCAGCAAGTTCTTCTGAGCCAAAGCCCCAAGCACTATCTAATAAATAGAGTGTTCCGCCGATTGCAAGAGCTGCTGCAACAACACCAATAATTTCACCAATCTGCTGTTTTTTCGGTGTTGCACCAAGTAAGTAACCTGTTTTTAAATCCTGTGATGTATCACCTGCGATTGCGGCTACGATACAAATGATGGAACCGATTGCAATAGCACTCTGCATACCGTGGATACCTGCATCACCTGTTAATTTTAAAATTAATGTAGCGATAAGTAAGGTAGCAATCGCCATACCTGATACCGGGTTATTACTACTTCCAACTAAACCTACCATTCTGGAAGATACTGTTGCAAAGAAGAAACCAAAAATAACTACGATAATAGCACCTACAAGGCTTACTGGAATGGCTGGAACTAACCAAACAAGAAGGGTAAGCACTAAAATAGCACTGAGTACGATTGTCATTGGAATATCTCTTTCTGTACGGCTTGTACCAGAACCAACTCCACCTTTCATACTCTTAATTGCATCTCTAAAAGTACGCACAATCAGTGGCAAAGATTTTACTAAGCTGATAATACCACCTGCTGCTAATGCACCTGCACCGATATAGCGGATATAACTACTCCAAATGGCACTTGCTCCGCCAGCAGCAAACATTTCACCGATTGGTGCTGTACCAGGATAAAGAATTAACTGTTCGCCAAATAAGACAATCAGTGGAATCAATACTAACCAGCTAAGTACACCGCCGGCAAACATATAGGATGAAATCTTTGGTCCACAAATATAACCAACACTGAATACCGCAGGATAAATCTGTGTTCCCAGTTCACCTGCATAGCCTTTTACTTTTGCAGAAACTTCGCTTGGAACTACCTTCAAACCATCAATTACAAATTTGAAAGCTGCTGCAATACCCATTCCGGCAAATACGGTTGATGCATTTGCACCACCTTCTTCTCCCGCAAGAAGTACTTCTGCACAAGCTTTTCCTTCTGGATATGGCAATGTGCTATGTTCTTTTACGATTAATGCATTACGAAGTGGTACCATAAAGAATACACCAAGCAAACCACCAAGAAGGGCAATTAATGTAATTTCAATCATACTAGGTTTATCCATTTTTCCTTCAGCCGCCCACAAGAAGAGTGCAGGAAGGGTGAAAATAGCACCCGCAGCTAAAGATTCACCGGCAGAACCGATGGTCTGAACAATGTTACTTTCCAAAATAGAGTTTTTACGCATAACAACGCGAATAACACCCATCGCAATAACCGCTGCCGGAATAGATGCAGAAACGGTCATACCTACACGTAATCCCAAATATGCGTTAGCTGCACCAAAAATTACAGCTAAAAGTATACCCATAATTACAGATGTAACCGTAATTTCCGGTGTTACTTTGTCAGCCGGAACATACGGCTTAAATTCGTTTTTTTCGTTCATAAAACTTCTCCTTCTCATAATATTTCTACTTTATACTATCTGAAAATGCTTTGAATATCAAGTAAAATATGACTTTTGGCACATATTTCTACTATTGAAAGAAGGATTTATTTATGGTATATGATATCAACTTCCATCTTGCATCTTTTACAAACTTCGTGTAAAATGAGGGCGTAACAGAATAAAAGTTATACAACTGGCGGAAAACAAGCCTTAGCGTTTGTTGTGGGAGTACCCACAGGGAGTATAACTATTTTATGATTGCCGACCGCCTGGGCGAACCGTACTAGAAGTACAGATTGCCTAGGGCGGTTTTATTTTTTAGGAGGAAATATATGAGAATGCTTGATTTAAAACAAGAACTAAGTGAAAATGCATACCCAGGCAGAGGAATTGTCATTGGTAAAACTAAGGATGGCAAAAAAGCCGTAACTGCTTACTTTATTATGGGTAGAAGTTCTAACAGCCGCAACCGCGTATTTGTAACAGAAGGCGAAGGGATTCGCACAGAAGCTTATGACCCTTCTAAATTAGAAGACCCTTCTTTAATTATTTACGCACCAGTACGTGTTCTTGATAACTATACAATCGTTACAAATGGTGACCAGACAGACACAATCTATGAGGGTATGTCAAAAGGTGAAACCTTTGAACAATCACTCCGTATTCGTGAATTTGAGCCTGACGGACCAAATTATACACCTAGAATTTCCGGTATTATGAAAGTAGAAAACAATACTTTCCACTATGCTATGTCTATTTTAAAGAGCAACAATGGTAATCCAGAAGCTTGTAATCGCTACACATTTACTTATGAAAATCCTGTAAATGGTGAAGGTCACTTCATTCATACATATATGCATGATGACAACCCACTTCCAAGTTTTGAAGGGGAACCAAAATTAGTGGCTATCGATAACGATATAGAGACTTTTACAAATATGCTTTGGGAAAACTTAAATGCAGATAACAAAGTTTCTTTATTTGTTCGTTATATTGATATCGAAACCGGTAAATACGAAACAAAAATTTTGAACAAAAACGCATAATATTTTAATAACAGGATAAGGAGAAAAAATATGAACGAAATTCAGTTAAAATATGGTTGTAATCCAAACCAGAAACCATCTAGAATTTTTATGGCAGACGGAAGTGAACTTCCTGTTACTGTTCTAAACGGAAAACCAGGATACATCAACTTCTTAGATGCTTTTAATGGTTGGCAGTTAGTAAAAGAATTAAAAGAAGCCACAGGTCTTCCTGCTGCCACTTCTTTCAAACACGTTTCCCCAGCCGGTGCAGCAGTAGGTCTCCCGCTTTCTGATACATTGGCAAAAATCTACTGGGTAGACGATTTAGGCGAATTGTCACCACTTGCTTGTGCTTATGCAAGAGCCAGAGGTGCAGATAGAATGTCTTCTTTTGGAGATTTTATTGCACTTTCAGATACTTGTGATGTTGACACTGCAAAACTTATCAAACGTGAAGTTTCCGACGGCGTAATTGCTCCAGGTTACACAGATGAAGCTTTGGCTATTTTAAAAGCTAAGAAAAACGGTAACTACAATGTCATTCAGATTGATGCAAATTACAAGCCAGCCAAAATCGAAACAAAACAGGTTTATGGCATCACCTTTGAACAGGGTCGTAACGAATTAAATTGTAACGAAGAATTATTATCGAATATCGTCACAAAAAATAAAGACCTTCCAGAAAACGCAATAATCGATATGAAAATTGCACTCATTACTTTAAAATATACTCAGTCAAACTCTGTTTGCTATGTAAAAGATGGTCAGGCAATCGGTATTGGTGCAGGACAGCAGTCCAGAATCCACTGTACTCGTCTTGCCGGTCAGAAAGCTGACAACTGGTACTTACGTCAGTCTCCACAGGTGATGGGCTTACAGTTCGTAGATGGACTTGGTCGTGCCGACAGAGACAATGCTATCGACGTATATATGGGCGAAGAATATATGGATGTTTTAGCTGATGGAGCTTGGGAAAGAATTTTCAAAGTCAAACCAGCCGTATTTACTTCTGAAGAAAAACGTGCTTGGCTTGACGGTATGAAGGATGTTACTGTTGGTAGTGATGCATTCTTCCCATTTTCAGATAATATAGAACGAGCACACAAAAGCGGCGTAAAATATATCGCTCAGCCAGGTGGCTCTGTACGTGATGATGCTGTTATTGAATGTTGTGATAAATATGATATGGTAATGGCATTTACAGGAATTAGATTATTCCATCACTAATTGAAAATGTTAATTTTTTAGGGAACTTTCTTATTCAAAAGAAAGTTCCCTATTTTATGAGATTGAACTAATTATCACTTTTTCAATTTCTTCCTTCGTGCTAAGCACCATTCCCTGAATCATCGTTCCTCTACCGCCGCCTTTTGCACCGAGTTTCTCGTGAAGTATCTTTCCTATTTCCTCTACATTCCTCTCAAGGCTTCCCATTACATAACGATAACCACTTTCATTATTTCCGACAAACATCATAAACAATTCCGCTGGTTTTTGATTCATCGCATTGTCCAAAGCTTTTGTCAACGCCTTTGGCGATATCGCATCAAAAAATTGAATCGAATTTTGCAGCAATTTTTCAGTCGTCATCTGGCATTCTAAAGTCGCTAATTTAAACTCTAAGTCACCTAAATTGTTTTTTAAGTTTTCCACAACCTCAGCTATCTTTTCATCCGAAGTGGAGAATTTTCTGGATAAATTCTGTAAAATCTCATGTTTTTTTGCATAATCTTTGTAGGCTCTATTTCCACACAAAACCGTAAGACGCATACCGCCTTTCCAGTTTTCTGATTTAACAATTTTAATTACGCCTACTTCTATGGAACTTTTTACATGAGGAGCACAGCAGGCACATTTATCATATCCTTCAATGCTTACAATTCGTATGGCACCTTCAATTTCTTTTTTGCTCCGATATTCCAATCTGGCAAGTTCATCATCCGATACATATTTACCATAAATAGACACATTCTCCATAATCACTTCATTAGCTTTTCTCTCTAAGAAATCCAGTTGTTCCTTCGTAAGAACGCCATTACAATCCATAGTAAAGAGTTCATCATTTAAGTGAAAACCCACATTATCAAATCCAAACTCCGTATGAATAATTCCAGATAAAATATGTTCTCCTGAATGATTTTGCATTTTATCATAGCGAGCTTTCCAATCAATTTCCCCTTGAATTTCAACTCCTTCGCAGAGTGCCGATAAAATCTCATTAGAGTCCGTAGCCGACATTTCACTATTTACATAATGACAAATCACCTCAACGCCCTCTCTTTTTTCAATTCCAACGTAAGAAACTATAAACCCTTGTCCTGCACAGATAATGTTTCCTGTATCACAATTTTGTCCCCCTTCTTCCGGGAAAAATAAGGTTTTATCAAAAATAAGGCAGAAACCGGTTTTCGCCGGTTCTACCTTTAAAATTGTCGCTTCAAATTTTGTAGCATACGCGTCCTTATCATATAATTTTTCTGTTGTTACATATCCACTAGACACGATAAATTTCCTCATACCATCTTTCTATTTCTTCTTCACTGGCAAAACCAAGTGACGCACCATTATATGCAATTTTTAAAGACGCAAATATCTGAGCTCTTTTTAAGCATTCTACTGGTTCTAAGCCTTTCACATAGAAATGCACAAATGCACTAAACAGAGCATCACCAGCACCAACAGTATTGACAACCTCACCTGTTTTTACTGCTCCAAGCTCTACAAATTCGTCCTTTTCTCCAAGGTACATCATTGCTCCCTTTGAGCCTTCTCCTAAAACAATGATTCTTGGTGCATACATTCTATACATTTCTCGTAAAAAATCCCACGGATTTCTATTATCTGAAACAAGGATTTCATCACTCAGAAATACGATGTCACCATATTGCATAAACTCTCTATTATAATCATCATTCAAATCTCCAAGTACATGCACATCTGTGGCAATCAATTTCCCCTTTTCTTTTGCTAGCTTTAACAAAGGACGATTAAAATTGCAGTTACAGGCAACTACCAAATCACACTCATCAAGCAATGCATCTACTTTTTCCATTGGATAATCCGTTTCTTGAATATCTTTTAAATCACAGTAGATTTTTCTCTTTCCTTTATCATCAAATAAGATAAGGCTGGTTGGAGTTTCTTCTAGTTTGATTAAAATGTATTCCTCACGAATACCCGCATCTTTTATGCCTTCTAAAACAACTTTTCCTTCTCCATCTTTACCAATCATTGATAATAAATCCACTTCATTTTCCAATATTCCAAGTGCTTTTGCCACATTATAGGCAACCCCTGCCACATTGGATTTAAGTCCGAAGAATTTATATTCAATCGGCGAATACTCAACTGGAAACTGACCTATGTTTAATGTCGTTTCCATATTTACAAGACCCGATACTATTATTCGACTCATATTCTAACCCTCCTATAAGACATTTTCCATATTTGCATTATATCTCACGTAAAAAGGTTGTGTCTTGCATAATATCGCCCATTAATCATACTTTTTCTACATAATATAGGTTTCGCTCTCTGTCATAAAATATATTATTAGTTACAATTTATAAGATATGTTTTTGCTTTTTCTTCTGATACTTTGAATTCGCTTACCAAATTATCTACAATCTGTTCATTAGATGCACCAAGATTTCTACAAACTCTGATAGTTTTAGTAATATTTTCTAAGAGTCCTTCTGCAAGTCCTTCTGCTCGCCCTTCTGCAAGTCCTTCTGCTCGCCCTTCTGCCAAGCCTTCCTCTCTCGCTTCTCGTCTTGCTTCTGCCTTCTCGTAATTAATCATATCCTGTAGTGTCATATATTGTTCCCCTACCTTCCGATTCCCTTTGACATTTTCAACTATTGTATGAAGTTGTTCAATACCCTCATCTAATGCGTGTTCTTTATCTGATTTAAGAAAGTATCGTAGTAAATCTTTAAGTGGCTTTTCTCCACCAAGTTCCCCTCCTACATATAGGAACAACTTCTGTACACCGTCATTATACACAATTTCAGGGAATCCTTCCACATGATTTTTTACGCTATAGAGCATTTGGTTCTTTCCAAAGGGATCTTCTGTCAAAATCCAAATAGAAAGATATTCAGGCATTTTATTATACTCTTCTCCCGTTTTAAGAAGTTTTGCATCTGTCAATGCCTGACTAAATCGACTACGCTTTGGCAGCTCATCTACACCATATCTATTAGGTTCTATATCATATACGCTGATAACATTATCATTTTCATATTCAGTTACATACAAATCCATACGTATGCCATGATAATATACATCCAGACCTAAAAGTGATTTTTCCTGCACGACAGTAATATCCTTTACTCTTTTTCCTGTTGCTCTTTCAATAATTAATTTTGCTATAAATTTTGCATTTTGGGGGTCTTCTGTTGATACTGCAAATAAGAAGCCATCAATTAGATTTAATTCCTGTAAAGGTTTAGATTTGCTCATAAGATGTGTTCTCTCCTTCAAAAGAGAACGAAACCTACAAAAAGAGCATACTGTATTTTGCTCGAAAAATCAACCGAAGTTTTCACAAATACACTATGCTCTAAAATTCATCTATTCATTTTCAAAAAGTGGTGTACTAAAATATCTTTCTGCCGTATCCGGTAAAACTGTTACAACCGTTTTCCCTTTTCCAAGCTTTTTGGCTAACTTCAATGCAGCGGCCACATTCGTACCGCTGGAGATGCCACACATAAGACCTTCTTTTTTCGCCAAATCTTTGGACGTCTGCAACGCTTCTTCGTCAGAAATAATGCATATGTCATCATAAATGTTCTGATTCAAAATCGGAGGAATCAAGCCATCTCCAATACCCATCTGAAGATGCGTTCCTATGTTACCACCTGCCAAAATGGCAGCATTTTCAGGCTCTACTGCCCAAATGGTAATATCCGGATTTTGTGCCTTTAAGACTTCGCCAATACCGGTAATTGTTCCACCAGTTCCAATACCAGAACAAAATCCATCGATTGGACCTGCCACCTGTTCCATAATTTCTAATGCTGTATGATGCTTATGTACCTTAGGATTTGCCTCATTTTCGAACTGCTGGGGAACGTATACATTGGGATTCTCTTTTTCCATACGCAATGCAGTTTGTAAGCATTCGTCAATACATTCGCCAATATTACCTGCATCATGTATCAAAATTACTTCTGCTCCATAATGTCTTACCAGTTTACGCCTTTCTTCACTAACGGAATCCGGCATAATAATAATGGTTTTATATCCTTTTACAGCACCGATTAAAGCTAATCCAATTCCCTGATTACCACTGGTTGGTTCTACAATAATGGTATCTTTGTTTATCAGACCTTTTTTCTCAGCCGCTTTAATCATATTATGGGCTGTTCTTGTTTTAATAGAACCACCAACATTTAAACCTTCAAACTTGACTAAAACTTCTGCACTATCTTCATCGTTCATTCTATTTAGGCGGATAATAGGAGTTTGACCCATTGCGTCTAACACGTTGTCATATATCATCTTTTTTCTATCCTTTCATACTCCTTTTGGAGCTAGCTTTCTACCAAAACACTAAATACCAAATACCTCTTTGGCAGTATTACACATCAGATTTTCGTAATCCTCCTGTGAAATTATGTCCTTTAACTGTCCAAAATATTGTCTATAAAGACTAGGTTGCCCTTCTTTATTACAATAATATGTGTCTACGCCATCAATCGGACTATCTGTACCAAACATAACGCGTTTACTTCCATAACGTTTGATAACTTCTACGGTTGTACTTACTGGAACCCAAGCCGTATCGGCATATAGATTATCTGCTTTTGCCATAAAATTTATTGCCAACTGATTGTCAGTTCCAAGTCCCATATGTGCCATAATAAATTTTAGATTTGGATATTTTATTGCCATATTGTAAACTCTTTCAGGACTATCATTATAGCTACTCCCCGTATGCACGATAACTGGCAAATTATATTTTACTGCCAAATCCAGATAGGGAACCATTTTCTCATCATCAAAGGCAAGGTTAGAATGATATGGGTGTACTTTCAATGCCACTAAAACCTTCCTATTTTCCGCAATCATTTTCTCGATTTCTTCGTCCACTTTTTCATGGTGTGGTTTGCACCAAAATCCAGCATAGATTCTTCCTTCATTTTTTTTTGCAAAATCGATTGCTCTTTTCAGAGAAGTTTTCTGGTCCACTGAAAGTTCCTCTGGTAAACGTTCTAATTCATGTCCGTATTCTCCAGAGTCCCCATTAGAAATAATACAAACATCTATGTTGTATTTTCTCATAGATTCCAGAACAGTTTCTTCTGTCATTGCAAATCCTACATTATCTCCACCAATATGAACATGTGCATCAATTATCATAGCAACATTTCCTCCATCTCATCTAGTAAACTATTCGTATATAACAGCAGGTTTTCTGCGTCTTTCTCTACAATACCTGTCTTAATATATTTAAAAAAGAACGTTGGCACACCTGCCGCCTGAAACTCAAGCTCTTTCTTATGTCTTTGCAAAAACATCGGTATATTTTCCACTTTGATTTTCGCATCCTTGTGCATTATGATGCGAATTTCTCCATTTTTTCCCTTCAATTCCGATACATATAGTTTATGTGCTTTCAGTCGAATACGTGAAATTCTAAGAAGATTATCCGCAGACTTTGGCACATTGCCAAAACGATCTTTCATTTCATCATACATATCGTCGCATTCCTGACTATTGCCACAACTGGCTATACGCTTATAAATATCCAGTTTTTGATACTCATTCATAATATACTCGTTTGGAATAAAAGCGTCTACATCTAAATCAATGGTTGTGTTAAAATCTTCTATGGTTTCAATACCCTTTTCTTTTTTCACGGCTTCATTCAACATTTTACAATATAAATCATATCCTACAGCTTCCATATGTCCGTGCTGAACTTTTCCAAGTAAATTTCCTGCTCCACGAATTTCCAAATCCCGCATAGCAATTTTAAATCCACTTCCTAAATCTGTAAATTCTTTAATTGCCTGCAAACGTTTTTCAGCGACTTCCTTGAGCATTCTATTTCTTTTATACATCAAAAATGCATAGGCATTTTTGTTAGAACGACCTACACGCCCTCTCAACTGGTAAAGCTGCGATAAGCCCAGTGTATCAGAATCGTGAATAATCATTGTATTGACATTTGGAATATCCAAACCAGTTTCAATTATCGTTGTAGACACCAATACATCAATTTCTCCCTCAATAAACTGAAGCATTATTTTTTCCAGTTCCGATTCTTTCATCTGTCCGTGAGCATAAGCCACATTCGCCTCCGGCACAAGTTCTTCCAAGGCTGCTGCCACTTCCGAAATATTGTTAACTCTGTTATACACATAGTAAACCTGACCATTTCTGGATAATTCCCTGACTATCGCTTCACGAACCATTTCTTCATTATATTCCATTACATACGTCTGAATGGGCATTCTGTCATTGGGTGCTTCTTCTAAAACACTCATATCGCGAATTCCAATGAGGCTCATATGAAGGGTCCTTGGAATTGGCGTTGCTGTCAAAGTAAGCACATCAATATTTTCTTTCATCTTTTTTATTTTTTCCTTGTGAGCCACCCCAAAACGCTGTTCTTCATCGATGACTAAAAGCCCTAAATCCTTAAATTTCACATCATCAGACAACACTCTATGTGTTCCGATAACAATATCCACAAATCCCTTTTGTAAATCGGTCAAAGTTCTTTTTACTTCTGCCTGAGTTCTAAATCTGGAAAGTAAATCCACACGAATTGGAAAATCCTTCATTCGCTGGGAAAAGGTGTTGTAATGCTGTTGTGCCAAAATAGTAGTGGGCACTAAAACCACCACCTGTTTTCCCTCCTGCACTGCCTTGAAAGCCGCTCGAATAGCCACTTCTGTCTTACCATAGCCAACATCACCACAAATAAGTCGGTCCATAATTTTGGTACTTTCCATATCTTTTTTTGTATCCTCGATGGCAGATAACTGGTCAGCAGTTTCTTCAAATGGGAACATTTCTTCAAATTCCTTTTGCCAAACCGTATCTTTTGAAAAAGGATAGCCTTCTTTTTGCTGCCTTATGGCATAAAGCTGTACCAAATCCTTGGCTACCTCATTGACTGCCCCACGCACTTTGGACTTGGTATTCGACCACTCTTTACTACCCAATTTATTGATTTTGGGTTTCTTTGCATCGCTGGAGGCATATTTTTGGATGACGGAAAAACCGGTAGCAAGTACATACAGATTGCCACCATCTCGATACTCAATTTTCATATAATCTTTGGCAACTTTGTCTACCTCTACCTTTTCTATTCCACGGTAAATTCCAAGTCCATGATGCTCATGAACCACATAGTCGCCAACTTTTAAATCTGTAAAATTCTGTATTTTCTGACCTTCGTATTGGGTCTTATGTTTCTTCTTTTTCTTTTCTGCCGCAAAAATGTCACTTTCACTGATAACAACCAATTTGATAAGAGGATACTCAAATCCCTTGTGAATCGAGCCATAATAAGTCATCACTTCGCCAGGATTTAAGGTACGCATTGGATTCTCAGAAAAAAATGCAGGAATTTCCATATCCTGTAAATTATTTGCAAGACGCATAGCTCTACTTCTTGAACCAGATAAAATAACAATGCGATATCCATTTTTTCGATATTTTTCTAAATCTTTTACTAAAGCCTCAAAGCTATTGTTGTAGGAAGAAATGCTTTTTGCTATAATATCAAATTTATGTTCCGCTTTAATGATTGGATTCTTCATATCCAGTGCCATAACAGACAGGCTTCTTCTTCCCATAATATGTGCCGCAGTTTCTTCCACACTAAATAAAAGGTTCATCTGTTTTGGTAACAGATACCCTTTTTCCATTCGGTGCATCATACTCTCACGAAATTCCAATTCCACCGCACTTGCATGTTCTCTTATTCTAACCGGCTCATCTAAAACAACAATGGAATTTTCTTTTTCAAAAAAATCTAAAAACGAGTCTGTATATTCATAAAAATAATGGATGTATCCATCCAAATTAGCACTCGCTTGAAATTCAATTTGCTCTAATAGACCGGCAATTTGCTTTTCCAATCGGGTCGCTTCCTCTGGTTTGCCTCTTTTTCGGAACTTTGCTGCCGTTTCTTTGCATTCTTGTTGAATTTTAGCAAGTCCTTCTTCTCTATCCTTACTTCTTAATACCAATTCTGTGGCAGGATATATTGACACAGACTCCAACTTCTCAATGGAACGCTGACTTAAAATGTCAAAGCTACGGATAGATTCCACTTCATCTCCCCAAAGCTCAATTCGATATGGATTTTCTTCTGTCAAATCAAAAATATCTAAAATTCCGCCTCGAATACTAAACTGCCCCGGTGCTTCTACCTGATAATTTTTCTCATAGCCCATATTCACAAGACGAGTCGCCAGATTTTTTTCCTCTATTGCTCCACCTTTACAGATTTTCAAAATATGAGCTTTCCAGATGGAAAGTGGCACTTGCGGGGTCATTAAACTATCAAAGGTGGTTACCACTGTAACCGGTCTTCCTTCTACAATTCTCCGCAAAGTTTTTACACGTTCTTTTATCAGTTCATTTCCGTGGATATCTGCCTGATAAAAAATCAGGTCTTTTGCCGGATAACTAACAGTCATTCGTTCATAAAATCGGTATTCTTCGTATATCTCTCTTGCCTTCATATCACTATATGTAATAATCAGCTTATTACGGAATTTTTCGGCAAGTCCAAATGTCATATGAAGTTTTGAACTGTCAGACAAACCCGAAAAACCAATATTTACTTCTTTTTTCGCAAGTAACTTTGTGGCTTCTTCAAATGCCATCATTTCCTGCATTGGTGCAGTTAAAAACTTCACTTTTCTTACCTCACTTTAACATTTTGATTTATATAGAAAGGCTATGACTCACTTTTCTTTTTGTTATAAAGGTTCATAGCACCATCTGTATCTTCATTTATCATCATTTCGATTGCTTTACAGGCATCTAATACGCTTTCGTCCATAACTACTCTTTCTTCTTTGGAAAAATGTCCCAGCACATAGTCAGCCAAATCATAATTTTTCGGTTTCTCACCGACACCCATTTTAATTCTTTGGAACTTGTCATGACCTAGGTGCAGAATAATATTTTTCAGCCCATTATGTCCCCCCGCACTACCTTTTTTTCGAATGCGAAGCTGCCCCACATCTAAACTGATATCATCAGAAATTACTATCAATTCACTTTCCTCATCTATCTTGTAATAGTCTATGACTTCTCGTACGGATTCGCCGCTCAAATTCATAAAAGTTTGAGGTTTTACCAACACGACTTTTTGTCCGGCAATGATTCCCTTTCCAATTAGTGCCTTATGTTTCTTTTCTGACACACCAATTCTATTTTTGTCTGCCAATACATCTATAACATCAAACCCTATATTGTGTCTTGTATTATCATATTCTTTTTTGGGGTTTCCTAAACCTACAATTATATACATATAGAATAAGCCTCCATATTTTTCTAAAGCATTTTGAACGCTATGCCTATCATAGCATAAGTGATGTAAGAAAAAAAGATTTTCCTTTTGACACAAAGAAAGAGAATCCGCTACTTTTAAGCGAATTCTCTTTCTTTTAGCTAGAAGATTTTCCGAGAAATTTTTATATTTCTAGCTTTCCATTTCTTTGATTGTCTGTTCATACTTCTCTAAAATTAACCTTTGCACTTCTGCTCTGGTTGTCGCAGATATTGGGTGAGCAATATCTCGGTACTCACCATCATTCCCCTTTTTACTTGGCATAGCAATGAATAAACCTTTTTCACCCTCAATTACCTTGATATCATGTACTACAAACTCATCATCAAGCGTAATAGAAACTACTGCCTTCATCTTACCTTCATTTGTAATCTTACGAACCCTTACATCTGTAACTTTCATCCGGTTGCCCCCCTGCTTTTTGGTTATCCCCTTTGTGCTTTGTTTTTCCCAAGATGTCAAATTACATATCTGTCATTTTTTTCAATTAGAATTCTGATTCCGTCTTCTCCCTTGAAGTATGAATTTTCGCGAATTGTACCATGACTTTCTACGATACAGTTCTCAATGTGACAATTATCTGCTATATACACATCATTCATAATAATTGAGTTCTTGATGTAACAATTATTACCAATGTATGCTTTCTTAAATACAACAGAATCTTCGATAGTACCATTTACGATACAGCCACTACCGACCAAACTGTTTTTCACCTGTACACCATAATTGTACTTGGCTGGTGGTAAATCATCTACCTTCGTGTAGATGTCCGGATATTCTCTAAAGAAAAAGTCTCGAATCTCTTTCTTAAGGAAATCCATATTGGTATGAAAATAGTCTTCTACTGTGGCTATATTCTGCCAGTAGCCTTCCATTTTATAACCGTATATTCGTTTCATATCTTTAAAACGAATTAGAATGTCTTTTACTAAATCAAATCTGCCTTCTTCTGCACTTTGCTCAATCAGATCAATTAACTGTCTTCTACGAACTACATAAATACCACAGGAAATTGTATTCGATTTTGCAACAATCGGTTTTTCTTCAAAACCGGTAATTCGATTATCCGCGTCCATCTGTATAGTTCCAAATCGCTCTACATTTACTTCTGCGGGCATTTCTTTTACAACGATTGTGAAATCTGCCTGCTTATTAATATGGTATTCCAGCACCTTATTATAGTCCATCTTGTAGACACAATCTCCGGATGCAATGACTACATATGGTTCGTGACAGTTTTTCAAATATGCAAGATTTTGATAAATAGCATCTGCTGTACCTCTATACCAGAAACTATTTTCACTGGTCATACTTGGTGTAAATACAGTTAAACCGCCTTGCTTGCGTCCAAAATCCCACCATTTCGATGAATTTAAGTGGTCATTTAAGCTTCCAGCATTGTACTGCGTCATAACTGCCACTTGCTGAATATGTGAGTTTGACATATTACTTAGTGCAAAGTCGATGCTTCGATAACTGCCTGCAATAGGCATGGCTGCTATGGCTCTTTTTTGAGACAACTCTTTCATTCTATGGTTGTTGCCACCGGCTAAAATAATTCCTACTGCTCTCATTTCTCTCCACCTGCTTTCAACAATGCTTTTCCACTTGGGAGATAATTATTCTCATAATCTTCGTAGGTTGTAACCCCTGAAACTACGGAATTCTTACCTATACTAATTCCATCAGGAATGATGCTCTTTTCACCAATCGTCACAATACCGTGAGTGTAAATATGTGGGTCCCTTTCATTTGGAGCTTCCTCGCCAATACCCAATTTTACATAATTACCAAGGACTACATTTTCTGCAATGATTCCTTTATACACTTCACAATTTTCACCAATAACGGTTTCATTCATAATAATAGAATCTCTAATTACCGTACCCTTGCCGATTGTTACTCCACAACCAATTACGGAATTATATACCTGACCATATATTTCACTGCCCTCCCCTACGATACTCCGTTCTACGACACTGTCGTAAGAGAAATACTGGGGTGGTAACGCCTGACTTTTTGTATAAATTTTCCAATATTCTTCGTATAAGTTAAAATCCGGAACCAAATCTATCAGCTCCATATTTGCCATCCAGTAAGAATGCAGCGTTCCTACATCCTTCCAGTAGCCGTTAAATTCATATGCATACATCGCCTTATTCTGTGCGTGACAGAAAGGAATAATGTGTTTACCAAAATCCAAACCAGATTGCTCTGCATTGGCTATCAAAGCTGCCTTAAGAGTCTTCCAACTGAATATGTAAATACCCATTGAAGCCAAGTTACTTCGCGGATTTTCCGGTTTTTCTTCAAAATCACAAATTTTACGATTATCGTCTGTAATCATAATACCAAAGCGGCTTGCTTCCTCCATAGGAACAGGCATAACCGCAATCGTTACGTCAGAACCATTCCTCTTATGAAATTCTAACATTGCTTCATAATCCATCTTATAGATGTGGTCGCCGGATAAGATTAATACATAATCCGGATTAAAGCTCTCCATATAATCTATATTTTGATAAATCGCATTGGCTGTTCCTGTATACCATTCACTATTCTGGCTCTTTTCATAGGGTGGTAGAATGGTAACACCGCCAATATTACGGTCCAAATCCCACGGAATTCCAATGCCGATATGTGTATTCAACCTAAGTGGTTGATACTGGGTCAATACACCAACCGTATCTACCCCTGAATTTATACAATTACTTAGCGGGAAATCAATAATACGATATTTCCCCCCAAATGCCACTGCGGGTTTCGCAACCTTAGAGGTCAACACTCCAAGTCGGCTTCCTTGTCCGCCCGCCAAAAGCATAGCTATCATCTCTTTTTTAATCATGTTCTTACCTCTTGTCAGAATATTCCCTTGTGGGTTAATAAATTATAACATATATTTTTGTAAAAGTGAATATTGGAAACGCTATTTTATGGGTATTTTTGACAATTTTTCAGAATTTTTGTCTCTCGCTTTGTTACTTTTGCACATTCCTTTAGAAACCCTTATAAAAATTATTCCTTCTGGTATTGGTTTTTTTTCTCAAAGTGCGTATAATACATTAGAATGGTTTTGTTTTATAAGAAATTTCAAAATTAATTATAAAAGAGGTTGGGACTTATGTATCAGGTAAAATTTGACAATCCGGTTCACGTTTATTTCATAGGCATCGGCGGTATCAGTATGAGTGGTCTTGCAGAAATTCTGTTGGATAAAAACTTTACCGTATCCGGCTCTGATATGAAGCAATCTGAACTGACAGATCTCCTTATTAAAAAGGGAGCTACTATATTTTATGGACAACGCTACGAAAATATTACTGACGATATTGATGTCATCGTATATACAAGTGCCATTAAAGAAGATAATCCGGAATGGCAGGCTATGGTAGACAAAAAAATTCCAACATTATCCCGTGCACAGCTATTAGGGCAGCTTATGAAAAATTACGAATTACCTGTGGCAATTAGTGGAACTCACGGAAAAACCACAACCACTTCTATGATTTCCGAAATATTATTAGAAGCCGACACTGACCCAACTTTATCGATTGGCGGAATTTATAAGTCCATTGGTGGTAATATCCGTGTAGGTCAAGGAAAATATTTTGTAACAGAAGCTTGTGAATATACCAACAGTTTCTTAAGCTTTTTCCCAAAAACTGCCATCATATTAAATATAGAAGAAGACCATTTAGACTTCTTTAAAGATATCAATGAAATCCGAGATTCCTTCCATCGCTTTGCAAATTTATTGCCAGGAGATGGAACATTAATTATCAATAGTGAAATTGATAACTATAAGGACCTTATCAAAGATTTATCTTGTAAGGTAGTTACTTATGGATTCAATGAAACAGACGACTATTATGCTTCCAACATCATATACAACGAAAATGGCTATCCAACCTTTACTGTCAATAAGAAGGACGGCGAAGTTCTTTCCTATTCCCTAAGCGTACCTGGAATGCACAATATCAGTAATGCTCTTGCTTCCATTGCCTTTGCAGATTTAGAGGGAATTGATGCCAAAACTACGAGTGAAGCTTTGAAAGCCTTTGGCGGCACCAATAGACGTTTTGATTATAAAGGAAAAATTGGAGGCGTAACCATCATTGATGACTACGCTCATCACCCAACAGAAATTCGTGCAACCTTAAAGGCTGCCGAAAACTACCCGCATAACCACCTATGGTGTGTATTTCAACCACATACCTACACCAGAACGAAAGCCTTTTTAGAAGATTTTGCCAAAGCACTATCTTTGGCTGAAAATATTATTTTAGCAGACATTTATGCCGCAAGAGAAAAGGATACTTTAGGTATCAGTTCAAAAACTTTACAGGCAGAAATTGAAAAACTGGGACATAAATGTTATTATTTCCCTTCTTTTGATGAAATTGAAAATTTTTTATTAGAAAAATGTATCAACGGCGATTTGTTGATAACTATGGGTGCCGGAGATGTTGTAAAAATCGGTGAAAATTTAATCGGAAAATAGTTTTCCACATTATCCACAACTTTTTTGCGTATAACTTCGCAAAGATTTTGTGGATATTTTTATCTCATAATGTGGAAAAAAGACGTATTTTGAAAACAGCACTTTTTACGTTATTTTGCAGAATTTTCACAAGTTTTTCATCTGGCTTTCCACATTATCCACATTATCCACATCAGCCTGAAACCCCAGTATTTACAAGGGTTTGCGACGTTTTGACTATTTTCTTTTTTTAATTCCTGTGCTATAATTTGCTTTGCTTTAAAAATAAGAAAACAGGTGAAAATATGACCCCATTAACTATTTATCAGGATAGCAGTTACAAAACCACTGTCGTATCCAACTATTTTATAGATGAATATATGACTGATGCGAACGCTGCTCAGATTAAGATTTATTTATATCTTCTTCGTACTATGGGAGAAGGTCTGTCTACCAGTGTGTGCGAAATGGCAGACTTTTTGAATTATCCTGAAAAAGACATTATACGTGCGTTAAAATATTGGGAAAAGCAGGGCATATTGTCACTGAATACGAATGAGCAAAATCAGTTATGTGGTATTCAACTTCTTCCTTTTCCTAAAAAAAATGGGGAAGCAGCTATATCTATTAAAAAACCGGAAGTTAGTAAGGGAAAGGAGACAAAAATTCCTTCTTCTGCACCTAATACACCTTCCACTAACTCTTATGAAAAGCCAGTGTATTCCCTTGATGACTTAAAACAGTTTAAGGAAAAAGAGACTGCCAGCGAACTATTATTTATTGTAGAAACTTATTTAAAAAAACCGCTGTCTGCCACTGATTTACAGACGATTTATTTCTTCTCTGAAACATTAAAAATGTCAGATGATTTAATTGATTATTTATTTCAGTATTGCATCGAACGCGGCAAATCGGATTTTCATTACATAGAAAAAGTGGCTATTAACTGGGTAGAAAACGGTATTAAGACTCCTGCTCAGGCAAAAGAATTCTCCTATAAATATGCGAAAATTGTGTATACCGTTATGAAGGCATTAGGAAAAGCTACCATACCAACCGAAGAAGAAGCTTCCTATGTTCATACCTGGTCAAAGGATTTAGGTTTTACAGATGATATTATTTTAGAAGCTTGCAAGCGTTCGGTAACAGGAACGGATAAAAACCGTTTACAATATGCAGACACAATTTTGAAAAGCTGGAAGAACAGCCAGGTTATTACTATGAAAGATGTGGAAAAACTTGATGAGGATTTTAAAAAGCGAAAAGCCCCTTCTACCACGCAAAAGCCAACCTACAAAAAAGGCAGTTTTTATCAGTTTGAGCAACGTGACTACGATTTTGATGCATTAGAAAAGCAACTACTCAGCAATTAAGGAGGAACCATTATGGCCATAGACAATACGCAGTTTGATGCCATTATGCGTAAATATGACAGAACACAATTACAGCATAAACACGAATTAAATAAGCGTTTTGAAGAAGTTTACGCCAAAATTCCTGAATATAAATCCTTAGATGAAGCAGTTTCTACTGTATCTTTATCCTATGGAAAGCAATTAATTGAAGGCAATAACTCTGCACTTTGCGACCTAAAAGCGTGCCTTTTGGATTTATCAAAGCAGAAAGAACAATTATTAGTAAGTAATGGTTTTCCAAAAGATTATTTACAAATGCAATATACTTGTCCTATGTGCAAAGATACCGGTTATATAGGCGGCGAAAAATGTATATGCCTAAAAAACCAGATACTTTCGCTTTTGTACGAGCAATCCAACATTGCTTCTTTACTAAAAACGGATAATTTTGATGCTTTATCCGAAGAATATTATCAAGGAGAAGACTTGCAGCGTTTTCGCGAGGCCGTGGCTTTATGCCATCGCTTTGTAAATGATTTTAAGCATACAAAAGACAATCTTTTCCTTTACGGAAATGTAGGGGTTGGAAAGTCTTTCCTTTCCTGTTGTGTGGCAAAGGAGCTTTTAGATAAAGGCTATTCGGTGCTTTATTTTAGTTCTTCTCATCTATTTGAGGTGCTTAAGGAAAACGATTTTTCTAAAGAATCCAAAGAAAACCTTTACACCAGCAAAGAAGATATATATAATTGTGACTTGGTGGTAATTGACGACCTTGGTACAGAATTAACCAATAGTTACATTTCTACCAGACTTTTTTCATTGATTAACGAAAGAATTTTACGGAATAAATCCACGATTATTTCTACCAATCTTTCTTTAAAGGATTTGCGTGAATTATACTCCGACAGAATTTTTTCCAGAATTTCGACAAAATATAAATTGTGCAAATTGTCCGGTCCGGACATTCGTATATACAAAAAACAGCTTCCATAAAAGAAAGTGAGGATTTTTTCATGGGTACACGTGAAGAAAAACGTAATTTAGAAACTATACCAGTTGGCTCTTTAGGAATGATTCCTTTAGCAGGTTGTCGTTCCCTGGGCGAAAAAGTAGATTATTATCTTGTAAAATGGAGAACAGAACGTGAAAGCGAACACAAAGACAGCCTCGCATTTTCAGGTTATCAGCGTCCATCTTACATTTTAGAAGCAAAAGTTCCACGTTTTGGTTCTGGTGAAGCCAAAGGTGTTATTAACGAATCTGTTCGTGGTACAGACCTTTATCTTTTAGTAGACGTAGCAAATTATAGTCTGACTTATTCTCTTAGCGGACATGAAAATCATATGTCTCCTGATGACCACTATCAAGACTTAAAGAGAATTATCGCTGCCGTAGGTGGTAAAGCAAGAAGAATCACTGTTATTATGCCATTCCTTTATGAAAGTAGACAGCATAAGAGAACTTCCAGAGAATCTTTGGACTGTGCATTAGCACTTCAGGAATTGGTAAAAATGGGTGTAGATAACATTATTACTTTTGATGCTCACGACCCACGTGTTCAAAATGCTATTCCGCTTCATGGTTTTGAAACGATTCAGCCTGCATACCAGTTTATTAAAGGTCTTTTACGAGAAGTAAAGGGTCTGAATATTGATTCAAATCATATGATGGTAATCAGCCCTGATGAAGGCGGTATGGGACGAGCTATTTATATTGCCAACGTTCTCGGTTTGGATATGGGTATGTTCTATAAGAGACGAGACTATACAAAGATTGTAAATGGTCGTAACCCAATCGTAGCTCATGAATTCCTCGGAACAAGTGTAGAAGGAAAAGATATGATTATCATTGACGATATGATTTCTTCCGGTGAAAGTATGCTTGAAGTAGCTGCTGCCTTAAAGGCAAGAAAAGCCAATAGAATCTTCGTATTCTCTACCTTCGGTTTATTCACAAACGGACTTGAAAAATTCGATGAAGCATACGAAAAAGGATTAATTGATAAGGTTCTTACTACAAACCTTATTTATCAGTCACCAGAATTATTAGAAAAACCTTGGTACATTAACTGTGATATGAGTAAATATATTGCTTATATTATCGACACATTAAACCATGATTCTTCTATCAGTGACTTGTTAAATCCAGTAGAAAGAATCCAGAGCGTTGTTACAAGATACAAAAATAATGAAACTATCTAAAAAACATAAAAAAAGGGTGCCAAAATTTTGGCATCCTTCTTTTATGTTTTTTAGTATATAATTATCTCTTGACATACAGTATGGTTAAGGCTATACTTACTCTCGGTCAGTTCGTAACCATCCTGACCCAACCACTACATCTACGGTGGTCAAAAAACAAAACTAAGGAGAGAAAATTATATGAAAAAAAATTCTAAGGCATTATTTATTGCCCACGCTGCTATTATTGCGGCTCTTTATGTTGTTCTGACACTAATTGCCAACGCATTAGGTCTTGCCAATTACGCAATTCAGGTTCGTTTTTCCGAAGCACTAACCATATTGCCCTATTTTACACCTGCTGCCATTCCAGGTCTTTTTGTAGGTTGTATTTTAAGCAATATTCTGACAGGCTGCGTGCCTCTTGATATTCTGTTTGGAAGCATCGCCACTTTGCTTGGTGCTATTTTTACCTACAAATTGCGGAAGTGGAAATTTTTAGCTCCACTCCCGCCTATTCTTTCAAATACAATTATTGTTCCACTGGTGCTATCTTTCGTCTATCGTTTTGAAGGCACTATATGGTATTTTGCCATTACGGTTGGTATTGGTGAAATTATTTCCTGCGGCATTTTAGGACTCCTTTTGTTGTCTGTCCTTGGGAAATACAAAAATGTATTATTTCCTCCCTATGAAAAATAGCTTTTTCTAACTGATTGGAACATAGGTAATATAATGGCTGCCGGCTTCTTCAAACATCGTTTCGGCTTGTTTCTTTTTCATTTTAGACAAGGAATTTGTATCCGGGTCCATAATGACTACTTCCGAATCGTTGAAGCCGGTAACTAATATTGCCTTTCTAGCACCTAATCTTACCATAACCGGAATATCCATATTCACATAGTAAAGTACGTTATCAAGGCTACAACCGGTTAATTCCAGCACTTGTACGTTTTCCAGATTTTCACTTAGTATCTGTGTAACCGTCTCTCCCTGTTCTAAAAGGTATGCCGTATTTCTCATAATTCCTTCATAGGCTAAAATCGTATCCATACACACACTCAGACTATTTTTTTCTTCTGTACTTTCGCTGGCTGTAATTGCCATAATCTGATTTTTGGTACTTCTGCTTTCTTTTCTCCAGACATATGAACCATAATCGTTTATAACCCACGCATTAGAACCGATAGCATATTTGACAGCTTCTGCCTCTTTATCATAAATACCCAGTATTCCTCTGGCGTTATAAACATAAAATCTTTCATAGTTATTTTCAAACGTCATATGGAGACTCTTATCACCCTCATATAACTCCTGTTCCGGCTCTGCATATTGCACATTTTTCGGAGTAATTTTACCATCTATTACAATACGTACGAAATTCTTATACAAATTAGAATAACCGGTTTCCACATAGTTTTCACCATTGGTATCATCTTTAGCACTGACAATTTGGTCATCAGTAGTTTTTTTGAAGGTTACATTTTCTCCATTTGTCACCTTCTCTACTCTGGTTAGATGAATCATATCTTCTTCTATATTGGCATCTACCACATAAATATTATCCTGTTTATATAGTTTTAGCACAAATCCTGTTTCATTTTGTATCACAATAGAATGCATATGAAATACAACTTCATCGTTCTCATCAGTTAAAACATCTGTTTGATTAGCAAGACCATATACCAAATCTTCTCCAATAAAGCCAAGTGCTCTAATATATTCCCCTTCTCCAGCATCAATTTCCATAACCTCTTCGGTACTTAAATCCATTAGGTAAAGTTTTCTTGCAGAATAATCACTTTCCAAAGAATCCTGCCATACTACCATTCTGCCGGTTTCAGAAATCTTGTACTCCCCGGTTTCCATTTCCGTTGCCAATATCTGATAGGCTTTTTCCGTAATATTGATTTCATAAATGGCTTTTTCCAAAGACAAATACAATTTATTATTACGATTAATGTATGATAGTTTTTGAATATCCTGTTTCAAAATCTCGTAAGATTTTTCATAAGGAATATATACCTGTTCACTTACCACAGAAGATAAACTGTTATAGGTATACACGGCTACACCCACATTTCCCTCGTGCATACCGCGATTCATATATCCATACACCATAAAGGTAATATTTCCAGTTTCATCAACATTCAATATTTTAATATCATGTTCATTATTTAACTCTGCCACATTCAGATTCTGCGGGTCGTAAAAGCTAAACAATAAGGACATCTTTTCATCTGTGATATTAAAGGCAAATAAACGGTCTGCCGTCACAAAGGCTAAGTTTTTGCCATCATCACTTTCCGATAAATCAATATTGGTATCACCAATTCCCAGAATAATTTTGGTACTATCATAATTATCCTTCGTTGGCTCAAACATTTTTTCCATATTTCTTTCATATTCTAAAAGATACATTCTCGATTCCGTATGACGTACTCTGAAATACTCAGTAACGCGGTAATAATTCACTGTGTTATCTTCTGTATTGGAAACTACATAATTCAGTTCATAGCTACTGATTGCATCATTGATTTCCAAAATAGTAATGGTTGGAGCCATTTCCTCCTTTGGTGCTAGGTTTCCCCAAGTAACCTGTTCAAAACTACTATGAATATTTACGGAATAAAAATTGGAGTTATCCGCACTGGAAGAAGATTCCAAATATTTTGTAATGCTGGTTGCCTTTTCTTTGTCGTAGGTTTTATTATGGAAATCCATAACAAAATCAATACTTTCTCCAATATATGCATTATCACAAATAATAATTTTAGAATAATAATATAAAGTATCTCTGTCTTCTGTATCCAGAAGCAATACCATCATATACTCCGTATTCGTTTCCAACAAATCTTTAAATTTAATATTGGCACTTAAAATATTTTCTTCTCTATCAAACTCACCAATCGTATTACTCTCTATCAAACGATTTCCATCAATACTTCTTAATTCATAAGCAATATTTTCTACCTTATCCCCGTTTTCCACAATGCTAAGGCTCAAACTTCTATCTTCAGGCAAGGGAGTAATGCAATCTTGTATATAAGCTGTTTCTATCGGATTACAGTATCCATACAAACAGTTCACTTCCCTGTCAGCCACATCTAAATATACATATGGTAATGTAGCTTCTTCCATTTTGGCAGTCATATCCATATTACCGCGGTTTGTTAAGATACCAAACATAATGAGTGCGATAAAAAATACAACACCAAATACTGTACCTTTAATTACTGACAGTTTCATATATACTCTCCTTTCTTAAGACTTCTATGAAAAATATGTGGCTCCAGTCAATAAAATTCCCAAAAACCAGATACCTGATAAAATATGGTAGACAAAACACGCCGTTGCCACACCCAAATAAGCATATCGTAAACTCTTAAATTTACTTAAAAAATTTTTATTCTTAAAATCTCTTACAAGTCGTACTAACGATATTACAAACAGTACAAATAGCGAAATGGAATATCCCCACATAAAGTTCGCGTCTTTGCTTCGGTTTCCGGATTCTACAAATAAAAAGACCTCTAAAAATCCTACCGCCCAAATCATCAAACTTCCCAGATAGACCTTATCCTTCCACACATCTTTTATATGGAAAATGCCCACAATCGCTGGAAACAATACAGAAAATAATAGGGCGACCTTCGGATTATCGCTTCTTTGAGCCAAGGTATAGAATGGTTTTATAATAAATCCATTTCCCGTATCTTCTCCAAAAAGTACTAAATTTTGCCACAATACAATCGCTAATGACGGTACTACTGTCATTCCGAAAGCAAAAATTTTAGAAAATTTTACTTTTTGAAATAAATCCGCCAGTAACATCAGAGCCATAACCGGAGCAAATACCAGTAAAAAACTTGGCTTTACGCCGGTAGATAGTACAAGTAATAAAGAAAAGGTTATCCACTGTTTCACAGTGAGTTTTTCTTTATAACTATTCATCAGTTTTAAAACATACCATAAAACAAATACTGAAGCAAATTTCATACAAATGTAAGTAGAATTATGCCACACTGTCGCATTTTGATAGCCAATGTAATGCCTGTAATTCACTGCTTTTACATAAAATGCCATAACCAGATTCAGCCCTGTTGCCAAAAGGTAGGTCATTCCATTTTTAAGCTGCAAACCGTAATGCTTCCATATTTCTTTTAAAAGCAAGTAAGTTCCATATATTGTTCCCAAATGACACACAGCTAAAAATAAAGCTATTAACATATTGCCAAAGGGCAGTTTATATAAAAATACATATATAAACGCTGTGAAACTATAAAACCAGTTATCCTCCACCGCCATTCTTATATGAAAAGATAAATCCGCTTCAAAAGGAGCACCTTCCACAAAAAATGTCTGATTATAATGCAAATAGGTTAATAAAACTCCATAAATCGCATTTAAAAATAGGACACCTATCATCAGATAATTATCTTTTGTTAATTCATTCCTTTTTTTCATCATTTTCTCCATTTGCTAATTGTTTTTGCAAGGTAGTATTGATATGTAACTGTGACGTCATTTCGTAAAGTTTTTTGTTTTCATCGATTTTTTTCATCTTCGCTTTTTTCACAGCACGAATCAGAAGATTCTTTGGGGTATGTTCCATATCGATAAATTCCAGTATTGCCGTATCGTAGCCTACTTCTTCTAACAAATTGGCACGAATGGCATCTGTCAAAAGAGCGGCAATTCGTTCTTTTATCACACCATATTTTAAGGCTGGTTCCAGTAAATTAGACTGCAGTTGTCGGTTAACTTCGTGTTGGCAACAAGGTACGGCAAAAATAACCTTTGCATTCCAGCTAATTGCCTTTTGCAGGGCATAATCTGTGGCCGTATCACAAGCGTGCAAAGATACTACCATATCAACGTCTTTAGTATCTTCATAGGTGGCAATATCTCCACGAATAAATCGCAAATCTTTGTAGCCATATTTTTGACTTAATGCATTACAGTGAGCGATGACATCTTCCTTTAAGTCTAGCCCAACAACTGAAAGATTATACCCTAGCATCTCATGAAGATAGTAGTACAAAGCAAAAGTCAAATAGGACTTTCCACAACCAAAATCAATGATTCGGATTTGCTTTTCCTTATCCAAATAGGGTAAAACATCTCTGACAAATTCCAAATACCGATTAATCTGTTTAAATTTGTCATATTTGGATTTATTGATATTACCATCTTTATTTTGTACGCCTAAGTCCACCAAAAAATCAATCGTTTTATTCACATCTAACAAATATTGTTTTTTTCGATTATGAGAAAGGCTTGTCTCTTTAGCATTTTCCATACTCTCTTTTTTTAACATTTGTTTTTTGACAGTAATCTTTCCTTTTTTACTTACAAGAATAATTGCCTTAAAATTTAAAGTCTCTATTTCTCCTTGTTTAAAAGTCTCTTGCAAATATTTTGCAACTCGTTCTATTATCTCGCCCTTTTCATAGTTTTCATGGAATACTTTTGTTCCAATATAGGCTGTCTCCTGAAAATAGAGCTTGTCCTTTAACAAAACTGGACGAATTTTTACTTTTACTATTTTTTCCTTATCCTTAGAATTACTTAAAATCACTTGATGCAATTCATCGGAAAAGGTCTCGTTTAATATTTCAATCAGCTTTTGCATAGTGCTTTCCTTCAAATCAAAAAAAATATAGCCACACACCAATCGGCTATGACTATATTTTAATGGCTTTAGCATAAAAGGACAACTAAAATTTTAAGAAACTATCTGTCCTTTTATAACGTCTTTTATGAATTTCATAATACAGTAGAATTTGCACTATCGTACCTATGTGTTCTGCACTATCCTGCCCTTTTCCCATTTCACCGTTTTGTGTTTGCTCCCGCACAATCATCTGCGTAATATCTGACGCCAGTTTATACAAACTGATTCGGTCAGGGTATTCATCATAAATCATACTTCCCTCATAGTCTATTCTATCAAGAACCTGATTTATTTTTTTCTGATAGGCCTTTACCGTTGCCGGGTACATAGCCTGCAAACACTCTAAATCCTGCATTTTTCGATACTCGTCTAGGTACATAGGATAGTCAGGATATGCTAAGTAAAAAGGTATAACCGAATTGCGATACATAAGCGTCTTCCTTGTTATCTTTATACTTAATATATGCATTTCTTTCCTATGAGCCACTTTTATGAAAGACTATTTTTTCCCTCTTTTATGCAAGCTGTCCTCATCTGCCGCAGGTCCTCTTTCGTAATTTCTTTTCCAGAATATCTAGCCTTTTCATAAAGAATGTGTATCGTCTCTTTCTCCTGCACCGAATCACACTGTTGCAAAGGTGTTTTATATTTTAACCCGGTCAGCAGAGCTTTTCTCTCGTGTTTATCGCTTTTTCCTT
This sequence comes from Lachnospiraceae bacterium, assembly GCA_045124055.1. Taxonomy (GTDB): domain Bacteria; phylum Bacillota; class Clostridia; order Lachnospirales; family Lachnospiraceae; genus CALZKI01. Next base: position 28,812 of record JBGVKZ010000011.1, on the reverse strand, counting down.
GAATCGTTTTTTTCACAATCAAGTCTTCATACAGTTTCCTAATCTTTCTCTCTTTGGATATCTGTTTTTCTTTCGCCCTTATAAGCTTTGGCTTTCGAGGAAGCTTTGTCACTTTTTCTCTTGGCAATATGTTTTCTTCTTCATGCTGCTCCCGTTTTATGCGAAACGCCGCTTGAATCGCCCGAATCGCAAGGTACGCCAAAAGCAAAATCGCCGCTAAAGAAATCACATAAGCACCAATCGTTACAATATAATCAATGGCTTTCACCAGTTCTTCTGGCAGATGCTGTACGTTTTCAGTCTCTCCTTGTAAGCCTTCCACAAAATTTACTTCTTCTACTGTTTCTTCGACTTTTGTACCCTGTTCCATCCCCTCCGGTGCAAGACTCAACAGCCAAATTAAAAAACGTTCTATCAAGTCTCTAATCTTATATATAAGATTAGAAAACAAATTCCCTTTGGCTATCAGGGCTGCACAGCCAACAAATACAATAAGGAAGCCCGCCATTGCACTGGAACCTGTTAAAAAAATGTGCTTTTTCGGGATATTTTTCGTACTGATTTCGTTATTTCTTATGTATTCTAAAAATCCCTTAAAATACTGATATAAAAGGTAAAGGATAATATACACAATCACAAAGGTTACTACTTGATACGCCCCCTGTTGCCCTACGCCAGAAAGTGCAGCAAAATAGGTAATAAAGGCAATCACAAAAGTCATAGCAGCAAAAAGGATAAGGTCCTCCGCCTGTTTTTTTACTACTTTCGTATAGATGGATAATCCAAAAAACAAGATTCCCATTAGCATAAATATAATTTTTTCATCAAGACTTTCCGCCAGGAAATAACTGCATCCCACTATACCGATATGTAAGGCAAAGAAGCCTGCCAGATGTACCTGATAATAGCGTATCAAAAAGAATAGAAATGGAATGACTCCTAAAAGAAAATATTTCCACCATACCGGTTCTCTTTTCAGAATTCCTGCATAAAACAAAAAGACTACCAGCAATATCGGTATATCATTTAAACAGACAGCAAAGAAGCCTTTTATAATTTCTAAGCTTGTTTTTTTCATACTTCTTTGCCCTCCAAAACAACCGGTAGTACGTGTCTTTCCAAAGCTTCATGAATCACCGTTGTGTCATCCTTTCGCTTTGGAAAAACCCAGTAAAAGCTATCATTTTGCCACACGTATTCTCGCAGTTTTTCCTGTAAATCGGCATTTCCATAAGGAGACACCAAAATGGTTGCTGCGTTGATATCCTGAAACAATTTTTCTTCCATATTTTCTTCAAATGTATGTAATTTGGTAATATCCAGTCTTGCCAATGCTTTGTAAAAATTCTCCCGATATCCAGCATTTTGCATTTTTTTCACACTAAAAATCTGACCAGTAACACAGTCTTCACAGTTACTGTAAATTTCCAGGCAACTACCAAGGGATAAATAATTTTCTACTAAAGACGCTAAAATACGAATGCTATTTTCCAGTGGTTCTTCCCTGTGAATCATTGTACTATGATTTAAATACATAAATATTCGGATATTTTTTGTAGCAGTATAATTTTTCTGGATTACTTTTAATTCACCAGTTTTCGCCGTGGATTTCCAGTGAATAAAACGAATATCATCATAGGGTTCGTATTCTCTGATTCCACGAAACTCAAAGGGGTCTTCCATAAGATGTCTTTTGGTGAGTATTTCGCCGTTTAATTTCTGTAAGGTTAGGGAAAATGCCTGATGCCTATATGGTTTTGGATAGACATACAAGGTAGTATGACAAGGATTTTCACTTACCATCTGCCTTTGCATAAAAAGGTCTGTGCCCACTAACGTCATCTCATCAATACAATAATAGCCTCGCCTTTGTCCTGTAAAATCCAGTTCTCTAACAATTTTTCTATATGGCATAACTGATAAAATATCATTTCTATAATAGTTATCCGTAACCACGGTATTGGTAACATCTGTAAAACGCAAATTTCTGGAAGTTTGAAACTTTACTTTTAGAGCAACTATGGGCAACGCTTTTGCATTTTCCACAACTTCCTCTAAAACTCCCTTTTCCCCTTCAAAAATGGCAGGCTGTCTAAAGTGCACCTGTGTCAACACGCCCACTTTCCAGTATTTTTCATATATAAATGCCTGAACTACATATAAAATACCAGTGAATAGCACAATCCAAAGGATTACCATTTTTATCTCTCCTCAAAATTTTCTGTTGGAACAATTTGTTTATCCAGAATTTCCTGCATTTTTCTCTTATTATCCATATCCTGCTGATAGCCATAACCTAAGGAAATTCTGTGAGCTAAAACCGGTACTACCAGTAGTTTAATATCTTCCGGCACTACATATTCTCTGCCTTGTATATATGCATAGGCTTTTGCTGCTTGCAAAAGTGCCAAACTCCCTCTGGTGCTAACAGGCATCACTACTCCCGAATCTTGTCTGGTTGCTGTGACAATCGAAACGATGTATTCCATAATAGATTTATGTACAAAAACTTCATTTGCTCCTTGTTGCATAGCCACAACATCTTTGACTTCCAATACTTTTTGAAGATTATCGATAGGGTCCTTTTCTTTATAAAATTCTAAAACCTTCATTTCTTCTTCCTGACTTAAAAATCCCATAGAAAGCTTCATCATAAATCTATCCATCTGTGCTTCTGGCAACTGGAAAGTTCCCGCAGTTTCCACAGGGTTTTGTGTCGCTATGACCATAAAAGGCTGGTTTAGCGTATATTTTTCTCCGTCTATGGTCACTTGCTTTTCAGCCATACACTCTAAAAGTCCTGCCTGGGTTCTTGGCGTGGCTCTATTAATTTCATCTGCTAATAATATATTGGTAAAAACCGGTCCTTTTCTTAGGACAAATTCATTTTTTTCTCTGTCAAAAATATTTAATCCGGTTACGTCAGATGGTAACAAATCCGGTGTAAACTGAATTCTGGAAAAATCACCGTGTATAGATGCTGCAATACTTTTTGCAAGTTTTGTTTTACCAGTTCCTGGCATATCTTCAAGTAACACATGCCCCTTCGCCAAAAGTGAGGTCAAAAGCAAATCTATGGTTGTTTCTTTTCCTACAATTACCTTCTGAATATTTTTTCTTAAAACTTCTATTTTCTCGTTCATACCTGCCCTCGTCTACTAAAATACAAAGACCAAAAGACTTTTAAAAGTCCTTTGGTCTGTCTCTTTATTTTATTACATTAATACGAGCCATTGCTCTTAAAAGGGCAGTTTCAGCTCGATATACATCCAAACCTTCCGGTTTTTCATGCAATCTGTGTTCCGCTCTTTCTTTTGCATCCTGGGCTCTATCCAAATCAATTTCTTCCGGCCATTCTACTACTTCGGCCAAAATAGTGATTTTATCCTGTAAAATTTCTGCAAAACCTGAATGTAATGCAGCATTTTTAATACCGTCTTTGGTAGTAATGGTAAGAATCCCAGGCTTTACAATAACTGTCAATGGAATATGGTCTTTATAAACACCTATTTCACCTTCGGTTGTGTTGAATTCCACCATTGTCACCATATCTTCATAAAAAACACGTTCCGGTGTAATTACTTTTAATAAGAATTCTTCTGCCATACTTTTCACCCCTTACTTCACGCGGGCAAGTACGTCATCGATTGTTCCTGCATTTAAGAAATAACTTTCTGGAACATCATCATGTTTTCCTTCAAGAATTTCTTTAAAGCCACGAATTGTCTCATTAATTGGAACATATTTTCCTTCAAGACCTGTAAACTGTCCTGCAACGAAGAATGGCTGTGACAAGAATTTTTGAATTTTTCTTGCTCTGGATACAACCAATTTATCATCTTCTGATAACTCGTCCATACCAAGAATTGCAATAATATCCTGTAATTCTTTATATTTCTGTAAAATTTCCTGCACACCACGGGCTACCTTGTAATGTTCTTCGCCAACAATTCTTGGGTCAAGGATTCTTGATGTAGATTCCAATGGGTCTACCGCCGGATAAATACCTAATTCTACAATAGAACGAGATAATACGGTAGTTGCATCCAAGTGAGCAAATGTTGTTGCTGGAGCTGGGTCAGTTAAGTCGTCGGCTGGTACATATACCGCCTGAACGGAAGTAATAGAACCGTTCTTAGTAGATGTAATACGTTCCTGCAAAGCACCCATTTCTGTCTGAAGGGTTGGCTGATAACCTACCGCAGAAGGCATACGTCCAAGAAGTGCAGAAACTTCTGAACCTGCCTGTGTAAAACGGAAAATATTATCAATGAATAAAAGTACGTCCTTACCACCTTTATCACGGAAATATTCTGCCATTGTAAGACCCGTTAAACCAACTCTCATTCTGGCTCCTGGTGGTTCGTTCATCTGACCGAATACCATAGTTGTTTTATCAATAACGCCGGATTCAGTCATTTCATGATACAAGTCATTTCCTTCTCTTGTACGTTCACCTACACCTGTAAATACAGAATATCCACCGTGTTCTGTGGCAATATTACGGATTAGTTCCTGAATTAATACTGTTTTACCTACACCTGCACCACCAAAAAGTCCAATTTTACCACCTTTTTGATATGGGCAAAGAAGGTCAACGACTTTAATACCTGTTTCCAATAATTCTGTTTCTGTTGACTGCTCTTTAAATTCTGGTGCTGGTCTATGAATTGGCTCATAAGTAACACCCTCTGGAGCAGGTTTATTATCAATCGGGTCACCGATTACGTTAAAGATACGACCAAGTGTGTTTTCGCCAACTGGAACACTGATAGGTGCACCTGTTGCGATAGCTTCCATACCTCTTACTAATCCGTCTGTTGGACCCATAGCGATACATCTTACTGTGTCATCACCTAAATGCTGTGATACTTCCACTACTAATGTTCCGCCATCGTTTGTAGGGATTTTAATTGCTTCGTTAATTTCAGGAAGCTGACCCTTTTGAAACTTAATGTCCAATACGGCACTAATAATCTGTGTGACTTTTCCTTTCTTAACCTCTGCCATTTTTCTTTCCTTTCGCTTCTTGTTTTACCGGTAAAATAAACATTTATTTTTCAATCTACTATGAGATTGCATTTGCACCGGCCACAATTTCTGTTAATTCCTGCGTAATTGAACCCTGACGAGCTCTGTTATACATAAGAGATAAACTACTAATCATCTCGTCCGCGTTACTTGTCGCAGAATCCATCGCCTGCATTCTGGCACCATTTTCACTTGCTGCTGCTTCTACCATACCACCGAAAATGAGACTGGTAATGTACTTAGGAATGATAAGGTTTAATGCTTCTTCATCTTTGGGTTCAAAGTTCATAAGCACATTGTCTTCTTCCTTGTCTTCTACCACTTCTTCATTTTCCTCTACTTCGTAAGGAAGTAATTTTATGAGTTTTGGCTCATGACTAATGGTATTTTTAAAAGCTGTATATGCTAAGTAAATTTCACCGAATTCACCATTTGAAAAACCTGTTAAGATTTCTTTGCTAAGTTGCATTGCATCATCATATCTTGGTTCTTCAATCATTTCTGAGTTATCCCAAGCAACGTGATATCCCATTCTTTTAAAGGTTTCATTTCCTTTTTTACCAATGGTATAAAGGACTAAATCTTCTTTGTTGAAATCACCTTTTGTAATGAGTTTTGTAACATTTGAGTTATAGCCGCCTGCCAAACCTCTATTTGAAGTAATTACAATAATCGCTTTCTTTGGTGAATCTCCTTCTTTTAAATATGGGTGGTTCAATCCACCTGTTTTGGAAAGCATTGAAGTAACAGTTTTATACATTGCTTCAAAATAAGTTTTTGACTGTTCTGCACGTTGCTTCGTTCTCTGAAGTTTAACGGTGGATACAAGTTTCATGGCTTTTGTAATCTGCTGGGTGCTTTGGATACTACTCTTACGCCTTTTAATATCTCTCATTGATGCCATAACAAATCACCTTTTCCTTAAGCCTATTTAAAACTTGCTTTAAATTCACCGATTGCTTTTTTCAGTGTTTCTTCTGTTTCATCAGAAATTACTTTTTCCGTAGCGATTGCATTTGGAACTTCAGGATACTTTGTATCAAGGAATTCAAAAAATTCGCTTTCAAATCTTGTAATATCTTCTACTGCCACATCTAATAAGTATTTGTTGGTAGCAACATAGATGATAATAACCTGATACTGTACTGGCATTGGCTGATACTGAGGTTGTTTCAAAATTTCTTTAATTCTTTCGCCCTGTGCCAATTTTTCTTTTGTATCAGCATCTAATTCTGAACCAAACTGTGAGAAAGCAGCAAGTTCACGATACTGTGCTAATTCCACACGAATTGGTGCAGCAATTTTCTTCATCGCTTTAATCTGGGCAGAACCACCAACTCTGGATACGGAAAGACCTGCATTAACAGCTGGTCTAAAACCTGAGTTAAACATTTCTGTTTCCAAATAAATCTGTCCGTCTGTAATAGAAATTACATTGGTTGGAATATACGCGGAAACGTCTCCTGCCTGCGTTTCGATAATTGGGAGAGCTGTTAAAGAACCGCCGCCATATTCTTCACTCATTCTAACTGCACGTTCCAAAAGTCTTGAATGCAAGTAGAATACGTCACCTGGGTACGCTTCACGTCCCGGTGCTCTCTTTAATAAGAGGGATAAGGTACGGTAAGCTGCTGCATGTTTACTTAAATCATCATAAACTACTAATACATCTTCGCCGTTTTCCATCCATTCTTCACCGATTGCACAACCTGAATATGGTGCAATATATTGAAGTGGTGCTAATTCACTGGCTGTGGCAACTACTACGGTTGTATATGCCATTGCACCATATTCTTCTAATGTTTTTACGATAGACGCCACTGTTGAGGCTTTCTGACCGATTGCAACGTAGATACATTTTACATTCTGTCCCTTCTGGTTAATAATTGTATCGATTGCAATCGCTGTTTTACCTGTCTGTCTGTCACCAATAATTAACTCACGCTGTCCCCTTCCGATTGGAACCATTGAGTCAATAGCTTTAATACCTGTCTGAAGTGGTGTATCTACGGATTTTCTTGTGATAACACCGCTGGCAACACGTTCAATTTTACGATATTTATCTGTTTGAATAGGTCCTTTTCCGTCAATAGGCTGTCCAAGTGCATTTACTACACGGCCTAAAAGCACATCACCTACTGGAACTTCAACAACACGTCCGGTTGTTTTTACTGTATCGCCTTCGTTGATGTTTTTACTATTACCTAGCAAAACAGCACCAACATTGTCTTCTTCAAGGTTCAATACCATTCCGTAGATATCTCCAGGGAATTCTAACAATTCGCCCTGCATAGCTTTTTCGAGTCCATGCACACGTGCAATACCATCAGCTACCTGAATAACTGTACCAACATCTGATACTTCAAGTTCTGAGGCATATTTCTTGATTTGATCCTTAATGACTGAACTTATTTCTTCTGGTCTTAAATTCATGGATCTTCGCACCTTTCTTTATTATTTAGCAAGCTGGATTTTAAGTAGCTGTGCTTCTAAATTACTAAGTTTTGTCTGAATACTGCTGTCAACAACTCTATCTCCGATTCTGATGACCATACCGCCGATTAATTTTTCATCCACGCTATAATGCATTTCCATCGTTTTAAATGAGGTTGTCTCCAAAAGTTTTTTCACGATTGCTTCTTTTTGTGTTTCACTTAACTTTAGTGGAGTCACTACATAACATACGCCGACGCCTTTCATAGCTTTTACTTCATTTAAGAAGTATTCCATAATGGCAATCAAGTCTTTGTTACGTTCTTTTAAAGCAACAATGTTTAAAAAGCCCTGGATTTCTTTTGTAACTTTTCCTCCAAATACTTCGTCCATCACTTTCATTTTTTCTTCTTTTGAAATTTTCGGGTGATTAAGAAGCTGGATGAAATCCGGGTTCTGATTCATAATTTCGAGAATTGCACTAATTTCCTGTTCAAAAATATCTACTTTATTTTCTTCTACTGCCAGTTCAAAAAGTGCTTCTCCATATGTTTTTGAAATTAGCTTAGCCATGTGCTATCACCTATTTCTTTCAGAGTTTCTTCTACTAAACTATCCTGCACCTTTGTATCAACTGCTGCCGAAACAACTTTCCCAGCCATCATCGATGCAATAGATACCATTTCTTTCTTTACTTCATCTGCAACTTTCTGCTTTTCAAGTTCTGCCTCAACATGAGCTCTTTCAATAATTCTTGCAGCTTCTTCTTTTGCCTGTGCCACAATCTTATTTTCATTTGCCAATGCTTTCTTTCTGGCTTCACTTAAAATCGTATCTGCTTCCTTATCAATAGCTTTTAGCTTTTCTTCATACTCTGCTTTTAACTCTTTTGCCTTTTCCATATCCGAAGCGGCAGTTTCCAATTCATTTTGAATCTTGTCCTGTCTTTTTTGCATAACACTTCTGATAGGATTAAAAAGCTTGTTTCCTACAATGAGGAAAAGAACGAAGATTGCAACAATCATAAGTGCTGCATCTGCTATCAGCTGCATATTCAGGTCAAATAAATACGACATTTGTGTGCCTCCTTTCCGTTATTTTTTCTAAAATAGAGGCTATTTTTATACTAAAGGTTTTACGAATAATAAAAGCATTGCAATTAACAAACCATAAAGACCTGTTGTTTCTGCTACTGCCTGTCCAAGTAACATAGTTGACATAATGTCACCTTTTGCTCCTGGATTTCTACCTACTGCTGCTGCTGCATGTCCTGCTGCAATCCCCTGTCCAATACCAGGTCCAATACCTGCGATAACTGCGAGACCTGCACCAATAGCAGAGCAACCTAAAATAAAATTCTGATCAAACATAATGAAATCCTCCTTGAGATAAATATAAATAATATTTTTTAAGCTTCGTCACCGATAGCGTTAGAAATATATGTCATAGTCAACATACAGAACACGTAAGTCTGAATTGCTCCTGAGAACAAGTCGAAATATACATGTAATGCAGCCGGCCAAATAAGTGCAAAGTATTTTAAAAGACCATACACTAATGCCATCATAACCGTACCTGACAATACATTTGCAAACAAACGAAGTGATAAGGAAATTGGCACTGCAATTTCACTTATGATATTGATTGGCAACCAAATCGGTAACCACGGTGGTAATGGTGAACACATATCAACCCACAACGACTTTGGTTTGTTGTGTTTGATTTTGTTAAACCATATGAGTGTAAAGGTGATGATACCTAACGGTAGTGTCACACCATAGTCGGCTGTCGGGGGCCTAAGTCCCAGTAATCCGGAAATATTGCTGATAAATATAAAGATAAATATCGTACCAATATAATTTCGGAATTTAGGGGCATTTTTACCCATAGAATTATGAATAATGCCGTCTAAAAACTCTACTATCATTTCCACAACATTTTGGAACTTGCCAGGTACTTCCGTTGCTTTTTTTGCAACTCTACTGGCTATACAAGAAAAAATGATAATGAGCAGCATAACGATTAAAACACTGATATGAGTCGTAGTAATCCAGACCGTCTGTCCAAACAGCTCATAGGAAAAAACACCATGAATCATAAAGTCGATATTATCGCCTGCTGACAATAAAATTCCCTGCCCCATACATTCACCTCCTTATTTTTTATTTGTTTTTATTCCTCATTCTACCAATTACTTTGTGTAAAAGCGGTTGTAAATATGCTCCCGCTTTTACGCCCATCAGCCCTAAAAAAGCAGCAAGGGGATTGGCAAAATCCGTTATCATTAGTAATCCTAAAAATATGATGAGTACAAAATATCTGACCAAGTTTTGAATCACCATATGTTTCTTAGCACCGCCTTCATTATAATCCAAGGCCTTGTCTAAAGAAACGCTTAGATGTAAGGTAGTTGCACAAGAAGCAAGAATGCCAAGCCATAAACCAAGACTATATCCCGTCTTGTCCTTTAAAAACCAGACAATCGTTACCTGACAAACTATTCCAAAAATCAATATGCCTGCCCAAATTTCCAAAAGGGTCTCGTTATTTTTCATTCTTTCCTTTATCACGATTTCTAACATCACCCTTCATAGAATATATTTTTTTTGCCAGCATAAAGACATTTCGAAAACCTGCCAAAGCACCTACAAAAAATAGAATGATTACCCAATAAGATGTCCCTAATTTCTCATCTAAAAACATTCCAATGAATGTACACATAAAAATTGGCACAAGCATATAAATGGTAAACTGGGTTAAGGTTGTTAAGGACTGAAATACGTTATTTGACATTTTCATTATCCCATACGTTCCTTTCTCTATTGTAAACTACACCCACGATAATATGATTATATATTTTTTTTGTCTTGATGTCTACGGATAATATGTGAAAAAAACATAAAAATACTCCTTTTTCACTTTTGTATTGTGAATTTTTTCCAACATATTTTCTTTAGCAAAGGGAATGCCGCATTGACATTTTTTGCCTTGTCTATTACTATCTAGTTAATTGAATTAATAGTAAATTTATATTTTACATCATAAAGGAGATACTTATGAAAACCCCCAGCATATATCGCAAGCGACTCATTCCCAATGAATGCATTTTGTTAAAAGACGATATTATTATATCCTGTGACGAAAATGTCATTCTGACGAAATGGAACACTCTGAAACCAAAAAAAGATTTGCATCACGGTTATTCTTGTTATCTATTAAAAGAAGGCATTAAAGTTAGCAAATTTTATCGCGAAGATAACACTCTCATTTATTGGTATTGTGATATTGTAGATTATGAATTTAACGAGGATAAAAGCGAACTTATTTCCACAGATTTGCTTGCCGATGTGCTAATTTATCCAGATGGTTTTGTAAAAGTTTTAGATTTAGATGAACTCGCCGACGCCTGTAAAATGGGATTAATTTCCGGAGATTTATTGCAAGAATCTCTGCGAACTACAAACAAGCTCCTGGAAACCATCTACAAAGGTGAATTCGAAAAATATATGAAACTGATAAATGACATTGAAGTATAAAAAAAGTGTTTTCAATACCCATAAAGTAAATCTTTAGAAGGGGTTGAAAACACTTTATTTTTATTCTCTTTGATTCTTCGATTAGTAGAAAATATGATTGCCAATCTGTAATCCTTCAAGTCCAGGAATCGGCGTTCTGAAATATACACGATTTCCTACATTGGAATATCCGCTCATTGCCTCATCTGCAGCCTTATAACAATCTGGATAATTTGCTGCCTTATCCTCCGCTAAAGCGAGTGCCAAACTATTTTTTGTACTGGTTACTGGAGCAAACTGATTTGGTGCATAAATAACACCTACTACTGTATTTGGAAAAACAGAACTCAATACTCTATTGATAACCACGGAACCCACCGCTACTTTTCCTTCATAGGACTCACCTCTGGCTTCACAATAAATCAAATTGGCAAGTAGTTTTCTATCTCCTTCATCAAAGGTTATTTCTGAAATATCACGCCAGGCAGAACTGGCTGCCAACTGTGATTGTGCCTGTTCTTGTCTTAACAGCTCCTGCAAAGCCTCAATGTCAGCATTTTGCTGAGCAATTTCTTCTTCATATCCTGCAATATCTTCTTCTATGGCTGCAATCTCATCTGCATATTGGGCAATGCTGACAGATGTTTGTCCAACTAAAGCCATAACCTCACTTTTTTGTGATTCCGCATCTGCCTTTAGTGTGGCAAGTTCCGCCATCTCTGTATTCAGTAATGCTTCTTTTTCTTCAATAAGTGCCACTGTCTGCCGGTATTTTTCCAGCATATTTCTGTCATATTCTGCAATACTGTTAATATAAGTAGCTGCATTGATTAAATCGCCAAAGCTTTTGGCAGAAAAAAGCATATCCAAATAAGTAGTGGAACTACTTTCGTACATAAATTGGATTCTTTTTTGCATAGAAACATCTTGTTCATCTCTTGTATTTTCCGCCGCCGCAAGTTCCGCCCTGGTTGTCTCAATTTCCAGTTCCTTCACAGCAATATCGCCTTCAATTACCTCTAAATTTTCGCCTACTATTGCCAATTCCTGATTCAATGCATTTAATGTGCCTTGCAAGGTGGTCTGTTCACCAATCAACGCACTATGGGTTTCTTCCGCTGCATCTTTTTCCTGTTGCGTTTCATCTCTTTCTCTTTCCGCCTGGTCCAATCTGTCCTTGGTAGACGTAGCATATGCATAATCTACGTGAGAAAGAGAAAGAATTATAACCAAAATCGCTACAAACAATTTTCTTACAGGTTTTTTGCTCATTCCATACCTCTTTGTTACATATCCAACTCAATTTTTCTACCAGTTGGCTTGTATTGATAATACCTAACTTTTGCCGCATCTAACATTTTTTTAGAAGCAATGTTCATAGGAGTTCCCTCATACTTGTCGCTTTCATATACAATACAGGTAATTCCTGCCTGAATAATCGCTTTTGCACATTCATTACATGGAAAAAGGGAAACATAAATCTTTGCTCCTTCCAAACTTCCACCACGGTAATTTAAGATAGCATTTAACTCGCTATGGGTTACAAAAGCATATTTTGTCTCAAGTTCTTCGCCTTCCCTCGTCCAAGGAAATTCATCGTCCGAACACCCTTTTGGGAAACCATTATATCCCATAGATAATATTTTATTGTCCTCACTAACTATACACGCACCCACCTGTGTGTGGGGGTCTTTGGAACGCATACCGGAAAGTTTGGAAATTCCCATAAAATATTCGTCCCATGAAATATAATTGATTCTCTTATCGTCTTTCATCATTTTCTCCCCACATTATGTTTTGTCCCAAATAAATTAACCTTCAATTTTATTAATTCGTCTAATGTGTCTTTCATCATTAGAAAATTCTGTGCCTAAAAAGGTTTCCACGATACTCAGTGCAAGATTTGTACCCACAATTCCAGCTCCCATAGCCAACATATTGGCATTATTATGAAGTCTTGTCATTTTAGCAGACAAAGTATCTGCACAAAGTGCACAGCGTACACCTTTTACTTTATTCGCACTGATAGAAATACCAATTCCAGTCGTACAAATAACAATTCCCTTTTCACATTCTCCACTGGCTACTGCCATAGCAGCTGCTCGTCCAAATTCCGGATAATCGCAGGAGCTTTTATCCATACAACCAAAATCTTTGTAAGCAATGTTCTTTTCTTCTAAATAGCGGATTACTTCCTGTTTCAAATCATATCCACCGTGGTCACAACCTAATGCTATCATTTCATTTTCCTCCAAAATATGTTTATTCTATTCGTTCTATATGATGACCTGCTGCTTTTAAAAGCCTGTTCATAATAGCCTGTCCGATTCCATTTTCAGCAAAGGATTCCGAGAAAATTACTTCTACATCTTCATCATCAAACTCACGCAAAATGCGATAAAGTTCCTTTGCGATAGTTGTCTCATCACGTCTATTTCCAGCATTTTTAACTATATCTGCTTCATAAAATGCAAGACTTTCTTCCGTGGCTATTACTCCGGTTTTTTTGCCCTGCTTTTTGGCTTCCCTGGTAAGTGCATTGATTTTTTCAACTACTTTACCGCTTTCACCTTGAATAATGGTAAGCTGTCCTTTCGGGGCATAATGTCTATATTTCATACCGGGAGCTTTCGGTTTTTCACCTGTATCTCCCTTCATCATCGTCCTATCTTCTTCTACCTGACCCAAAACTTCTTCAAGCATTTCCTTCGTGATATACCCCGGACGAAGAATCATTGGTTTTTCGCCTGTCAAATCAACGATAGTCGATTCCAAACCAATTATCGCCTCTCCGCCATCAATCACAGCCTCGATTCTTCCATTCATATCTTCCATAACATACTTTGCCAAAGTAGGACTGGGTTTTCCGGAAAGATTGGCACTTGGGGCAGCCACATATCCGCCACTTTGTTTGATAAATTCCAAAGCAATCCTATCTTTCGGCATCCTCACAGCTACGGTGGACAATCCGCCCGTAGTTTCAAGTGGCACTTTATCCGATTTTTCAAAAATCATCGTCAGAGGCCCCGGCCAAAACCTCTCTGCAAGTATTTGGGCTTCCTTGGGAATCGTTTTTACAATGGGTTTTAAATCTTCCATACAGGAAATATGCACAATCAAGGGATTATCCGAAGGCCTTCCTTTTGCTGCATAGATTTTCTTTGAAGACTCTTTGTTCAAAGCATCTCCTCCAAGTCCATACACAGTTTCCGTTGGGAACGCCACAAGACCTCCATCTTTGATAATCTGACCTGCCTCTTTTAATATAGCAATATTTATTTCTTTTGAATTTATACAAAATAGTCTTGTATCCATTTTATCACCAATTTATATTATAGCATATCAACCATTTGGAGAAAAGTCTATTTCGTATTCAAATATTGTATAATCCCCATATAGATTGCCCACGCGACCTTTTCCTGATAATAGTCGCTTTCCAGTTTTTGGCATTCGTCCCAATTTGACAAAAAACCGCACTCCACAATTACACTGGGGCAAGATGTATTCTTTAAAATGTAATAGCTATCATTGGATTTTTCTTTTCGATGGTTTTCCTTATCTAAGGTATTTACAAGACTTGCCTGAAGATACTGAGCTAAAACTTTGCTCTGTGTACTGCCTGTATAATAAAAAGTCTGAGCTCCTTTAATGCTCTCATCAGAATAACTGTTTTGATGTATGCTAACCATAACTTGTGGTTCATATTCTTCTACGAATCTTACGCGATTTTTCATATCCGTGGTTTTTTTATTGGTATCGCTTTCTACATACAATCCTGTATCTTCGTTTCTTGTTAAAATCACTTCCACGCCTTCCATTTCAAGAAAAACCTTTAATTTTCTTGCTATTTGTAAATTGATATCCTTTTCAAGACACCCTGTCACGCCAACTTTTCCCGGGTCAAATCCACCATGTCCTACATCAATTACTATACATTGTTTATTTTCCTTTGGTACATACGCCGCTCTCACATATGCCATTTCTCTCGCTAAAAACAGCATTGCCACAGGCAAAATCACACTCATCACAATCCGAAGTATTCTATCACTTTTTTGCATAAATTTTCCTAAAATATCTCTCTATACATTTTATGCTAGAAAGTTTTCCAGATATGTAACAAAGATTCTATTCTCTCTATCTCAACAGCTAAGTACAAAAAAGTGCCCTAAATCACTTTAAGGCACTCTCATTATTATAGATTACGGATTCATATAATTGCTGATGTTTTGCCATACATCACTGGTCTCAATTCCAAGTTTCCACTGAGCAACACCGGCTATATCATATTTTGTCATCACGTCTAATTTTCTCTGTAAAGATTCATCATCCTCAACCCAAATCTGATAGAAAACACCATCCACTGTATTTTCGCCATAATACTGAGCTGTCTGTTCATCCCATTCCACATAAATTCCGTGGTTTGAAATAAACTGTTCCTGACCACCCATAGTCAAAGTCTGTACGGAAATTTCACCGTCTTTTGTAGACCAGCCTCTTGAATAAAATGGCACACCGTTAATAATTTTTGCTGCTTCTACCATTTCTAAAGTATCTATAATGCCCTGTTCTACAAATCCAATGGAAGCAACCGAGCCTGTGGTTTCACTACTTGAAGTATGTTCATCATATCCCATAATCACCACATAATCCACATATCTTCCCTGTTCCTCTCTATTATAGAAGGCTGTATAAGCAGTTGGAACATAGTTGTCTACGGACACAATCAACTCGTTTTTATGACAAGCCACAGATAATTCACGAATAAACTGAATGTAATGTTCTTCCGTTTCCGGACTAACCTGTTCAAAATCTACATTAATTCCGTCAATTCCATATCGTTTACAATCTGCTACTAAATTGCTAATCAATGTATCTCTTTGAGAAGTATTTTTTAGAACTTCCTGCAAATCGCAAGCCATATTAAAATTATCAATTACTGCCCACACTTCAATTCCTTGATTGTGTACATATTGCACATAGGAAGATGACGCATTACACACATAATTGCCCGTATTTCCGCTTAACAAAAACCAAGTTGGTGCTATTACATTGATATTTGTTCCAGATATAACGGAAGCCACACTATCATTTGCTGTCATATTGAATACCTGATGCCACCCCATACTGATTCGGCTATCCATTTCTCTTGCCGGATAATAAATTTCTTCCACAGTAGAAATTCTGTCTTCAATATAACTCTCTATATTTTTTATATGACGCTTTGGTACATATCCAATGAAAGCATCCTCTGTTTTTACTTTATACCAACTATCCAATTCTTCTAAAATCGTTACAGTATCACCCTTTACTACATCAGTTAAAATTTCACTTTTTACACCGCCTCTGTAACGCACCTGTGTATCTTTTTTGATGGTACCTACTGTTTTACCTGGCCATTCATTATAAATCTGCATTCTATTTGGCTCTGTAAACACTTCATAAGTCATATCTGTAAATCTGGTTACATAGTCGATTGCCACGTAACAAATATCATTTTCATAAAGCATAATTGGATATTCTGCTGTTTCTTCACCTTCCTCTGATGAAATCACATTAGAATTTACCTTAACACGATAATTAGTATCCGTGGTTGTATAAATGAGTAATTCCTGAGAAGAAAAACTGTTATCTAAATAAAATCTTTCATTAAAATAAGTATGAATTGTATCTAAATCCAAATAATATACTCCATCACGACAAATTGCTTTTTCTGTAAGCATTTCATCTTGAAGTATAATTGCCACCTGTTCTTCTTCACTTATGCCATAATATTCTTCTAAGTCAGCTCTTTCGGTGGAATAGGAATATTTATCATATAGCACCGTGGATACAAATCCGGCTCCTAAAAGAATAATGAGGACGATTATAATTAATATAGGAATAATCTTTTTCATTTGTTTAACTCCTTTCAATCGTCCCCATTATAACAAACATTTGTCATATCGTCATTATTTTATTTTGATATGGAATATATTTCTGCCAGAGGGGCTTCTTTCTTATTTGTAGGCTTCTTTATTCCATATCGGCTTTAATATTGGCTTTAACATCTGGCTCACAACTAGCAATTTGTTACTTTGTCAAAGCGTATCTCTTTGATTGCACCAGATTCATCTAGAACATAATCCGGCATATAAACCGTTTTTTCTTCCATACAGCATTCCGCAATCGTCTCAGGTTCTGCAATCTGGTCATTAATATATAACGTAGCACCTTCTTTTACTGCCTTAGACAATTCTTCAATTAGCAAAAGTTTATCAAAATAATTGATAAAAATCCCTCCTTCACACGTTGCCATATCTTTCCAAAAGGACCTTTTGTTACTCGTGATATATTATAATGGCAACTGGTATTATATTTTGCCTGACGAATGAAAAATATTTGCCACAGATACTCCGGAATGCACAAAAAATAATAAAATAAACCTAATAAAAATGAATTATAACGTAAAAAAATTGGAAAATTATTATTCTGACTAAGCACATAAGCTTGCAAGACATTCTCATACTATATATGAGATGTGGATTGAAACATAAGTTTAAGAAATTTGATTTTATAACCTAGGTTTCATTGTATGCATTTTGATTTGTTATGTGAAGAATGAAATTCACACTGTCCTCCTTCCGGTGCTATCTGTCCGGAAGTATCTTAAAAAGGATTATACCAAATTTCGACCTTTTTTCAAGACTTTCTTGAAATTTTTAAATATTAAATTTTTTTAAAGAATTTTTGTCAGTATTGACTTGCAAAGTTTGATTCGTTAAGATACTGTTAATGAAACTATATTGATTGCATATCACAACATTCAGACTTTTTGCTATCATAATAGTAAGGAAGTGATTATATGAAAATAGAAAAAGTAAATGACCATCAAATTCGTTGCACTTTGACGAAGGAAGATTTGGCAAACCGTGAATTAAAAATTAGTGAATTGGCTTATGGCTCTGAAAAAGCCAAAAACTTATTTCGAGATATGATGGAACAGGCATCTTATGAATGTGGCTTCGAGGCTGATGATATTCCACTTATGATTGAAGCAATTCCAATGAATTCTGAATGCATTGTTCTTATCATTACAAAAGTGGAAAATCCAGAAGAATTGGATACACGTTTTTCAAAATTTATGCCTCATATACAAGGTGAAATAGAAGAATTTGAAGATGCCATCACCAACATTGTAGAACATGATGACGAAGTGTTAGATTTGTTCCGCAAAATTCAGGAAACGCATTCTCAAAAATCCAAATTTGATAATTCCGTTAAAACATTAAAATCCGCTGATGCCAAAAATGCGGAAAAAGAATTAATTAATGTTTCCGTTATGTATGGCTTCAAAACTTTGAATACTGTCACCAAGCTTTCCCGTATGGCAAAAGATTGGTATACCGGCAACAATTCCTTATACAAGGACAATATAAAAAGCGAATATCTTTTAATCATCAATAATGATGAAAATTGTAAATCTTCTTTTAATAAAATATGCAATATGTTGTCTGAATATGGCGAACTGAAAAATTTCCAAAGTTTATCTGACGAATACGCACAGGAGCATTTTTCGCCAATCATTGTAAATAATGCATTACAGGTTTTATCCCAAATATAGATATCATTAAACTTCTAAGAGGAACTGACATTCTTTTGTGCAGTTCCTTATTTTTTTAACCTGCAATAAGAAAACAATAGCAATCGTATCTTAATTTTCTCATTTTTAACAATTCTTTAACAAAACTTGAAACTTTTCCAAACATCTTTTTCCTAAACTACAATCACAAGGTGCATATCACCTATAAAACAATATAAACTATGCTCAAAATAAGGAGATTAAAAAATGGCAAAATCAAAACTTGTTAAAACAAGTAAAAAAATCGAAGAAAATGTTACCCGCGGGTATAAGAAAATTGAAAACGGCGTTGTCAACAGCTACAAAAAAATCGAAGATTGTGTCGTAAATGCTTATCAAAAAATAGAAGATAAATTTATCGACCAGTTTTTGAAAGAGGATGGCGAATCCATTGAAGCATATAAAATAAGAAGAAAGAAGCATTCATTATGAACAAAAACGACCAAGAATTTTTAGTACAAAAAATCCGTACACAGTACACAGAAAAGGAACACACTCAATTAGATTCTTTAAAAGCCCTGGATAAAAAAGTAAAGAAACCTGCAAATATATTTGCTTATACTTTTGGGACAATCGGAGCACTAGTTATGGGTAGCGGAATGAGTCTTGCAATGAACGTAATTGAACCAGGTACATACTTTGGTATTACCATTGGCAAAAATACAATGTTCCCTGGCATCATCACAGGTCTCGTCGGTATTTTTATGGTATGCATAAACTATCCTATTTACAAAGGTATGCTCAATTCCCGTCGTAAAAAATATGCCAACAAAATCATTGCTCTCAGCGATGAAATTATGCAAGACCATACCAGATAATATAGGATACATCTTATAAAAAACAAAATTAAGCCCCCAGATACCTAATTCCCTTTAGCGATGTCCTCACTCACTTTATTCCAACATTGCCAAAAGAGAACGGAATCCACTAGCTCCAAAAATCCTTAAATTGACGGAGGAACTTTTACAATAAAATAAGGGTGTACTTTCGCCAAAAGTACACCCTATCTTTTTATTCTTCTTTAAAAATCTCAATAATAAAACCATACAAAGAACGTTTCCACACGGTATAGTCGTGGCCGCCCTCAATGGTATAGAAAATATGCTCCACTCCTGCTTCTTCCAGCAACTGATGATAAATATGTGGAACGTTTCCTACTACGCTATCTGAACTTCCCTCTGTAATCATAAACACCTTTGGTTCATATCCCTTTGGAAACGCAAGTTCTTCCGCGGTAAATAATCCATTTTCAGTTAAATTACCCATTTTATAAGCTACAACTCCAGGTCCTGGAGAAAAAGAACCAATATAGGCAAATCGGTCGTATAACGTTCTACCAATATAGATAGATTCTCTCCCGCCAAGAGACAAACCCGCTATGGCTGTATGGTCACGATCTGTATATATGGAATAATTTTCTTCCATATACGGCATTAAGCAATCTTTTAAGTCGTTGATAAAATTATCAAACACATGAAAGTGTTCTAGGGAATTTTCGTCTATTGGATTGGCACTATCGTCTGCTCTTGCTCTAACATTTGGCATAACGACAATCATTTCTACTGCTTCCCCACTGGCGATTGCATTACCTACGGTATAAACCGGTTCTGCACTTTTCCATTCATTATGGTCACCTGCTGAGCCATGTAAAAGATATAATACCGGATATTGCTTGTCCACTGTATAATCTGCTGGTAAGAGCACATTTGCTTTTCGCATAGAGCCTGTCACACTGGAGTAATACTCAATTTCCTCCATCTCACCATAGGTAACCCCTTCTTGTTTCCAAAAAAGCTCTCCTGAAGCCGAAAAATTCACTTCCTGTTTATCAATGTCATATTCTGACACATCTAGAAGTCTCTCTACTTCTTCGTCCATTTCACCATCTGCCTCGATAGAACCATCTTCCAATGTTTCCACAGTTTCTAACGTTTTTTCTGTGTCCTCGTCTATGGTAGCCTCATTTTTTTGGCAACCACAAAACACCATTGTACTGATGATACAAAGCAAATAGAATAATCTTTTCTTTTGTCTCATAGAATTGATTAAAGAGCTGCAATTTTTGCAACTAATTCGTTCACATCAACACCATGTACCATTGCTGCTTCTTCTAAGGTTTCAGCCTGTGCAGAAGGACAGCCTAAGCAATGCATACCCATTTCCATTAAAATTGGTGCTGCTGCTGGATTTATTCTTAACATTTCACCGATTGTAGTATCCTTTGTGATATCTGCCATTTCTATATTCCTCCTATATAAAATTATTCTTTTAGTAGTATAATACCTGCCTTTCATTCTGACAAGTCATACCTTTCCACTTTTTCCATAAAAATTTATAAAAAAACGCCCGTTTTTTGTAAAATGTATAGAAAAAAATACACTACAATTATTGACGTGTATACAAAATTTAAACTATAATATCCTCATAAGATTAGCATAATTTTTTTGCACAAATCTACTATAAAAAACATATTAAAACAGGAGGCATTCAAAATGAGACCAGAATGGACAGATTTTGTAGGCGGCAAATGGGAAAATGAAATTAACGTACGTGATTTCATTCAGAAAAACTACACTCCATATGATGGAGATGATTCTTTCCTTGCAGGACCTACACAAAACACAACAGATTTATGGGCAATGGTAATGGATCTTACCAAAAAAGAACGTGAAGCAGGCGGTGTTCTTGATATGGACACTAAAGTTATTTCAACTATCGTTTCACATGGCCCAGGTTACCTTGACAAAGACAAAGAAACTATCGTAGGTTTCCAGACAGATAAACCTTTCAAACGTTCAATGCAGCCTTACGGTGGTATCCGTATGGCAGAAAAAGCTTGTGCTGATAACGGATATGAAGTAGACCCTGAAATCAGCGAATTTTTCTCAACACACAGAAAAACACACAACGCAGGTTGTTTCGATGCATATAATGATGAAATGAGAGCTTGCCGTTCAGCTCATATCATCACAGGTCTTCCAGATGCTTACGGACGTGGACGTATCATCGGCGATTACAGACGTATCGCTTTATACGGTATTGACAGATTGATCGAAGACAAAATCGAACAGAAAAACTCTACTGGACGTGTTATGACAGATGATGTTATCCGTCTTCGTGAAGAAATTTCTGAACAGATTGTAGCTTTAAAACTTATGAAACAGATGGCTGCATCTTACGGTTGTGATATCAGTAAACCAGCTTCTAACGTTAAAGAAGCTATTCAGGCAACATACTTTGGTTACCTTTCAGCAGTTAAAGAACAGAATGGTGCTGCTATGTCATTAGGACGTACATCTACATTCATCGACTGCTACGCAGAAAGAGACTTGAAGAATGGTACATTTACTGAAGAACAGATTCAGGAATTCGTTGACCACTTTATTATGAAATTACGTTGCGTAAAATTCGCTCGTACACCTGAATACAACCAGATTTTCGCTGGTGACCCAGTTTGGGTAACAGAATCAATCGGTGGTGTTGGTATCGACGGACGTCATATGGTAACAAAATCATCATTCCGTTACTTAAACACATTAAACAACTTAGGTGCTGCTCCAGAACCAAACTTAACAGTTCTCTGGTCTACAAGACTTCCAGAAAACTTCAAGAAATTCTGTGCTAAGATGTCTATTAAGACTTCTTCAATCCAGTACGAAAACGATGACCTTATGAGAGTAACACACGGTGATGACTACGGTATCGCTTGTTGTGTATCTTCAATGGTAATTGGTAAACAGATGCAGTTCTTCGGAGCTCGTGCTAACCTTGCTAAATGTTTACTCTACGCTTTAAACGGTGGTATCGATGAAAAGACTAAGAAACAGGTTGGTCCTAAATATCGTCCAGTTGAAGGCGATGTTCTTGATTACGATGATGTAATGGCTAAATACACAGATATGATGGAATGGTTAGCAGATGTATATGTAAATACATTAAATGTTATCCACTATATGCATGATAAATACTGCTATGAAAGAGCTCAGATGGCTTTACATGACAGAGATGTATACAGATACTTCGCAACAGGTTTTGCAGGTCTTTCTGTTGTAGCTGACTCATTATCAGCAATCAAATACGCTAAAGTAGAAGTTATCCGTGATGAAGATGGTCTTATCGTAGACTTCAAAACAACAGGTGACTTCCCTAAATATGGTAACGATGATGACCGTGTAGACAGCATCGCTCGTGACTTAGTTAAGAAATTCATGGTTATGATTAGAAGACATCACACATACAGAGACAGTTTCCCAACTATGTCTGTATTAACAATTACTTCTAACGTAACATATGGTAAAGCTACTGGTAACACACCAGACGGACGTAAAATGGGTCAGCCATTTGCTCCAGGTGCTAACCCAATGCATGGTCGTGATAAAAACGGTGCAGTTGCTTCACTTTCATCTGTATCTAAACTTCCATTTGAGTACTCACAGGATGGTATTTCTAACACATTTACTATTATCCCAGGTGCTCTTGGTAAAGAAGACCAGGTATTCGCAGGCGATATCGAAATCGACTTAAACAAATAATTTAAGAGGTGACTATTATGGACGAAAATCAGATGATTGAAGATCTTGTTCGTATGCTTGATGCAGATATTGCTAATGGCGTTGGACACATCAATGTGGACACAGATGAGAAACTAAATCAGTCAAAAAACGTTCAGACAATGGGTTGTACGGATTGTTCCAGAACTCCATTAGCATGTAGTGTACCTACCCTTCATCAAGGACTTGATGATTATAGATAATCTTATCGATTATTCATACTAAATATCCGATAGGGCATAACGCCCTATCGGTAAATAATAAAAAATAGGAGGAATTTATTATGTCACAGGCAAATACAGCTCAGATTGATAACTTAGTATCATTATTAGATGGTTATGCAACAAAAGGCGGACATCATCTTAATGTAAATGTATTAAATAGAGAAACATTATTAGATGCACAGGCACATCCAGAAAACTATCCACAGTTGACAATCCGTGTATCTGGATACGCTGTAAACTTTGTTAAATTAACAGCAGAACAGCAGGCTGATGTTATCTCTCGTACATTCCACGAAAGTGTTTAATTATTTGTACGATAAAAAAACGGAAGACGTAAAGTCTTCCGTTTTTTCTATTTAAGAGCCATTTCTGTTTTCGATTCGTTATATACTTTTTCCACCGCGACGCCAAAAACTGACTTATCATAGTGATACGCGATTTCTTTACTCTTTCTTCCCGCTTCTTTTCGCCATTCTTCATTAGAAAGTGCAGCATTTATCTTTTCCAAGAAATCCCTTTTACAAGTGTACTCATACCCATTTTTCCCTTCGTAAATGATTCCTTTTAAACATAAATCCGCACGGCATACAAGTGGCAAACCGTTTGCGGCCGCCTCAACATAAGTAAGCCCCTGGGTTTCACTGGTTGATGCACTTACAAAAATATCTCCAATTTGATAATATTTCTGGACTTCCTGGGGTTCTACCATTCCCGTAAAAATCACTTTGTCTTCTATCCGAAGTTCTCTAGCTAACTGTTTTAATTTCTTCCTTGCAGGGCCATCACCCACCAATAGAAAGCAGGTGTCTTGATTTTGCTTCACCACATCTTCAAAATAATAAACTAATTCTTCTAAATTCTTTTCATCACCAAGACGTCCTAGATTGATTAAAACTTTGTCTCTATCCGAAATTCCAAGTTTTTTACGCATTGCACTACGTTCTTCCAATGACAAAACATTTTTATGCTGTTCTAAATCAATTCCACTTGGTACGACACAAATGTTTTTGTCAATTCCGTAACTATTTAATGCCTTTTTTACTTTCTGAGTTGGGGCGATAATGGTAGATACATTTTTTAATCTTTTCCTCGATAGTGTTCTAACTACAAATTTTCCAAGATGTTTACCAGGTATTAGATAGTGCACATATTGTTCGTATAATGTATGATATGTATGTACAATGGGTGCACCTGTTATCTTAGAGATATACTTTGCAAACTGGAGGCTAAAGAACTCACATTGGCTATGAATAATATCTGGTTTCCACTCCACAATTTCTTTTATCAATTTATGCCTATAAGATACTGGCATTCTCACATCTGGATAGATTTTAAAAGGAACAGACTTGATATAATAAACATTCTGTTTTTTATAGCTTTTGAATTCGCTTGACACAGTCAGTATACGAATCTCGTGGCCATTCTTTGCTAATTCTTCCATCAGGTTCTTGATAGAAGTAACTACTCCATTTGTTTTCGTTGTAAATAAATCTGTCGTAATTAATATTTTCATCTTTCCCGTAATCCTATTATAACAACGTTTGCTTCCTACTACTCTATTATTATACAACGATTGTGTTTAAAAAGTATTATAAAAATGTTTAAGATTTATTTATTTTTCTAAAAAATGCTTTTTGGATTTGCGTTGAGTTTTTCTGGGAATAATAGTATAATGATTAGGAAGTATAGGAGGTATCAATATGAGTGGACGTATTCATTCTTTAGAAAGCTTTGGCACAGTTGATGGACCAGGCGTTAGATTTGTAGTTTTTGTGCAAGGTTGTCCTATGCGTTGTGCTTATTGTCACAATCCAGACACCTGGGCAATGAATGGTGGCACCATTATGGAAGCTTCCGAAATCATTGCACAATATGAACGTAATTTACCTTTTTATAAAGGCGGCGGAATTACAGTTACAGGTGGCGAACCTTTGATGCAGGTAGATTTTTTAATTGAATTATTTACACTTGCAAAGGAAAAAGGCATTCATACCTGTATCGACACATCAGGTATTGCCTACAAACCAGATAATACCGCTTATATAGAAAAATTAGACAAGCTGATGCCTTTAACAGACCTTGTTATGCTGGATATCAAGCACATAGACCCCGAGAAACATAAGGAATTGACTTCACAGCCAAACGATGGAATATTAGCTTTCTGTGAATATCTGAACAAGAAAAAAGTGGATATGTGGATTCGTCACGTCGTTGTTCCAACTATTACAGATGACGACAAATATTTATATCAGTTAGGCTATTTTATCGGTCAATTTTCCAACGTCAAGGCTTTGGACGTATTACCTTATCATACTATGGGTAAACCAAAATACGACCAGCTTGGAATGGCATATAAATTAGACGGTATTCCTGCTATGGATAAGAATAAGGTAATTGAGAAAAAACAGGTAATTTTACAAGGTATCAAAGATCGTCGTGCCGAAATGAAAAGCGAGACAAACTAGCATTTTCCACTTGTAATAAATCGTTTTTTGTATTATCATTAAAGGAACGAAACTTATTTTATTTACTTAAGGAGGATTCTATTATGGCATTTGTTATTAGTGATGCTTGTGTAGCTTGCGGTGCTTGCGAATCTCAGTGTCCAGTAGGTGCTATCAGCATGGGCGATGGAAAATTCGAAATCGATGCAGATAAGTGTATTTCTTGTGGTTCTTGTGCAGGTGCTTGCCCAACTGGCTCTATCTCAGAAGAATAATTTATAAGCTGAAAAGAGTTCGCAAAATTGCGAACTCTTTTTTATTTCTGTTTCTATTATCCTCATCAGCTACATATCTATGACTCCTATTTTCAAATATAAATATGTATCCTCATTTTTTTGTGGTAATACAAAGTATAGTGGCCCATACATTCTACAGCCATCTGCTTTACATTTTTCTTCCATCTTATCAATGATATTTTCCAATTTTTCCAGTTCCTTTCTTATCACCCTGCAACATAAAACCTGTTCTTGACCATAGTAGCTAAATATCTGTATTTTACCTTCCTTTACATTGTCTATGTTTTCTACCGGCAATAAAAATGATAGCCTCAATACACTTTCATTCATCTTTTCAAAGAAGTATGTAAGATTTCCGGCCGGTGATAATTTATTTTTCTTTATTTCTAACTCAAAGTCTTCTTGAGCCTTTTTTAACAATTCCTCACTTTGTATCGGGACAATATAGCTTCCTTTAATTACGTTACTATAATTCATATTGTCATAATAAATATTCATTTTCCCTTTTACTCCACTTGCAAATATACATCAGTAATAACTTCACCATAAACATCAAGTAACACATGATAAAATGTGTTATCTATGACTTTCAAATTATTTTTATTTGCATATTCGTACATTTGTTGATATACATTGTCCATATTTTCACCAAATACTCGTGCATAAATGCATTTTGACAATTCTATTTTTTCGTAAAAACTTAGGATATTATAATTTTCGAGGATAACACTGGTATTAACTGTTGCCCCTACTCTGTATCCTTCTTCTTTATTATATGTGTATAAAGTTGGGCCAGTTGAGTAAAAATTCTGCTCAATAATGTGCTTTTTTAAAGTATTAGCCCGCAAAATAATTTCCCCTTTATCCACTGATTTTGTCAGTAGCAGATTATGAATGATAAGGCTTTTAATTTTCATATTCATCATTAGTTTCCTCTTTTACATCTTCCATTTGTTTCTTTTTTCTTGCTTCTTCCTTTGCCTTTTCCTGTAATTCGAAGTGTCTTCTATTTTCTTTTGGGCTACCTAATTTCTCATATTCTTCGTCAGTTAGTTTGAAATTAGCGAATTGGTAAATGATAAGGTGGATTAAATATCTGCTTGAAACTGCAAATAAGACTGCAAACGCATAAATGACATATACCATTGCCCAATCCTTCCCCAAAATATTTCCTGCATTCTTTCTAAAGCCAAAGAATGTTAATGGCACTAGCGAGGCTACGACTGCTCCTATAAATGTCACCGGAATATAAATCTTCACATTAATTTTTCCGAATGCATAGTGACCTGCTTTTATCTTGTAAATTACCATAATTACTTGTAGTAATATAACAAAACTCATTATTGTCAGAATTACTCCTATTGCCATACGTACGGCTAATGGTTTTCTTTCTTCTACAATATATGGAAGAAAAAAAGCACATGAAATATAGCTAAAATAGACTGCGCTTACAAACGCAAATATTCCATAAACAAAACGCGTTTTTCCTATTAATAAACCAATCCAATACATAATCCATATAATTCCCCAAATTATATGTCCCCACAAAGATATATCATAAATTATCTGCATAGATTCAATTTTCGCCAATTGCAAAAAAAATTGAAAAATAAGTAATCCAAACAAAATCGAAAACATCGATTTAAATTTAGAAACATTGAACCCCTGTTCTCTCTCCTTAATTGGCTGTAATAACTGATATAAATTTTCGTACATATTTCCCCTTTATTGCAATGTACTCGCATCTTCCATTTGTTTCTTTTTTCTTGCGTCTTCCTTTGCCTTTTCCTGTAATTCGAAGTGTCTTCTATTTTCTTTTGGGCTCCCTAATTTCTCATATTCTTCGTCAGTTAGTTTGAAATTAGCGAATTGGTAAATGATAAGGTGGATTAAATATCTGCTTGAAACTGCAAATAAGACTGCAAATGTATAAATGACATATACCGCTGCCCAGTCCTTCCCCAAAATATTTCCTGCATTCTTTCTAAATCCAAAGGAGGTCAATGGCACTAGCGAGGCTACGACTGCTCCTATAAATGTCACAGGAATATAAATCTTCACATTAATTTTTCCGAATGCATAGTGACCTGCTTTTATCTTGTAAATTACCATAATTACTTGTAATAATATAACAAAACCCATTATTGTCAGAATTACTCCCACTGTCATTCGTACTGCCAACGATTTTCTTTCCTGCATAATATATGTTATGGTATATACAAACAGCACGTAAAATATATCCAATATCGAAAGCAATACAAGTAATCCATATAAAAACCGCGTTTTCTTAATTGGGATTAAAATCCAATAAATAATCCACAATATTCCAAATAAACCAACTAACCATATTGATATTTCATAAGCCAACTTCACTATATAATCTTTTGCAAACAAAGGAAAAGTTTGTAACAACAATACATAAAATAGAATACAAAACATATTCTTAAACTTTTTTCTATTCAAGACACTTTCTCTTTGCTTAATTGGTTGTAATAACTGATATATTTTTTCGTACATTTGTTCTTCCACCTTTACCACAAAAAATGAGCAATTTCTTTTTTACTTAAATGCATTTTTAAATTCCAGTTGGCAAGAGTAAATTCCATATAGCCAGAAATTACTCCTGCACGTATATTTGCCGTAT
The DNA here is from genome assembly GCA_045124055.1 of Lachnospiraceae bacterium. Taxonomy (GTDB): domain Bacteria; phylum Bacillota; class Clostridia; order Lachnospirales; family Lachnospiraceae; genus CALZKI01. The sequence goes on along the minus strand of JBGVKZ010000011.1, from coordinate 57 downwards.
TGCTTTTAAACTTTATAATTCCTTATACTGTACTTGCAGCTGATTGCCTGCCTGTGC
>JBGVKZ010000010.1:0-17101 GCA_045124055.1 Lachnospiraceae bacterium | reverse complement strand
AAAAAGTATATTGCCATCGAAGGATAAAGGCCCTTCTTCAAATAGATTATAGAAAACTGATTTTATCCCGGAGTATCATACTCCGGGATATTTAAATGTGAAGGATTTATGATTGATTCAGAGATATATTAGGCATTTAATGATAATCCGGTTGCGTGGAAAATTATTTGAGCAGTCAGAAGCAGGAAAATGTTTGGTGATTGGAACGATTATGGCGGATTGCTTGATTATTAAGCAACAGAAACTTCTTTAGGCTACAATCAATAGCGGTGTAAACGAAAAAGCAGTCTTGAACAATAGAAAAACTGCCCTTTCGTTTGCACCGCGTTTGATTTTGCCAAAGTGAACAAAGTCGCGTCAACGGAGCCGATATGTATGGACTTTTAATCTTTACACTTTATTGAAATGTAAAGGTTATGCCTATGTTGTTGAGGATATATTTCGTAAATCTAAGCACGACAAATAGACCTCATTTCTGAGGTTTTGCAAAAGATATAGGTACCTAACTTTAACATCGCAAGGGTATCCGCTGCCTAGGCTTTCCAAGATGTCCGCCACAGCATTTACAGACAGTAATCTTAATGCCGTAGAGGGCTTCAAGCATCTGTGGTGTTTCCATATCTTTCAGCCTTGAAAGATACCGTTTGCAGCCAAGGAGATTCCTGCATAAGGTCAGATGTCTGGTCTTTGTCCTAGTGCACAACAAGCCGTAATGCCTGATTCTGACAAAGCGTTTCGGAGGTACATGCATAAGAAAGCGGCGGATAAATTCGATGCCGGATATGGTACACTCTTTCCAATTACCTTCTTCACGGTAGTCTTTCACATAGTAGGTGACAGTATCTTCATCCATGCGGATAATACGGTGGTTGCTGATGGCAATCCGGTGGGTGTATTTCCCAAGGTAGTTAATAACGGACTGTGCTCCGTTGAAGGTCTTCTTGCAGTGGGGAACCCAATCCTTTTCATAGCAAAGGTTTAGGAGTTCCTTGAAAGTATATCGGTTACGGTACTTTTCACTGCTTCCATGAAACTGAAGCTTATTCTCATTCCAAAGTGTTTTGAGGATATCCAGATATTTGCCACGAAACAGCTTTGACATGACTCTTACAGGAAGAAAGAATTCTTCTCCTTTATCACGCCATTGATTTTTGGCAGTCAGGCCACCACCAAGAAGAATGACATGGACGTGGGGATGATAGTTCATTTCTGAACCCCAGGTATGTAATACACAAATATAACCGACTTTTGCCCCAAGGTGTTTTGCATCTGCGGTCAGTTCATTAATAGTTGCAGAAACACAGTGATACAGTGCATCATAGAGAAGCTGCTGGTTACTGTAGATCAAAGGATTCAATTCCTGTGGTAACGTGAATACTACATGGAAGTAAGGGGCTTCCAAGATATCTTCACGACGCTTATCCATCCATCTCTCTTTAGGCAGAGCCTGACACATGGGACAGCACCTGTTGCGGCAGGAATTATAGTGGATTTGCAGATGTCCACAGTCCTCACATACACTTACATTTGCACCGTAAGCACTGGTCTTGCAGTTAATGATACAGTTAGCAACTTTGGACTGTTGAGGTGAAGGTACATATTTGTCAAGGTATCGTGGGTAAAACCGTAGAAAGATATCCTGTACAGTTGGCTTACACATTTGTTGCACCAGCTTCTTTATCAAAGGGACTCTGAACACCTAACAATGCTTTATTGCTTACATGAAGATAAATCTCCGTAGATTTAGGGGAACGATGCCCTAATAATGTTTGTATATATCGTATATCTACTCCATCTTCCAGAAGATGTGTTGCAAAGCTATGGCGTAAGCAATGGGAATGAATGTCTTTGGGAAGACCAGCTCTTTTTACCGATTTTCTTAACTCTAATCCTGTGGCAGATGGGGTGAGATATTCCCCCGTCCATTGATTAGGAAAAAGGATTCCCTTGGGTCTACCACATTGAAACCAATACTCTGTAAGAATATCAAGTGCACGTTTGGATAAAAGGGTATAACGTGAAGTATGTGTTTTGCTTTCATGTATATAAATCTGCATATTTGTCCTGGAGATATCGTCATAGTTTAAGTGAAGTACCTCCGAAATACGTAAGCCAGATGAATACATAATAGCGAAGATTGCTTTATATTTTAGATTAGGTGTGGCATCTAACAATCTTTCTATTTCAGCACGGGAAAGAACTTTTGGAACAGCATAATCATTAATGGCTCTGGGAACAAGGTTATCGTCCCAAAGTTTTCCTAGAACACGCTTGTAAAAGAATACAAGTGCGCCATTTTTGTTGTTGAGAGTGGATGCCTTATTTCCTTTATTTTTGAGATACAAAAGGAAATCTCTTGCATCTTCACAAGTGAGATCGTCAGGGTGTTTATTGGTAAATTTCAGAAAATCTCTGACATTATTTTTATAAGTGCGAATTGTGCCCGGCTTCAGATTTCTGAGTTTGCCAACATCTTCGATTTTGTTAATATATGATTCGTACATAAATAACCTCCATGAAAAAAGTAGTAATAAAAACAACAGTAACTACCCATCACGGAGGTGCGTTTGCAAAATAAAACTGCTTGTGGAAGCAGCCTAAAAATGGTATTCTTTTCATAGGCAGTTATAGGGGCTACGCCCGTTTGTGAAGTATGTTATTGGTGGTACTTTAACAATACTATCCTGGGACAATCCTGTCACTGCCTATTTTTGAAGGAATAGAAAAACTGCGCCACAGACTTGGCAGGCCATCGCGCAGCGATTTTGTTCAATTTCAGTTTGCAGAATAGATGGAGTGAAGGAATGTAAAGATGGAAACAGATGCTGCCATCTTTTTAAGAACAAGAAAGTATGAGTAAATTAGAGTAAATAATGGTCAAAAAACCATCGACATCCGACCTCACACACGTTATAATATAGGTAATCTAATAAGAAAATGATGTTATCATTGCTGCAGGCTATGTGGGAATGGTAGCCATAGTTGTGAACTCGATGGAACTCAATGGTTGAACCCTCAGGGTGGCAATGCCACCGGTTTGCCACCGAAAGGCGTTTTACTCGGATGATTTTACATTTTCTTATTTTGACACAGAATGACAGGAAAGTTAGAAAAATCAAGACTTTCCTTGACTTAGATGAACATTCCTTGACTGGGATTTACATCACCAACTAGTGCTCCTAAGGGCTAGTTGAGGGTTCGATTCCCCCAGGCGGTGTTATTTTTCTAAAATATACCTTTTTTTGACAAAAAACTCTTGAAAATATCTAAAAATAAAGGTACGATAATCGTGTGTAAAATAGGGTAAGGGGGGAAGATTAGCTGTTCAAAGCAACAGGTTGATATCATCTTGAAAGCGAGTAACCAAAAAATCTTCTGAAAAAGGTTTTTTGGTTTTTTTATTTTGAGTATATTTCAATTTGTTCAACGTAGAGGGAGAAATTTTTACAAATGATAATATATTTAATGTCTATCGAATCCCAAGAGAATCAAAGAAAATTTGTGGTTCTCTATGAGAAGTATAAATATTTGATGATAAAAGTTGCTAAGGACATATTAAAAAATGAACACGAGGCGGAAGATGCCGTTCATGAAGCTTTTTTCAAAATTGCAAATAATATTGATAAAATTGGAGACGTAGACTCTAATCAAACTAAAAATTATATTGTTTTAACAACAAAACATACGGCAATCGACATTTATAGGAAAAAGTCTCAAATGATGAAAAATGAAATGTCAGTTGACGAGCTGGAGAATCCAGATATTTTAGTTTCTGAAGATATGATGGAATTAGATGAGGATAACAGAGTTATCAGAATCATAAACAGTATGCCTGAAATCTATAAAGAAATTTTTATTTTAAAATATGTAAATGAATATACAAATCTTGAGATAGCAGAAATACTGAATATTTCAGAAGCCACAATAAGAAAAAGAATTTCGAGGGGAAAAGACATTATTGAACAAACATTAAATGAAATGGAGAGACAATAATGGTAAAAGCAAGAAATCTTGATGATATACTGAGACGGATTATGCCCATAATCAATGTCCAGTTAATTAGGGATTGGGAAACAGGCGTAGATGATAATTATAAGTTTTCTCTTAAATTTAGATGGAGAATGAAAAATCTCTTCAAATATGAAGAAAGGACCAACTCGCCTGAAGAATATTATGCAGCTAAGAGAGAATTTGAAATTTTAGGACGAGTTGCTGCTTGTATCATAGCATTTTTGGGAATAACTATGCTGCCAAGTATGCACACATATGCTGCTGCATTTGCATTATCCAGTAGAGCCACAACTACTGCTGAGGGTGGAATAATTCACTCTTACAACAATGAATATACTGGTGAAGATGTTACTTTGACTGAGCCAACTTATATTCCAGAGGGTTACAGAGAAGAAATCAGAGTTGAATTGGATTTGAGTCGTACTCTAATATATAGAAATGATAATGGAGATATGATTAAGTTTAGTCAGTACTATGCACATGATGGATTACATATAGGTATAAATTATGAATATAGTAAGTATGAGAAAGTTCAGTATGAAGGACGAGATGTGGAAATATATACTTACCGTAATGAAAAGGAAATATCATTATATTACGAGAATGGTCATTATGTATATGTATTAAGTTCTTCCAATATCAGCAAATTTGAACTTTTAAAAATCCTAATTAGTAGGCAGGTAGTAGAAGAAAATTAAAAATAATAATAAATTTGAAAAAAATTCCAGTTTTTTGTCACAAACTGGAATTTTCTTTCGTTATTATATATGTAGGCGTTTCAAGGAGCAACTTATGAAAAGAATGAAATCCTTTATTAAGTTGTTATCCGTATGTTTGTCTTTAGCATTGTTTATCAATACACCAATGATAAGCTTTGCCCAGACGGCAGAAGGAACTACCATACAGCCAAGATATACTTCAATTCAAGATCACTCGCTTAGTTTATCTATTTCAAGCGGTAAGGCAAGTGTCTCAGGGAGTACAACAGGACTCGCCGGCGTAAGTGAGACACATGTAAAATGTAATCTTGAGAAGTTATCAGGTTCGTATTGGGTTCAGTTGCAGTCTTGGTCAAGCACCCAGTCAGGCACATACGCCAGCACAAGCGGTGAGTACTCAGTTAGTGCTGGAACTTATAGAGTAATGGGTACACATAGGTGTGATTCGGAAACGATAACAGACTATACGTCAAACAAAACCTACGGATAAGGCTTAGTCTTAAACTGAATATTGTCGCTGTAAAGTAATGTACATACTGAAAAAGCGGATGGATAAGGGGGATTCCTCTGACATTCGGGTTTTCCGCGTGTTATATGGATTTTATATTAGATTTAAAAATAGTGTTTTGAGTTTAGTTGAATTTTTTTTTAATATTTTGTGGAAATAAGTGCGAAAGGGATAATCGAATATAGTCTTTCAACTATACGAAGCTTTATGGTCTATCTTGTGTGAAAGCGTACTTTATGATATGATACTTAAGTATCATATATTAAGTGGTTATCATATAAGGTGAGAAAATGAACTACATTGTTTTTGATTTAGAATGGAATCAAAGTAACACGGGAAGAGAACCGGAAGTTAGGGAATTGCCCTTTGAAATTATTGAGATAGGTGCAGTTAAATTAAATAATGAAATGAACTTTATAGGTGAATTCAGCCAGTTAGTAAAACCTGAGGTTTATCAGGAAATGCATTTTATCACGAAAAAACTGATTCATTTGCAGATGGCAGAATTACAGGAAGGAAGACCTTTTCCTGTGGTGATGAATGAATTTCTAGAGTGGTGTGGTGAAGATAGTATCTTTTGCACCTGGGGCCCGTTAGATTTGATTGAATTACAACGGAATATGCGTTTTTACCATATGGAACCACTATCTGATAAGCCATTTAAGTTTTATGATGTGCAGAAGTTATTTAGTATAGCCTATGAAGATGGAAAAACAAGAAGAAGTCTTGAATATGCGATAGACTTCTTAAAAATTGAAAAGGATATACCTTTCCATAGAGCATTTAGTGATGCATATTACACAGGTAAAATTCTAAAAAGATTTTTGGATACAAGCTGTGAGGATAATGCGATACTTCACAATTTTTCTTATGATGTTTTTAACATTCCAAAGAAGAAAAGTGATGAAATACATATTGTGTTTGATAATTATGCAAAATATATTTCCAGAAAGTTCAATGACAAGTCAGATATTTTGTTAGATAAGACAGTTATGAGTACAAAATGTTACATTTGTAAAAAGAACAACAAGCGAGTAATCAAATGGTTTACTCCAAACGGAAAGCATTATTATTGTGTTTCTAACTGCGATAAACATGGTTTTATGAAAAGCAAGGTGCGAATCAGAAAAACAGAAGATGGAAAGATGTATGTCGTAAAAACGATGAAATGTATTTCTGAAGAAGAAGTAAATTCCATCATTATGAAACAAGAAAGAGCAAAAGAAATTAGAAGAAAGAGACGCCTAACAAAAAAAGAACTTCCAGAGGAAGTATAAACCAGGAGAGCTGATACCCTCCTGGTTTTCTTTTTATTTTCTCAAATCAATATCATCAAAATTGAAATGTCTATATGGAGAACGAATAGCTTGAGTTTTCTTTCGTCTTCGTTTTTTGGCAAGTCGACCTTTTTTTCCACCAAAATGATATTGGTTAACATAACGAAATGCAAAGAATACAAAAGAAAGTAAAGCGGCAATTACGATAATCCAAATAACTACTTTTTTCACGTTAACAATAGTCATAGAGCTATTTGATACGGAAGCCGAAGTAAACTCATAATTGTCTGTGTTGGAAGCCAGATTAACGGAGACACTTCCGACAAAAACATCGTTATAAGTATATTCTATGGTGGCTACCTGGTCATCGGACAAATTCTCATAGTTAATGGAAGATTCTACATCTTCAAATTCCGCACCGGTAGGAATAACGATACAAGCGTCACCATCTAACTGTAAAATAGATTTTGAACTTCCAAAAATATCTTGTCCAGTAGAGAAAAATCCGGTGTTTTCAATGGTGTATTTTGTTTCTACTTCAGAAACATTTACTTCTTTGAAATTGCTGAATCCGTAGTTAAATAAGGTTACAGTGTCATTGAACTGGTTAGGAGTTTCTTCTTTCATGATTACACAAACAAGTCGCATTCCGTCCTTTTCTGCACAGGAAACAAGAGTTTGTCTTGCCTCAGTAGTATAACCAGTTTTTCCACCTAAATAGTATTCATATTTTATTTCGCCACTGACCAGTTTGTTTTTATTGTTTAAGTAAAAGTCATCAGGCTGAGTATCCGTAGGTTCAAAGTGTACTCTGGCAGTATTGGAAATGTTGGCAAGATATTCATTTGAAAAAAAGGCTCTTGCAATTAATGCCAGGTCATATGCTGTCGTATAATGATTGTCATCGTGAAGACCATTTGCATTAACAAAATTGGTGTTAAGACAACCAAGCTCTTTAGCACGCTGATTCATCATTTCAATAAAACTATCGGTGTCACCTGCAATGTGTTCGCCTACTGCTGCCGCAACTTCGTTGGCAGAGCCGACTAAGATACCATAGAGGCAATCTTCCATAGGAAGAATTTCGCCCACGTCAATTCCCATATTTGAACCATCTCTTGGTACGCTAAAAACAGCATCATATGAAAATTCCACCATTTCGTCCATAGCACAATTTTCTACGGCTAAAAGGCAGGTCATTATTTTTGTAGTACTGGCTGGATAAAGCATTTCGTGAATATTTTTTTCATATAAAATAGTTCCGGAATTAACATCCATTAAAATGGCTGCTTCAGCACCAATGGCCGGACCATCTGGCCAATTTTCATAGGAATTACTCTGGATAGGAAGATTTTTTCTCTGTTCTGCCAGTTCGTTATAGTCTACAACTGCATAGGAAGATATTCCCTGAGATAAAAAAATGGAAATTCCTAGAATAAATGCGGTTATTTTTACTTTCATTTTCTTAGTTTGTTTAAATATATTTTTCCAAAACATAGCTTACTCCTAAATCTATTCCTATAATACACTATTTTCACCAAAAACCAAATAGATATATAAAAAAATAGGATTTCTTTTTTCTGGTAAACGAGGTAAAATGATATAAAATGGAGAGGAATTGTTGATATGAGACTTAGAAATATTAAAGGTGCTGATGAAAAAATCGCAACCAGTGAATTTGTAGTGCAAAATCCAAAGGATTATAAAGGTAAGTGGGGAGAACTTTTTCAAAATAATTCACCACTTCATATAGAAATTGGAATGGGAAAAGGTCAGTTTTTACACACTCTGGCAAAGCAAAATCCAAACATAAATTATGTGGGTATTGAGAGATATTCTTCTGTATTACTCCGTGCTATTCAAAAAATGGAAGAAGAAGAAGTTAGCAACTTAAAGTTTATCTGTATCGATGCCAAGGAAATTGTAGAGGTTTTTGATACAGAGGAAGTAGATAAGATTTATTTGAATTTTTCTGACCCGTGGCCAAAGGACAGACATGCAAAGAGACGATTGCCTTCTAAGGAATTCTTGGCAAGATATGACTTGATTTTGAAAAAAGATGGTTTTTTGGAATTTAAAACGGATAACAGGGGACTCTTTGATTTTGCCATAGAGCAGCTTTCAGAGGCGGGTTGGCTTGCAAAGGCGGTAACGTATGATTTGCATAATGATGAGGAAATGGTAAAGGGGAATATTATGACGGAATATGAGGAGAAGTTTTCTTCCATAGGTAATCCAATTTGTAAATATATTATTTATAGAAATAAGTAAACATATTTTTTATAAGGAGTGGGGTTTATGAAAAATAAAATAAAAGATTTTCTGTTTCCACTTATACCGGCGATTATTATGGGGCTTTTAGTTGTTTTAGAGCCTTTTGCCAGTGTGGACTATTTTGTATGTGATAATGCATATTCTAATTTGCAGGGTACAAATTCAAAAATAAAAATTATCGCCATTGATGAGGAAACTTTGACAGAATATGGTAATTTTTCAAATTGGTCTAGAGAAAAGTCTGCTGAATTGGTGGAGTTGCTGTGTGAAGACGAAGCAACTGCACCTAGTTTGGTGGGCTTTGATATTATGTTTATAGGAGAATCAGAGGTAAATAAAGAGGCTGATGAGAGACTTGTTGAGGCATGTAAAAAAGCAGGAAATGTAGTTCTTGCCACGAATCTTGTATATAGAGGTGAGACAAAAACGGATGAAAATGGTGAATATTACTATGATAGTTGGAACATTGAAATGGAAGAAATGCCTTTTGATGCCCTAAAGGAAGTTACAAAGAGTGGCTTTGCTAATGTTCAACAGGCAAAAGATGGTTTTGTAAGATATACACAATTATTTGCAGAGACAGAAGATGGATATCGCACAAGTTTTGCATATGCTCTATATGAAAACTATATGGAAATAATGGGAGAAACGCCTATAAAACCTGAGGTTAATGGGAAAAATCAGGTGACCTTTTTTTACTCAGGAGAAGTTGGTGAATTTACTCATTTTTCTTTGAAAGAGGTATTAAATGGAACAGTTCCAAAGAGCGAATTTACCGATTGTATTGTTTTAGTTGGTGCATATGCAGCAGGGATGCAGGATTCTTATAAGGCAACAGTAAATAGAGGGCAAAATATGAATGGGGTAGAAATTAACGCCAATGTTTTGCAAGCTTTGATGGATGGAAAAACAGCGACGAAATTCCCTGATGAAATTCATGCTCTTATTATGATGGTGATTACATATCTCTATTTCTACTTTGCAAGAAAACAGAAACTTTTATTTGCAATTATAGAAGCAGTTGCTTTGGCGGGAATTCATATAATAGTGGGAAGAATTCTTGCATTAAACGGTAAAACCATAACACAGTTTTATGTATTACTGGTATTTATTTTGATTATTGCTTATTTCTTAATTGAAAAATATTTGTTGGAAAAAATTCGTAGAAGGAAAATGCTTTCTACCTTCAAAAAGTATATGGCACCACAGGTGGTTGATAAGCTTACGAAAGGCGGAGAATTTGAGATTAAACTGGGTGGTGAAAAGAGAGAAGTTGCGGTTTTATTCGTAGATATTCGTGGTTTTACACCAATGTCTGAAAATCTTTTACCTGAACAGGTTGTTGATATTTTAAATGAATATCTGTCTTTGACAACAGAGTGTATTTTTAAACACAATGGTATGCTTGATAAGTTTATTGGTGATGCCACAATGGCGGTATTCAATGCACCATTTGATTTGAAAGATTATTTGTATGAGGCGGTTGCTACTGCCTGGGATATTAAGAGTGGCTCTGAAAAACTGGAAAAGAAGTTGATGGAGCAGTTTGGAAGAACAATCAGTTTTGGTATTGGTGTGAACTGTGGTGATGCGGTTGTTGGTAATATTGGTTGTGATTTCCGTATGGATTATACAGCCATAGGTGATACCGTTAATACTGCTGCCAGACTGGAAAGTAGAGCAAAACCGGGCCAAATTTTAATCAGTGACAAATTATATCAGCAGCTTTCTGACAGAATTGAAGCGGAGGCTATTGGTGAAATGGAATTGAAAGGTAAAAGTAACAAAATTATGGTTTATAGCGTTACTTCAATTACAAAATAAGAGAAATAGGGGTGCAAAGAGTGAAAGGTTTTTTGGCAACATTAAAAGGAAAAATAATTTTAGGTGTAGCCAGTGTAGTATTAGTAACAACAGGTGTCGTGGCTACAATAGTTCTTACAAAAGATGATACTTATCGTACTATTTCCGTAGAGGAAATTAATGGCCAGATTACTGTGGAAGATGCGAAAAATAATTCCAAGGATGCTTATAAAGGTATGCATTTAGAGTCTGGTGATAGTGTTACAGTACAACAAGATGCCAATATGACTTTGCTTTTGGATGCAGATAAATACGTATTTGCAGACGGGGGTACAAAGTTCTGGCTGGAAGCAACAGGTAACAGTAAAAAAGCAAGTACAAAAACAAAGATTCATTTGGAAGAAGGCTCAGTGTTATGTAGGCTTGACAGCAAATTAGGGGATGACGAAACTTATGAAGTTGAAACACCAAATTCCGTTATGTCTGTACGTGGAACAATTTTTAGAATGAGTATTTTCCAAGATGAAAGTGGTGAGAATTATACGAGAATTGATGTATTAGAAGGTGCTGTAAAAGTAAATTTGTATACGGAAGATGGCGAAGAAACCGGTGAAGAAGGTATTATCGAAGCTGGTCAGTCAGGATTAGTTCATAGTAATACAGAAGTCTCAGAATTTGTAATAGGTGAAAGTGATATTTCCTATGGAGATTATTCAGAACCAATGGCGGAATTCATTATAGAAACTATGGATACGGGTAGAGAAATTTGCATAGGCAAGAATCTGTTTTTGCATTATACAGGATTAGAAAATCACCCAGAGGAATCAACGGTTAAAAAAGAACCTACTTGTTCCGAGGAAGGTGAAAGGGAAATATATTGTCCTACTTGTGATACCATAGTTCGTGTGGAACCAATGGAAAAAATAGAACATATAAAAGGGGAGTGGGAATTACAGTCTGAGGGAACTTGCATAGAAAAGAGTGTAGAGGCTATATCTTGCACAGAATGTGGTGAAGTGATAGAGACAAGAGAATTAGAGTTAGGTGAACATGATTATGGCGAATGGGTTACAGTGAAAAATGCAACCTGCACAGAAGAAGGAAAGCAGGAAAAAACCTGTAAAATTTGCAAAGATGTAAAGTCAAGAAATGTAGAAAAAATAGAACATAGTTTTAGTGAGTGGAGTGAAACTACAGCTCCTACTTGTGTAGCAAGTGGTGAAAAAGCACGTACTTGTAGTATGTGTGGTGAAACGGAAACAGAAAGTATTAGTGCGAAAGGGCATAATTATGGCAGCTGGAATGTTATAACTGCGGCAACTTGTACAGAAGAAGGTTTACAAAAGCATACGTGTAATAGTTGTGGTGCAAGTGAAACACAGGTAATTGCAGCATTAGGACATGAGTGTACTCATACAGCATCTTGTTATCATGTAGCTGAAGGAAGTGGACCATACACGGTTGGCGGACCAGTTAGTGTTTATATTTATTTGAATTGTAATAGATGTGGAGATGAACAAGATGGATTAAGGGTAACAGGAACAGTAATAGAAGTATTTTCAGATGCAAGTCCTAGATTTACATGTTCATGTGGATATAGTTCAAATTAATAATTAATGGGAGGATAAAGTGAAGAAGTTTTTAACTACAACAAAAGGTAAAGTGACTTTAGGCTGCAGCGTTATTTTGGTAATAGCCGCAATTATCGTCACAGTAATATTAATTTCTAAACCGGAAGATTATCGTACTATCGAAATAGAAGAATTAGTTGGCCAGACAATCGTAACAGATGTGGAGGGCAATCTTTTAAATGCCTATGAAGGTATGCATTTGGAATCGGGTAATAGCGTTAGTGTGCAGGATAATGCAAATATGACGTTACTATTTGATATGGATAAATATATGTTTGCAGATGCTGGTACAAAATTCAGGGTGGAAGCAACAGGAAATAGCGAAAAGGGTACCACAAAGACAAGAATTCATTTGGAGGAAGGCTCTGTTTTATGCCGAATCGACAATAAATTAGGAGAAGAAGAAGTTTATGATGTACAAACTCCAAACTCCGTTATGAGTGTGCGTGGTACGGTTTTCCGTATGTCTATATATAAAGATGAAAATGGCGAAAACTATACGAGAATTGATGTATTAGAAGGTGCTGTAAAAGTAGATTTACATACAGAAGATGGAGTGAAAACTGGGGAAGAAAGTAAGATTGAAGCAGGTAAATCAGCACTGGTACATAGTAATGCCGAAATTTCGGAATTTGTAATTGGAGAAGATGAAATTCCTTATGAAGAATATTCAGAATCTATGTCAGATTTTATTATTTCTACAATAGAATCCGGTAGAGAACTTTGTGTTGATGAGGATACTTTAAAAAAGGCTGTAAAATCTGGTAATCAATCGCTCAATGGTATAAATGAAGAAAAATTAAAAGACCATACACCTGGAGAATGGGAAGTTCAAGTTGAACCAACCTGTAAGGAAGAAGGAGTTGAAGCCATAGTTTGTACAGAATGTGGAGAAGTCATTGAGTCAAGAGAAATTGAGGTTATCGAGCACGTTTTTGATAACTGGAGTATTAAAAAAGAGGCAACTTGTAAAGAAAAGGGTGAAGAAATAAGGACTTGTGGTATTTGTGGGGAAGTGGAAACGAGAGAAATTGAAACGACAAGTCATAAATATGGCGAATGGAATGAAAAAGTTGCCGCTACTTGCACAACACAAGGAGAGAAAGAACGTACTTGTAGTGTTTGTGGTGAAGTAGAAACAATGACAACGGCGGCGTTAGGACATCTCTATGAACATACACCTTCATGTGGTCATATTACACAAGGTGTGGGTCCATACAAAGTAGGCGACCAGGTGTATCTATACGTGTATATTAATTGTTCAAGATGTAATGCCACAGGCGGTGACATAAATACATATGGAACAGTTACTACCATAGATGAAGATTTTGAAAACTGGTGTGAATTTAAATGTTCTTGTGGATATACAGGTTCTTAATAAGATATAAAGAGTGAGAAATGGAGTTTTTATGAATAGACAATGGCATATAATACCGGAGTACGAAAATATAGAAGAGACTTTAGAGTTAGCAAATAAATATCAAGCAGTTTTTGAATATAATGATTTCTTTAAAGCACCTGTTTTTGAAAATAAAGAGGTGCTGGAGGAGAGAATCCAATTTTATTTGGGACTTGAAAGAGATAGAAGCAAAGATACTTTGCACGGAATATTTCTCGATTTGTGTATAGGAAGTCAAGATACAACTATTCGGGAATATAGTAGAAAGCAAATTGCTCTTTCTATGGAGATTGCAGACAGGCTGGGTGTAAAAGGTGTAATTTTCCATACAGGATTAATTGGCGGCTTGACCGTAGATTATTACATAAATGGCTGGCTTGATGCGGCAGAGGAAGTATTTATAGGATTAGCAAAAAAATATCCCAATATTATGATATATTTGGAAAATAGTTTTGAATTTAGTCCAGATGTTTTTATTTCATTTATGGAACGAGTAAAGGACATACCGAATATTCGACTTTGCCTAGATTATGGACATGCAGCCCTTACCCAGACGCCGTTAAGCGAATGGGTTGAAAAAATGGCACCTTATATCGCACATATGCACTTAAATGACCATGATATGAAGTCTGATTTACATCTTGCACCGGGCGAGGGAAAAATAGATTATTCATATTACAAAGAATTGCTCGAAAAGTGTGGCGTAAATGTTTCCACGCTTTTAGAGGTAAATGGAATCGAAAGACAGAAAAAAGCACTGGAATATGTAAGTGCGTTGTAATTTCTAAAAAGTACATATGAAAAGGGGAAGAAAAATGTCAGGTAGTTTACAAATCAATCAAACCGCTGTTGAATCAGATTCACAAGTTATTAAAGGAGCTATTAAGGGGTTATGTAGGAAAACTTTGTCAGCTAGCGACGAAGAAAGCACTATTTTTGCAAATGCCAAGGCAAAGGAAACCTTTCAGGGAACTCAAAATGCGATTGCTTCTTTTAGTGAGGCTTTAAACCAGGAAGCCGTCAACATCAAAGAATTAGGTTTAGAATTTATGGAATTAGATGAAAAATTGGGTAACTTAGTGAAACATCAGTAAACAGCGGGAGAAATACAAATGGATAATGTAAAAGGGATAGAAAGGGAAGATTTACAAAGGCTTCATAGACAACTGGAAGAAGAAAAAGAAGGTTTTCTGGATTATTCCAATCGTAGTATGGAAGATATAGAAGATGCCGACTGTGATATGCTCAAAAGAGGTCACGATTTAGATGAAATCAGAAGTATGTGTAATTCGGAAGATAAGAAGCTTGCAAATCTTATTGAAGAACAACAATATTTTCTTAGCTCCACGCGAAATAAAAGAATGGAGCGGCTAGAGGATTTAGAATATTTCGCAAAAGAGAAAATCAAAGACTATGAAGCAAAGCAAGAGGATATTTTATACAAAATAGAAAAAGATAAGGAAAAGAAAAACCAGCAGAATAAAGAGTAAAGGGGAATTACTATGCAGCAAAGTTCAAGGTTAGTGCCGTGCAAATTGAAGGCACAATGTAATGCGGCAATTATGAAGTTGCAGGCAGACAATATGGCACTAGATTTAGCAAATAACAGTTTGGATAATTTTATCGATGATGGTGAAATTAAAAGTGAGTCTTTTGATGCACTAAAGCAAAAAGTAAGTGACTATAAATTAGTAATTCGTGCTATGAAATTAGCAAATGATTTAGATATTGCGGATTACCGGGCTTTACACAATATGGTAGGTTCAGAAGTTCTGGACGGAAGTGTCATTGAGATAAAACGTGTTTCTGAAAATCATAAAAGAAATGCTCTGGAAAATGCAGAAAAGATGCGTCAAAATGCACGCCAATATAGTGAAATAAGTCCTCAAATGGCGGAAATTTTCGAGCAGGAAGCCTGCGATTATGAAAAGGAAGCAGAAAATCATCAGGCTATTATTACGCATTGCAATAATAAGATAGAACAATACGATTCCATAGATGCAAGAACGAGTACACTATTCTCCTCAGGTTCACCTATGCGACTTATTGCCACCAATATGTTAAGAGGAATGAGAGATGCATTTCAAGGCGGGGTATATGTAGTTAGTTCATTGTCTGCTTCAAGAGAGGCTATACAAAGTGGCATTGCAACCGGTCTTATGCAAAGATATTTTAAGGAAAATATGCAAGAGCAATTTGGTTTTGATGAGCGAACCGTCAATATTATGTGGAATTTTTATTTGGCAATAAAATCAAAAAATCCCAATGCGACACAGCAAGAAGTAGACTACTTATTTGCTCGTACTCTCAGCCAACTATTTTATAACGAGAGTGCTGAAAGCAGTTTTATGGAAGGTGCCTGGGCAGCAGGGGCAGGCTGTGTCAATGACTATGATTCGCAAGGGTATATCACTGGGCTTGGAATTAGTGAAGACGATTATAATTATCTATATTATACAGTAAGATTGCAGCATTCCATTTGTAGTGGAGATGTAAAGACAATACCGAAATACATATATGGAGAACTAAAAGGCCAAGACGGACATATATATTATGAGAAAATGAAAAAAGGTTTGGGACTTACAGAACTTGATAAAGATACATATATGGAGAATTATAGAAGGTTTTATAATATGTATGAAAATAAACCCGATTTTGCTCATATGATGTATACTATTTCTGCCGCATTGGCACCAGATGATGTAGAAGGACTTAAAAACTCCTCTTTTGTTGTTAATATTTTTACAAAAAAGTTACGATGTGGGATAGCGAGAAAACTCGAATTGATTATACAGGGTGGCTAGGTGATGCGACGTGGCCAGGAGTCAAAGAAGAAATAAGTCCGGTTGATAATTGGAATGCATTTTGGGGAACAAAAGATGAAGGCAGTATGTATGGTGATTTAGAAGCTGTATTAAATAACAATACTTCCTTTGGTAATGATGATTATATGGCAGATTTAGACGCAGATAATATCATACATCGAATAGATGAAAATACGTCTCTAATGGAAGCAATTAATGATTATTATAAAGAAAGTAATGGCGGAGAAAATAGAGCAGCCGAATTTCTTGAGAATAATGAGTATGCTGAGGTCGAAGGTGTGATTTTAGAGCGAGCAGGAGTTAGTTCATTAGAGGCATTAAAGGATAAATGGGAAGAAAGTTATAATTTTCTTGTTAAATTAAAAAATGAAGGAACAGGTGTAGATTAGGGGAAAAAATGAAAAAGAAAATATTATTATATGTATTATTAGGAATTATAATAGCGACATCAAGTAGTTTATTCATTCTTTATAACAAAGTACAGAATGTATTTGATGAGATGTATTATACATGGGATAAAAAGAATTTATTCGTTGGGACAAAGTTTAAGAATGTTGCAGCGTGGGAAGATGAGCATATAGTAGGTCTTGTTATTCCTGGAGATAATGTACCCTCAAATAAATTGTCACTAATATATGATGAATCATATTTGAA
>JBGVKZ010000009.1:0-69573 GCA_045124055.1 Lachnospiraceae bacterium | reverse complement strand
CTCCTCGTCATAGCGGGTTCCATGTTTGTTTGTGGACATGTTCAGATACCTCCTTTTTGGTGTCTAGTTTATTGTAATACGTAGTTACTTATTGTGTCCACTTTTTTAATATAGATCCACCTCCAAACACGGTGATAGATGGAGTGGAGTTGCCGGGGCATTTTTATGGTGGTGTGGGTGGTGTAGGTGGTAGTAAAGCAATTGATAATGCAATACCTAATGTTGAAAGTGCAACTATTAATCCCAAGAAATTAACTGAATATGCATTAAATCCAAATCACCCAGTAGGAGGAAATAAAGCCAAGGTATTTGAAAGTGCATTAGGATATAATCAGTTGAATGCAGATGATTTAGTCAGACAAATATATGAAAAATTACCGAGCAGTGAGGCTGTAGTAGGAAAACTGGATCAGTATGGTCAGAGGTATACAGTTGATATACATATTACGGGACCAAATGGTAATACTGTAAATGTAAGAACTGGTTGGATAACAAAGAATGGCTCAGATATACCTGAATTAATAACAATTTATGTAAAAGATTAGCAAGGAGAGATTATGAAGTTTAAGGAATACGATACAGTTAAGATTATGAAAGATTGTGAAGAAGGTGTAAAAAAAGGTGAACTCGGTGCTATACTTATGGTATTTGAGGAACCACAAGAGGCCTATGAAGTTGAAATACTAGATGAAGAAGGTAATCCCAAAGCACAGTGTACTCTGCTACCAGACGATTTGGAGTTAGTAGAAAATTAGTAGAAATCTCCTTAACGCTCCCAAGCACCCATAGTACAATGGCACTTACCAGAGGAGTATAAGGGAAAAAAATATCTTTTACAATTAAATCAAAACACAGTATCAGCGGTATTCTAAGACCCTAAAAGGTTATGAAATACCGCTGATTTATGTCTGTTCCCATAAGCCTGTTAACTGCATCAACGAGGAAAAACAGCATTGCATATCCATTCGAAAAGCAACAACTGTATAAATAGCCTCTTGTGTATAGATAGCATCTATCCATTGCATTATGATATTTCTTTGTACATCCGATAAATTAAGTTTTTTCATATTCTTCGTTTAATTCCTTTTCCTGTATGGTGACTTTGAGATAATTGACATTCCTTCTTGACAACACACGATATCGAAACATTCAAAATCAATCCATTCACATAATCTAATGATAATCTATAACGAAAATAAAGTAGAATAGACAGCACAATGTTTGTGAAATAAAAAGTTCCTTGGTCAAAGAAAAAGTTATGCCATACCACATTTTTTCCAACACCGCTCACGATGGGTGTTTCTCTGTCTATGTCACTTTTGACGGCATAAAGCCTTTAGTCTGCACTATTTTTGCCCCTACTTATTTTGGCGTTATCTTAAGAAAGTGTGACTTTCATATTTCACAGGCAAAGCTAGAATAATTCATTATGGATAACTGACTCGATTTCGGTCTTAAAATCGCACACATGGTATTACATACTCTTACAGAAGTCCGGGCATACAAGGATAAAATTGACAACTACGAATATACAACATATACTCAAACTAATGGAGAATTCCAAAGCCGGATAGATGCTTTGGACAATACCGTAAAAAGCTTGGTGGTATTTTGGTTACTGCCGCCGTGGCTATATGCTGGCAGGGGCAGGAAGTACGTATGTTTGATGAAGGAATTGTACAAGGCAAACTTTATTCTGAAAATGAAATACAGAAATATAAGGATAACGATTTTGAAAATATAATTTATGAGGTGCAAGATGGTGAATTTGCAGAAAAAATAAATCAAATTTCTGAGGGTTATGGAGAAATTTTAAATTTGAAACATTATGTTGTAATTACTCAAAATTACAATATTGATATTGTTACTGAATGGGAACCAACAATAGAAATTTCAAAGATGTAACAAAACTATAATATTCCCTTGACGCTCCCAAACACCCACAGTACAATGGCACTTACCAGAGGAGTATAGGGAAAAAAATATCTTTTACAATTAAATGAAAACACAGTATCAGCGGTATATTCAAGATTATAACAAGGTAAGAAAGAGTAGCATTTTGCTACTCTTTCTTGCTGACTGAAGGTAGATTACCTAAATTGTTATTTTCTTTTCCATCTGGTAAAGCCTTTAAATATTCTGAATCATTACGGTGAGCAACGCCCACCCCATAAATGTCACCACTTTTAGCCATAGCGACGCCCTGTTCTTTTGATACAACTTGTCCGTCTGAAAGCTGATACCCAGTTATCTTTCCACTGGATTTTACCAAGCCTACAATTTCTTTGGCATCTGCTTTAGGGGTTGGAATTTCGTCAAGTGCGGCATAGGCGAGTGTTTTGCCAGCGTCCTTTACAGCTGTTTCTTTTTTATCGATATTCATTTACTTCTCCATTCTTTTTAAGAAATTTAAAGTTGCTTTCATAGTATTTGAAAAAAAGAGAGAAAATATACTTTTTGCTGAAATTAAAGATATTGTGGTAAAAAATGGATTATTATATAATGAGTGATAGAAATTCTCATAACACTCAGGAGGAAAAGGGTATGTGGTTTGTATTAGCATTATTGTCGGCAGTTTTTGCTGCATTGACATCAATTTTGGCAAAGGTTGGAATTGAAGGTGTTAACTCTAATTTAGCTACCGCTATCAGAACCGTTGTAGTAGTCGTTATGGCGTGGGGAATGGTTTTTCTAACACACGCACAGTCAGGCTTAGCGGAAATTAGTAAAAAAAGCTGGGTATTCCTGATTTTATCAGGACTTGCAACTGGAGCTTCCTGGTTATGCTACTACAAAGCGTTACAGATTGGAGATGCCTCAAAGGTTGTATCGATTGATAAATTGAGTGTGGTAATTACCTTGATTTTAGCCTTTGTTTTTTTACATGAAGAATTTACAATGAAATCTTTGATTGGTTGTGTTCTAATAGGAATTGGAACTTTGGTTATGGTATTATAAAACGGCATAATAAAATAATTTATTGCGTGAGGGAAAAGATGTTAAAAGCAATTATTTTTGATTTTGATTATACTTTAGGCGATTCCACGAATGGTATTGCGTTGAGTATAAACTATGCATTAGAAAAGTTAGGTTATAAGAGGGAAGAACTTGAAACGATTAAAAAGACCATAGGACTATCTTTAAAAGATACATATAGGGCGTTGACTCAAATGGACAATTTGGAAGAAGCAGAGCTGTTTAGCCAATTATTTAAAGAAAAAGCAGACCAAGTCATGGTGGAAAACACACAGTTATATAAGGGTGTTAAAAAAGTACTTGGAAATTTGCACGAAAAAGGATATAAGATTGCTATCGTTACGACGAAATTTCATTATAGAATTGAACAGATACTCACTAAGTTTGATGCAACAAAATGGATAGACTTAATTGTTGGCGGAGAAGACGTAAAAGAAGCAAAGCCAAATCCAGAAGGATTATTATACGCTATTACCCGGCTTCAAGTGGAACGTGACGAAATTTTATATGTAGGAGATAGCTTAGTTGATGCGAAAACAGCTCAAAATGCGGGTGTTGATTTCGCTGCGGTGTTGACTGGAACTACAACCAGAGAAGAATTTGATGATTTTGATAAAGTGTTCGTAGGAGACAGTATAGAAGAAGTATTTTTGAATGTATGGAGGGCATAAATCTCTGCCACAAGTAAATGGTATTAAAACCGTTTTTTTGCCCATTCTACGCAAATTAACACAAATGTTAATTACCATTGACAGATTGCAAAAGCTCCTTGGTAGAAATTTGATAGGGATAGTTGATACAATTTTACTATGAAAAACATTTCTATCAAGGAGGAAAAACAATGAATCAAATTAAAAAATGTGTAAAAATGCTTAATCCATTTAACAATATGGACGAGATGCCGGCAGTCGTATATATGGTAAAAAAGGTGCTGGCTTTTTGTGTTATTTTTATGGTATCTGCTTTGGTGGCGGAGGGAATCGTTATTGCAGGACTTCTTTTCAATGGTTATAATTTTATGCAAGGGGAAATGCCCGGTGCTAATGTGATGAACCTGATGACATATTATGGATATATTGTTCATATAGCAATTACCATTCTCTTTTGGAAAATTATCGAAAAACGACCACTTAAGTCAATGGGATTTAATAAACGAGTGTTAGACTATATCTTGGGTACTGGCATAGCAATCGTACTTTTGACAGTGATTATGGTAGCGATATGTTTACTTGGCAAAAGCTCATATATGGGACTTGGAAAGAATACTGACTGGTTATATTTGCTGGCGTTGTTAGGTGGATTTATTGTTCAGGGAATGGCAGAAGAAACTATGTGTCGTGGATTTTTAATGCATGCCTTAGACAGAAAAATCCCAACGGTTTTGACTATCTTAGTCAGTGCTACGGCATTTGCATATCCACATTTTTCTACTCTTTTTGAAGCAAAATTAGAATATGCCATAGTTGGAACAATCAATTTATATTTCATTGCAACAATTTTTTCACTTCTGGTACTATGGAGAAAGAATATTTGGGTGGCCTGTGGATTACATAGTATCTGGAACTTCATACTTTATGGTGTGTTTGGACTTTCAGTCAGCGGAAGTGGTGAAAATGCGTCAGGAGTTATTTGCTTTCAGGTAGACAATGAGAGTATAATAAATGGTGGACAGTATGGCATCGAAGCAAGTATTGTGACTGCCATTGTTTTAGGTGTAGTGATAGTAATATTAGCAAAATGCTATCAAAAAAGTAAAGTGGAGAAATAAAATGGAGTTTAGCAACCGATTATATGAACTTAGAAAGAAAAAAGGGTTATCGCAGGAAGAACTGGCAAATAGGCTGAATGTTACAAGACAGACCATATCGAAGTGGGAGGTGGGTGATTCCACACCGGATATGGAAAAACTAGTTGCCATCAGCGATTTGTTTGGAATTTCTTTAGATGAGTTGGTAGTGGGAAAAGAAACGAAAGAGGATATGAAAGAAGAACCAACACAGAGTATTCCCAAAATCAATACTTCGGGAAATAAGAGAATTGCTGAAAAAGCTTTAAAGATGATTGGAATATTCGCGGCGGTATTTATTACAGTAGATATTATATCTATGATAGTCTATTTTCTGGTATATGGAGTGCCGAAATAATGTAGAGTAGAAAATGAAATATATTGAAGGAGGTATGCATATGTTACTGAAAGACAAAGTTGCGATTGTAACCGGTGGAACAAGAGGAATTGGCTACGAAGTTGTACGAAAGTATTTACAAAATGGAGCTAAGGTAGTTCTTTTTGGTTCTAGAGAGGAAACCGTAGATAAAGCTATTTTCAAACTAAGAGACGAAGATGTAACATGGGAAGTAGAAGGAATGTGCCCCAAATTAACTGACCCGGCAGAAGTAGAAGATGCGGTGCTTAAGGTTTATAAGAAGTTTGGACGTATAGATATCCTTGTTAATAATGCAGGAATTTCCCAAAGTACCTCTATTTATGACTATAAAGTAGAAGATTTTGATAAAATCATCGACTTAAATGTAAAAGCATTATTTTATACGATTTTGCCAACAGTAAAAATTATGAAAGTACAAGGCGGCGGTTGCATTATTAACACCAGTTCTATGGTAAGTATTTCTGGGCAGCCGTCCGGAGTCGGATATCCCACCAGTAAATTCGCGGTTAGTGGAATGACTCTTTCATTAGCCAGAGAATTAGGGCGGGATAATATCCGTGTAAATGCTGTAGCACCGGGAGTTACCAAAACCGATATGGTGGCTTCCCTTCCGCCAGAAATGGTAGAAAGGATTTCAGCGAAAATTCCACTAGGTAGACCTGGTGAACCGGAAGAAGTAGCAAATGCCTTTTTGTTTTTAGCCAGTGATTTGGCAAATTATGTGACGGGTGAAATCTTGTCTGTTGATGGTGCGTGCCGGTCTTAGTCTAATAAAAACTATATATATTCGTCAATTCTTATAAAAAGAAGGAATAATTATCCAAAAACTTCAAATACTTGGAAAGAGAAGAATGAGTTTCAACACTTTTTAAGGAAAAAGGAGTAAAAAGATGATTCGACTGAACGAGCAATATGTGGCAGAAAAAATTGCAGATAACACATATAGAATTGACGAAAGTGGCGTAGCAAATTGTTACTTATTGATTGGGAAAGAAAAAGCATTGCTCATCGATACAGGTTGTGGTGCAGGTAATTTAAAAGAGGCAGTGAGTAAATTGACAAAGAAGCCGATTATTGTGGCTGTAACTCATAGACACCCTGACCACGCTGGCGGAGCTTGGCAATTTGGTTCTTACTACGTTCATGAAGATGACAATAAGCCCCTTTATGGTGTCATGTCAGCCCCTTTAGTTAGTAAAAGAATGTTGAAAATTCTAGGAGCTCAAATAGACGACCATTTAAAGAGAAAACATTATAAAATTATGACAATGCAGGATGGACACCAATTTGACCTTGGAAATCGAAAGATTTTAGTCAAAGCTGTTCCGGGACATACAAGAGGCTCTGTAATTTTTCTGGATACAGAGGCAAAACTTATGTTTACAGGGGACAATACCAATTATTGTTTGTGGATGCATTTGCCAGGAGCAACTTCTTTGGAAAAGTGGCTAAGTAGTGCCAAAACCATATTATCCTACTATGATATGGGATATACCGCTTATGGCGGGCATTCTAAAGGAAAACAAACCAGAGAGGAAACACAGAAACTTATTGACCTGGTGAAAGAGATTGTTCATAAAAATAAAGGGATACAGGGGAAAATTATAGATAACAGAGTTCCAGTTATCTTATATAAGAAAAATAAAGTATGTGAGAGGTCAGCTAAGGGTTGACCTCTCACATTTGATTATGGGCTTTAGCCTGTTGAGGGCGTTGTAACGAGTTTCTCAAAAGAGAAACGAAGTACGCCCGAAATATACAACCACCCGCTATGCGGGTGCGCGTCGCTTGTTATACAAAAAAATCACCTTTCCGCTATAATGAGGTTGTTCAAGCCAATTTATAGCGAAAGGAAAGGTGATCTTAATGGCCAATAAGGCAAATAGTTTAGCACACACTAAATGGACGTGTAAGTACCACATAGTGTTCACTCCAAAGTATAGGAGAAAAGTTATTTATAATCAATACAAAGAAAGTATAAGGGAAATAATAAAACAACTATGCGCATATAAGGGAGTGGAAATTATAGAAGGACATCTGATGTCAGACCACATCCATATGTTAGTGAGTATTCCACCCAAAATAAGTGTATCACAGTTTATGGGATATCTAAAAGGGAAAAGTGCATTAATGATATTCGACAAGCACGCAAACCTGAAATATAAATTCGGGAACAGACATTTCTGGGCAGAAGGATATTATGTAAGCACAGTGGGGCTTAATGAGGCAACCATTAAAAAGTATATACAAGAGCAAGAGAGTTACGATATTGCAATGGACAAATTAAGTGTAAAAGAGTATGAAGACCCCTTCAAGGGGTAGCCGGTAATACAAGCGCCCTTTCAAGGGCTGCGACGAGTCAAGGGCGTTAAAGGCTTGAACAAAGTGAAAGCCAGCGTCTTTAGGCGCTGGCCGGTAACTGCCCCTTATAGGGGCGAGCAAACCACCCGTTGGACGGGTGGTCATGATTATACTTCGCTATTTCCTATTTTACTTTCTTTTTCCTCTTATTTTTTCGAATGATTGCATTAAATAAAAGAATGACAACAATCGAAATACCGGCACTACCTATGGCAAGCTCAAATAGGTAGTGGGTCTTATTATATACCGAATAAAATGCGTTATCCCCCTCATCAATGGAGAAGACCAGATAACTGCCTTTTACTTCAAAGTCGACCTTATTCCAGTTGTCGTCTGCATCGCGAACGAATAAGGAAACGTTCTTTGGGTCATAGCCTTGTGGTAATAAACAACGCAAAGTAATAGGTGTATTGCTTCTTGGCAGGGTAAATTCGTATTTTTCAATCACGGAATCTCCCACCTTATGTGGTAAATCTTCTTCCAAAGCAGAAAGGAAAATGGAATTTTCCGTTACAAATTCCCCCTGAGCTAATAGGATAGGTAATCCATTTTCACTCAAATCCCGGCTTTGAATCGTGGTATTTAAAGGTGTATATACGCAGGTAAAAGTGGCATCAAAAACGATTTCAGAAGAAATCAATTCGTCATATCCTTCCCAAGTACCTCTGTAACCTTCTTTCTTTGGAACAGATGGAATATCGGAAACGTTGATTCTTTCTCCAAAATTTACCGTAATATTTTTGCTAGAACCTCCATCAAATATAAAGCGGAGAGTCTGTGTTTCGTACATAGAAGGTATATTTTCCAGGGCAAAAAATTCTTCTTTAGAAAGCGATTTAGCACGAGACTCATAACTAATACCGTCGATACCGCCTAAATCTGTTTTCACAGGAAGGAAGTAGTTATTTTCAATCGTGGCATCAGTAGAAGCCTGACCTAAAACACCACCGATTCTTTCAGTAGCATCTTCTATTTGAATCATACTACGGCAATCAGAAACCGTAGTGGCCAATCCGGAAATACCACCGACGTAAGAAGCAGCAGAGAGAATGCATTTTGTATCACAATTTCGGATATAACCTTCGCTTTGCCCAACGATACCGCCTACATAATCTGCTCCAGTGGCATTTATATTTCCAGTGTTTACTGAGCTGTGCACAAGACCAATAGAAATATAGCCTGCAATACCGCCAGCATTTTGTCTCTTGGCATCAATCGTACCTTGATTTTCACAATTTCTGATAACAGCACGTACTTCATAGTCAAAATTGAGCGATTCGTTTCCTGTGATATCAATATCTTCTTCCGGGTCTAAATCATTTTCCAAAGTAACTGCACCAGAAATACCACCTACATTCAAATCAGCACCAATGAACCCCAGATTCAGACAATTTGCCACTTTACCTATGGTATCTGCCTGCGTATCGTCATCGGAGACATCGGAAAAACTACCACCAAGGTTAGAAGAAGCATTGCTGAGTGTGGAGCTGATAGCACTGGTCTGGTTGATTATTGCCTGTAAATCACTACTGATTGAATCAGAGGCGGATTGATTATCTTCAACGATTTGACCGGTAGTCCCAAGCATACTGGACAAACTTCCTGCTAAGTTATTTTGGGCAGCAGTCATACTGTCTGGGTCATAAGTTCCATTTTCCGAAGTTATCTGGTCCAGAGCATTCTGGGCATTATTAATATCGTTGGATAAACTGTCTAAATTTTCATCACTTACAGAAGCTTCGCTGTTTGAATTAGTGGCAGCGTGTTTGGTCAAGTCTGCCAAGGTATCTAGCTGACCTTCTAATATCTGGAAAGTATCTGCTTTATATTCAAAAGTAGCAGCAGGCTCCATTTGACCGACAATACCGCCGACTTCTTTACGACCTAAAATATCTGCATAATTGGTACAATCAGTAATATAGCCAGATTGACTTCCGGCAATACCACCAATGTTGTAACCAATATGTTGATAACCGATATCACCGTGGTTTTCACAATTTCGGATAACGCCACTATTAGACCCAGTGACGCCACCGATATCTGTGGCGGTAATAGCGGATTCGGAAGAAGTCATAGAGTTTAAAGTAATATCCGAGATTTCAACACTGTTTTCTTCCGCAGTGGTGTTAATTTTAGTCAAATTCTGGCAGTTACGAATGACACCATTATTTTCTCCAGCAACGCCGCCTACAAAGTGGTCTCCGTGAATAGTACCATATACCTGACAGTTTTCAATGATTCCGGTTAGTTCGTTAATACCAACTAAACCACCAATGCTATCTGAACCAGTTACAGAGCCGGAAAATACGCAATTTTTAATGATACCGGCATTATTACCGGCAATACCACCAATAACATTTCGGCTGCCCTCTGGAAACAGTTTTCCCTCTACAATTAAATCATTGACAACGGCGGTTTTTTCTAAATAGCGAAAAAGCCCTTTGTTTGAGCCATCGCTTGTGATAGATAAACCTTTGATTCGGTGGTGTTCCCCTTCGAAAGTGCCACAGAATAAAGGAATTCCATCAAATTCTACGTCAGTTAAATCAATGTCATTATTTAAAACAACGGTTAAGTCTTTACTGTAACTATCTAAACGACAATTTTCACTAAAGGCAAGAAATTCCTCCACCGTAGAAATGGTCAAAACATTCTCCGTATCCTCTGTTTCTATTTCCTCTTTCTTTTCTACGGCAAAAGAGGACAGTGGAAGTGAAAGAAACAAGCTAAGACATACCAAAATACTAAGAAAAATATTTCGTGATTTACGCATGATAATCTCCTCCTTCCACATTTTCTTCTGCATTTTCTTCCGGCAATTTTTGAATGTCGGTATCCGTGGAAACAGAAACATTCATCTGTCCGTGTAAAATACCGTTAAAGTCTGCATCTACCACACCAGAAATGTAACCACGCAAATGTCCCTGAACATGCATAGTTCCGCTGGTATTTTTAATATTCAGGTCGATTCCTTTCATTTTGAAACTGGTTCTTTCAATGATGGAATCACCAAGTACTAAAATGGAAGGAAGAATCAAGAGTACAAGGAAGATAGAAATAATAGTACCTCTACCAAGGCAAGTACCCATTATGGAAACAACCGGCTGTGCCGACAAGTTACCAATCAATAAACCGGCTGCTGCCAAAATTGTTCCGGAAGTAAATACTGTTGGAAAAGAAGCATTTAACGCTTCAATAATTGCCTGCTTGTGGGGCATCGATTTTTTACATTCCTGATAATGACTGGAAATCACAATCGCATAGTCGATGTTTGCACCCATCTGTATTGCCTGCACAATCAAATAGCCGAGGAAATAAAGTGGCTGTTCCAGTAAAATAGGGAAGGAGAAATTTATCCAAATACTTCCTTGAATTACGACTATCAACAGAACTGGAAGCCCTGCTGACTGGAACGTAAATAAAAGTACAATGATAACGAATAAAGCAGATAAAATACTGATTAATAGGTTATCATTAACAAAGGAAGATGCCAAATCTCTGGAGCTTGTGGAGTTACCGACTACATAATAATCCCCTTCATAGTATTCGCCCATAACTGAGCGGATTTCATCCAGAAAAGCATAAGTCTCATCGCTCTCCTCCGGGAGATTTAAGTACACAACCATTCGGCTGTAATTTTCATTTTGTAACTGTAATTGAGCTTTTTCTAACTGGTCGAAAAGTTCGTCCAGCATTTCCTGTTCTTCCCCATCGAAAGTGATATTTCTGGTTTCCATTTCATCTTTTAAATACAGAAACATATCAAAAAGGGGAACACCATAATCTTCAATACCACTGATAATTTCCCCATATTGATTATTTTCTAAAGCGTATGCACTATATAAGACTTGTGCAACCTCATAATCTAATCCAACTAATTCTGATAATTGTCTTGGAGTCACACTATCTGTCAGCATATATCCGTCCATAGCTTCCACATTGGAAAGACCCATTGTACTTTTCACTTCATCATATTCTTCCAGCCGTGACAAAATTTCCTTTTCCGCGTCATAATTGCCACTTGGGACGACTAAGGCAACCATATTGTTGGCTCCGAAAGTATCCTTTATTTCAAAATAAGCTTCCTGACGTTCACTCATTTTGGCAGTTTCCAAGTCGTTGTAGCTATATGCATACGGACATTGATTAGAAAGACAAAAAGCAACTACTAATAGGACTAAAAAGAGAGGTGGTATCACACGTCTTGCTTTAACCGCTAATTTTCCGATTAGAGTAATATTTGGCAATATTTTTTTATGTTTTGTTTTATCAATTAGTGGACTAAATAAAATCAGAAGACCAGGCATCAAAGTAAAGACAGAAAGAAGACTTAAGAAAATCGCCTTAATCAGAACAATCGCCATATCTAATCCAATAGCAAATTCCATAAAACCAAGGGCTGCAAGACCACTAATAGTAGTCATTGAAGAAGCACTGATTTCCGGAATGGATTTGCTTAGTGCAATGATACAAGCTTCTCTTGCCGGTTTGGTTTCGTGCTCGTCAGAAAATCGGTGACACAAAATAATGGCATAGTCAATGGCAAGGGCTAATTGAAGTACTACGGCGATAGAGTCAGAAATAAAACTGATTTTACCGCAGAGGAAGTTCGTACCCATATTTAACAAAGCCGCCACACCAAAGGTAAGAATTAATACAGGAACTTCTGCATAAGAACGGGAAGTTAAAGTCAGTACCAGGACGATGATAATTGCTGCTACAATTAAAATTGTAGTCATTTCCTGTCGCAAAGTAGCATTTTCATCATATCCTACGGTGGTATCCAGATAATAGTCATATCCGGCTAAGTCCGCTTTGATAGATTCTATGGCAGATGTACTGATTTCGTCCATCGTGCCACCTTCAAAGCTGATGTCATATAAAGCAGAAGCATCATAATAATGTTCATCGGAATCGTCAAATGTTACCATATCGATACCTTCGGTATCCTCAAGAAGTGTGCAGATTTCTTCGGCAGTTTCCAAAGTAATATTAGAAACCATCAATCTGCCAGAGGCAAAGGTCGTGAAATTTTCATTCATTGCCTCAATACCTTGCCTTGTTTCTGTTTCTTCTGGCAAATAGGTAGTAACGTCATTTTCTACTTCAACCCAATTCATAGAGAACAAACAGAAAATGAGTGCAAAAGAATAAAGCAGGAAAAACAAATGACGTTTATCAACAATAAAAGCAGCCAGTTTTTCCATAAAATTTGTGCTAGATTTTTTCTTTTCAGAGGTTGAATTTGACATAAAGACTCCTTATACAAATTGAATCACAATTACAAAATTAGATACGTGTTGATTTTTGCGTTTTTTCATTATAATAATAAAGAAATATTATTACAACCGACAAATTATTAAATGATTATTAATTTTGAACAGAATCCTCTAAACTGTTCAGTTTTATTTAGGAGTAGTTATGGCAAAGGCAGAGTATAGAAGTGCAATTCGTTCCAGAAAGCTGATTAATGAGGCTTTAGTGGATTTATTATTGGAAAAACAGTTGGATAAAATTACCGTTACAGACGTAGTGAAACGTGCAGAAATTAACAGGGGTACATTTTATGCACATTATAAGGATATTAAGGATGTTATTAATCATTGGGTCGAAGAAGCGTTTTCCAGCATTCGTGATGCCATTGCTATGTCACAATCTTCTCTTATGGATATGCCCCATGCTCTACTAACACAGGTTCAGACGATTTTGGAGGAAAACCTGGATTTTTATCGTAAAATTATGAATTCCAGTGCGTCCATTTTTATTGAGGAACAGTTAGTTCAGGTAGTACTGGACTATCTTTTAGAACACGAAATGGATTTTGCAGGAGAAAATTATGAACAGTACGCATTTAAAGTACGCTTTAGTGCAGGTGGATTGAGCAATTTATATAGAGAATGGTTTGAAGGGCATGTGCCAATGACTTTAGATGAACTGACCATTCAGGCGGAAAAGGTAATAAAAGGTATCATAGGTACCAAATAAAATTCACGGAAAGTATAAAGGAAAATACTCATAGGGAAATCGCACTTAAGAAAGGTCGAAAAATGTCGAAAACCTCCTCTTTTTTATTGACAAAAAATGGTGATTTCAGTATGATAAAACCACTGATACATATCAAATGTATTTATATACATCAGGCTTATCTGCCTAGATATCCCATTGAAATTTTATTATTTTATATTGTGATATTGTAAAAGCAAAACAAAGTAGGGGGAAATTGCGAATCAGAATTAAAATAGGTAAAACATATCTTTTTACACATTGCAGTCTGTTCAGACAAAAGTTATCCAGGACAAATCTTGATTATCTATAAATTTACCATTCGATTTCGTAGCTTTGCATTTTTTTTCTATCCATTGTGAGAGACAACATATGTATTAGTTGTGAAGGGCTTAGAGGAGTTCCTTTGCGGTAGGATTTCCTCTAAGTTCATCACATAAATTACCAATCATTGACATTTTCTTGGGTAAAGCATATAATTTGTTTGGTTAGTATTGACTAATTAAAGCAGAGAAAGAAGGAGAACTTTATGTTTAAAATAACAGTAAAAATCGAAGGTATGATGTGTGGAAATTGTGAAAGACATGTAAACGAAGCCATCCACAGTGCTTTTTCCCCAAAGAAAGTAAAATCTTCTCATATAGATAAAGAGACAGTGATGCTTATAAAAGAAGATATTGATACAGAAAAAGTTAAAAAAGTGATTGAGGAAGAAACCGGTTATAAGGTTGTGGAAATAAAAAAAGAGCCATACAAATCCCTATTTGGATTTTAATTCACTTAGGAAAGTAGAACCTAAAATGAGAATAGCTCCGATGATGCTATATAGGTCCAATTTTTCTTTTAAGAAAAGTGCAGACAAAATAATGGCAACCACAGGGTCGATATAACTAAAAATTGCCACTGTTTGAGCCTTTAGTTTTGTAATAGAAGAAAAATAAATCATATAAGCAAGGCCGGTATGAAGGATTCCTAACACCAATAATAAAATGATAGAAGAAACCGTTAGTGTTATCGTAGAAAGATTCTCAGTAAAAAGAACATAAGGTAAAATAACCATAGCGGCTATCAATAATTGTGTCATAGTCATATCGTAAGAGGAAATCTCTTTCATATGCTTATTGAATAAGATAACGCAGGCGTAGAAAAATGCCGCACCAATGCCGCAGAAAATCCCCATAGTACTTATTTGCAAAGAATCTACATTCAAAACTCCGGATACGAAAACCATACCCACTAATGCAAGGAAAATACAGATGCCTTTTTTGACAGTGAGCTTCTCTTTTAAAACAAAGGGAGAAGCAAGAGTAACAAAAATGGGTGCCATATAATAGCATAAAGTGGCTGTGGCTACACTGGTATAACGATAGGATTCAAAGAGTAAAATCCAGTTAATACCAATAAATACACCGGAGATACATAAAAGTAGAAGATTTTTCTTGATATTTGCAAAGGAAATTTTTCGTTTCGTGATAAGGCTCATCCATAAAAGAAAAGCAACGCCTACAAAACCGCGTACACAGGCAATCATACTGGAAGGCAGAGGAATATATTTAACGAAAACACCAATAGTTCCGAATATGGTCATAGCAAAAATAAGCTGCATTCTGGCGATTGCCTTTGATGTATCTGTTGCTTGAGCGTTCATAAATTTACCTACTTTCTATATATCCTGCTTATACTCGCAAAGCTTATTTTAGCATATTTTGTCTGATACATATATAAAATTTGCTATTTTTTGAAAAACTATATATAATAGCCTATGTTGAAGTGATGCAAAAGAAAGGTAATAGGATATGATAAAAAAGATAAAGGAACTTATGATAAAATACAGAGAATTAATTGTGTATTTAATCGTGGGTGTTTTAACAACCGTTGTCAGTTGGGGAACTTACGGCTTACTTAAGTTTGTGTTAGATGTAGAAAATAGTGCCCTTCAGATGCAGGTGGCGGTTATTTTACGTTGGGTAGCGGGCGTTTTATTTGCTTATGTAACCAATAGAAAATATGTATTTTTAAGTAAAAATCCAAAGATTCTGAAAGAATTTATGGCATTTACCTTATCCAGAGTCGTAACATTGTTTACGGATATGTTGACGATGGGGGTTTTGCCACCGTTGTTAGTGAAATGGAATGTTCCATATGCGGATTGGATTGCAACTTTTATTTCAGCGGTAATTGTTACTGTACTGAACTATGTTTTCAGTAAATTAATGGTTTTCAGAAAAAAGAAAACTTCTTAAGGCTGGAAGGGGATTCCCGGCACTATCAAATAGAGCCTGATTTTCCCAGGGAGAGCCAACATAATCAGAGCCTGGAATATTAATCCAAGCAGGCTCCCAATAAAACAGACCCAGGCAGTCATCTCCAAGCGAGATGGCTGTTTTATATATGTCTTCAATGGCAACTTGCTGACCTACTTTATTTACCTCATATGGAAATTCACAAGAAGAATTCCAGGAAATAGCATTTGGGTGGTTATCTAAATTAGCAAAATTATATGGATAAGCAAATTCTACAATTAAAACCTTTTTTTCATAGGTATCAATAATATTTTTAAGTGATTTTTCTAATTCTTCAAGACTTCCATGCCAATAAGGATAATAGGAAGATGCAAACACATCATAATCTACCTGATATTTTTCTAATTGACTTGCATACCAATCATAGTTTTCATATTCTGTAAAATGCATAGCAACCAAAATTTCCTTATCATATTCGGAGGAAATTTCACGGACAGCTTTAGAACCTGCGGACATAAGAGCTGTGATTTTCTCCCACTTGGTTTCCCCGGCAAGTCCGGAAGTGGTTTCATTACCTATCTGTACCATAGTTACGTTAACGCCTGCATCTAACAAGCTTTTTAGAGAAGATTTGGTATAGTTATAAAGAGCCGTTTCTTTGTCGTCAAAAGATAGGTTTTTCCACGCTTTTGGCACTTCTTGACTTGATGGGTCAGCCCAATAATCTGAGTAATGAAAGTCAATTAACACACGCATTCCTAAATCACTGGCACGTTTCCCAAGAAAGATAGCCGTATCCAAATCATTGTGTCCGTTGTTATAGGGAACACCCTGCTCATCTACCGGGTCATTCCACACACGCAGACGAATGCTATCCATACCATTTTCTTTCAAAATTTCCAGAACATCTTTTTCTTTGCCATCATAATCATAAAATTTGCCGCCGTTTTCTTCTACTTCCATAAGAGAAGATATATCGCCACCCACATAGAAATCATTAGCGGATTTTTCTGAGCCAAAAGGTCTCTTTACAATCAGAAAAATAAGCATAATAATAAATAAAAGGACAAATACTGTTAAAAGGCAAAATTTTGATTTGGATAGTTTCATATTTGGCAGCTCCTTGGCACAAAATGCTATATGAGTATTATACAAAAGAAATAAAAGACGTAAAATAGAAAATATGCTATGATAATAAAAATTATGAAACTTCTTCAGGAGGGACTATGAAAAAAGAAAAAATCAATGAGAAATTGTTTACTTTTATAGAAAATTCTCCAAGCCCATATCACGCCATTTTAAGCTGCAAAGAAATTTTAACAGAGCAGGGCTTTATGGAATTAGAGGAAAAAAAGGAGTGGAAGTTAGAACCACAGGGCAAGTATTATGTTAGTCGGAATGGTTCGTCTATTATTGCTTTTTCCATACCGGAGGGAGAGTTTAAAGGGTTTCATATGGCGGCAGCTCACAGTGATTCTCCCTGTCTTAAAGTAAAAGAAGCTCCGGAAATTGAGGTGGAAAAAGCCTACACCAAACTGAATGTAGAAACATATGGAGGATTGGTATATTCTTCGTGGTTTGACAGACCTCTTTCAGTTGCCGGAAGAATTGTTACAAAAAAAGGTGTAAAACTGGTAAATGTAGATTACGACAGTATGATTATTCCCAATATGGCAATTCATTTGAACAGAGAAATCAACAAAGGATATGCTTATAATCCGCAAGTAGATTTGTTACCTTTAACAGCGGGAAAGCAAGGGGAAAAGGGACTTCTGTCCTATCTGGCTAAGAAA
This sequence comes from Lachnospiraceae bacterium, assembly GCA_045124055.1. Taxonomy (GTDB): domain Bacteria; phylum Bacillota; class Clostridia; order Lachnospirales; family Lachnospiraceae; genus CALZKI01. The sequence continues at coordinate 52,032 of JBGVKZ010000009.1, read as the reverse complement.
AATGATATAGAAAAAGAAGATATTTTAGGACATGACCTGTTTGTGTATGCCAGACAGAAACCGGCTTATGTGGGGTTACACAAAGAATTTATTTGCTCACCAAGACTGGACGATTTACAGTGTGTTTTTGCACTGACGATGGCTATGGCAGATGAAGTTCCAAAGGAATATGTGAATATTTGTGCCATTTTTGACAATGAAGAAGTGGGTAGCAGTACAAAGCAAGGGGCAGATTCTACATTTTTAGAAGATACAATGGAAAGAATTGCGGAATGCTTTTATCTTGGAAAAGGGGCATATAAACAAAGACTTGCAGAGAGTTTTCTGATTTCAGCGGACAATGGTCATGCGGTACACCCAAATCATCCGGAAAAAGCGGACCCAACCAATCGACCGGTTTTAAATGGTGGTATTGTTTTAAAATATAATGCCAATCAAAAGTACACCACAGACGGTATCTCGGCAGCGAAAATAAAAAGTCTGTGTGAAGAAGCAAAAGTGCCATATCAGACCTTTGTAAATCGTTCTGATGAACCAGGAGGAGCAACTCTTGGTAATATATCCACAGCTCACATTTCTGTGGACGCCGCGGACATTGGTTTGCCACAACTGGCTATGCATTGCAGCGTGGAAACAGCCGGTAGTGAAGATACCCTTTATTTATACAAGATGGTCAAACAATTTTATGGTGCTTAGTGGTTTAAACTTTCTAAGTCCATCTGATGAACAAATTGAATAAATTGATTCACAGCAGGTGAAAACTTATGTGGGTGAGTAGTAGCTAAACAGATGGTACGGTATTCTGCCGGATTCAGTCTATAAAAGTTGATGTTACTACTCATTTTTTTAACCAAAATTTCAGGCATAATACCAATGCCCATTCCTGCCTCAATTAGTGCAAAGGTAGATTGGTCATCAATAACGTGGTGATTTGTGTGCACAGTCAGGTTATATTTGTCGAGAAATGCCTGAATATCCGTATCACAGGATTCACGTTGGATAACAAAGTCCTGATTTTCCAGTTCACTAAGGGTGATATAATCCGGGTGCTTTGTCAAAAAATCCTTTGGGGTAATGCATAAAAGCTGGTCTTCATAAATGGTTGTATAATAAAAATCTTTGGCACAGGATTCTGATAAGAAGCCTACATCAATCGTACCAGTTTTTAGCCAATTAATCACATCATCATAAGTTCCTTGAAAAACGGATACAGTGATTTCCGGATAAACTTTTCGGAATTCAGACATAATAGTAGGTAGCCAGGCAGTACAAACGCTGTTAAAGCAACCGACTTTAATGGTACCGGCCTTTAAACCCTTTAGTTGTGCCACAGATTGCAGGAGATATTCGTTACTATTTAAAATTTCTCGAATGTGGGGATAAATTGCTTCGCCATTGCTGGTTAATGCAGTTCCATTCTTATTTCTAATAAAAAGAGAAAAACCTAACTCTTTTTCCATAGTGGAAACGGCGTGGCTTACGGCGGAAGGTGTCATATTTAGCATCTTAGCAGCCTTTTGAAAACTTTTCTCCTGAACAATCGCATTAAAAATTTCATAAGTTAATAAATTCATAGCATTTTATCCCTTTCCAGATAAAGTTGAATAAAATTCACTTATTTAATGAAAAAAATGAATTTTACTTATTTATTAAAATGTAATACAATATGAGAGTAAAGTCAAACAGTTTGCATAAGCAAACGTTTGGAGGTATTGAAAAATACCCTTCCTTACGATAAATAATCGTCGAACCCCTCAAAAAATAATCGGCTTTTTGCCGATTATTTTTTTGTCTAAATATTTATCTATTAGTACATATACATATAATATGGATTCTCAAAAATTAGAAAATGTCTTAAATTTAACCCTACAAACAGAAAAAAATGACAGAAATTTTGAATCTGACACAAATGTCGGATATAATCAAATAACAAATTCATGGGAATTAATAGTAAAATATAATGGTGATTTAACTTTTGTAGAGTCTTTAGGAGGGACTTACGAAGAATTGATATTGGGTTATGCCATTCTTGTCATTCCCGAAGAAAAAATCAGTGAATTGGTACAAAGACCAGAGATTGAATTTGTAGAAATGCCGAAAAGACTTTACTATTCTTTACTGGAAAGCAAACGAGTTTCCTGCGTTTTTCAGCTAACTACTATTCCGTATGAATTATCGGGTAAAAATGTATTAGTGGGTGTTATCGATTCTGGACTAGATATGACGGATAAAGATTTTCAAAAAGAAGATGGGACTACCAGAGTGAAATATTTTTATGATCAGACCACTCATAGAGAGTGGAGTGAGCAGGAAATCAATGAAGCTTTGGTCAGGCAGCGAAATGGAATGGAGAGTGAGACATTACCCATAGATGTTTCCGGACATGGAACGGCGGTTACAAAAATTGCTGCAGGCAACGGAAATGGTTCGGGAGAACGTTTTCGAGGCGTTGCCTATGAAAGTGATTTCATCATTGTGAAGCTGGGAACTTCTGTCAATGACTCCTTTCCGAGAACCACACAGCTAATGAGTGGGCTGACTTATGTGGTCAAAAAGGCAGTAGAAATGAATTTGCCAATAGCCATTAACCTAAGTTTTGGAAATACTTACGGCTCTCATGATGGAACGTCCATTTTAGAGCGATTTATGGATAATGTATCGGAGATTGGTAGGTGTGTTATCTGTGTAGGAAGTGGTAACGAGGGCACTACCGCAGGGCATTCAGGCGGATTTTTAGGGGCAAGGGAAACCACTAAACAAGAATTTTCAGTGGGAGAATATGAGAAGGGATTATCTATTCAATTATGGAAAAATTATGTGGATACCTTTCAAGTATCTCTTGTTGCCCCAGGTGGTCAATCGGTGGAAATTGATACAGTGGGGTTAGGAAAACGAGTCAATGTGCTTGGTCAAACAGAAATTTTGACTTATGTAGGGGAGCCCTTTCCATATTCTGTGAACCAGGAAATTTATTTTGAATTTCGTCCACTAAATAACAATGGTTATTTAGATTCAGGCCTATGGGCAGTTAGAATCGAGGGAGAAAAAATTGTCTACGGCAGATATGATTTATATATGCCAAGTGGGGTTAGTCGAAGCGCGGACACAAGATTTTTTACACCAACGCCGGAGGCAACTTTTACCATTCCTTCTACGGCTTTAAAAGTTGTTACTGTTGGAGCCTATAATGCTAAGGGTGATACCTATGCCTCTTTTTCCGGCAGAGGATTTCTCTTAAATGAGGGAGAAAAGAATCGTTTGGTGATTCAAAATGTAAAACCGGATATTGCGGCTCCCGGGGAAAATCTTATCATCAGCAAGAAAATTGCAACTTATCTTCCCTATCCACTGAATAGAGCAACCGAGGAATACACTATCGAAACGGTGTCAGGCACGAGCTTTGCCACGCCACTTGTAACTGGAAGTGCAGCCTTAATGATGGAATGGGGAATTGTCAAAGGAAATGACCCTTACTTATATGGAGAAAAGGTAAAGGCCTATCTGATTAATGGAGCAAGAAAAATAAGCGGAATTCCAAACTATCCTAATTCTCAGGTTGGTTGGGGAGCATTGTGTGTAGAAAACAGTTTGCCAAAGAGAGAATAATTTTTTTTATATTAGTTTTTAATCATATTGTTTTCTCTTTTCGTCTGCAATATAATTATTTTAGTGTGAAGAATATTAAGTATTAGTGCATACTTAATAACAGCGATGATATGAAAGAAAAAAGAGCGTATTTCTTTTGAATTTGTGTAAAATGTAGTATACTGAAAATAATCTGGGGATATGTGGGGACAGAATTTATGAGTATTTTAAGTATATCTCGGATAAAACCGGGAATGAAATTGGAACAGACAGTTTACTTACCTGATGGAAAATGTCTTTTGACAGCAGGTTCAGTAATTACAAACAGAAATATTGAAAAGTTCAGAGAGTTCGGTATTTTGGAAGTTGATGTAGCAGATATATACACGTTATTTATTTCGCCAGCAGATAAAATGGAAGAATTATTGGTAGAAGACTTTACAAGAGTTTTGAGGGAAATTTCGCCAAATAGACCGGAAGCTAATAAAAATGATAATGTGGTGGTTGTTGCCAGACAATTAGAAACTTTGATTAAAAAGCTGGCAAAAAACGAAGATATCGTTGGTTTTTTAGTAGAACTTCGAGTGATTGATAAGTTGAGATTATATGAGAATAGTATATATGCGGCTGTCCTCAGTGGACTTGTGGCAGGCTGTATGGGATTACCCACAGACGAAATTGTATGTGCTATTGTAGGTGGATTATTACACGACATCGGAATGGCGGAAATGCCAAGTCTTTTGACAATGAAAGAATTGCCACCGCAGGAAGAAAGTCTGTGGAAAGAACATCCAACCTATGGGTACTATTTTGCCTTACAGAAAAACATCCCAAGGGCCATTGCCAACTGTATTCAACATCATCACGAAAATTGGGATGGCTCAGGTTTCCCGAAAAATATACAAGGCGAGGAAATTCCAATTTCCTCCAGAATTGTACGTGTATGTTCCCACTATTCGTCTTCGGTAGTTCATAAGGGCATTTTGCCTTATATGGCGATTGAAGAATTGTATGGTGCAAGCGGCATTTATTTTGACCCAAAGGTTGTAGAAGCCTTTGTCAATAATATTGCAATTTATCCACTGGGTGTTATGGTAAGACTTTCTACAAAAGAGGTTGGAATTGTATCGAATATTCGTAAAAATAAAGGTCCAAGGCCGGTTGTAAAAATTTATTATAACCGTGTAAACAGACCAATTACGGAAGATAAAATCGTGGATTTGGGAAAAGAACGTACGATTTTCATTGAAGAAATATTATAAGTGGTAAAACGAGGAAAGATTATGGAACAATTTGTTCGTACCGAAATGCTACTGGGTGTAGAGACGATGAAAAAATTGCAAAAGGCACATGTAGCGGTATTTGGTATTGGTGGTGTCGGTGGGTATGTGGTAGAAGCTCTGGCAAGAAGCGGAGTAGGAAACTTTGATTTAATCGACAACGACACTGTGGCATTATCCAATTTAAACCGGCAGATTATTGCTACCCACAGTACTCTAGGAAAATATAAGGTTGATGTGATGAAAGAGCGAATTTTGGATATCAATCCAGAGGCAAATGTAAAGGTACACAAATGCTTTTATTTGCCGGAAAATGCGGATAAATTCGATTTTTCAAACTACACCTATATTGTCGATGCTATTGATACGGTAACTGCCAAGCTGGAGCTGATTGTAAGGGCAAAAAAGGCAGGCGTTCCAATCATTAGTAGTATGGGAACCGGCAACAAGCTTGACCCAACAAGGCTTGAAGTAACCGATATTTATAAGACAGAAATGTGTCCTCTGGCCAGAGTGATGCGTACAGAACTCAAAAAAAGAGGCATTCAAAAATTAAAAGTGGTGTACTCCAAAGAGCCACCTATTAAAGTGCAAAAAGATAATTTTCATCAAATAACTTCTGTAAATTCGGGAAGAATAAAAGATGTACCAGGAAGTGTGGCATTTGTGCCATCGGTGGCAGGACTCATAATCGCAGGTTGTGTGATTCAAGATATCAAAGGAGATTAATATGCAAGAGATTACAATTACGCGAGATAATTTTGAAAAAGAGGTATTACATTCGGAAAAACCTGTTTTGGTAGATTTCTGGGCAGCTTGGTGTGGACCTTGTCAAATGTTGATGCCAACCATTGAAGAAATTGCCAAATCTCAGGATCATATCAAAGTATGCAAAATTAATGTGGACGAGCAACCGGAACTTGCTATGGAATATAAAGTGATGACTATTCCAACGTTGCTTGCTTTCAGAGATGGTGAGGTTTTGGGGAAATTGATTGGCGTGCAATCAAAAGAAATGATTTTGAATATGTTTCATGCATAATCGAAAGGTAAGATGGAGAGAAAAATGCTTCCAAAAGAATTTTTAGAGCGAATGGAAAAAATGCTTGGTAGTGAATACCGAGCATTTTTAGAGAGTTACGAAAACAATAAATATCAGGCACTCAGATGGAATCCTTTAAAAGAAAATAAGGAAGAATTTCTAGAAAGGCAACCCTTTTCTTTAGCACCTGTTTTGTGGGAAGAAAACGGATATTATTATGACGAAGATGAGAAACCGGGAAAACACCCTTATCACGAAGCGGGTGTCTATTACATACAAGAGCCAAGTGCTATGGCTCCGGTGCATTTTTTAGAGCCTAAGCCTTATGAAACCATTTTGGATTTGTGTGCAGCTCCAGGCGGAAAGAGTACACAGATTGGTGGCAAAATGGAAGGAAAAGGCATACTTTTTTCTAACGAAATTCACCCGCAGAGAGCTAGGATTTTATCGGAAAATATAGAGCGAATGGGCATTTTTAATGCCATTGTCCTAAATGAAACACCAGAAAGATTGGCTCAAAGATTTCCAGAATTTTTTGACAAAATTTTAGTGGACGCCCCTTGTTCCGGGGAGGGAATGTTTCGGAAAAGTGAAGATGCCAGAGAGGAATGGAGTCCTCAGAACGTAGAAATCTGTGCTAATCGACAAGATATGATTCTAGACTGTGCAGCAGCAATGCTAAAACCTGGCGGAAGAATCGTGTTTTCTACCTGTACTTTCTCCAAAGAGGAAAATGAGGGAAGTGTGCAGAGATTTTTAGAAAGACATAGGGATTTTGCAGTTAAAAATGTAGAAATTATAGGGGGAATGGAGCAAAATCAATATGGTGTTCGCTTGTGGCCTCACAAAGTAAGGGGAGAAGGACACTTTCTGTCTGTTTTGGAAAAAGAGGGTGAACTAGAGCTGGGAACCTCGGGTATTTGTTATAAAATTCAAAAGGGAGAATCAATAAATGCCTATAAAGAATTCGCGGAATTCTGTAAGGAAAATGATTTATTGGAAAATGAGAAAATAGATTTTAAGCAAGGTACCTACATTGCATTTGGAGAACAGTTGTATCTGTTACCGAAAAATGTACCAAATTTAGATAAATTGAAAGTGTTACGTCCGGGACTACATGTGGCAACCATCAAAAAAGGAAGAATTGAACCAGCACATGCACTTTCCCATATCCTAAAGGAGACGGAAATAAAATATGCAGTTTCTTTTAGGCAAGATAGTTTGGAAATAAGGCAGTATTTAAACGGACAAACTTTACAGGTTGCTAGTGAAAAAGGCTGGACGCTAGTTTGTGTGGATGGATATGGCCTTGGATTTGGAAAAGTATCTGGCGGAATGCTAAAAAATCATTACCCCAAGGGACTTAGAAGTCTGCATTTATAAATGGATGATTATTTGAAAGGAAAGAGAGAAAAAATATGGAGAATAAACCGAAAAAACCTATTACTTATATGCTGATTTTTGCAGCCTTTTTAGGTGTGGCTTTTCATTTAGATAAGCTACCACACTTTTTTTCTTATTTTATTGATATTACCTTTCCACTTTTGATTGGTGCAGTTTTAGCTTTTATGTTAAATGTGCCAATGCGTGGTTATGAAAAAATCTTCAAAAAAATAGATAAGAAAAACAAGATGAAGGATTCTCTTGTGGTGGCATTGAGCCTTGTTTTAACGATTTTGAGTGCATTGTTAGTCATTGCACTGGTTATTGTAATTGTTGTGCCAAATATCATTTCCAGTGTTAAACAGATGTATGCAACCATTCAGGAACAAATGCCAACTATTATCAAAAACCTCGAAACCTGGGGTATTGATGCTGAGTGGGTAGCGACTGTTTTAGAAGGAAAAACCTGGCAGGAGTGGTTAGGACTTGTTGGAAATAGTGCAGGAAATGTTCTGGGAAAAGTGATGTCAGGGGCAACTACAACGATTTCAGGAGTTGGTTCTGCCGGACTTGGAATTGTCATTTGCATTTATATTTTATTGGATAAACGTGCTTTGGCAAGACGAGTTGGAAAATTATTAGGGCTTATTTTTAAAGAAGAAATAAAAAACAAAGTAGTAGAACTTGGTAGAACGGTTAGCAATACTTATTCGGCATTTTTAACAGGACAATGTTTGGAAGCAGTGATTTTAGGAGTGCTTATGGTGATTACCTTAAGCATTTTCAGAGTGCCATATGCAGCCTTGATTGCTGTTTTGGCAGCCGTACTTTCCTTTATTCCATATATTGGTTCTTTTATTGCCTGTGGATTTGGTGCTTTAATGATTGTGTTGACGAATCCAATTATGGCATTAGTTGAAATTATTGTCTTTGTTGTGACGCAGTTTATTGAAGGCCAGTTTATTTATCCAAGAGTAGTAGGTAATTCCGTAGGGTTACCGCCAATTTTCACTTTGCTTGCAGCAATTTTAGGCGGAGAATTATTGGGAATTATAGGAATGGTTTTCAGTATTCCAATGACAGCCGTCATTTATACGATTTTAAAGGATATGGCGAATAATAAAGAAAAAGCCAAGAAGAAAGTAGTTTTGGCAAGTGAGATGGTAGAAAATGAATCTGAAACTGACTAGAGAAGATAAGGAAGTATTTCAGAGAGCTTGTCAGGAAATTGTAGGAAAAGAACGAGAACGGCTTGGAATAGGAACATTAAGTGAAAAAACTATGCACGCAGTACTAAAAAAATATCTGGTGCCGGATGAAACTTGCCACGAAATCAAATGTGGCAGATATGTAGCGGATATTTTAGTGGAAGGCGAGATTATGGAAATTCAGACAGCTGGTTTCAATCGATTAAGAGGAAAGCTGGAAGAATTTTTAAAAGAGAAAGAAGTTACCGTGGTTTATCCGATTCCCCATATCAAATGGCTCATCTGGATAGATGAACAGACTGGGGAGTTTACAAAAAAGAGGCGTTCTACAAAGGTAGGCTCTTACTATGACGCATTTTTTGAACTCTATAAAATTAAGATGTTTTTAAATCACCCAAACCTTCATTTTAGACTGATTTTAGTAGATGTGGAGGAATACAGGTTGCTAAATGGGTATAGTAAAGACCGTAAAAAAGGTTCGACCCGCTTTGATAGAGTTCCGGTGGAACTGGTGGAAGATAAGTTTTTAAATTCTAAAGTGGATTTCAAAGAATTAGTACCAAACGATTTAGGAGAAACGTTTACGACCAAAATGTTTCAAAAGGTAACTAAACTTTCTCCACAGAAGGCTGGAGCAGCGGTAAATGTTTTAGCGTATTTGGGTGTTATAGTTCAGGTCGGAAAAGAAAAAAATGCATACGTATATAGAAGAAACTTTTGATGGAGGAAAATACGATGGGATTAGTAGCAATAACCGCCCTTGGCATAGGAGGTGCAACCGTTGTCGGTGCTCTAATCGGTTTTTGTTTTAAAAAAATTGATGAAAAATGGAACGATGGTATTTTAGGCTTTGCAGCTGGAGTTATGCTTGCGGCCGCTATTTTAGGACTTATTTTACCGTCTATGGAACAGGCTGGAAAAAGTGGAATTTATATGACTGTGTTAGGGGTGATTTGTGGAGCTTTATTTCTTAATTTTGCAGATAAATTAACACCCCATTTGCACCATTTAACCGGTGTAAAAGAAGAAGAACATAAAAATAATGCACACTTAAATAAAGTGATGTTATTTGTGCTTGCAATCGCCATACATAATCTGCCGGAAGGTCTGGCAGCAGGTGTTGGCGTAGGAGCAGGCGATGTGGGAAATGCCTTGACGATTGCTTTAGGTATTGCCCTTCAAAATATTCCGGAAGGTATGATTATCATTTCTCCAATGATTTTAAGCGGCGTATCGAAGGGAAGAACTTTCGTCATTGCTCTTATGACAGGTTTAGTAGAGGTGGTAGGAACATTTCTTGGATATTTTGCAGCAGGGGTTTCGGCAGCAGTATTGCCTTTCTGTCTTGCTTTTGCAGGAGGTACAATGCTTTATGTCATCAGCGATGAGATGATACCGGAAACCCACAGTCATGGAAATGAAAGAGTGGCAACTTATGCTCTCTTAATTGGCTTTTTAGTGATGGTTTTGATGGATACTTTTTTAGGATAAAATTCCATAGAATACCGGAAAATACAGGGAAAATGCTCCTATAATCCAAAAAAATGCTTACGAAGAAAAATTTTTTTTGCTAAAATGTTAGTAGGATAAGAAAGGGAGTAATGTTATGTTTTCAGTAGGTGATTATATTGTGTATGGAACAACAGGCGTATGCAAAGTAGAAGCAGTAGGTCCGATGCAGATGTCCGGTATGAGTAGCAAAGAAAAGTTGTACTATACATTATCACCCTTGTATTCCAAGGGAAGCAAGGTGTTTATACCGGTAGATAACGATAAAGTGGTAATTCGTTCTGTATTAACAAAAGAAGAAGCCAGTGCATTAGTGGAAGAAATTCCTTCCATTGAATTATTATGGGTAGCAGACGAAAAAAGGCGTGAAGACATTTATAAAACTGCACTCAGAACTTGTGACCCCAAAGAGTGGATTAAGATTATTAAAACTTTATATTTACGAAAAATGTCCAGAATTGCGGAAGGCAAGAAAGTAACTGTAAGTGATGGAAAATATTTGCATATGGCAGAAGAAAGGTTATATGAAGAACTGGCACTTGCCTTAGAGATGCCAAAGGAAGAAGTTATCGAATATATTACCAGCCACGTAGAGAAAAGTGAAGAAGTTGCGGCACAATAGAATATTAAGGATTTTTTAAAAACGAGGAAAAAGCATTGTGGAAACACAATGCTTTTTGTATAATGAGTATGATTTTGGTCAAAAAATAATACAGAAGAAGTTTAAAAGATGCATTTTAGGAGAAAAGCATGAAATTTTTAAAAGAAAATTTACCAAAAGGTAAGGCGGCGTGGATATTATTATTTGTTTCGGTTAGTATATGTATATTAACCGGTGTTGGAATTTGGGCAACCTATCACTATTTTGAAAATCCACAGATTTTTCGTGATTTTGTAGAACAGAACTACGTACTTGGCGTTTTGGTTATGCTGTTTATGTTTATCATACAGGTTATTTTAGCGTTGATTCCTGGAGGACTATTGGAAGTTGCCTGTGGCTATGCTTTTGGAAGTGTGGCAGGTGGAATTATCGCGGTAACAGGTATTATGGCAGGAAGCGGACTTACGTTACTTTTTGTTAGAAAGTTTGGAAGAAAGTTTGCAGAGCTGTTTTATTCCAAAGAAAAATTAGACAGTATTTCGATTTTAAAGGATAAGAAGAAACGAAATATTTTGGTCTTTCTTGTATTTTTTATTCCGGGGACACCAAAGGATTTACTGACCTATGTGGTGGGACTTACGGATATGAGTATTCCGTTATATTTACTGATTACTGGAATTGCAAGAACTCCGGCAATTTTAGTTTCTACTATCGGTGGAGATGCACTGGGATTAGAAAATTATTGGCAAGGACTTCTTTTTTTAGGCGGGCTTGTAGTTGTCAGTCTGATAGGTGTTTTCATTTATCAAAAAATGCACAAGAAGAAAGATTAACCGGTTGCATTTTGAGGCAAAAAAGTATACCATAAAATTATGTTTTGTACATAATTTCTTATAAGGAGAGGAAAAAATGGAGAAATTTTTCAAAGTCAAAGAACATGGCTCAACAGTGAAAACTGAAATTATGGCTGGTATTACCACATTTATGGCAATGGCTTACATTCTTATGGTAAATGCCGGAATGTTTTCAGACCCATTTGGTGATGGGACAAACGTACTTGGCGTAAGCTACGGTGCAATTTACATTGCAACAGCTATTTCAGCAGTTATCGGAACTTTGCTTATTGGTTTACTTGCAAATCTTCCATTAGCACAGGCATCTGGTATGGGACTCAATGCATTCTTTGTTTACACAGTATGTATTGGACTTGGACTTTCTTATGCTAATGCGTTGATTTTAGTATTACTTGATGGTGTTGTCTTTATCATTTTAACTGTGACAGGCCTTCGTAAAATTATTTTCGAAGCCATCCCGGAAGCCGTTAAAAAGGCGATTCCGGCAGGTATTGGCTTATTTATCGCATTTCTTGGATTGCAGAATGCAGGAATTGTTGTAAATGATGCTTCTACTTGTGTAAATCTTGTATCATTAAACCTTTTAGGCTCAGCTACATGGTCATCTATTATGCCAATTTTAGTAACTATTTTTGGTCTTTTAGCGATTGCTATTCTGTCAAAAAGACAGGTAAAAGGTGCTATTCTTTGGGGAATTTTAGGTAGTGCAGTTGCATATTATCTTTTAGGTTTTACAATTCCTGGATTTTATGATGGATTTGCAGCAAGCTTATCTTTCAATCCAATTGATTCTTTCAAAGAATTTGCAACAGAATCTGTTGGTAAGGTATTTACAGAAGGATTTGACTTTTCAGCTTATATTGCTTCTAATGGCACAGCAAATCTTATTTTAGTCATTGTTACATCTGCTTTGGCATTTTGTCTTGTAGATATGTTCGATACAATGGGAACTTTATATGGTGCTTGTGCACGTGGTAACTTATTGGATGAAAATGGAGATATTCCAAATATGAATAAAGCAATGCTTGCAGATGCTGTTGCAACAACAACCGGTGCAATTTGTGGTACATCTACTGTAACAACTTTCGTAGAATCTTCTTCAGGTGTTGCAGAAGGCGGTAGAACAGGTCTTTCCGCAATCGTAACAGCTTGCCTGTTCTTTATTGCAATGTTCTTAAGTCCTGTTGCTCAGTTGATTCCATCTTGTGCAACAGCCACAGCTCTTATTTATGTAGGTATTTTAATGGTTAACTGTGTAAAAGATATCGAGTGGACAGATGTAGAAATTGGTGTTCCGGCCTTTCTTGCTATGGCACTTATGCCATTTACCTATAACATCAGCTACGGTATTGCTTTTGGTCTTATCTCATATATCGTAATTAAAGTAGGTATGGGCAAAATCAAAGAAATAAAAATTGGCACATGGATTATTGCAATTATGTTCACAATTATGTTCTTTGTAACCCACTAATCAGAATTAGAATATGCATAATATGAAAAACCTCCTGGGATTAGGAGGTTTTTTCTGTAAGTAGTTTAAAATGGACAGCAGAAGATGAGCCATACTATCCGGTAAATGACAAAAGGAGAATTAATATAGTTGATTCGCTGAGGAACTATCTATACTTTTAGTTGCAATATTTCCTCAGCAGTATTATAATACCTTTAACAAAAAGCAGATGACTGTATGGATGTCTCTGTGAGAGTTATATGTTTCGTTTCGAATGCAGGAAGCATTCATGTTTGGTTGAGACCTGCCGCGGTATGTATCACTGAGCATCTAATTTTTCGATATCTCCCCGTTCGGGAATTTATCCAGTGCAGTTATTTCTTATTATTTCATTATACTTTATATTTTATTTTATTTTTTGCATTATTATATGATTCTTGCAGAGTTGTCCTACAAAAGAAAGGCGACTTATGAAAAAAGATATGAGATGGAAAACGTTTTTTGAGGACAATGCACGCTATGCAGATATCATAAATGGTATCGGGGGAAAAGGTGTACAGATTGTTAATGAAAATGATTTGCAGGAATTGGATGTGACAGAAAAAGGTAAGTATCGTGATTTGATTCGTAAGGTGGCATTTGGAGTCAATTTTGTGCTTGTAGGTTTGGAAAATCAGGAGACAGTTGATTATAGGCTCCCGCTTCGGATTATGCACTATGATGTATGCAGGTATGAAAAACAGATTGCAAAAATAATGAAGAAAAACAAATTACTTATGCAGAATGCAGACGCACAAACGGAGATAGGCGAGTTCTTATATGGGTTTCGGCAGACAGACAAGCTATATCCTGTTGTAACATTCATTTTGTATGCAGGAAAAGAAAAGTGGCAAGGACCGGCGTGTCTATATGATATGCTTGATTTTTCGAACATTCCGGATTCATTGAGAGAGATGGTATCAGACTATTCGGTAAATATCATTAATATTCGAACGATAGAGGACACCTCGGTATTTCAAACGGATGTTAAGCAAGTGTTTGACTTTATAAAATGTTCTGAGGATAAGGAAGCACTACTAAAACTGGTAAGTAGTGATGAGCATTTTCTCAAGATGGAAGAGGATGCTATTGAACTGATAGCAAGCTATACGAATTCAAAAGAATTGAATTTGTTTAAAGGAAAGCAGGAAGGAGAGAAAACAAATATGTGTAAAGCGATACAGGATTTGATGAAAGACAGCCGTATGGAAGGTATAGAACAGGGTATAGAACAAGGTATAGAACAAGGCTTGATGCAGGGAAGTCGTAGGACAGCTATCCGGACGGCAGAAAATCTTTTCCGAAATGGAATATCCTTTTCTCTCGTGCAGGCTTCAATAGATTTACTGTCGGAGGAAGAACTGAGGAATATCTATGAGAGAGTTACACAGTGTGTATAACATACTTCCAATAACAAAAAATGGATACAGCGACTATACTTAATAATTATGCTTCCATTATTGGCAATGAGAGACATATTGTTTAATGATTATGTAAAATCGTTAGGCAATATGTCTCTTTTTATGTCAAATCTTAAATTTGAATTCTTCTCCTTTGGCAATACGAATAAGATTTTTGTGATGCTTTATAATAATAATGGCTGAAAGAACAGTTACCATGGTAACGACAATCCAGTTACTCGTACTAAAAAATAGGAAAATAGGATAACTGATAACTGTTGCCATAGTTGCCAAAACAATATATTTCGTAATGAGTGTAATTAGTATAATACAAATGCCAATGATAATAAAATATTTCCAATGAATTGCAAGAGACATTCCAAGAAAAGAAGCGAATCCCTTGCCCCCTTTAAAGTGTAAATAAAACGGGAACATATGTCCCAGTACACAGGTAATGCCTGTCACGTAAGGCAAGTAATTAATTTCCGGGAAAATAAATCCCACCAATAAGATTGCTAGAGTGCATTTAAAAATATCACAAGCACCGACTAAAACGCCAAAGCCTTTTCCAACGGAAATAAAAGTGTTAGAAGCTCCTAAATTCTTCGACCCTGTATTTTGTAAGTCCACTTTTTTGACTTTTGAGATGATATAGGCGAGGTTAAAACAACCAAAACAATATCCTATCAGAATTGCCACAAGAAAGGGCGTAATTATATGTATCATATTAATACCTCCTCATCTGTATATAAATTCATTAAAACATAGTAATAAAGACTTAGTCAATAAAGGAATACTAATCGCACATGAAAAATACAAAGAGACTTAAAAAACCCGTTTTTTTTCGGGTCATAATTTGTCTAATTATTCTATTTATTTTCATAAAAATATTGGACTATTACGGAAGTAGCGATAGTCTGCCAGAGTACCCCTCTTATGAAAAAATGGTTTTGGAAAACTATTTGGATATGCAAAAAATATATACTGGAAAGATAAGCAAAAATGCGGAAAATTTTCTCTATTTACAAACTGGTCTTACCAGCGTAGGAATCAATAATCTGCGGGAAGAATGTGGTAGTTTGGCAGAATTTGTAGAAAAACTTCACATTTATCAGGAACAGCTTTTTTCTGGCATAGAACCAGTACAAATTTTGCCTTTAGAGGACGGAGATATTCTGGTTTCTCTATCCCAACGGTTTTGCTATTATCCTCACGGACATGCCGCAATTGTAGTAGATGGGGAGAAGGGAGAGATTCTGGAAGCTAAAAGCTACCGGGCAGGAAGTTGCATTGGAAATGTAGAAAAATGGGAGAAAATGAACTCTTTTGTGGTATTAAGAGTGAAAGATGAGGTAATACAAGATTTTAAAGGACGGGGTGAAAAAAATCCAGTTTATGAGGCTACAAGCTATGCAAAAGAAAATCTTGTTGGGTTAAAGTATAGTCTTATGAAAGATATTAGACCCCTTTCGGATACGACACCTCAGTATACGCAGTGTGCTCATCTTGTCTGGTATGCCTATTATGTGAGTGGATTGGATATAGATGAAAACAGAGGTTTTATTATAAAACCGAAGGATTTTTTGAAATCAGATACTTTGGAAATAGTTCAGGTGTATGGAATTAGTCCGGAAAAGGTATTAAAAATGAGAAATGAATAAATTTTTCCTTTATCGTAAAAAATAGGAATAGAATCTTTTGAAAAATGGAGGGAAAAATGCCGGCAACTGTTTACATCAAAATGGAACAAAAGACACAGGTTATGAAACCTGATGTGATGGTGTCTGATTTAGGAACCGTTTTTTGCACAGATACCAGTGCACAAAGTTTTATTCGGGCAATGCATATTTATAAATTTCCAAAGGATTTTTTGGAGAAGAAAGGCAGTGCTACAAGACCTGCCCGAGTGATTATCAGTGTTATGGAAATTGTAAAAATGATTCAGGAAAAGTATCCAAATTACACAGTGATTAACTTAGGCGAACAGGATATGGTCGTAGAACTAGTAAAGGTTACTAAGTACAAAGGAATTTGGGTGTGGATAAAAGTTGCATTGGTATGTTTTGTCTGCTTTTTTGGAACTGCCTTCACGATTATGGCATTTCATAATGATATTGATATTACAGGAGTGTTTTCCAAATACTATGAAAATATAACCGGAACTTCTTCCAATGGCATAACAGCACTGGAATTATCTTATACCGTAGGACTTGTGGCTGGAATGTGCATTTTCTTTAATCACATTGGTGGAAGAAGGCTGACAAAAGACCCTACGCCAATCGAAGTTGAAATGCGAATTTATGAAGATGAAGTCAATCGAGCACTTATTGCCACTGCGGAGAGAGAAGGAAAAGAAATCGATGTGGATTAAAATAGTTTTTTTACTTTTAACAGGCCTTGCTTCCGGCTTATTGGTATCCTGTGGTATGTTTACGGTGCTCTTTGTTATCGGTTTGATTCCAAGATTTGCAGGTAAAACTCACACAGGCAATAAAGTCATCTGGTATGAAGAAAGTGTTATTTGGGGTACGTTGGCCGGTGGTATTTTCAGTATTTTTTATGAAAAATTGGATATATATCGTTTTTTATCCGGTCAAATTCAGACTGTGTGTCTTTTAGTCAGTGGTGTATTTGCCGGAGTATTTGTGGGGTGTCTTGCTTTGGCGATTGGAGAAATGTTAAACACAATTCCAATTTTCTCAAGAAGAATTGGATATAGGCACGGACTTGGACTTGCCATAACCAGTATGGCTTTTGGTAAATTTGCAGGAAGTTTATACTATTTTATGGCAGGATTTGGGAAATAAAAAGAAAAGGGGACAAGTATGGATAGTAAATTAAATAAAGAAAAGGAAAAAGAGTATCAGGATTATGTGGAGCAGATAACTCCCAAAAAAAATCTCTGGTTACAGATGGCAAAGGCATTTTTAGTTGGCGGACTTATCTGTGCATTAGGCCAGGGAATTATTCAAATTGGTATAAATCAATTTGGTTTAGAAAAAGAAATTGCAAGTACTTGGTGTTCTGTTATCCTTGTATTTTTATCGGTATTGTTTACCGGTCTTAACTGGTATGGTCCGATTGTAAAATTTGGCGGAGCAGGAGCTTTAGTACCAATCACTGGTTTTGCCAACAGCGTTTCCAGTGCCGCAATCGAGTACAAAAGAGAGGGACAGGTATTTGGTATAGGGAGTAAAATTTTCACCATTGCAGGTCCGGTTATTTTATATGGTATTGTGACAAGCTGGATTCTTGGATTGATTATCTGGATTGGTCAAATGATGGGTTTTCTTTAAAATGAACTTATCTTATAATATTATAATATAAGAGAAACTGATAAAAAAGTATACGAGAGGACACCCATATGACCAAGGAAGAAATCTTAAAGAAAATGACCTTAGAAGAAAAAGTTGCTTTTTGTAGCGGGGAAGACTTTTGGCATACCAAGAAAGTTGCGGCAGCAAATCTTCAGCCGATTATGGTAGCAGATGGCCCACATGGGCTCAGAAAACAGGAAAATACAGCGGATATGCTAGGACTAAATGAGTCTGTTCTGGCGACCAGCTTTCCAACGGCTGTTTCCACTGCTTGTAGTTTTGACGAAAATCTATTAGAGCAAATGGGTGAGGCTCTTGGCAAGGAAGCAAAAAATAATGAAGTCAGCGTTATTTTAGGACCGGGAGTCAATGTAAAAAGAAATGCTCTCTGTGGTAGAAACTTTGAGTATTTTTCAGAAGACCCCTATTTAGCTGGAAAATTGGGAGCTTCGTTTGTAAGAGGTGTTCAAAAAAATGGTATTGGTACAAGTGTAAAACATTTTGCCCTCAATAATCAAGAATACAAAAGATTTTCTTCAGACAGTATTGCTGACGAAAGAACCATAAGAGAAATATATCTGGCCCCTTTTGAACGGGTGATAAAGGAAGCAAAACCAGACACAGTTATGTGTGCATACAACAAAATAAATGGAACATACTGTTCGGAAAATAAGTGGCTTCTGACTGATGTATTGCGTGAGGAATGGGGCTTTCAAGGTGTAGTAGTCACGGACTGGGGTGCTATGAACAGTAAAATAGAAAGTTTCAAAGCCGGTTGTGATTTAAGTATGCCAGGGGGGTCAGCCTATATGGAAAAGGAAACCGTAGAGGCTGTGAAAACTGGAACATTACTGGAAACAGATATAGATAAATCCGTCTTACGTATTTTAGATTTAGTACAAAAAAAGCAGAAAACTTTCCAAGATTTTATTTTACCAACCAAGGAAGAAAAGGAAAAAGTGTTGGAAGAACACTACCAATTAGCTAAAAAAATAGCGATAGAGAGTGCAGTACTTTTAAAAAACCAAGACCATATTTTACCAATTACAAAAAAGGATACGGTTTTTATTGGATTTATGGCAAAAGAAATTCGTTATCAGGGTACAGGAAGTAGTCATATTAATCCTTGGAAGAAGACGTCTGTAACAACGGTTTGCCCAAAGATTCCTTATGCAATCGGCTATGATGAAGTTGGAAATACGGATGAAGTTTTGATTAAGGAGGCCGTAGAGCTATCTAGGAATGCTAAAAACGTGGTTGTTTTTGCAGGACTACCATCAGCCTATGAATCCGAAGGTTATGAAAGAGAGCATATGCGACTTCCCGAAGGACAACTTCGCCTGATAGATGCCATAGCCAATGTTCAGAAAAATCTTATTGTAGTATTATATTCAGGAAGCGTTATGGAAGTACCCTTTATAGAAAAAGTAAAAGCGATTTTATATATGGGTTTACCAGGAGAAGCAGGCGGAGAAGCTACCTGTGACCTTTTATTTGGCAAAGCCAATCCTTCCGGTCGTCTGGCAGAGACTTGGCCAATCAAATATGAAGATTGCATCACAAGTGACTATTATGGTCAAAAGGATGCAATGTATCGAGAAGGAATTTATGTCGGATATCGATACTACTTATCTTCCAATGTTTTAATGCAATTTCCTTTTGGCTATGGGTTGTCCTACACAGAATTTGCTTATTCGGATTTAAAAGTAGAGGGTGATAAAGTCAGCTGTAAAGTAACCAATGTAGGTAAGAGGACAGGAAAAGAGGTACTTCAACTATACATAGAGCCTTTGCAAAAAAATGTATATAGAGCTAAGAGAGAACTGAAAGCCTTTACCAAAGTAGAGCTTGGGCCAGGTGAAATGAAAGAGGTTTCTTTTGTTTTAGATGAAAGAAGCTTTGCAATATGGCACAATGGTTGGGTAGTACCAGAAGGCCAATATGCTATTTGCATTGGGAAAAATTGTGACCAGATGCTTCTTCGGACCTATGTGGAGAAAGAGGGAGAAAAAGTGACTTATGAAGAAATTCCAGATTGGTATAAAACCTTAAATGACCGACCTAGTCAAGAGGATTTCGAAACACTTATTGGGAGAAAAATAGAACCAATAGTAGTCAAAAAAGGTCAATTTACGATGCAAAACACGGTAATAGAGATGAAAGATGATTCCTTTATTATGAAAATTGTATTTGCCATTATCGAATCTATGATGGCAAAAAAATTCGGTGGTAAAAAGGACTATAACAATCCTTCTTTTAAGATGATGGTGCTTATGGCGGCAGATTGTTCCTTAAGCGGAATGAAAATAAATAGCGGTATGAAAAATTATCTGGTAGAAGGCCTTTTAGAGATTGCCAATGGGCACTTTTTTAAGGGTATCGGAAAAATAATGAAAAGGATAAAATAAAAATGACAGAATTAGAACAATACTATAACAAATTCAACGAAGAGAAACGTCTAAATTCCAGACATGGTCAGGTAGAATTTATTACTTCTATGAAATACATACATAGCTATCTGCCAAAAGAAAAAGAGGCATCAGAAATTAAAATATTGGATATCGGGGCGGGAACCGGAAGATATTCTGTGGCACTTGCCGAGGAAGGCTATGATGTAACGGCGGTAGAATTGGTAAAATACAATTTGGGCATTTTAAAGAAAAAGAATAGTAGTGTCAAAGCAATGCAGGGAAATGCATTAAAATTGTCCAAATTACAGGACGAAACCTTTGACGTAACCTTACTATTTGGACCTATGTATCATTTGTTTGGATTTGAAAAAAAGATGCAGGCATTAAACGAAGCTAAGCGTGTGACAAAAAAAGGTGGCGTTATTTTAGTTGCCTATTGTATGAATGAATACAGCGTTATTACTTATGCTTTTAAGGAAAAGCATTTGAAAGAATGCATTAGAGATAATCGTTTTACAGATACCTTTCGCACTATTTCAGATGAAAAAGACTTATATGACTATATGAGGCTGGAGGAAATTACGAAGTTGGTAGAAGAATCGGGCTTAAAAAGAATAAAAATCATCTCTCCAGATGGTCCGGCGAATTATCTTCGCCCGGTATTAAATCAAATGGACGAAGAAGAATTTGACTATTTTATCCAATATCATTTGGCAACCTGTGAGAGAATGGATTTAATTGGTGCTGCGGCACATACCTTAGATATTTTGAAAAAAGAGTAAACGGACAAAGAATCTTTGGAGTTTTTTATAATTTGTACAGGTGTTTTTTTAACACCTTTGTAACATACATTGAAAGAGTAAGTTTTAAAATATCCGGCAAAATGAACGGAAAAACGCATAGTGACAGCACAGAGGTAATGGAAATACTTCCTGTGCTGTTTGTGTATATAAGAAGATACCACGTTGTACCAAACGCGTAGCACACAAGTAGTCCAAGTAACATAGAAAAAAAGTAACAAAAGGAAGTCAGATTTTTTCTTTTTTGAAAGAAATTAAGTAATCCACCGGTAAGAAAGGTAGTCAGTAAAAAGCCAAATAGGTATCCGCCCGTTACCCCAAAAAGACTTCCAATTCCACCTTGAAAACCGGAAAAGACCGGTAGGCCGATTGCCCCCAAAAGAAGATAGATAGCCACCGATAGAAAGGCCTTTTTTGTCCCCAGTAGTCCAATAATTGTAAAAATCGCAAAAGTCTGCATTGTAAAAGGAACATAAAAGGGAATGGTTATAAATGAACAAACGATAATAATAGTTGTAGATAATGCTATAAAAACCAGGTCTTTTGTTGTGGATTTCATACAATAAATATCCTTTCACATAGGTCTATATAGCTAGAATAAAGGGAATTCAAGGGGATGTCAACCGTGCAAAATAAAATGTTGACAATAAAGACTTTGCCTTATTTTTCCGCATTTGATATAATGAGCCTTAGATGTTACAGGGAAACATATAACGAGGAGTAAATCATGCAGTACAAGATACAACATGGAGCAGTAGCCTTTGGGGCAGATATTATTTTACAGGACGTAAATTTTGATATAAAAAATACAGAAAAAATTGCCATTGTAGGCAGAAATGGTTGCGGAAAAACCACTCTCTTGAAACTGATTGCTGGGGAAGTAGATTTACATAAAAGAGACAGTGATGAAGATATTTTTATCGTCAAAAGCGGTAATCCTGAAATTGCATATTTAAAGCAGATGGCATTTGAAGACAAGACCATCACGATGGAAGAAGAAGTGCGGAAGGCTTTTTCCAAGATTCTTACTATGCAGAAGGAATTAGAGGAAAAAAGGCTTTTTATGGAAAAAGAACCTTCTGAGGCAAATATCAAAATGTATACGACCCTTCACGACCAGTTTGTGTATTTGGGTGGCTACTATTTTGAAAAGGAATATGAAGTTGTATTAAAAGAATTTGGTTTTACTGAGGAAGATAAGAAAAAGCCGTTAGAAGAATTTTCCGGAGGACAACAGACAAAGATTGCCTTTGTAAAAATGCTTTTAAGTAAACCGGATATTTTACTTTTGGACGAACCTACCAACCATTTGGATATGCGTACTATCGAGTGGCTGGAGCAATATTTGAAAGATTATAAAAGAGCCGTAGTCATTGTATCTCACGATAGAATGTTTTTGGATAGAATTGTAGATGTAGTCTATGAAATCGAATATAAGAAAACCACAAGATATCCTGGAAATTATTCTTCTTTTATGGAACAAAAGAAACAAAATTATGAGAAACAACTCAAAGACTATAAGGCACAGCAGGCAGAAATTGAGCGACTAAATGATTTGGTAGACAGATTCAAAAATAAGCCTAGTAAAGTAGCAATGACCCGTTCTAAATTAAAACAGATAGAACATATGGATAAAATTGAAATGCCGGATAATTTCGATACCAAATCTTTTCATACCAATTTGACCCCAAGGGTAGAAACGGGGAAAGATGTACTGAGTATTCGAAATTTAGTCATAGGATATGAGACCCCGCTTGCCACCATTTCTATGGAAGTGAAAAAAGGGAGAAAATATGGCATTATCGGGGGAAATGGAATTGGTAAGTCAACCTTACTCAAGACACTGACTGGAAAAGTCAATGCACTTGGAGGAGAGTTTTCCTTTGGACCAAAGGTCGAAATAGGGTATTTTGACCAGCAAATGGCTCAGTATACCAGCGATAAACAGGTAATTGAGGATTATTGGGACGAGTTTCCAACATTGACTCAGACTGAAGTCAGAAACGAACTGGCAGCTTTTCTATTTACTGGAGATGATGTATTTAAAAGGGTGGATATGCTATCTGGTGGAGAAAAAGTCCGTCTGGCACTTTGTAAAATATTCAAAACAAGCCCCAATGTGCTGATTTTCGACGAACCGACGAACCATATGGATATTATTGGCAAGGAAACTTTAGAACAGATGCTTTTAGATTATGAAGGAACAGTGCTATTTGTTTCCCACGACCGATACTTTGTGAAACGCATTGCAGACGAATTGCTGGTGTTAGAAAATGGGCATGTGGAATATTATGCCTATGGTTACGACGAATATGAAGAAAAAAATGTCCAGCGTAATGCCAGATACCTGGAAGAAATGCAATTTACCAGAGAAAACGGAAATGATAAGGAAGAAAAAATAGAAAAGCCAAAGAATTATAATCCTGGCAAAGAAGAATCTAAACGTCGACGAAAATTAGAAAAGTTGGAAAATGAGATTGCCGGTCTGGAAGAAAATATAGAAGAACTAAAAACTCAGCTTACTTTACCGGAAAATTCCTCTAATTATACAAAATTACAGGAATTACAGAGCAAAATTGATGAATCAGAAGAAAAACTTCTTTCGCTAATGGAGGAATGGGAAAACTACGCCTCTTAAAAAATAGTAAAAATTTACTATAAAATATCAATTTTTGATTTGATTTTTTGGCTTTCTATGATATACTTAGCGTACACGTCAAAAGCTAGAGAGTAAGAAAGGTAGGAACTAAAAATGACTGCAATGACAAAAAATGATTTGATTTACACACCATGTGATGGAGTAATTATCAGCTTGCGTAAAGGGGATACCGTAGATGTAGAGGAAAGTGCCAATGATATGTTTTGGCTTACGATTAACGCAAATTGCAGAATTTTAGTTACGAAAGCTAATCTGGATACCAATTATATTGTATTCTAAAAAATAAAATTTCTTTGCAACATAAGTGGTCTTGCGTATTGCAAGACTACTTTTTTTGTTCTATAATAAAGGTGGAACTAAGGGTCAAGGATGACAATATAGATGGGAGAGTGACAAGATGTCAATTAGTATTAGAGCAAAAACAGATTATAGTACATTGTTTTCATCAATTTCAACAAAGCAGAATGTGAATACAAGTATGTTAGGTAGTTCAGGCAGTATGTATGACCTGACAAATACTGTTTTGGGTGGTTCAAGTAGTTCGGGCGGAATTAATCTTGGAGATTATGCGTCTATTAAAAATGGTTCTTATCGTAAATTGTTGAAATTTTATTTCAATATGAAGGCAGAAGAAGAAAAAACAGCTACTGATGAGACCAAAACAACAGAAGTTGAAAAAATAGGGACAGAAAAAACTGATAAAGTACTTGCATCAACTTGGGATGATATTGTGGCAGAGGCAGAATCAAAAACCGATGCTATGTATACAGAAATGGGTTTGAAGACTGGTACAATATCAGCAGGCTCTTATTTAGATACAATAGTATAATTTGGAGGCAACTTAGCGATGGAAAAGAAAAATATCGACTGGGCCAATTTAGGATTTGGCTACGTTGATACAGACAAGAGATTTGTAT
Organism: Lachnospiraceae bacterium; assembly: GCA_045124055.1. Taxonomy (GTDB): domain Bacteria; phylum Bacillota; class Clostridia; order Lachnospirales; family Lachnospiraceae; genus CALZKI01. The sequence goes on along the minus strand of JBGVKZ010000009.1, from coordinate 27,577 downwards.
CAAACTTCAAAGATGGTGCTTGGGACGATGGTGTGTTAACAGAAGATTCTATGGTAACCATTAGTGAATGTGCAGGTGTATTACAGTATGCACAGACAATTTTTGAAGGATTAAAGGCTTATACTACGGAAGACGGAAGAATTGTTATGTTCCGTCCTGACTTAAATGCAGAACGTATGGCAAATTCGGCAAAGAGACTTGAAATGCCAGTTTTCCCAAAGGAAAAGTTCATTGAAGCAGTTACACAGGTAGTAAAAGCAAATGCTGCATATGTTCCACCATATGGTTCAGGTGCAACTCTCTATTTAAGACCATATATGTTTGGTACAAACCCGGTAATCGGTGTTAAGCCAGCAGCAGAATACCAGTTCCGTGTATTCGGAACTCCAGTAGGTCCATATTTTAAAGGTGGTGTAAAACCACTTACAATCAAGATTAGTGATTTTGATAGAGCCGCTCCAAACGGAACAGGTCATATCAAAGCCGGTCTTAACTATGCAATGAGTTTACACGCAATCGTAACTGCTCATGAAGAAGGTTACGATGAAAATATGTACTTAGATGCAGCTACAAGAACAAAAGTAGAAGAAACAGGTGGTGCGAACTTCCTTTTTGTTACAAAAGACAATAAGGTTGTAACACCAAAGTCTAGCAGTATCTTACCATCTATTACAAGACGTTCTTTAATGGTAGTAGCCAAAGAATATTTAGGTCTCGAGGTAGAAGAAAGAGAAGTTTACAAAGATGAATTAAAGGATTTTGCTGAGTGTGGTCTTTGTGGTACAGCAGCAGTTATTTCACCAGTTGGAAAAATTGTTGACCACGGCACAGAAATCTGTTTCCCAAGTGGTATGACTGAAATGGGTCCGATTACAAAGAAATTGTATGATACCTTAACAGGAATCCAGATGGGCAGAATCGAAGCTCCAGAAGGCTGGATTTACGAAGTAAAATAATTGAACAAAGAATAAAGGAAAAACCTTCGGGCATACTGATATTAAATCAGTATACGGAGGTTTTTTTATGGGAAAAAATCAGCAAACAGAAACGATAGTATCCAATAGATGCGGCAATCAGAGTGTCAAATTACCAAGACCGGCTTACATTCATTCCAGTTCTTCGGTAGTAGGAAAGAAAGAAGGAGAAGGACGTCTTAAGGATTATTTTGATATGATAAGTGAAGACGACTATTTTGGAATGGATAGTTGGGAAGATGCAGAAAGTACATTGCAAAAAGAAGCAGTAACTCTAGCTTTGGGAAAAGGAAAAATTCAGCAGGAGAATATCGATTACATTTTATCCGGAGATTTACTCGGACAATCCATCGCCTCATCGTTCGGCTTAAAAAACTTTGAAAGCCCACTTTTTGGTTTATACGGAGCTTGTTCAACCTGTGGGGAATCTTTATCGTTAGGTAGTATGCTTATTGCTGCTGGTTATGCAAACACCCTTGTATGCGTGACTTCCAGTCATTTTGCCTCTGCAGAAAAGGAATTTCGTTATCCCTTAGCATATGGAAATCAGAGACCAAAATCAGCAACGTGGACGGTGACAGGTAGCGGGGCATTTGTCTTAAGTGATACCCCCTGGGAAAATGATAGAGCTATCATTACCGGAGTAACTACCGGAATTATTACAGATTATGGAGTAAAGGATTCTATGAATATGGGGGCGTGTATGGCACCGGCAGCAGCCTCTACGATTTACGCTCATTTTCAGGATTTTAAAACGAGACCGGATGAATACGACAGAATTATTACCGGAGACTTAGGTTCTGTGGGACAGACGATTTTATTTGAATTGTTGAAAGAGAAAGGATATGATATTTCTCCAAATCATATGGATTGTGGTATTGAAATTTTTGATGCAGATACGCAAGGAACAGAATCTGGAGGCAGTGGTTGTGGTTGTGCTGCTACGGTTTTGTCTGCATTTATATTACACAAAATCGAAACAGGAGAATGGAAAAAAGTATTATTTGTGCCAACGGGAGCATTACTTAGTAAAACAAGTTTTAATGAGGGAAAAAGCGTTCCCGGAATTGCACATGCAGTTGTTATTGAGCATATAATGGCGTAAAAAATGGACTCTGAGATTCAGAGTCCATTTTTATAAATATCTTAATCTTTTTAATTATTTCAAGATTTCAGCAAGAGTTCTGATTACTTCTTCTTTTTCAAATGGCTTTGTAATGAACTCGGCAGCACCGGATTTTACGGCTTCAACAATTTTAGATTGCTGACCTGCGGCTGTAAGCATAACAACTTTTGCGTTTTCATCAAAAGATTTAATTGCTTTTAATGCTTCGATACCATCCATAACTGGCATTGTGATATCCATTGTGCAAACAGCTGGCTGATATTTCTTATATTTTTCTACGCCATCTTCACCGTTAATTGCTTCATCAACAACGTTGTAACCAGCTTCTTCTAACACAGCACGTAAAATCTTACGAGAAGTTCTTGAATCGTCAACGATTAATACTTTTGGTCCAGTTGCATTTGCAGAAGCAGTAGCTTCGGTAGTTTCCGCCTTTGTAGTTGTACCATCAATTTGAATATCGCTGTCGATAGCAACGTATAATACTAAGTTTTTGCCTTCAATGTTAATTGGAAGTGCATATCCGTCACCTGAAACAGTAACTTCTGTGTAACCAAAAGGTGGTAACATATCGATGTTGATACCTTTGTGACTTAATTCAGATGCGAATAAACCATTGATACAGTTTGAAAATTCTCCAATCGCATCGTAAGCATCAGCACCAACAGAAGCAAAATGTTCTTTGCCATAGCCAGAAGCTAAAGTTAAAAGCCCTGAATTATCCGCTTCACATGCAAAACCTAATGTGTATGTATGGTCTCCGTCTACCTGCTGTCCTGCAAAACAGTTATATTTTACACTATTAACAGGAACAATTTTTCCAATGTAGAAGTCAGTAGAAACAAAACGTGTTATATTTCTAAGAGCAAGACCAACTAAATCACGTAAATAAGGTACTTCATCAGATACAAAAATATTAACAATCTGAGTGATGTCATTTGATTTTAATGCTGTCAAATCTTTTGAACTGAAATTACTGTCTTTTAAGAATGAAAGCAAATATGAATCGATTTTGGAAAGTGGAATATATCCGCTTTCAGATAAAGTCTGAATAAACTGAAGATATGGATTACCCTGTTTTTTAAGTAACATACCAACTTGTTCGTCTGTTAAGTAGCCTTTTTCAACAGCAAGGTCACCAAAACGTTTATCCATCTGTGTCTGTAAATGATTTAATTCATCGGCCTGTTCTTTAGTTAACAATTTTTCTTCTACTGCAATTAAACCTAACTTAACGCGTGTAGCTGCCTGCTGAGCAGATATTTCAGCGTATTGTTCTGGAGTCAATGCTGCTTGTTCTACTAAATACTTGCCAAATAATTGCTTAAACATAGTCAATCTCCCTTCGAGTATCCTTACATTGTGTATTTTACACTATAAATGGTGGATATTTCAATCCTTTTTTGTAAAAAGATATAACAACTTTAAAAGAAATTACGTGATAAAATGGTTATATTGCAAAATAATAGTAAATTCTAGTATGAGGATTGTATGAAAAAGCTACTGATACATTTGAAAGATTATAAAAAAGAGACAATTTTGGCTCCGCTTTTTAAGATGCTGGAGGCCTCCTTTGAATTATTTGTGCCGTTAGTGATTGCAAGCATCATTGATGTGGGTATCGAAAATAGAGATAAATCCCATATTCTTAGGATGGGCGGACTCTTATTATTGCTTGGCACTATTGGACTTGTGTGTTCTGTGACAGCCCAGTACTTTAGTGCAAAAGCTGCCACTGGTTTTGCTACTCGTCTCAGAACGACGCTGTTTTCCCATATTCAAAAGCTATCATTTTCTCGGTTAGATGAAGTGGGAACAGCTACGCTGATTACCAGAATGACCAGCGATGTCAATCAGGTACAATCGGGGGTTAATTTAGTACTTCGATTATTTCTTCGTTCCCCTTTTATTGTTCTTGGGGCAATGATTATGGCATTTACCGTAGATGTAAAAGCCGCTTTTGTGTTTGTGATAACTATTCCGCTATTATCAATAGTTGTATTTGGCATTATGCTTGTCAGCATTCCTCTTTATAAAAAAGTGCAGGCAGCACTGGATAAAGTTCTTGGAAAAACGAGAGAAAATCTTTCCGGTATCCGAGTGATTCGTGCTTTTAATAAAGAAGGGGAAGAAAAACAGGATTTTTATGAGAAAAATCAGGAACTGAATAAAATTCAGATATTTGTAGGAAAAATTTCAGCTCTGATGAATCCGGTTACTTATGTAATCGTAAACGCTGCAATTTTATATTTGATTTGGATAGGTGCATTACAGGTAGAAGCCGGCAATTTGGCACAAGGGGAAGTGGTGGCACTTGTGAACTATATGTCCCAGATTTTAGTGGAATTAGTGAAACTTGCGAACCTTATTATAACGGTAACAAAGGCCATTGCCTGTGGCAAGCGAATTGAAGAAGTTTTAGACCTTCCGATAGAATGTGTAAAAGAAGAAATGGAATATAAGCCGCAATATGCAGGAAAAGTGGTATTTGATAAGGTGACTTTTTCTTATCATAAGGAAGCGGAGCCTGCCATTGAAAATATCAGCTTTATAGCAAATAGGGGAGAAACTATTGGCATTATCGGTGGTACGGGCTCTGGAAAATCTACCATTGTCAATATGCTTCCCGGTTTTTATAAAGCAAGCCAGGGTAAGATTTATATAGATGGAAAAAATTGTAACGCTTATGAAGAGGGCGAATTGAAAGAGAAAATTGGTATGGTGATGCAAAAGGCGATACTGTTTAAGGGGACTATTGCAGAGAACCTTCGATATGGTAAAGAAGATGCCACAGAGGAAGAAATGTGGCAGGCTCTTTCTATGGCTCAGGCAAAAGAATTTGTGGAACAAAAAGAAGGAGGCCTTTCTTTTGCCATTCAAGAAGGAGGTAAAAATCTTTCCGGTGGGCAGAAACAGAGATTGACCATAGCCAGAGCTTTGGTAAAAAATCCGGAGATTTTGGTACTAGATGACAGTGCATCGGCACTGGATTATGCCACAGATGCCGCCCTTAGAAAAGCTTTGAAAGAGACAGGAGAAAACCAGATTACCTTTATTGTATCTCAAAGAGCAGCTTCTATTATGCATGCAGACCAGATTCTTGTATTGGAAGAAGGAAAAATGGTGGGAATTGGAACTCACGAACAATTATTAAAAGATTGCCAGGTATATAAAGAAATATATGCTTCACAGTTTCGAGGGGAGGAAGCCGTATGAAACTAGATACCCTCAAAAAAATTTTTCAGTATGCGAAAAAATATACGCCATTGTTTGTTTTTTCCATAGTGTTTGCAACCATTACCGTAGTCACGACTTTATATTTGCCAATTATTACAGGAAATGCAATCGATTATATTGTGGAACCTGGTAAAGTAGAATTTGTGCAAATTTTACAGTACATTAAGCAGGGAATTATATTTATGGGGATTACTGCTATTTCTCAATGGCTGATGAATACCTGTAACAACAAAATGACTTATGGAATTGTCAGAGATATTCGAAAAGATGCCTTTGACAAGCTGGAGATTTTGCCACTTGGATATGTGGATACCCATTCTCACGGAGAAATTGTGAGTAAGATAATCGCCGATGTAGACCAGTTTGCAGAAGGCTTATTATTAGGTTTTACCCAGCTTTTTAGCGGTGTTGTAACTATTTTGTGTACGCTGTTTTTTATGATAAAATTGAATGTGACGATTGCCCTTGTGGTTGTAGTGATTACACCGGTTTCGCTATTTGTGGCGTCTTTTATTGCGAAAAAAACATTTCATATGTTTAAAAAGCAATCAGAGGCAAGGGGAGAACAAACTGCATTTGTCAATGAGATGATTGAGAATCAAAAGGTGGTGAAGGCCTTTGGTTACGAAGAAAGGGCAGGAGAACGCTTTGGTGTTCTTAACAAAAAGCTAGGGGAAGCGTCTATGCAGGCGACCTTTTATTCGTCTCTTACAAACCCGTGTACAAGATTTGTTAACAGCCTGGTTTATGCTGCTGTTGGTATTATAGGTGCTTTTTTTGCGATATCCGGCAAGATTTCTATTGGGCAGTTGTCTTGCTTTTTAACATATGCAAATCAATATACTAAGCCTTTTAACGAGATTTCAGGGGTAGTGACGGAATTGCAGAATGCTCTAGCCTGTGCAGCAAGAATTTTCGAATTGATTGAAGAAAAGCCGGAAATTTCAGACAGTGAAAATACTGGAGAAATTGGCAACCAGGCAGGAAAAGTGGAGTTAAATCGAGTAAGTTTTTCCTATGTAAAAGAAAAACCATTGATTCAAGATTTTAATTTAAAGGTTGAAAAAGGACAGAGAGTGGCCATAGTAGGTCCTACCGGATGCGGAAAAACCACGTTAATCAACTTGTTGATGAGATTTTATGACGTGAACGAAGGAGAAATTTTGGTAGACGGTAGAGATATTCGAGAGGTAAAACGAAAAGATTTGCGTAGTGGCTACGGAATGGTTTTACAGGAAACTTGGCTCAAGGCAGGTACTATTTTTGAAAATATTGCTATGGGAAAACCAGATGCCACTATGGAAGAAGTCATTGCGGCGGCAAAGGCTTCGCATGCCCACGGATTTATTATGCGTATGCCAAAAGGATATGATACGGTAATTGGGGAAGATGGTGGTAGTATGAGTCAGGGACAAAAACAGCTTTTGTGCATTGCAAGAGTGATGTTATGCCTGCCACCAAAATTGATTTTAGATGAAGCAACTTCTTCTATTGATACAAGAACAGAATTGAAAATTCAGGAAGCCTTTGGCAAAATGATGAAGGGTAGAACCAGTTTTATTGTTGCTCACAGATTATCTACGATTCAATCTGCAGATGTGATTTTAGTTATGAAAGATGGAAATGTAATCGAACAGGGGAATCATCAGGAATTATTGCAGAAAAAAGGCTTTTATGCTAACCTTTATGAAAGCCAGTTTTCTATCTAGTTTTAGAAAGGGAAAAAAGTATGAGGGAAATGGAATTTAAAATGGAAAGACCAGGACTTTTGGAAGTGGGACAACAGATTACGGTAACAGAGGGTGTATTACCGAGTAACTATTATTATACCATTGACCCATCTCTTGCCATGAGCGGCAATGTTCCATTTAATAGGAGAATGCTTCAAAGGGAAGGCGTTGTAACGAATATTGTAGAGAATGAACGGGGTTTTTATGTAACAGCCCAGTTTCAAGAATAGCTTATAAAAGTTATTTTATATAATAAAATAAAAAGAAAAGAGGACAAAATTATGTTAAAGAAAGTTAGTACAGAAAAAGCACCAGCAGCTATCGGCCCATATTCTCAGGGTATTATTGCAGGAGATTTTTTATATGCATCAGGACAGATTGCAATTAATCCAGCAACCGGTAATATCGAAGCAGAAGGTATCGTGGACCAGACAGAACAGGTTATGAAAAATATCGGTGAAATTTTAAAGGCAGCAGGCGTAGATTATAAAGATGTTGTAAAAACAGGTTGTTTCTTGGCAGATATGAATGATTTTGCTGCTTTTAATGAAGTATATGCAAAATACTTTACCGAAAAACCAGCCAGAAGCTGTGTAGCTGTAAAAACTTTACCGAAAAATGTACTTTGTGAAGTAGAAGTTATTGCATATTTAGGAAAATAAGAAGTACTTAAGGAAGAAAATAAAGAATGAAAAAAATGAAGTGGAGTAGCTCCCTATTGCTGTTTTTAACAGCATGTATTTGGGGATTTGCTTTTGCCTTTCAAAGTCAGGGTATGGACCATATGGGTCCTTATACCTTTAATTGTGCCAGATTTTTTATTGGTGCGGTGGTGTTGGTGCCGGTTATCTTTTTATTTAAAAAGCCCGGCGAGAAGAAAAAGATTACGAAAAAGGATATAAAACTTACCATTTTGGGCGGTATAATTTGTGGGGGATGTTTATTTACGGCATCTACTCTGCAACAGTTTGGAATTCGCTATACTTCCGTAGGAAAAGCAGGATTTTTGACAACTTTATACATAATATTAGTGCCAATCATTTTAGGTATTTTCTTGAAAAGAAAAGTATCCTTTATTGTGTGGATAGGTGCTGGTTTATCGGTAGTTGGTATGTATTTGCTATGCGTTTCAGAGACGATGAGTCTTAACAAGGGGGATATTTATGCATTTTGTTGTGCCATTGTATTTTCTTTTCACATTATAGCAGTAGACTATTTTGCACCGAAAACGAATGGAATTGTGTTATCCTGTCTACAATTTTTTACCAGTGGGATAGTAGCACTTATTTTTGCATTGATTTTGGAAGAACCATCGTTTAGTCAGCTCATAAATGGAATCATTCCTTTGTTGTATGTGGGAATTATGTCAAGTGGAGTAGGCTATACGTTGCAGATTATGGGACAAAAAAATGCAGACCCAACGATTGCATCACTCATTATGAGCTTAGAGTCAGCCGTTAGTGTGCTGGGAGGCTTTATCATTTTGGGAGAAAAGCTTACGATAAAAGAATTGATTGGTTGTCTTTTTATGTTTGTTGCGGTAATTGGCGTTCAGGTTTTTGACTCAAAAAAATCGGAAGAAAAAGAAATAACAAATTAAAGTATAAAACCTTCTTTTTTAGAAATAATAGGAGAAACAGATATTTCTAAAAGGGGAGGTTTTTTTATGGAATATATTAATGCATTCTGGGTTGGAGGCGTCATTTGTGCTTTAGCACAAATTTTAATGGAAAAAACAAAGATGTTACCGGGACGAATTATGGTACTTTTAGTGTGCATAGGTGCAGTTATCAGTGCTTTTGGTTGGTACGAAGCCTTTTCTGAATATGCAGGAGCTGGTGCAACTGTTCCACTTATGGGCTATGGACATCTTCTTATGACAGGAGTCAAGGACGCTCTTTCTAAGGACGGATTTATCGGTCTTTTTAAGGGTGGATTTACCAGTGGCTCTGCAGGATTATGTGCGGCTTTAATTTTTGGATATTTAGCTAGCCTTATTTTTTCTCCAAAGATGAAAAAATAATAAAAAAAATTGTGTTATTGTCGTAAATAAGATATAATGGAAACATAAAAAAATTTCCAGGAGGTTCTTATGAGCGAAGAAATGAATATGAATCAGAACATGAATCAGAATATGAATCAGAACATGAATCAGTATCAGCAGCCGGTTACTTTTGTAAATCCGATGCAGCAGCCAACACAGAAAAAGCCAAAGGATATGAATAATCTTGTTGGTTGGATTATCAGAGGCGTATTGATTTTAACAGAATTATTGTTCTTGTTACCACAGTGTTTAATTTCTTGTAGTTATATGGACGAGAAAAAATACATTGGTGGTTTCCAGGCAGTATTTGGATTCAAATTCTGTGATGAAAAGGTATCAGGTATTTGGTGGTTTATTTTAGTATTTTTGATTACTGCTGTTCTTATTGCAATGTGGTTCTTAAAGGACTTAAAAGCAATAAAAGAATTTAAATTGAAAAAACCACTTTTATGTTTAATCACAGCAGGTGGTGAATTTGTAAACATTGTTGTTTTATTTGCATTTATCACAAAGGCAAAAGAATTAGCATTAGCAGGTTCTTGTGAATTTAAAGTGACATTCTTCTTTGTACTTTTAGTAATTCTTGATATTCTTTTATGTATCGGCTCAGTAGCAGCACTTGTATATATCATTGTTACTACTCCTGATATTTTCAAAACCGCAGGTGATGAAGCTAAGAAATTAATGAATTATAAAGCACCAGGCCAGAATCCACAGCCATATGCACAGCCAGTACAGCAGCCATATGCACAGCCAGTACAGCAGCCACAGGCACAGCCAGTACAGCAGCCACAGGCTCAACCAGCACAGCAGCCAGCTTTTAAGTTCTGCTCACAGTGTGGTGCTAAGTTAGCTCCAGAAACAGCATTCTGTACACAGTGTGGAAATAAATGTCAATAATTTCATATTGATTACATAAGAGTAAATAATAAAGAGACACGGCAAATTTGCAGTGTCTCTTTTCTATATAAGAATCTGTGAAATTAAACTTCCTCGAAAGGTATTTCCTTAGCAGATAAAAATTTTTTTAATGCATTGTCCCAAATCGGTTCAGCGGATTTATCCATAGTGAACCCAGAATAAGAAATGGCAGTAGTTAAGATGATTTTTAACCCATCATATCGGATATTTAATACAAAATTAGAAATTTGTTCTTTTGAAACGGTGCAGCTCTCATTTTGAAGCAGCTTCTCCATAGCTTCCGGCATAAGTAGGAGCGAAAGCTTGATATTAAGCGGGGTGCGACTACCTTTAATAATAGTAAATAGATGTTCCTGAACGTCCATATACCTAGAAAAAGGATATTTGGTTCTATCTTCTAGTGTAGGGTCTTCCTTATCAAAAAAGTCTGAATGAATCCGACCATCGATGGTAAAAGTATTAAAAGTTGTAACAGAGGCACTTTCCAAAAGAAAGGACGAAAACTGGTCCCCCATAAGCAACTGATTCATAAACGTTTTCGTGGATAAAACTTGTATTGCCAGCATAATTCCTCCAGTAATATTTTCATTGTTGAGAATATTATATCGAAAAAAGAATTGATTGAAAAGGAATTGTAAAACATTTATAAAAAGTGAAATATTACTTTACAAAACGTAGTTAATGTCATATACTTAACATAGTAATGAAAACTACTTGTGAAAGAAGTAAAAACTTTATAAAAAATATATATAGTAGGAGTTAGAAATGAGTAGTTATAAGATTGTAGTAGACAGTTGTTGTGAAATCCCGGAAGAAGTTAGAAGGGAACTTTTTATTGAGAGAGTACCACTTACTTTAGAAGTAGGGAATACAACAGTGGTCGATGATGATGATTTTAATCAGGCAGAGTTTTTAAGATTGGTAGATGAATGCCCAACTTGTCCGAAATCAGCATGTCCTTCACCACAAAGATATATGCAGGCGTATGAAGAAGATGTGGAACGTATTTATGTGGTTACATTAACTTCTAAATTAAGTGGTAGTTATAATAGTGCAGTGCTGGGCAAACATTTGTTAGAAGAAAGTGGCAAAAAAGTACCTAAGATTCATGTTTTTGACTCCTGGAGTGCCAGTGTTGGAGAAACCCAGCTGGTGTTAAAGATTAAAGAATTGGAAGAAGCTGGAAAGAGCTTTGAAGAAATTGTAGAAATCGTAGAAGCGTTTAAATTAGAAATGAAAACCTATTTTGTATTAGATAATTTGGATACGCTCAGAAAGAATGGCAGATTGACAGGAATTAAAGCTGTGGTAGCAAGTACAATGAATATTAAACCTGTTATGTATGCCCTGGAAGGAACCATTGCACAAAAAAGTCAGGCTATTGGAACAAAAAAGGCTCTTAGAAAAATGGCAGATTTATTGATAGAGGAAGGCAAAGCTTTACAAGAAAAAGTATTGATTATTTCTCATTGTAATTGCTTGGAAAGAGCACAAATGTTTAAAGACCAGTTGCTGGAAAGAGTGCGTTTTAAAGCAGTCTACATTTTAGATACTATGGGAGTTAGTAGTATGTACGCCAATGATGGCGGAATCATAGTGACAGTATAGATTTTGCGTTTTGCTTGTAATCAAGTGGAAACATAAATTTTTTACCATTTTTTAAGTGTACGTGGAGGAGAGAAATCTTCTTCACGTATTCTTTTTGTATAATGGTGTGGTTGTTTGCGGGGAAAAAAGAATTAAATCGTTCCAAATATGCATAGAAATTCTCAATGCTGCTTGGCATATGGATTTTTCTGCCGTCAACTAAATAGACGTCTGTATACTGAGAACCAGAGGATAAGGCGTACATAATATCTTTTTCCTTTACATAAATTGCATCAGTATCGCTACGGAGCTCGATGGTAGGAGTTTTTAAATTTTTGGTTTCAAAGCCCATAGTTATTATATCGGTCAGTTCTGCTACTTTAATTGGTTTATCCAAAAAATACACCTGTTCCACAGAACTTAAGTAAGGGTCTTCTTTATAATTAATGGAAGAATTTAACATAACAATAGGAGAAGTGACGCCGGCAGCTAATAAGGCTTTTACAATATCGGAAGCGGTATTAGGCAAATCATTCACCATATCAATAAAAAACATATCGTAGACCATAGGTGCAGCCAAAACAGACTCCTGTTTTCCATAGGAATCAATATATAAAACACTATCGGTTTTCGCACGTCTATCAGATTCTCGACCAAGTAAACGCTCTGTCTGTTTACGGTCGGCTATATTGTCATCACAAATCGCGATATGCATATAAGTACTTCCTTTTCTTGAAAATTAATTTTCTACACAAAACTCTTACCCCAAGTATACAAAAAAATGCACCTGCTCGCAAGAACAAGTGCATTGAAAAAAACGTTATATTTTTACAAGAAAGAAAATTCGATAGGGGCAGTCAATAAAAGAATCAATAAAATGATTTGTACTACCAAAATAGCAGGCATTCCAAAAACAAAGTACCAGTGTCTTGTTTTATGACGGAAAACTTGCATACCAACAATCGAACCAATGCTACCTCCAATCAAAGCCACAATAAATAGTGTAGCCTCAGGAATGCGAAAGTTTCGCTTGATAGCCTTTCGTTTATCGATGCCCATTAGAGCAAATCCAACAATATTCATAATAATAAAGTAAATTATTAAAAATGTAATTGGGTTCATCATTTGAATTATTTTCCTTCTACTTCCTGCATTTTCATTGCACGAACTTTTGTTGAAAGGCCAAATAAGTTAATAAAGCCTTCTGCGTCGTGGTGGTCATATAAATCACCTGTTGTGAAAGAGGCAATGCTTTCATTATAAAGTGAGTATGGAGAAGTTGTACCGGCTTTAATAATATTGCCTTTGTATAATTTGAATTTAACTTCACCTGTCACATATTTCTGTGTTGATTCAATGAAAGCCTGAACAGCTTCACGACGAGGTGTAAACCATTTGCCTTCATATACAATCTGAGCTAATTTGTTGCCCATTTCCTGTTTTAATTCGTAAGTTTCACGATCTAAGATTAATTCTTCAAGCTGCTGATGAGCTTCGTAAAGAATGGTTCCGCCTGGTGTTTCATATACACCACGTGATTTCATACCAACTACACGGTTTTCTACGATATCAACAATACCAATACCATGTTTTCCGCCAAGAGCATTTAATGTACGGATAATGTCAGAAACTTTCATTTCTTTACCATTTACAGACTTTGGAACACCTTTTTCAAAAGTCATTGTTACATATTCGCCTTCGTCTGGTGCTTTTTCTGGTGTAACACCAAGTACAAGTAAGTGGTCAAAGTTTGGTTCATTTTCTGGTAATTCCAGTTCAAGACCTTCATGGCTAATGTGCCATAAGTTACGGTCACGACTATAAGAAGTATCTGCTGAGAATGGTAAATCAATACCGTGTGCTTTACAGTATTCGATTTCTTCTTCACGAGAGTTCATAGTCCAAAGGTCATTTCTCCAAGCTGCAATAATTTTTAAGTCTGGAGCTAAAGCTTTGATACCTAATTCAAAACGAATCTGGTCATTACCTTTACCTGTTGCACCGTGGCAGATAGCTGTTGCACCTTCTTTTCTTGCGATTTCAACAAGTCTTTTTGCGATAACAGGTCTTGCCATAGAAGTACCAAGTAAATATTTGTTTTCATAAACTGCGTGACCCTGTACACAAGGTACGATATATTCGTCACAGAATTCATCAATAACATCTTCGATGTATAATTTTTCAGCACCACAGAATTTTGCACGTTCTTCAAGTCCGTCTAATTCTTCGCCCTGACCACAGTCGATACAAACACAGATGACTTCATAATCGAAGTTTTCCTTAAGCCATGGGATAATAGCAGTTGTATCCAAACCGCCTGAGTACGCTAAAACTACTTTTTCTTTTTGCATAATAAAAGCCTCCATATAAATATGTATATTTGGTACGGGAAAAACTTCCCTTATCAATGTTCTTCAAACAATATACAACATTATAGAATAGATTGCAAGCAAAAAATATGCATATTTTCACAAAAAACGTTGTATAAAATGCATAAAACACAAATAATACTTGCATATTATACAAAAATGACGTATAGTTATGCACACAAGGACATAAATATATGAAAGAGAACAATTAGTTCTTGCCTGTAAGTTAAAATAGTGCGATAATAAAAAGAATGGAAAAATTTGCAGAAATGTAGAATGCGAAGGTTTTCGGAATGGAGGAAACTATGAGAAAAAAGATTTTTATTGATGGTAGTGAAGGAACAACCGGACTTAGAATATATGAACGTTTTGAAGGAAGAGATGATATCGAGATTCTTCCTATTTCAAGCGAACTTAGAAAAGATATCAATGAAAGAAAGAGACTGATTAATGAATCAGACATTACATTTCTTTGTTTGCCGGATGGGGCAGCAAGAGAATCTGTAAGTCTTGTAGAAAACGAAAATGTGAAAATTATTGATACTTCCACAGCCCACCGAACAGAAGCAGGCTGGGCATACGGTTTTCCGGAATTGTCAAAAGAACATAGAGAAGCGATAAAAAATGGCAAAAGAATTGCTGTGCCTGGTTGCCATGCAACAGGTTTTATGTCAGTAGTATATCCACTGATTAAAGGAGGAATTCTTCCAAAAGACTATCCAGTTGCGGCATTTTCATTAACAGGGTATTCAGGCGGCGGAAAAAAGATGATTGCAGAATATGAAGCAGAGGATAGAAATTTGGATACTTTTGCTCCAAGAGAATATGCTCTTACTCAGCAGCACAAACATTTAAAAGAAATGAAAGCCATTACAGGTCTTACAAGAGAACCGTTATTTTCTCCAATCGTAGCGGATTATTATAGTGGTATGGTGGTGTCTTTTCCTGTGTATACAGAATTTTTAAAAGGCTATAAGACACCAAAAGAAATGACAGAATATTTTGCCAACTATTATAAGGGTGAAAAATTCATTCAAGTGATAGAAAATGGAAATGAAGATTTGTATGGCGGTATGCTTGCCGGAAATACTTTAAGCGGTTTTGATGGACTGAAAATTTACATAACAGGAAATGAAGAAAGAATGGTTATTTCCGCACAGTTTGATAATCTGGGAAAAGGAGCATCAGGAGCTGCTGTACAATGTCTTAACATTTTATTAGGTTGTGAAGAAGATAAGGGATTAGCTTTATAGAAAGAGTTGATAGAATGATACGAGAAATGAAAATAGAGGATTATGAGGGCGTGCACGAACTTTGGATGACTATTAAAGGATTTGGTATCCGAAGTGTAGACGATTCCAAAGAGGGCGTAGAGCGTTTTTTAAGTCGGAATCCGGGACTTAGCGTAGTAGCAGAAGACAATGGAAAAATCGTAGGCTGTATTTTATGTGGTCACGATGGCAGACGTGGTTGCCTATATCACGTGTGTGTAAGAGAAGGCTATCGAATGCACGGAATCGGTAGAAGTATGGTGGTACACTGTATGGAACGATTAAAAGATGAAAAAATCAACAAAGTCAGTCTCATAGCTTTTACGCAAAATGACATAGGAAATGCTTTTTGGAAAGAAATAGGCTGGACAAAACGTGAAGATTTGAACTATTACGATTTTACTTTAAATGAAGAAAATATTACTGCTTTCAATCAGTAATAGGCAAATGCTTCAAAATGGAGGAAGAAATAATGGAAATTTTAAAAGAAGGCGGCGTAACCGCACCGAAGGGATTTAAAGCAGCCAGTGTGGCAGCAGAGATTAAATATAAAAATAGAACCGATATGGCGATGATTTATAGTGAAAAACCTTGCACACAGGCAGGGGTTTTTACCAGTAATATTGTAAAAGCTGCTCCGGTTCGTTGGGACAAGGCAGTAGTAAGCGATTCGCCATATGCACAGGCTGTTGTGGTAAATTCAGGAATTGCCAACGCCTGCACAGGAAATGAAGGCTATGAATATTGTAACCAGAGTGCCCAGTGTGTGGCAGAATGTCTGGATATCCCAAAATCCAGCGTACTTGTGGCAAGTACAGGTGTCATAGGAAAACAGCTTCCTATGGATAGAATTGCAAAAGGTATCAAAATGCTGTCTGAAAGCCTGGAAGATACCATAGAAGCTGGTACAAGGGCGGCTGAAGCCATTATGACAACTGATACAGTATCAAAACAGGTAGCGGTAAAATTTACTGTAGGCGGTAAAGAAGTAATTATGGGTGGTATGTGTAAGGGTTCTGGAATGATTCATCCCAATATGTGTACCATGCTTGGTTTTGTTACTACGGACTTGGCGATTTCCAAGGAATTATTACAGAAAGCTTTGTCTGAAAATGTAGTAGATACTTTCAATATGGTTTCCGTAGATGGAGATACTTCCACAAACGATACCTTAGTCATTCTTGCAAATGGTATGGCAGGCAATGAAATGATAACAGAAGAAAATGAAGATTACGAAAAATTTAAAGAAGCATTAAACTATGTAAATACAACGTTGGCAAAGAAAATGGCGTCAGACGGAGAAGGTGCAACTGCACTTTTTGAAACCAAAGTTATTCACGCAAAATCTAAAGAAGATGCACGTATTTTAAGCAAATCTGTCATTTGTTCTTCTTTGACAAAAGCCGCAATTTATGGGCACGATGCAAACTGGGGAAGAATTTTGTGTGCTCTTGGTTACTCTGGTGCAAAATTTGACCCGGAAAAAATCGAGCTGTTTTTTGAAAGTAAAGCCGGCAAAATTCAGATTTATAAAGATGGTGTGGCAACTGATTATAGCGAAGAAGAAGCTACAAAGATTTTATCAGAGCCAGAGGTTACGGTACTTGTAGATATGAAAGATGGCGAATATGAAGCGGCAGCTTGGGGTTGTGACTTGACTTATGACTATGTAAAAATTAACGCAGATTACCGTTCATAAAAGATAGGAGAATATCATGAAAGAAAGAGATATGAATGAATTGTTAAAAAAAGCAGAGGTTTTAATTGAGGCATTGCCTTATATTCAGAACTTTAACCGTAGGATTATTGTTGTAAAATACGGCGGAAGTGCTATGACAAACCCTGAATTACAAAGAAATGTGATTAAGGATGTTACCCTTCTTAAATTGGTAGGTTTTAAGCCAATTATTGTTCATGGCGGTGGTAAGGAAATCAGCCGCTGGATTTCTAAAGTGGGAAAAGAACCGGAATTTGTGAATGGCCTTCGTGTCACTGATGAAGAAACAATGGAAATTGCAGAGATGGTTTTAAACCGTGTTAATAAAAGTCTTGTAGCTATGGTAGAGGAATTGGGCGTAAGTGCCGCAGGTATCAGTGGAAAAGACGGAAAAATGCTTCATGTTGATAAAAAATATGCAGATGGCAAAGATATCGGTTTTGTAGGTGATATTAAAGATGTGAATGCAAAAATATTATTTGATTTGTTGGAAAAAGACTTCCTTCCAATCGTTGCACCAATCGGTTTTGACGATGATTTTAATACCTACAATATTAATGCAGATGATGCAGCCTGTGCCATTGCAAAGGCTGTTGGTGCGGAAAAGCTTGCTTTTTTAACAGACATTGAAGGATTATATAAGGATATCAATGACAAAGATTCCTTCATTTCCAGAATTACAGCATCCCAGGCGGAAGAACTGATTCATAGTGGATGTATTGGGGGCGGTATGCTTCCAAAACTAAATAACTGCACCGATGCGGTAAAGGAAGGCGTAAACAAAGTACATATTTTAGACGGAAGAATTCCACATTGTCTGTTGCTTGAAATTTTTACAAACGAAGGAATTGGCACAGCCATTGTGAAAGATGAGGAATAAATAGAATGATGATGAAAGAATATATCGACGAAGCAGAAAAAGACCTGCTTCACACTTACAATCGTTTTCAGATTGTATTAGATAAAGGTGACGGTGTTCATTTATATGATATTCAGGGAAAAGAGTATTTGGATTTTGTTTCGGGTATTGCAGTTTTTGCCCTTGGATATGGAAATAAAGCGTATAATGATGCGTTAAAGGAACAGATTGACAAGTTGATTCATACTTCCAACTACTATTACAATGTTCCTGCCATCGAAGCTGCTAAGAAACTGAAAAAAGTATCGGGAATGGACAGGGTATTTTTTACCAACAGTGGTGCAGAAGCTGTAGAAGGTGCGATTAAAGCAGCTAGAAAATATGCGTATACCAAAGATGGCAATACAGATCACGAAATTATTGCGATGGAGCATTCTTTCCATGGTAGAACAATGGGAGCTTTGTCGGTAACCGGTAATCCAAAATATCAGGAAGCTTTTAAACCAATGATTGGCAACGTTCGTTTTGCCAAAATGAATGATTTGGAAAGCGTAAAAGCATTAGTAAATGACAAGACTTGTGCCATTATGTTTGAAACTGTGCAGGGCGAAGGTGGTATTTATCCAGCCACAGAAGAATTTATTAAAGGCGTAAAAGAAATTTGTGACAAAAAGGATATTTTACTTATTTTAGACGAAATTCAGTGTGGTATGGGTAGAACGGGCTATATGTTTGCTTGGCAGAAATATGGTGTAAAGCCAGATATTATGACCAGTGCAAAGGCTTTAGGTTGTGGTGTGCCAGTTGGTGCATTTATGATGACAGAAAAAGTGGCAGAAAAATCCTTAACCAGCGGAGACCATGGAACGACCTATGGCGGTAACCCATTGGCAACATGTGCCATCAACAAAGTTCTTGATTTAT
Source organism: Lachnospiraceae bacterium (assembly GCA_045124055.1). GTDB lineage: Bacteria > Bacillota > Clostridia > Lachnospirales > Lachnospiraceae > CALZKI01. Next base: position 8,818 of record JBGVKZ010000009.1, on the reverse strand, counting down.
TTGACGAGTCCAATATAATAGAAAATGTAAGAGAAATCACACCATATTTTGAAGAAAAATTAGATGAAATTATGGTAAAATATGATTGTATTTTAACAAGAAGGGGTGCCGGTCTTATGCAAGGCTTAGTATTTGATAAACCGGTTGGAGCAATTATTAATAAAGCTATCGAAAAAGGGTTATTATTAATTAATGCAGGAACGAATATTATCCGTTTTCTCCCTTCCCTTATTATTACGAAGAAAGATATTGATGATATGATTGTTCTTTTAGACGAAGCAATCAAAGAGACGATATAGGAGAAAATTTATGGGTCTTAGAAAAAGACTATTATCAATCGCCCTTGTGGCTGTAATGGGCTTAGGGGCTATGTATGTAGGAAAAAGTGGAATGATGATTAGTGATTCCACGGCAGAATCTATCTTTAGACATAAAGAATCTGTATATTTTTGGTATACAGACGAAACCCTTACGGATTATATAAACAGTGCGGCCGTTGCTTTCAATGAAACGAAGGAAGATATCCGCGTAGTTCCGGTTCTAGCCTCAGCAAATGATTATCTTGAGGCGATAAATGAGGCCTCTTTAACAGGGGAAGCCGTGCCGGATGTGTATTTGTTAAGTCATGATTCCTTGGAAAAGGCGTATCTATCAGGACTTGCAACGCAGGTAAAAGATTATGACAATGTATGTACTACGGACTCCTTTCCACAGGTAGCTTTAGATGCGGTAACTTATCATAATAAAATTGTGGCATATCCATTCTATTATGAAACCAGTGTTCTTTTATATAATCAAACCTATTTGTCAGAGCATGCTCAAAAACAGATAGAGGAAGAATTGGCTGAGACCGCTGAAGAAAATGAAACGGTTACAGAAGATTATTCAGAAGAAGTGTTAAAAAGAGTAGAAGAAATGCTTCCAAGCACAATGGACGACATTTTGACTTTCGGTAACGAATATGATGCACCACAGCAGGTTGAAGCGATTTTTAAATGGGACGTGGCAGACGTATTTTACAACTACTTCTTTATCGGTAAGCATATGGTTGTAGGCGGAGATACCGGTGATAATTCGGAAAATATTGATATTTATAATCTCGAAGCAATGCAATGTTTACAGACTTTTCAGGATTTGAACGAATTCTTTTATATTGATGCCAGTGCGGTAAGCTATCAAGATGTTGTGCAGGATTTCTTAGACGGAAAGATTGTCTATACGGTAGTGACCTCAGATATTTTGAAGACTTTGGAAATGGCGAAAATGCCAGATGAAGAAGGAAATTACTTCGAATATGACTATGGCTTTGCAGTGGTTCCGAATCCCAGTCAGGAGTTGCAGGGTAGAGCTTTATCTATGACCAGTAGTGTTGTCATCAATGGGTATAGTGAGCACATTGAAGAAGCCAATGAATTTGCCAAGTTTTTGACTTGTGACTTTACGAAAGATTTGTATGAAAGAACGGGTAAATTGGCTGCTCATAGAATGGATTATACGGAAGGCTCCAGCTTTAGTGTTTTTGCAAAAGCTTATGAACAGTCTATTCCAATGCCGAAGATGGTAGAAGTCAGCAATTTCTGGATGCAGCTCGAAATTGCTATGACAGATATATGGAATGGCTCAAATATCAACAGCTCTGTAAAAAGCTTGTCAGAACAAATAATGACTCAGGTCACAGGGGCAGCATATACAGAAGAATATATTGAAATGGAAGAAGAAGTGGATCCGGAATATACAGATGGAGAAATCATTTCTGAAGACGAAGATACTACTTCGGAAAATTAAAAAAATAGAATAAATAACCAACTATAAGGGTATGAATACATTAGAGAAAAGTTGTATGGAGGATTCTTATGGTTGGTTTTTTTATTGCCATTCTTTCAGGTATTTGTATGAGTGTTCAAGGAGTTTTTAATACGGAAGTCACGAAACAATCTGGTCTTTGGGTGACCAATGTATTTGTGCAGGCCAGTGCTATGTTCGTGTGTTTTTTAATCTGGGCATTTTCGGATAGAGGGAGCTTTTCGGGACTATTAAAAGTTGAGCCCAAATATATGCTTTTAGGGGGTGTAATCGGTGCAGTTATCACATATACAGTTATAAAAAGTACCGATGCATTAGGACCTGCAAGAGCAGTAATGTTTATTGTCATTGCACAGCTTCTTACTTCGTATTTGATAGAATTATTTGGGGTATTTGGTGTGGAAAAACAGCCTTTTGAGTGGCGTAAAGCAATCGGTATGCTGATTGCAATCGCGGGGATTATTGTTTTTAAGTGGAAATAATAGAAAGGAACTTGTTTTTTTGGTTTCTTTGGCATAAAATAAGTGTAATCTGCGTAGAGGGGCTTCCTAATCCGTATGGAAAGGAACTACGCGAATGAAAAAAAGAATCAGTATTATTATGATAAGTTTTGCACTTTTTTTGCTGACTGGCTGCACAGAAGACACCTTGCAATCGGCTATAGTTTTAGAAAGTGGCACTGGTGAAAAGGCTTCCGGGGAGACTATTTCTGAAAAAGAAAATATGCAAGAGGATACTTTAGAAGTTATTAAGGTGCATATTTGTGGAGAAGTATATTTTCCAGGGGTCTATACGGTATATAGTGGCAGCAGAATTTATGAGGTAGTAAAGGCAGCAGGTGGCTTTACCAAAGAGGCGGACATGAACAAAGTCAATCAGGCAAGGGAAGTATCGGATGGTGAACAGATTTATATTCCATCGGTCTATGAAAAGGACACGGAAGATTCTTCGGGACTTATTGATATCAATAGTGCTACCAAGGAGGTTCTTTGCACCATTCCGGGTATCGGAGAAACTAGGGCAGAACAGATTATAAAATATAGAGAAACATATGGAAGGTTTACTTCCATAGAAGACATTATGAATGTCAGTGGTATTAAAGAGGGAACATTTGAGAAAATTGCACCGTATATTACGGCTTTTTAAACATTAAGGGAGTTTTCATGGGAAAGAAAATTTTAGTAGTAGATGATGAAAAATTAATTGTCAAAGGAATTCGTTTTAGCTTAGAACAAGATGATATGGAAGTAGATTGTGCTTATGATGGTGAAGAAGCACTGAATTTGGCAAAAGAAAAAGAGTATGACCTTATTTTGTTAGATGTTATGCTTCCAAAACTTACAGGTTTGGAAGTATGTCAGCAAATTAGGGAGTTTTCTAACGTTCCTATCATTATGTTGACAGCAAAAAGTGAAGATATGGATAAAATTCTAGGGTTGGAATATGGTGCAGATGATTATATTACAAAACCATTTAATATTTTAGAAGTAAAAGCCAGAATTAAGGCAATTATGCGTCGTACCAATGCGAAAACAGAGATGAAAAAGGACGAAAATGTAATCTCTGTCAGCGATATGCGATTAGATAGAGAAAGTCGCCGTGTATTTATTCAGAATACAGAAGTGAATTTAACAACCAAAGAGTTTGAAGTGTTAGAGTTACTCATTTTGAATCCTGGAAAAGTATATAGCCGTGACAACCTTTTGAAAATTGTTTGGGGCGAAGATTATCCGGGCGATGTAAGAACTGTGGACGTACATATTCGAAGATTGCGTGAAAAAATTGAAAGTAATCCTAGTGAACCAAAGTATGTGCAGACAAAATGGGGACTTGGTTATTTTTTCAAAGGATAGGCTTTTAAAGTATGTTATTACAGTTAAAAAAAATAAAAAAAATTCTAACAAAATTAAGGAGTATTCGCTTCTTAGTTTTCAGTGTAATTCTATTAGTGGGCGTGATTTCCTGTGTGGCAATGCATTATGGCATTATGGAAAGTTATGAGGAAAGAGCCGTCAGTCTTAGAACATCAGACGTACAAAATCAGCTAAAGGTCATTGGGAATCATTTGCTGGCAAATAATTATTTGGAGGACTCATCTTCGGAAGTAATTAATGCAGAACTTGACCAGTTGTCTGATTTGTACGATGGTCGTGTGCTTATTATTAACCAGAATTTTAAAATCGTAAAAGATACATATGGACTTAGTGCCGGAAAAACCATTGTGGCAGAAGAAGTTATTAAATGCTTTCGTGGGGAGACGATTTCTAAGTATGATGACAAAAATGGATATATTGAATTGACCATTCCATTAACGCAGACAAAAACTGTGGCAATGCCTGGGGGACAGGAAACCATTGCGGAAAACGTTGTTGGTGTTATGTTAACCAGTGTTTCCACGGAAAGTATTTGGCAAACTATGGAAATTATGAGTGAAAAGGCAATCATTATGGAGGTTCTAGTGTTGATTGTGGTATTGGCCGTAGCTTTTGCAGTATCTGCCTTATTTTCCAGTGCATTTAATAAAGTTACCGATGCAGTAAATGAGGTAAAAGACGGCTTTTCTACAGAAATGATAGAACCAACGGGGATTGATGAAACGGATAGAATTGTTGAAGCATTCAACAAATTGCTTTCTAGAATGAAGACCTTAGATGATTCCAGACAGGAATTTGTGGCAAATGTGTCCCACGAATTGAAAACTCCAATCACCTCTATGAAGGTTTTGGCGGATTCGCTTCTTATGCAGCCTGATGCACCGGCAGAATTATATCGGGAATTTATGCAGGATATGTCTGCAGAAATTGACAGAGAAAATCAGATTATCAACGACTTATTGTCTTTAGTGCGTATGGATAAAATGGCTACAAAAATGAATGTAGAAGCGAAAGATATTAGTGAATTGTTGGAAACTATTTTAAAAAGATTACGTCCGATTGCCAGAAAGAACAATGTCGAAGTGGTGCTGGAAAGTATTCGACCTGTTACGGCAGAAGTGGATGAGGTGAAGTTTACCCTGGCAATCTCAAACTTGGTGGAAAATGCTATAAAATATAATCGAGAAAATGGTAAGGTAAAAGTAACTTTAGATGCTGACCATCAGGCATTTAGTGTAGAGATAGCAGATAATGGAATCGGAATGCCAGAAGAAGCGTTAGAGCATATTTATGAAAGATTTTATCGTGTAGACAAATCTCATTCCAGGGAAATCGGTGGAACAGGACTTGGACTTGCGATTACAAGAAATGCGATTTTATTACATCGTGGAACCATTAAAGTAGACAGTGTAGAGGGGGAAGGAACCACTTTTACGCTTAGAATCCCATTAAGTTATATTTCATAAAGTTATGTGTAGGGAGAAAGATAATGAAGAAGTATCTAGTTGGACTAGGTTTAGCGATGCTTTTGTTACTGGTAGCTTGCGGTAAAGAAGAAATACCAAAAGGAAGCACATGCTATACGTTATATTATGTAAGCAATGATAATACAAAATTAATTTCACAGGAATATTGGACGACTACCGAGAAAGAAGAAGAATTGTTTGAAGAGTTGTTTGAAAAACTTTCCGAAGTTCCTGAGAAATTGGAATATACACCGCCTTTTTCAAACAATGTGGTTTTAAAAGACTGGAATCTGCAAAATGGCAGACTACTCCTTAATTTTGATCAAAGTTATGCCAAATTATCTACCGAGGCAGAAGTTTTAACTAGAGCCGCTATTGTAAAAACATTTACCCAAATTGCCTCAGTCAATTATGTTTCCTTTCAAGTGGAAGGCGAAGACTTAGAAGATAGTATGGGTAAGCTTGTAGGTGCCATGTATGCGGATAGTTTCATCTATAACGAAGGGGCACAGATAAACAGTTATGAGGAAGTAACCTTGACCCTATATTTTGCCAACGAAACAGGTGATGCATTAGTAAGAACAGAAAAAACGATGATGTATAATACTAATATCGCAATGGAAAAGATTATTTTAGAGCAGTTAATTGCAGGTCCCAAAAACAATAAAGGATACGCTACAATAAATCCGGATACCAAAATTTTAAGTGTAGTTATCAAAGATAGCGTGTGTTATGTTAACTTAAATGAGACGTTTTTAACACAGGTTTACAGTGTTTCACCAGAGGTGGTGCTCTATTCGATTGTCAATTCCTTGTGCGAGCTTAGTAACGTGGAGAAGGTGCAGATTTCCATAGATGGAGATACCAGTGTGATCTTCAGGGAAACGTTACCTCTCAATATTGCTTATGAGGAAAATTGGGAAATCTTAGAGACGGGAATGATAAATTGAGAAGACCTTTATGTATGGTCTGTCTTGCATTCGTAATTTTAATAATGATTCTTTTGGAATTTTTCCCCTATGAGTATGTTTTTTCTAAGGAAATAGACGGAGAAAATGTGCTTATAGAGGGAAAAGTTTCCAGAAAAGAAACGAAGGTAAAAGACGGGCAGACAACTTATTGTATCTATTTAGAACATATCGTGCCACAGGCTGTTTCTAGTACAGCAGATATATCAGGTGGCGAGAATTTCATTACTACAAAACTGAATACGGCAGAAGGAATTATGTGCTATATGGCAGAAGATTCGCTTGTACCGAATCTTCATAGTTATGTGCAGATACGAGGAAAAATTTATACCTTTAGAACGCCGGATAATCCGGGAGAATTCAATGAGGCTTTATACTACAAAATTCAGGGAATGGATTTAAAAATGTATGAAGGTAAGCTAGTGGCATATAGCGAAAACTATTCCAACTTAAAAGAGAAACTCTATCGTTTTAAGGATAAAATGTGTACCCTTTTGGATACTTACTTTTCGGAAGAATATAGAGGTATTGCAAAAGCAATTTTATTTGCGATGAAAGGAGACTTAGATAATGAAACGAAAAGTTTATATCAGAGAAATGGTGTTTTGCATATTTTATGTGTTTCGGGAACCCATATCACGATTTTAGGTATGGGAATTTACAAACTTTTCAAAAAAATACGTTTGCCAGATTGGTTCAATGCTGGTTTGTGCATTGGCTTTATGATTCTATATGGAACAATGATTGATATGGGCATATCTGTTTTTCGAGCAATTCTTATGTTTTCTATGCATCTTGTGGCAAAGCTTTTAGGCCGAACTTATGACCTATTAACTGCTGCCTGTGTGGGCGTTTTTCTAATTCTGTTAGAACAACCACTCTATGTATATCACAGTGGATTTTTATTATCTTTTTTATCGGTTATTGCACTAGGAACAACAGAAATGATTCCTGTGAAAAGAAATAGTAAAACAAAATGGCTCTATAAAAGATGGAGAGATTGCTTGTCCACAAGTATTATTTGGATTTTTACGTTACCGATTTATGCTATGTATTACTATGAAGTTTCGCTTTCCGGGCTGATTTTGAATGTTATTATCCTGCCTTTTGTCAGTGTGATTTTGGTTCTTGTTATAGGTGTATGTGTGGTGGGGAGTTTTTTAAGTCCTTTAGGAATTTTACTTACCGCAGTATGTGAAAGCATTTTGTGGGGATTTGAAAAATTGTTTGAGAGTTTTGAACATTTAGGAAAAACAACTTTTATTATAGGAAAAGTATCTACTTATAAGTGTGTTTTCTATTATGTGGCTCTTGTTTTCCTATTTCTTCTTATAGAAAAAATGAAAAAGAGATATGTAGTTTTAGCGAGTATTTCTTTATGTATTTTTTTTGTCACAGGAATGCCTAAGGAACTGGAATGCACTATAGTCAAGTAAGTAGACACAATTTATGAAAAAATCTTTCTGGAAACAGAGATTATGCCTGATTCCAGAAGAGTTCTTCCTTTTCATTAGGGGTTAACAGTCCGAGAGAACCGTGAGGTCTCTTAGAGTTGTAGAATCCCTCGATATATTCAAATACTGATAACTGCAACTCCTGTAAGGAGTGGTAAGTTTTTCGGTAGGTTTCTTCTTTTTTGAGATATTTGAAGAAACTTTCACAGCAAGCATTATCAAAAGGATATCCCTTTTTAGAGAATGATTGCACAACATTAAGAGAATCCAATAACTGTCTAAATGCAAAGGCGGTATATTGAGATCCTCGATCAGAATGAAACATAAGTCCGGATGGATGGTTTCGTTTTTCGTAAGCTTTTTTAAACGAAGTTATTATAAGGTCAACATCCGGTTTACCAGAGATATGCCAGGAAATAACTTTGCGAGAAAACAGGTCCATTACAATGCAAAGAAAATACCATTTGCCGGCTACTTTGATGTAAGTGAAGTCGCTTGCCCAGACAATGTTAGGAGCTTTTTGGTTAAACTCCTGTTGAAGGTGGTTTGTGCAGTCACCATTGTCTTTGTGCTTGTGTTTTTTATATGGTTTTTCCGTAGACATTTTAGGTAGTTGCAAATTTTTCATCAGGCGGTACACTCGACCGACACTGATGTTAATGCCATAATCACGCTGAAGAACGTAAGTGATTTTATAAGCACCAAGCCGTTTGTTATAATCAGCGAAGATTTGCAAAATGGCTTTTGCGATTGCCTGATTATCTTTGGTGCGATTAGCAGGTTTAGTGCTGTAATGCTTGTAATAAGTGCTTCGGTTGACACCAAGAACTTTGCAGAGAAGTTTGATGTCATGCTGGAAACGAAGTTTATGTACGGCTTCTAATCGTTGTCTGAGTGTGGCGTGAAGATGGCAATCGCTTTTTTTAGTATGAGGTTTTCCTCTTCGAGTTGAGCCATTCGTTTTTGGAGTTCTTTTACCTGCTTGGCTGTAAGAACTTCGCCATCATCAGTTTCAACAGTGGAGTATTGTTTAATCCATCGACCGAGAGCATTTGTTGATACGCCATACTCTTGGCAGAGTGCGGCTTGGGACTTTGTCCCATTTTGATAAAGATTGACAAGAGTGCGTTTGAACTCCTCGTCATAGCGGGTTCCATGTTTGTTTGTGGACATGTTCAGATACCTCCTTTTTGGTGTCTAGTTTATTGTAATACGTAGTTACTTATTGTGTCCACTTTTTTAATATAGATCCA
>JBGVKZ010000008.1:0-7479 GCA_045124055.1 Lachnospiraceae bacterium | reverse complement strand
CTACACTATTTTAAAATTCAACTATTTTGTCATAAATATCTTCCCAATTTCTCGGAAGAATTCCCAGTAAAAGTATATCTACCGGAGTTTTATTGATTAACTTTTTGATATCCTTCTTCATATTGTTTGTATCGTCAATCGGAATCAATTTCTTTAATGCATATATTCTTGAAAACAAATCATTATCTGCCGGTAGCAAGGTTGCATCATCATTAGAATCCATTAATACAACTGACGATGTCATACCTACTAACATTGAATTATGTGCACAGTAATTTCTCAGATTTCTTACTGCATCCAACCACGTATCCATGACCTCTGTGTCTCTTTTAGCATAGTTTGTTTTTCCAAATGCATATACCAGAATTACCTTGCGTAAATCACCACGCAAATAATTATACATCATCGTTACAGTCCCTAACTCAAAGTAACTAAATGCAACCCATACCGGCAATTTATTCTTTTGCCTATTTCCACCTTTTCTATATTCCTTCAATTCAGGATATTTTCTTACATCTTTACGTAACTTTTCCTCTTTATCAAGTATATCTTTATACAGATGATTGTTAAAGAAAGCTATATTTTGTTTTCTTTTCTTAGCATCCTTCTCACCTTGTGAAGGTGTATATGACTGCTTATCCAAATAAAACGTGCCATTATTCAATTTTATTGAACAGGCATTAGATAAAGCACTTTTAAAACGAACCTCTGCCCTATTACAATAAAAGCTCAATATCCGCCTAAGCTCAACATCAAACTTATACAAAGCAAACAGTATATCCTGTTTCGATTTCGCACCAGTCACTTCGACTCTTGACAGCAAATACTTTCCATATCTACTCGCACGAAAATATCCAGCATAATTTAGAAAATCTCTCATCTTCTTACGCTGTCTGAAAGAAACATATTTTTTCATTTGTATTACTTGTTCTTCAAGTGTTATTGGCGGTTCTGTATTTGCCATCAAATCACCTCTTTTCGGTAAAAAAAAAGAATGGATATACCATTCTTAATCCCGCTAATAGGATATTTGGATTAGGGCACTACCCTTGCCTCCCTACGGCCTACATAAACTCTATCATTTCCCTTAAAAAAAGTCAATTCTTTTTCCGGATTTTATTCAAGTTTTTATTTGTATTTTATTCTATTGTCTCAATAACTTTTACTATTTGAACGCTCTTTCGTATGTATCACATCCCACTCTCGCAGGATGTCGGTAATCCTTATACAACTTCCCTAAATCGTTTCCGGAATCTATTCACATAAGTCTCATACCGAAGTATTTTCACTTCTGCATCATAACGCCAAGTTTCTGGTTCAAGCTGAAGCTCTACAATTATATCACGCAAAACCTCCCGACCGTACTTTTCCATCATCTCAGCTAGAAATGTGCAGCAGCGTTCAAATTCCTTATTCAAAGCTTTCCTCCTTCCGTAGTAACAATACTCGCTTCTGCATCCTTTCTTATAAACAAGTCACCTAAGACTTCTTTCATATATAATACAACTACAGTACAAAGAAAGCAATGATTCTGACAACCAGAAAATTATTCTTCCTTTCTAGCAATCTTTCTATTGATAACCTCGATATACAGTGTAAAAAATACACGAAAACAATTTTTGTCAACCATATTCTACTTCTTTGCTTAAAGTACATCTTCGTTAACAAAATGAACATTTTGAACTTAAGATAACCATGGCAAGATACGCATTAGAGACGGCTCTGCCTCCTCCAATGCATCTTGTCAGGGAGCTTCCCCTGAAACCTTAGTTATTTAGACCTTTACTGTGAAATATGGAGTAAAGTTGCTCGTTTGTATTAAAATACGGGGTATTTCTAGCATTTTACAGTAAAAAACGGGTGATATTATTGCGATCACAAATGAATAGCTTTTCAAAGTGTTGTAAAATTTGAAGTAAAAAATACATTTTACATCAAAATACGATGAATTTTGGGTTTATTACCGTAAAAAATGATGTGCTCTTTTTCTCTTTTTTTTCAACTATTTTAGCACATAAAAAACTGATGTAAAAATAAACCTTCATTGTAAAATACGCACCATTATGGCATTAGTTTGCATATAACATTTTTCACAAAAGTAGTATATTTATTTTTTTACTTTAAATCCAACTTTTCTTCAACCAAACTAAATGTTTCTTCTATACTCCGATTTTCATCTCTTGTTATTACATTAAAACCAGATTTTTGGAACATCATGTATCTTTCCTGTGAATTAATTCTTTTCAGACATTCTCTGAAATTTATCATAGCCTCCTCAGGATTATCTTCTTTCAATAACAACTGGTACAAAAACTGTTTTTCCTTATCTGGTCTTTCAAAAAATCTCTGCACAGAAATATTCGGATCTGCTAACATAATCAAAACATGATTTTCATCTGAAATTTCATGTAAAATTTCAACCGAAATATTAGTATCTACAAATATTTTTTTCTTTGTTCTGGAAACTAAATCCTTTAAAATTTCAAGTTCTAAGACAGTACATTCTTTCGTAACACCATTTACCCACGCCTCATATTCATCTGGAGTTCTTCTTACAAATTCACCCCAATCCTGTAAATCTCTTGTGTAAGTAAGATTAGGAAACTCCTTGGTATCCAAATTTTCTAAAAGTCTATCCTGATAATTTTCTTCGCAGGCAATTCCGTCATATTTTTCTGCCAGAAGTTTTACCATTGTGGATTTTCCCGCATATGCTGTTCCATTAATAAAATAAACATTTTCAAACTTCACAACTATCTTACCATTCCCATCTATCTTATAGACTCAATTATCATATCAATAACAGCACCAACAGCCTTTTTTATATCATTGCCTTCCCATCCGAGTTTCCAATCATTCTCTGAATACACATCAGAAACAACATATATACCTGTTGCCACACATTTTCTATAATTAGCTATTGTAAACAAACCAACACCTTCCATTTCAACGCAAAGTGCTCCTTTGTCCCGATAATCCATGACTTGTCCCCACGTCTCTATATAACCTGCGTCCGTTGTCCAATGAAGTCCTCTCTTGTATGGAATTTCTGCACTTGTTATCATTTCTTCAATCTCGTTCGTTAAATCTTTTGATGACCGAATTATCTCATAATCATATCCATACAACCTTGCTACTGCAGTATCATTAAAAGCGCCGTCCGTAAGAATAATCTCTCCCGGAGCTAATTCTGGTTGTAAGCCTCCGGCATATCCAACATGAATTAATTCTTTAACGCCTCCGGCAATTAAATCCTCCGCTTGTGTAACTATCGCAGGCGAGCACATATGCCCTTTTATAAAACCAATGTTTTCATTTTTATTAAACACATACAGCTTACCGCCTAATGGATATCTATATTCTCCTGCATCTCTTGACACCATTTCATCAAAAATATCATCAGCAAGAAGATAAACTCTATCTGGTATTTTGATTTTATCGATATTGAATCCAGCATTTTTTAATTCTACTCTGACGAGTTTCTTAGGGTCTGTTAATACATCATTTCTATTCAATATTATTCACCTCCTCCTTCAAAATTCATTTCGCTACAAATATGCACGCACTCCTGCTAATATAAAACGGTTCACTTTCTGTCACTCTATTTTTTAGTAACTTAACACTGGCTACTTTGTTTTTGCTCATAACTTTTTCATTTCTCGGAGATAACATAATTAATCATAGATTACTCTCCAGAATTTCTAAACTCATTCATTATATCCAGATTGAACTTTGATAACACTCTATTCAAATGATTTTCATCATATCCAAAAATATACGAGTCCAACTCATCATCACTTAATGAAAATTCCATCTGCAACTGTTTGATATATATTCTATCATATGCCTTAGACTTAATAATAATCTCTTGCACATTATGTTTTAGCTGCTTATATCTGTTTTCTAAATCAAATAGTTTTATTTCCTCTTTATCCTCCATTGAAAGATTTTTTTCATCAATTACTATATTGAAATTTGGGGATTTTCCTTGTAAGTAACCTAAATCAAACTTATCATCAAACTCAGTTTTAAATCTGATATTGCTTCTCTTCTCCAAATTATATGGGTTAACAATCATTCTCCTTTGTGAAGATTTTAGCTGATTACAAACCTTACAAACCGGAACCAAATTATACAAACAAATCGACATTTCTGGATAATCATCTATATCATAAAAATGGTCCAAATCACCCCAATATCGAATTTTTCCATCTTTATATACTATGTTTATGTGATTTTGATTGCAATATGGACACACCGTAATGCCAAGCACATTAACAATTTTTGCAGCTTGAGAATCTCTATAATTTTTATACCTCTCTTTCAAAAAAAACTTGGTGTTTTCTTTTAAGCATTCATTTCTAACTCTCATTTCATCAATGGCAACTTTCAACTGTGCTAAGTTATCATAATTATTTAAAAGGTATTTTTTTAATGATGTTTCCAAAGTTTCATTATTTTTGACAATCAACCTTTTTAATACATCATCATTTTCAATAACATTTTTAAGACTATCTAAATGATACTTGCTTATCCAAGTCCAATATATCTTTTCAATATCATCCTTTTGCTTTTCTGATACAGGTATCTTAATCATTACTCTCCAGTATTTCCTTTATTCTAATAAGTTTTGTTTGGTCAGTTTCACTTGACAGTTTTTCAACTAATTCTTCTTTGAGATTATTATGTTCTTTATATAAATATAATAATTTCTTTTTTACAGTCTTTTCACCAATTCTATCAATAATTTTTCCTATCCATTCCATTTGTTCAAGGTCAATTACATTTGATCCTTTCAAGAGCTTTAAAATTTTATCTAGTTGCTTATATGAATATTCTCCAAATGTGTTTTCAAGCATAAATGAGTCCATTAACAAATAATATATATTCGTAGCAAATGTGTCTTTATCATTTACAATAGGCACCTTATATAATGCACCTTGTACATTTTCACTTTGCATATCAACATTCTTAAGCTTTCCATCCCCCTCAAGAAAACTTTCATCAACGAATTCAAAAGCAAAGTAATCTTTATATAAATGATACAATATAAAATATGAATGTTTTACATGATATTCACCATTTCGATGTATATATGTTTCAGAGCTTCTATCATCCCTATTCATTCCTAAAATATCAAGTAATGTGGATTTTCCCGTTCCATTTTGCCCTAAAAACATAACCACACTATTTACATTTTCTCCATAATATTTTTTTATTGCTTTTTGATTATACTCAACCAATAATTGATTATTCTCTATTTTAGCAAAAAAATTTGACGAAAAATTAAAATCTACATTCTCAAATATATTTTCATATTTTCTAATATATAAATATATAAGTTCCATTATCTTTACTCCCATCTACACCATCCCAAAATGCTCCAGTGCATCTCGTATCGCCTTTTCCTTCTCCTTCGGACACTGAGGCTGTCTACTATCTTCCGACTTAGGCAAATTATAATTCTCCCCAACCTCTATTCCACACTTCCTCTTTACCTGTGAAATATACAGATTAGACACCTTCAATCCATGCTCCTTCAGCACATACTCCTTAATTTCCTTATAAGTCGCCTTTGTCTCCGCACTCGTCACATCCAGCTCATCCAGTTCCAATTCCACCTCAACATAATCATCCGCTTTCCGTTGGGACAAGAGGACAACCGTCTCGAGTGTTGTCCCATATTCCAAGGGAAGTTCTTTCACTTCCTCGCCGTCAATCGGCACAGGGAAATTGAACACAATGTTTTTAATCCAACAGCCGTCCTTCCTCTTTTCCGGAAACATATCGATTCGCTCAATAAAGGCTTTCATAAACTCTTTCTGCTCCGCCTCCGTTGCAGAATTGTAGACTTCATCAAACGCCAATAAGAGCTGATAGATATTGTCGCCGGAAATTTTCTCTTGTCTGATGCTGCGGATCTGATTTTGCAGCTCGTCAATCTGAGCTTCGATTTCACCTATCATATCATACTGTTCATCATAACGGCGCTGCAAATCCAAAATTTTTCTGTCATAATGGGCATCGTTAATGTCTAAGGTGTCCATCTGACGCTCCAATCGACTTTTTGTACCCAAAACCTGCTTTAATTGTCCCTGCAAAACAGTAACCTGTTTTTCCATATCTGCTGTATCCACAGCCGTTCCGATCTTCGCTTTAATCGCTTCCACAAACCGAGGCTTGTTGACCATAGCAGAAATGATTTTTGCCACCATTTTATTGATTTCTGTTTGCTCAATGTTGAGCCGGAAACTGCACTCATGTCCCGTGGCTGTGACTGTGTTTTTGCAGTAGTAATAATACCTTGTTTTCTTGTCCTTGCTATGAGCTTTGGCAATGTTGCCGTACATACTTTTACCGCAGCATGGACATTTCAGGATACCAGACAGGATGTGTGCATGGTCTGGGTTGTTCACCTTTTCCCGCTTGAAGGAATTGAGCTTACGTTTATCCTGTGCCAGTGCCCAATCTTCTTCGGATATGATAGCTTCATGCTGACCCTCGTAGATAGGGAACTCCGATTGCTCAACCACGTGCATTTCATTTCTGGTTCCCTGTTTCTTTTCGGTTCTTCGTCTGCCATAGGCGATTTTACCCATATAAACAGGATTGTCAAGCACATCCAGCACAAAATCCCTCGAAAATCCGGGAATGGTATTGTTCTGCCGCAGCTTCTTTACATAGCCATTCCGGTTCAGATATTTGGCAACTCCGGCAACACCATCGCTGGTGTGGATATAACGGTCATAGATGACACGGATGACTTCGACCTCGTCATCAGCAATGACAAGATTACCGTTTTCCAGCTTGTAGCCATAGGGAGCAAAGCCGCCGTTCCACTTACCCTCACGAGCCTTTTGCTCTCGTCCTGCCATTGTCTGTGTTCGGATATTCTCTCGCTCGATCTCCGCAACCGCAGACAACACAGAAATCATCAGCTTACCGGCATCCTTTGAGCTGTCAATGCCATCCTCCACACAGATTAGATTGACTCCAAAATCCTGCATCAACTGCAAGGAGTTCAAAACATCTGCCGCATTTCTGCCAAATCGGGAGAGCTTAAAGACAAGTACATAAGAAACGCCATCTTTTCCATCTTGAATGTCGTTCAGCATCCGCTGGAACTCCTGCCGTCCTTGGATATTCTTTCCGGAAAAGCCCTCGTCAGAATACTCTCCGGCAATAACCATATCCTCGTATGCCGCATATTTCCGCAGCTTATCTCGCTGGGCATCCAAGCTGTACCCATCAACCTGTATGGCGGTGGACACTCGTGTATATAGATAACATTTAATTTGCTTCTTTTTCAGAATCGCCACCTCCCTCATCTATTTCCTTTACCATCAATCCTTCGTTGCGGACATAATACTCCAAAAGCCAAAGCACATAGTCCGGTGCATGGCGATTATCCAGTTCCCACTCCGTCATGGTGCGATATGGGATATGGACACATTTGCAGAAGTCCTTCCGGTTCATGCC
>JBGVKZ010000007.1:0-27277 GCA_045124055.1 Lachnospiraceae bacterium | reverse complement strand
CGCTTTCATATTTAGCATGAATATCTTCCTGCTTGATATCCTCGCCCACATAGAAAGATCTGCTCATACTGCCTGCATAACGTTCACGACGAACAAATTTTCCTGTCTTTTCTTCCTTCTCCTCTTTGTCCAGACCTTTCGCTGCACTAATCAACAGATATCCGTTTTTCAGTTCCAAAGAAAGCTCCTCTTTCTTAAATCCCGGAAGATCAATATCTACTTCATAATGATCCTCCTGTTCTTTCACATCTGTCTTCATCATGTTTGCAGCATGACGTCCATACAGTTTCTTCTCTGCTTTCTTCATTGCCCGATCATCAAATACCGGGAAATCAAAGAAATCATCAAAGAACTCGTCGAATAGATTTTCTCCAAAAATACTAGGTGTTAACATAATCATCGCTCCTTTTTCAAAATAATTTTTGAAACTGGGGATGTTTAGGAAGAATCATGAACTCGTGGTTCTTTCTTTCTCCTGTTTCTGATTATGTTATAGCACCATTGTTAGCACTTGTCAATAGTGAGTGCTAATTTTTTCTGTGAACTTTTTGTGTCTTTATAAAATCATACGTTCTTTTGTTAGCTTCAATCATGTTCACATTTACCTCACCAAACTTCAAATCGCCTGTTACTTTCAAACACACCGGAAGCCTGAAATTTGTACCTCTATTTGCTATATCTTATTTCTTCCATAACCCATGTAAATTGCAGTACTCATAGGCTGCCACAAATTCTTCTCCATCCGCAAGTTTAAACTCTGCTCTTGGTTTATCTGTATATTCTAATTTCACTTTCTGACTACCTCTTGTTGTTTCAATAGCAATCCACTGAATATAATGTGCTTCTACCATTGGATGTTCTACTTCACCAACTTCAACAGTCACCTTGTCTCCATCCACTATTACAACAGGTACATGCTTCTCATGCGCTCCCTCACTGGTTCCCGGTACAATCTCTGTCATCTTCTGACCACAGCACATAACCGGAACACCCGACTCCTTCACATATTCAATGATATTTCCACAATGCTCACAAATATAATATTTCATATAACAAACCTCCCTATTAATAATTCTCTTTACGTACTTCTAAATATGCCTGTGGATGATTACATATGCCATAAAAATATTATACCATATATCTTTATGAAGTAAAGAAAAACTGTGATAACAAAATCACAGTCTTCTTTCAAAAACATATTCTATTTTAGAAGATAAGTCTTCTCTAAAAATGTATCCAAGTCTATTGAATTTCTTTATTTCTTCGGG
This sequence comes from Lachnospiraceae bacterium, assembly GCA_045124055.1. Classification (GTDB taxonomy): domain Bacteria; phylum Bacillota; class Clostridia; order Lachnospirales; family Lachnospiraceae; genus CALZKI01. The sequence goes on along the minus strand of JBGVKZ010000007.1, from coordinate 26,009 downwards.
ATTTTCAATGCAGTTTTCTGCCATGAATCTAACCATTTCACCTCGTGCCATTTTTGCATAAGTACCTTTTGTTACCAGCTTCCCGGCAGATAATTCGCAAAATGTTATAGATATATACGTATCTTCTTTGGATAGATATCTCTCGATACATTTAGAATATTCTTTTGATGCCAGATTAATTATAATGCCCTTCTCATCTCTAACACCTTTGTAAAGCATATCTCCCCAATATTCATATAAGTTTTTTTCATTTCCGATTGTAGCTTTTGCCTTCATCTCTAAGCGGTAAGGTGTTACTCCATCCATTGGCTTCAAAACACCATAGAACGCTGATAATATCCTTAGATGTTCCTGTATATATTCAAAATGCCCATCCTCAAATACTGTAGGAGCCATGTACTGGTACGCAATTCCTTCATATGATAATATCGCCGGTGTAAGCCTATGGTACAAGTCCATATTCTCTAAACGTCTCACATTTTGCTCCACGATTTTATCATTGCATTTCCACAATTCCTTTAACTCATCTTTAGACTTGCCTTTTAACCATGCTAATATTTCCGTAGACCTATCAATAAACATGGGCAACCCCATAGATTCTAAAGTATCAAGGTTTATATTCATCTTTTTTGCTGGAGATAATATTATTTTCACTATTCTAATTCCTGCAGCATTTTTTCCGGGTCCTCTGCTGCTTTCACCCTATCATTTGCTTTAATAATAATTCCTTGCTCATCTATTAGATATGTTGTTCTTACAACCCCCATAGAAACCTTACCGTAATTTTTCTTTTCCTTCCATACATCGTATGTTTCAATTACGGTGCGCTCCGGGTCTGCAAGAAGTGTAAATACCAATCCGTATTTTTCTACAAATTTTTTATGAGAAGCCACTGAATCCTTACTGACCCCAAGGACAACTGCTCCTTTCTCTGTAAACTGAGGATATCTTTCAGAAAATCCACATGCTTGCTTTGTACATCCCGGTGTACTATCCTTTGGATAAAAATATAAAATAACCTTTTTTCCAATATAATCATTTAATTTATGCAATTTTCCATCTTGGTCAAACAGCTCAAAATCTGGTGCCTTGGTTCCTACATCTAACATACTTTACTCCTTTCTTAACGATGCGTAAAATTCAAATCTTCTGCTGCTTTCAATCTCTCCGCAAGACTGAAATTTTCAAGTGCTTATAATTTTTCAATATAAGGAATCAGATAATTATTTATAAGTTCCATTCTCGGTTTTGGATTATACACCAACGAACAAGTCATACAAATAACGGTATCAATCTCTGGTATAACCGTCACTAAGGAGCCACCTACACCATTCATACAATAAGAATCATACTTTCCTGTACTATATTCTTTTCGTATTATTTTTATTGTACTATTTTTCTTATAAATCCACCATAAATATCCGTAGCTTTCTTCTCGCTCCGTTAGCATCTCGCGAATATATTGCTCTGAAAGGATTCTTTTACCATTATATAAACCATTATTTAACACTAACACGCCAATCTTTGCAAAGTCATCTGTTGTAAGCGATAACCCCCATCCAGTCGTATAATATCCGCTTGGGTCTTTTACCCAACCACGATTATCTCTCGCTTTATAAAATGCTTCTTGCGATGCTCTGTCATAAACATTCGCATTCGGCACATCCAAAATCCCCAATGGTTCAAATAAATTTTTTGTTGCAAACTCTTTCAAACTCATATTTGTAGCCTTTGCTAAAACATTCGATAATACTTGAATTCCAAGTGTTGAGTAGTGGAAGTTTTCTCCAATCTGTTCCTTTCCACCAACCTGCTCTAAAACCTTGCCACCCCAATCTTCGCTAGTACACACCTTAGTCCACGGTTCACTTTTGAACTTATACGGAACAGTCATTGTAAGGAAATTCTCAATCGTTACTTCTTTCAACTGTTCTTGATTTCTCTTTAACTTATACTCAGGGAAAAAATCAATTACTTTTTGATGTACACCCTCTAAATATCCTTTGTCAATCGCAATCCCCACAAGTATTGCCACAACACTTTTCACTATTGAAAAAGTATGTACTGATTCATTCTCATGTGCACCTTTAAAATACTCTTCAATGACCTTTTCACCATTTTTATATGCGATAATACCAAGTGTATTCGCATATTCTTTTCCTACAACTTCTCTTATTTTTTCCATCATCTTACACCTCGTATATTCTTAAGATTTGGACGTCCATATAAAAGCCTAATTTAATTAGAAATTTATTTCAATAGTTTTTTATAAGTTTTTATAAAAAAAGATATCTAAGTTAATAGACATCTTTTCACAACAGAAACTTCAAATCTTCTGTTGCTTTCAATCTCTCTGTAAGACTGAAAATTTCACACTTCGTCAACTAATGTTTTTTCTTCTCTATAAAGCAAGGTCACAACAAATGCAACAATTATCAAAATATGTAACACAATATGATATACATCAGGAACATATCTTCCATCCATATTTATTAATTGAATGCATTCTGAAAAATAGGCAATCTTCTTGTCCATTTCTCCCATAAAGCCTCTTCCAAATAAAGTATACCATTCATGACTTAAGAACTGAGTGACAAACCACCCTGCCAACCATATCAAATGTATATTCCTTCCAACATTTTTAGTAACTAACATTAAAACAAATGTAATTGTCGGAATAAGCATAAATACCCATTCTTCCTCAAATGCACCTGTTACCAAGTATTTGTCTCCAATCTTCAGTCCTATCATTGAAAGAAAATACCACAGTAAAAGAACTATATTTACAATTATTAAATGTGTTTTTCTCATAAATCATATCTCCTAGACAATTCGTAAACTTCCGATTTTCCGCTCTGTTCGACTCCCTGACAAACCGGAAGTTTTGCATACGCTATTCTTCTAATATTTTTGTAGGGTTCGCATCCGTTACAAATATCATACTATCATAAAGCACCGCAGGAGGTTGAAACATTCGATAACTTGGAGGAAGAAATCGCATAATGATTGAGTAGCTTTCTCCAAGTGTTCCCATATAGGTGTATTCAGAAGCCTGCCTACCCAGTTCAGAATTTTCCGGGACTTTAGTAAAATCCAACCAACAAATATCAAATCCCGCCAGTTTTGCCGCCTTTGCTAAAGGGTCATGGGAATAAAACACCTGAATTGTACGCTTTTCACTTTCATTGTACTGGCGCATATAGGAGATAAGTTCTGCCATCTCTTCCGTTCTATAAATGGAAAATCCAATCGCTGCAGCTGCTTCCTGTGCTGTCCCCTCACCGCCGTGTATATATCGGTTTACCTGCCCGCAGCCGCCGTAGTCACCTTCAAGGGCAAACGCCCTAACACCATTATTTTTTACCATCTGCTTTATATTTTCCACGAGTTCAGCATAAGCTAAAAACTCTTCTTGTCTTTTTATTCTTCATATCTGATAGCCCTTTATAATGAATCAGTTCTCCTAAATATTTTTCTAGTCATTGCAATATAAAATTGCTTATACAGTCTCTCCCTTAAGAGTCCTGGTATTCTGGATAATATACAGAGCGACCAATATGACCATCATTATAGCGCACTTTCCTTTTTTTTAGACATAAACCAATAAAATATAACACAAAATGCTAAAGCAAACACAACACCAAAAACATTTTGAATCACTCTAAGACTAACCGCTCCTTGTAGTCCATAAGTCTCTGCAGCAATGGCTAAAGCACCAAATGTGTTAAATACTGCCTGCCAGCCATATTGTGCTGAAAATCCTACACCGATTCCACCAAGAATTCCTATATATGCATAGATTGACGAAGGAAGCAGAAAATATAATACTGTAAAACATATAACACCTGCAATATTTCCGACAATCCTTTTACGGACTCTGTAGTGCATATCTTCCCTAAACGGCAAAATCGCGGACATGGCCGCAATACTAGCCCACATTGCACGTGGCATATTACAAAGTTCTGCAATGCAAAGGACAATCGGTACGCATAAAATCTGACATATCTGCCATTTTGTTCTGGAAGAAGTGATATCAAATTCTTGTATCAGATCTTTCAGATTTCTTTTATAAGTTTTGTTTTTATGATTTCGATAAAATACGAAGCAGGTAAGTGCTGCACCTAAAGCCATTCCGACTAATCGCGTCTGATAGCTTTTTCCCGTAACATCATAACCATATAGCAGCAGATACCCAAGAACCAATGTAGATTGATTAAACATGAATGGATTATGGCATCCGAACAGAATCAACACAGCCAGTGCCGCAATATTTAACAGCATTCCCAATACCGGTGAAAACTGATTTGCTAAATGCGGACATACAGTCATAATTACAAAGAACAAAGCCAAAAGCATCGTAGATTGTCCGGTGTGGATCCCCAGATCCGCATTCCGAAACACCATGAGACATAATAAGACTACTACACCTACAATGCTGTTCTCATTTCCAAATAGGATGCTGAAAATACTAACAAAGAAAAAACAAAATGCCATTGTAACAGCTATCTTCACCAGATATACCCACATATGATATAATTTTTCTTTTCGTGTTTCACTCTTTTTCAACAGGTTTTTAGAACCTGCCTGATTTAACTGCAACTCCTGATAAAATGTCATGTAATTCCTCCTCTATCTGTTTTTCTTAAACTTATATGGCCTCATCTTTCTGTATTGGAAGCTCTACAACAAATCTGCATCCACCATATTCACGGTTTTCTGCTTTGATTGTTCCTCCGGCACTATCTACAATCCGTTTTACAAGTGCAAGACCTAGGCCATTTCCTTCTGCTTTATGAGATCCATCTACCTGATAGAACTTGTCAAATATTCTGGATTTTACATCATCCTCTATTCCTGGTCCTTCATCTTCCAGAATGAACTTAACAGAATCCTGTTCTTGTTTCAGAAACATCGTAATTGTCCCCTTTGAAGGGCTGAACTTAATCGCATTATCCAAAAGATTTATCCAGATATGCATAAAAAGTCCTTCATTCCCAGTATATTTAACTTCCTCCAATTCTACCTGAAAACCAATTTCTTTTTCTGTCCATTTTGTTTCCAATGAAAGAAATGCCTGGCGGATCTGTTCATCCAGACGATATTCTGTTTTTTTCATTGGTATATTCTGATTCTCTAACTTGGATAACAGCAAAATATTACCAACCAATCCGGAAAGTCTTTGGGTGTTAAATAAGATTTTTTCTACATATTCCTCTTGATCCGGAGACAGTTCTTCTCCCTGAAGCAGCATTGTATATCCTTCAATGGCATTAATCGGGGTCTTAAACTCATGAGAAACATCAGATACAAAATCCATCTGCAGCACCTCTGTTGCACGAAGTTCTTTTGTCATAACGTTAAAACTTTGATAAGATTCTCCAACTTCTGCTATACGGCTGTTCGTTTCCAAATGCTGTTCAAAATCTCCCCGAGAAACTTCCTTCATTGCTTTACTAAGTCTGGTAATTGGTTCCAGTAACTTTGCATTGATAAAAGAAGTGATCAGCCCTGCAATCAATGTATTGAAAATCAAAAGCCAGCCAAGCACAGGTATGCTGCCCGGCAAATTAAAAAAATGATTCAAAAAAGCAAATAATAAAGCAGATATGACTGTTGAAAATACAAGTGCCAGCCAGATTGCACCAGTCAGACAGGATCGGATCCGCAATCCTTTTTCTTTCTTTTGTTCCATTATTTTTTCACCACCTTGTATCCAATTCCACGCATTGTTACGATTTCAAAATCCGGGTTATCTTTAAAACGCTCTCTGATTCTTCCTATATGTACCTCTATCGTATGTGGGTCTGCCTCCGTCTCGTATCCCCATACTTCATCCATCAACTGTTGTTTTGTAAATGTTCTGCCTGGCGAAGCTGCAAGCTTATATAAAAGCAGGAATTCTTTTTTAGGCAAAACAATACTTTCCTTATCAGTTGTAACCGTCATTGCATCATAATCAAACTCTGTTGAACCGATCACAATTTTGTGTTCATTCAGTATCTGTGCACGGCGAAGCAGTGCTCCGACTCTTAAAACCATTTCATTCACATTTACCGGTTTTACCATATAATCGTCACTTCCCGAAAGAAATCCCTGGCGCATATCATCAAAGGAACCTTTCGCAGTAATCATAAGTACCGGTATCTGATATCCTGCTGAACGGAGTTCCGACACCAGTTCATAACCATCCATAACCGGCATCATAATATCGGAAATGATCAGATCAATATACTCTTTATCCAATATTTCTAATGCCAGTGCTCCATCCGATGCACTTTTGACCTGATATCCATTCTTCTCAAGCACTTTTTGAAATAGCTGGCTTAATTCTTTATCATCTTCTACAATCAATATTTGAAACACGTTTTCCTTCCTCCTTATTAAAACAGATACCATGCCCATCCAAGCAGATGCTGTACTAAAAATATTTTTCTCTGACGTTTCTTTGTTAATTCGATTGGCTCTACATGATATGGATCATTATAAGTTCCGCCTTCTAATATCTGACGGGACACTTTTTCATATTCCATCATGCCCTCTTCCAACTGTTTATTAATATCTTTACTGCGTATTACAAGCATCAGTTCCGTATCCAGATATGTACTTCTCATGTCCATATTAAAGGAACCGATTACAGACAGATCATCGTCAATCAGAATACTTTTTCCGTGGTATGAATAACCGCCTTCATATTCCCAGATATTAATTCCTGTACTTAAGATTCTATTTCTGTTTTTCGCATAATCGGCAGCCCCAAATGGATTTCCATTATTCGCAACTGAATTTGTCATGATAGAAAAATCTGAAACGTTCTCTGCAATCTCCTCCCATGTATTATACATCATATCATTACAGATAATATATGGCGTGTGGATCTTCACACGATTTTTTGCATTTTTCATCAATTCTCCCAACTGATACCACACTACTGGTTCTTTGGAACCTGTGTGAATAGGATTTGACACTAATGCAATCTTTTCTGTCTCAAAAGTTTCGTCCGTGTAATCGGTATCGCAGATTCTTTCCTTATTCTCTTCAAAATATTTCTGATATCCGTTCTGCAGCTCTAAAACTGCGTTCTTTACAGATTTTCTATTTGCCAGTTTTTTATTGTTATGAAAATAACCACTGTCTTCCTGATTCCATATGGTTTCAAAATACTCTGACAACTGGTTAACTGAATTTTCTTTCTCAGGTTCATCGCAAACCACTAACACGTCTCTGTCATAGTTCTTATGTCCCGGAAAATCACCCAGAAAATAATTGTATGTATTTCTTCCCCCAAGAATATATCTCTTTCCATCTGCAATCAAATATTTATCATGCATTCTACCCATCATTTTCCACGGTTTCAACGGATTGGCCTTATTGTATAATTTGATTTCAACATTCTCATGGGAAGATAATGCATAAAAATACGGATTACCTTCCATATCAATCCAACTCTCCATTCCATCTACCAGCAAGCGAACATGTACACCTCTGTCTGCCGCATCACGAAGAGCTCCTAAGATCAATTTCCCACTTTCATCGGATTTGAATGCAAACGTAGAAAGAATAATTTCCTCTTTTGCATTCTTGATCAAACGCACTCTTTGTAAAAGCGCTTCTGGATTCTTTTCTATGATTACTGCCCGTTCTGTATTTTCACTGCATTCGTTCCATGACCCATTTTTTGTTTCTTTTTTGGTTGTATTGGACACTTCCGGCTGCTTTTTATATGCAACGCAGATTCCGAGCAATTCATAAAAAGCCACACATAAAAAAATTGTCAGTATAACAAGAAGGATTTTACATATTTTATGCTTTTTCATTGTACATCACCTAATTCCTTTTTTTCATACTTATACAATACAAAGTCAATCTCAATTTAACCTCAACAAGGTTTGTTTTTTTCATCCATGCAAAATCTTCTTTGTACAACAGACTGTTAGATATAGCAAAAACGGCCTTTCAAAAACAGTTAACTTCTAAATCAACTGTTTTTTGAAAGGTCGTTTCATCAGATTCTTATAGCAATCCAGCAAATAATCTCATAAATAATTGTCCCAGTCGCAAATATGCACTTCGTCCGGTTTGATATTGGTCTGTCACATCACGACATTCTCCCATCGTTCTTATCAGATCATTTTTTATTTCCACAACTGCCTGACAATCTGCCATAAAACAGCCGTTTTCAAAATGGTGATATAAACTTCGATAATCCAGATTAATTGTTCCACAAGTTGCCATACAGTCATCTGCCACACTCATTTTTGCATGACAGAAACCAGGAGTCCACTCATAAACACGAACACCATGTTTAACTAATCCATGATAAAAAGAACGAGTTATATTATAAATGAATTTTTTATCAGGGATACCAGGTGTGATAATTCTTACGTCTACCCCTCGCTTAGCAGCCAGACATAACGCATGCGTCATTTCATCTGTTATGATTAGATATGGAGTCATAAACCAACAATATTTTTCAGCTTTATTTATCATACTGATATAAACTTCTTCTCCTACTTGCTCATTATCCATAGGGCTGTCTGCATAAGGTTGAACAAACCCAGTTTGCTGTGCCGCATAATCATATTGGAAAAGGTATTTACTAAAATCAGAATCATTAGCATCCTTATCACTTACTGCATTCCACATTTCCAAAAATGTCACCGTAAGCGACTGAACAGCATCTCCTTCTAAACGAATACCTGTATCTTTCCACTGTCCATACGGGTGTGTGTAATTAAAATATTCGTTTGCTAGATTATATCCACCTGTAAATCCGACTTTTCCATCAATAACTGTTATTTTTCTATGATCACGATTGTTCAAAAACAGATTTAAACCTGGCACAAACGGATTGAATACACGGCAATGAATTCCTATTGCCTCCATCTTTTTCACAAAATCTGTGTTAATAAAGCCTATAGAACCCATATCATCGTAGAATACTCTAACTTTCACACCTGCTTTTACTCGCTCTTCCAGAACATCTTGAATCTTATGCCATGCTTCAGCGTCTTCTATCGCATGATATTCCATAAAGATAAACTTCTGTGCTTTCTTCAAATCCTTAAGCTGTGCCTCTAATCCTTTCACTGCTTCATCAAAATACACAATATCCGTATTCTGATAGATTGGATACTGCGAATTTCTTTGTATGTAACTTGCTATATTTCCTGCTTTCGGAATTGTTTCTTTTATTCTGCTCAAACACTCCTGACTGTCCGGAAGCATTGGTAACAATTTGCTATCAATTTCTGCATATCGCTCACGCATTTTATGTGTGCCACCATTCAAACCAATCAACAAATACAGGCCTACACCCATAATTGGGAAAATTAGAATTAAGATGACCCAAGGCATTTTCATAGAGGATGTCTTATTTGATGCGTACAATCCCAAAACCAAGATCCCACTCAAAATCCTTGTAAATAAATTTATGATTTCTGCATATTCATTCAAGCGTGTTACGATAGTAATAATAAAAATCACTTCCAAAAGAATGCAGATTATGGAAAAACACAGCCGTTTTACCCCATTTTTTGTTTTTGCTTTGCCCTCTAAAGTATCTTGTTTCATATATATTCCACCTTCCTACTTGCTCAGTTTTCTCCCTAAATTTCGTGAAACATACCAATTTTGTCTTTTATTCTCTGCATTTCATTATCTGCTTCAATGATAGCTCTTGCAGAATGAAGTAATTCTACACGCATAGGTGTTTTACCCTTAGCAAAAAATACTGGTATTTCAACAATCATATGATAGCTTCGATAACCATTCGATTTTGGATTTTTTATATAATCTTTTATTTCAATAACTTTAATATCATCCTGTTGGGTAATCAAATCTGATATCATATAAATATCGTCAATAAACGCACAAACTATTCGAACGCCTGCTACATCATTGAGATATGTCTGTATATTTTCTGTTGTAAATTCATATCCCATCTTCTGCAGTTTATCGTAAATACTATTGGGCTTCTTAATTCTTGTTTTTATAAAAGAAATAGGATTTCGATTGTTCTCAACTGAAAATTCATCATCTAAAACCTCAAGTTTGGTTTGAATTTCCCGGATAGCACAGCGGTACATCATCATTAAATTATAAAACTTTGTATCCTGAAACTGGATGGTCTTTGTATAATAATCAAGTCCAACCCTGCAAATACCATCCGGAAACATCCTGTCAAACGGTATGCTCTGCTGTGCCGTTCTCGGCGTGCCATCATTTTTTCTGGCCTTTTTAATGGCTTCCTTTACCGCTTTCTGCTCGTCCCTGGTCAACCCTTCCGGCATTATGAACTTTCTGTTTTCCTGATTTTTCTTTTTGCGAAAATCGAACAATGTTTTCTACCTCCTTTTCTGCTTTTGCCTGCCGCAAAAGCGCATCATAATAATTGTCCGTCATATACGGACGTATCTTCGGCCTCTTAAAGATTGCCTGTATCATGTGACTCAAAATGACCTCCAGCGGCTGACCGTTCTTCTCATACATGGCAAGAAAAAAGAATGGCATCATAATCACCATCATCCCCATAACTGCCGTATTGACTTTCACTACTGTTTTGAGCAAAAAGAAGGACGGTACTCCAATGAGAGCCGCCAGACCAAAACAGATCAGCTGTCTTTTTGTCAGATTGAACATCACCTTGCTTTTTACTTTTGTCAGGTCCCTCGGGACACTGATATAAGATGCTGCCATAATCTTCCTCCTTAATGAGCATGAAGTATGCTCTTTGCTACTGCTCCCGTCTTAAACAGGGTAAAGGCTAACAAAACGGTGAAGCCCATAACCCTCCATAGCGAGCCAATGATATCTGCGTTAAATGCTACCGACTGAATCAGGACTGCGTAGATTCCCACACATACCATGATCAGAAATCCCTGGAATCCAAGTGCAAACAGGCTTCTTACATAATTCTGTCCCATCATGCTCTGCTCCCTGTTTCCAAAGGTCGCAAACGGAATCGGTGCAAGGCTGACCATAAGATAAATCTCCACCATTCGTCCGTTGATGATGACGAAAATGATTGCTGCCAGTATATACATAAGGAACTGCACAACAAACGACTGTAAGAATATCCCAAGCAGTGGTCCCAAATCCATTGCTTCCAGTGTGGTCTGCATTGTCGCAAGGGTGCTTGCATCAATTGCCGTGCTTCCCTGAATAATGCCTCCGGCCCGGCTTACCACGCTCTGCGATACATCAAATACCGCCATCGTGATATCAAAGGTGTGTGTGATCAGCTCTACTGCCACAAAAGTCTTAAAGATCCACTTAAAGATAAACCATGTCTCAAAGCTTGCCAGATTGTTATAACTGATTATCAGCTGTATCAGCTCATAGCAGGCTATGAAGGTCAAAAGAATACCCGCGATCGGCATGATTACCGTTTCTGACAGGTTCCTGACCATATTGAATACCGCCGGCAGAAAACTGCTGGGAGTCTGTCCTACCTCTGTTGCAATCTGCCCCACCTGGTCATTCACAGAGGAAAATGTGTTGGTGAGATTATTCATGATACCTGATACAAGCAGTCCTTTCAGCCAGTCAGTAATCTGCTGAATTATGCTGTTCAATTATTTCCTCCTTTCCTCCGGGACAGGGTTTCTCCCTGCCCCAAAACCAGAATCTGATTTAGAACAAACCGGAAAGCAAAGGTACAAGAGTGGTACCGATAAGGGCAACACCGCCACCGGCCATGAGCTGCTTCATTCCCTGGGACTTTACTGATGTGCGATAAAGAAGTAATAGAAGTGTAAAAAATTTTGCCGTTCCTATCCGGCACTTGCGCATTGTGTCGGATAGGTCGGGCGGTTATTCGGGCAAGTCCACCTTGCCAACAAAAGAATAATAAATCTCAATGTCCTGTCTGCGGGTCTTGTTCTCGTCATAGCTGCACTCATGCACAACGATTTTCTCTACAAACTCCCGCAGCAGAGTAGGGGTAAGTTCTTCAAAGCTGGTATGCCGCCGGACAACATTCATAAACTTTTCTGCGTTCACGGTGGCTTCCTGTGCTTTGGAAAGCTCCGCTTGAATAGCAGCGGCTCTTTCTTTCAGCTCCCGTTGCTCTGCTTCATAGTCTGCCGACAGCTCTGTGAAACGCTCGTCTGATATGCGCCCGGTCACGCTGTCCTCATACAGCCGCTTGAAGATAGCGGATAACTCGGCTATGCGTTTCTCGGTGTAAGCAAATGCTTTTTCGCTTGGGCTGATCCTTTCCCTTTGCAGATTTGAATCTACCATTGAAACCACTGCTTCATCATCCTTCATAGCCCTGATGATTACAGGTACCTTCCGATACCCCAGCTTTTCAGCTGCGAATTTTCTTCGGTGCCCGGATATGATCTCATATACTCCTTCCGGTCGTGGCCGGACAATCAATGGATTCAGTATTCCATATTTCCTGATGCTGTCCTGGAGCTCGATCATCTGACTGTCTGCCTGAACTTTGAACGGATGATTGGCAAAAGATCTTAGTCGTTCCAGCTCGATTTCTACAACTTTTTCATCTGCTTCCCGTTGATCTGTTTTTTCTTCTACTGGCATTCTTCCTCCTTTTCCCTGAACGTAAAAAAGCCCGCCCAGATTAGAATTGTTTTTCATCTAATCTGAACGGACCTTACCGTCAGGCTCGAATACTTCCAAGCAAGAATATCATGTTATCACTAATTTACAACCCAAACCTCATCCTACACTGTAGTTGAACTCTCCGGGTGGCAATCCCAAAAATCAGAATGGGTGGCAGTTTTTCATTTTCGGTGGCAGATTTTGTATCTACCGGTATTCTTCGGTGGCAAGTTGCCACCCAAAATCGCTCCAAAAACAAAAATTGCAGTAATAATTGTGGTCAACTATTACTGCAAAAATGGCTGTTCCCAGCGGGAATCGAACCCACAACTAGCGCTTAGGAGGCGCTTGTTATATCCATTTAACTATGAGAACGAATGCCGTATTTTCGGGCTTTTCAGCCTCTTTGGTATCGGCAACCATATTTATGAATCCAATCACTCTTGTGATGAATTACCTCTATTTCTTATTCTGACATCACAGGCGCCATTGCTGGAATCGAACTCCAAGTTTATCCCTTTTTCTTTCCATCGGGTTCAACCATGGTTGAACCTTAGGAGGGGCTTGTTATATCCATTTAACTAAGACGGCATCGGTCTACGCTGGGTCACCGTCGTAATTGAGGTAGCCCTGCAACCATATTGAACCTTTGAAACGTCTGCCTTTTGCCGGCTCACCTTCCAAGTCCATTTTGTTAATACACACATCAAAGACAAGGTCATTACATTCTACTGTCAAATGATAAACCTCCTCCTCAGTGAGTGAATTTACTACTAAATTACATTCCAGGATTTCTCCTAATACGGAATATTGGTCACATTCCACACCATAAGGCATAAAATATGTATCTACCATCGTATAGACATCTACTTTCGTCATATTTTTAGAAATATAAGAGTAAATATCCATATCTTGAAGTGCTAAAGCTTCCATCGCGTCTGTATCGCCATTTCTGGCAGCCGCAATCAAAGAATTTCTCTTTTGCGTATCTTTTTTGATTCTTGTAATTGTTTTTTCACTTTTCATAATAGGCATCATAATTTTGCCTTGAAGTGATAAACCTGAAAGACTTAAAGTTGCATTTTTCTCTGGATTCTTTTCGCGACAAATTTTATTAATATATGGAATCCTGTTTTGCACATAGAAAATCAGAGAAACTCCAACTCTTGTTTCATCACATATTCCGACATAAGATTCTAAAGCTGTATGTCTCTCAATGCAAATTTCTTCATTACTGCTTATATTTGTAGGTCTTAGATAAGGAAAATAGTAGTCATAAGAAAATCTAGTTTCCTCATCTAATTCTCCACACACTGCAATTCCCATATTATTTGCGTAATCTTTACTGAATTCTGCAACAATAACACCTTTATCATTTGCAGTAAATTCTCTGAGACTTGCACTTCTTACAATTCCATTTATTAGATTACGAACATCGTTTCTGTCTTTCAGATTACTAAATCCAATAGCACGCATATACTTATGCAAAAATCTCACCCCTTTTATAGTATTTTTTGGGAGGTATTTATTTTATAACATCTTTACCGCCCATATATGGTCTAAGTACTTCTGGGATACGAATTGAACCATCAGCCTGTAAATTGTTTTCAAGGAAAGCAATCAACATTCTTGGTGGAGCAACAACTGTGTTGTTAAGTGTATGAGCAAAATATTTGCCATTTTCACCATTTACACGAATTTTCAATCTTCTTGCCTGTGCGTCACCAAGATTTGAACAGCTACCTACCTCAAAGTATTTTTTCTGTCTTGGTGACCAAGCTTCTACATCATAAGATTTTACTTTTAAATCAGCTAAGTCGCCTGAACAACATTCGATTGTTCTAACAGGAATATCCATAGAGCGGAATAAATCCACAGTATTCTGCCATAACTTTTCAAACCACATTGCTGATTCTTCTGGCTTACAAACAACAATCATTTCCTGTTTTTCAAACTGATGAATACGATAAACACCTCTTTCTTCAAGACCATGTGCACCTTTTTCTTTTCTGAAACATGGTGAGTAGCTTGTAAGTGTCTGTGGTAATTTTTCTTCTGGAACGATTGTATCGATAAATTTACCAATCATAGAATGTTCTGAAGTACCAATCAAATATAAATCTTCACCTTCGATTTTATACATCATAGCATCCATTTCTGCAAAACTCATAACGCCTGTTACAACATTACTTCTAATCATAAATGGTGGAATACAATATGTGAAACCTCTATCAATCATAAAGTCTCTTGCATAGGAAATTACTGCTGAATGTAATCTGGCAATATCGCCCATTAAATAATAGAAACCATTTCCGGCAACTTTTCTTGCACTATCTAAATCGATACCATTTAATTTTTCCATAATTTCTGTGTGATATGGAATTTCAAAATCTGGAACAACTGGTTCGCCATATTTTTTGATTTCTACATTTTCAGAATCATCTTTACCGATTGGAACTGAAGGGTCAATGATGTTAGGAATAGTCATCATAATTTTTGTTACTTTTTCGTCCAATTCTTTTTCTTTTTCTTCTAATTCTGTCAAACGTTTTGAATTAGCAGCAACTTCCGCTTTTTTAGCTTCTGCTTCTTCTTTTTTACCCTGTGCCATTAAACCACCAATTTCTTTGGCAATTTTATTTTTTGAAGCACGAAGGTCATCAGCTTCTTGCTGAGTTTTTCTTCTTTCCTGGTCTAATTCAATTACCTCATCAACTAAAGGTAATTTATTGTCCTGAAATTTTTTCTTAATGTTTTCTTTTACTGCTTCAGGATTTTCTCTTAAAAATTTGATATCTATCATCGTAGGTTTCCTCCCTTAATCAATTACTTTTTGAATTTCAACATTTTTCGTTTTAGATAAATCTATAATTACTTCATTTAAAACTTTATTTCCATGAGAATCTTTCGTCAACTTAATAATCGGTCTATCAGGAAATTCTTTGTTCTGAGAAATAACGATTGCTTCCTCGTTTTTATTAGTCAATACAGTACTTCCTGCCGGATAAACTGCTGTAAATTCTAGAAAAACATTAACAATTTCTTTGTCATATTTTATTCCCCTGTTTTTCTTCAAATATTCCACAGCTTCCCAAACTTTACATCTTTTTCTTCCGATGCCACAAATCATTTCATCAAAAGTATCACAAACAGAAACAATTTTACATGCTTTTGATATTTCTGTTAAATGAAGTGGAAATCCACATCCGTCTATTGTTTCATGATGGGACAAAATTATTTCTTTACTTTCCGTAGAAATCCACCATTCATTTTTCAATGCCGAATACCCATAAACAGAATGCTTTTTATATTCATTCTTTTCAGATTCCGACATTTCATCAATTTCTTTATTCAAATAATCTATTGTCAAATATCTAAGTCCAAGGTCATGTAAAAGACAAGCGACACCAATGTCATGAATTTCTTCGTGAGACATAGATAATTTAAGTGCTGTTAAAATTGCAAGAGAAGTTATGCTGATACAATGTTCATAAATATCTCCACTTCTTTCCTTTATATCATAAATTCTTTCCACCACTTCTTTTTCGGAAAGAATATTACTAATAATACTTTCTGCTGCTTGATTTAACTGCATCAGATTTTCATTGTGAGCATATGTATGCTTTTCAATGATATTTTTTACTTGCATTTTAATGGTTTCTTCTACGTCTTTTTTTAGGATATCAACTTTCTTATAATGTTTTTCGTCACATTTTATGTAAACCTCTTTAATATCCAACTCTTTTAACTTTTCAATATACTCAAGTTTCAAAGTTGTACCGGCTGCTAATAATTCATTATAATTAGAAGTCATTACAGCTCTAGCCAATACTTCATTACCTTTGAGTGTGTCTACACCTTTTAATTTCATACTATGAAGCCCCCTGTTGTGTCACTAATTTTGTCTTGTTTGTTCATAGCAATTCTAATTGCCTTTGGCCATATTTATTGCTTTTTGTTCTTCATCACTTAAAGAAATATCACACTGTCCGTTAACAATATCTTTCGTATAAGAATAGCAACCTTCTGAACTATGAATAGTATTTAAAATAAAACCATTATCTTTTTCATCGAGCAATACTAATGAATAACTCAATTTTCCACCCATTGTCTGAAATGCATCATAACGTACGATTCCAATTTTTTGGAAAGCTTTCGCAAGCTGTTTATTAATGGAACGAATATCTCTCTTATTATCATTCATTCCACTCTTTAATAACTGATTATCTTCATACAATCTTACAATATCTTCTTCCAGACTTTTACCAGCCTTACCTTTCATAAAGCTATTACATCTTTTATTCAATTTTCCTATTTTACTCATCATCACGATAACTAAGATAAGTAAAATAATTATAATTGCAATTAGTCCAATAAATAAGTAACCAATATCCAGACTACCTAAACCTATATCGTTAAGTAAATTATTATTTACCATTTGTATCTCCTATTACTATTTAGAAAGCATATCCACAATCTTTTCTAAATCATCATGTGTATAAAATTCTATTTCCATTTTTCCAGTGCCATTACCTTTAGAACTGATAACTACTTTTGTACCAAGTTTCTGTTTTAATTTTTCTTCAATATCCTGATAGATAACTTCTAACTGGTCATCCTTTGGCTTTTTAGCTTTTGCAGGCTTTCCAATATTTTTCATTATCTTTTCAACTTCACGTACACTTAATTTTTCATCAAAAATTCTCTGTGCGAGATTATACTGTTCTTCTGGGTCTTCAATCGATAAAATAGCTCTTGCATGACCTGTTGTAATCATTTCATCAATAATCATCTGCTGAACTTTATCACATAATTTAAGCAAACGCATAGAATTTGTAACAGCTGTTCTACTCTTTGAAACTCTTTCAGCAACTTGGTCCTGTTTTAAATTGAATTCTTCCAAAAGTCTTTTATAAGCCAATGCTTCTTCGATTGGATTCAAATCTTCTCTTTGAATATTTTCAATAATAGAGATTTCTACAATTTCCTGGTCTGTATAATTTTTAATTATAACAGGAACTTCTTTTAATCCAGTCTTTTTTGCTGCACGCCATCTTCTTTCACCGGCAATGATTTCATAATGGTCTTTTCTATCCTGAACGATAAGTGGTTGAATAACACCAAATTGTTTAATAGAATCTGCTAATTCTTGAAGAGCATCTTCATCAAAATTTTTTCTTGGCTGAGTTCTATTTGGTTCTATCTTTGTTATATTTACCATAATTTCTTTGTCTGTTTCAGAAATTAATGATGCATTTACTTTCTCTGCTTTTTTATTTTCTTCAGTACTTGGTGGAATTAAAGCATTAAGTCCTTTCCCCAATCCTCCCTTTTTTGCTGCCATTTGCTATACTTCCTTTCTTTTGATAACTTCATCTGCTAACATTGAATAGGCTTCTGCACCTGCGGACTTCGGGTCATATACATTAATAGGTTGTCCATAACTTGGTGCTTCTGCTAAACGTACATTTCTAGGAATAACTGTTTTATATATATTCTGACCTAAATAATTCTTTACATTTTCCACTACTTGATTAGATAAATTTGTTCTTGCATCAAACATTGTAAATACAACGCCTTCCATTTGAAGTTCTGGATTCAATCTTTCTTGTACTAAATTTACCGTATGCAATAAATCTGAAAGACCTTCCAAAGCATAATATTCACATTGAATTGGAACTAAAATTGTATTTGCTGTTGTCATACTATTAATTGTCAACATGCTCAATGATGGAGGACAATCAATAATAATAAAATCATATATATCTTTTACATAATCTATTTCATTTTTTAAGATATATTCTTTCTTTTCTTTACCAATTAGTTCGATTTCAACCGCTGATAAATCTACATTAGATGGAATAATTGAAACATTTTTTACTACATCTTTAATAATACAATCTTGAACTGAACATTCACCAAGCATTAAATCATATACTGAATATTCTAATTCGTTTTTATCAATTCCGTATCCACTAGTTGTATTTCCCTGTGGGTCAGTATCGATTACTAAAACTTTCTTACCTTTTGCACCTAAAGCTGCGGATAAATTTATAGATGTAGTGGTCTTACCAACTCCACCTTTTTGATTTGCTATTGCGATAATTCTTCCCATATTTCTTCCTTTCGTTATAGAACATACCTCTTTAGTTCTTAACTGAAATTATAATATCATCATTATATATCAAATTCTACATATATTTAGCACGTTTTTCTAGGAAATTACTGTAAAATTCAATGTTTCACGACTGATATAATTACTTATTTTTTATGTTTCACGGTTAAAATCACTATATCTAGATTTCAATGTTTCACGTGAAACACATTATCTAGTATTGAAACTTGTTTTTATAAAAATGTTTCACGTGAAACACTAATATAATTTAACAATATCGTTCTTTATTGCGAATACTGCAGCTTGTGTTCTATCTGCAACATCAATTTTCTTAAAGATATTTGAAATATGATTCTTAACAGTTCTTTCACTAATTCCAAGATTCGTAGCAATTTCCTTATTAAGTAATCCAGCAGCTATTGCTTTTAATACCTCAATTTCTCGTCTTGTTAAACTTTTAAGTTTTTCTTTATCAATATCTCTATTTATCATTCTAGAATTTAACATTGGTATAAGTTCTGGCTGAATATAATTTTCACCTTCACATACAGTGAAGATAGCATTTTTTAAAACCTCTGATTCAGAATCTTTTAAAACATATCCATCAATACTCATATCAACAGCTTTAACGAGATACTCAATTTCATTATGAACAGTTAAAATCAGAACTTTAACTTTAATTTTATTATCTCTAATATATTTTAAGACCTCTAAACCATTCATTTCAGGCATATTAATATCCAGTAATAGAATATCTGGAATCACTTTTTTATTAAGCAAATCTACACATTCTAAACCATTACCTGCTTCAGCAATAACCTTAATTTTTCCGTCAAATTCTAATAATTGTCTAATTCCTTCTCTAATCATTTTGTGGTCATCAACAATTACTACACTAATAGGCATAACTTAAATTTTCTCCTTATCTGTTTATTGGAATAGTTATCTTTATACTTGTACCTTTTCCTTTAGAAGAATCGAACTTAATATTCCCCTGAATTAATTTTACACGTTCTTCCAAAATAATTAAACCATAATGTTTATTATTTTGCTTAATTTTTTCAAAAACATCGAAACCACAACCATTATCAGTAATGTTATATACAATTTCATTATTCTTTGTATCATCGATTGATATATGTATTTCATCACATTTTGAATGACGAACTGCATTTCCTAAGGTTTCTTTTATAACTCTGAATAAAACCACAAGTATATTTCTGTCTTCTACTGATAAATTATAATTATCGATAATAACTTTGATATCTTTATGTTCTATTTCTTTTGTTATAAAGGCATCTAATAATTCTTTAAATCCCAAATCATCAAGAGTCATTGGTCTCAAGTCAAAAATAATTTCTCTAATTTCATTAATTGTTTCTTTTAAAGAATTACTAATTGTTGATAATTCCAATTTTGTTCTAATAGGGTCTTGATTAACATACATAGAAGCTAACTCGACTTTATGAATTAAAGCAGTTAAATTTTGGAGAGAATAATCGTGTAAATCTCTTGCAATTCTCTGCCTTTCTGCTTCCTGACTAATAACAGAATCTCTTGCCTTGTAAATAATTTCTGTATTAGAAGAAAAAGATTCAATATCAGAACTTTCTTCAATATCTACGGAAGATACCTTATACATTTTATCAAGCATAGTATTCAATTTATTAATCTTTGTATAATATTCTCTATTCTCTAATTCAAGACTGTTTTTTTCACTATTACAATTTGTTATTTGCTCACTATAAATACTTTCAACATTTCTTGGTGAGAAAACTTTAAAATCGCTATCTTCTTTATCTAAGAGAGATTTTAAATAAACATTAATTTCTGAAATTCTATCTAAGTTTCGATTCAAATTTCTTTGTACTGATTTCTTGCTTTCTTCTAATTCTTCAATTACTTCATTTAATAACTCTACTTTATTATCACTCATTTATATTTCCTCAAGCTAATGGTTCCTTTGATGGAAGCCCTGCTTTTCTTGGATACTTTTTTGGAGTATCTTTTACTTTTTCAATTACAAATAAATTTCTATAAATATCCGAGTCAGGTAAATTAAATTCAACTTGACTTAATACATTTCCTCCTAAAATATGAATAGCATTTTTTGCTGCATTCATTTCATCAGTAATTTTTTCTGATTTATAAGATATAAATTTTCCTCCTACCTTTATATAAGGTAAACAATATTCAGAAAGTGTAGATAAATTTGCAACAGCACGTGAAACACATAAATCATAATTTTCACGATAATCTTTATCTTTTGCAAAATCTTCTGCACGACCATGAATAGTTTTTATATCTTTCAATTCCAATCTATTAATTACTTCATCTAAAAACTTTATTCTTTTATTCAATGAATCTAATAAAGTAATTTTTAAATTAGGAAAAGCTATCTTTAGTGGAATACCAGGAAAACCTGCACCTGTTCCTATATCGATTACCGAAAAGTTTCTTGATAAGTCAATAGATTTAATTAAAGATAAACTATCTATAAAATGTTTTTTGATTACTTCATCAAAATCGGTAATAGCAGTTAAATTCATAAAAGAATTCCATTCCACTAAAAGCTCATAATATTGTAAAAACTGACACACTTGTCGTTTATCTAATTTAATATTTAATTCTTCTAAATCTTTTTCAAACGAAGTAGTATTATATTTTTCTAACATGATTACCCTTTATTTTTTGATTTATTGAATTGTTCCAAATATACTAAAAGTACAGAAATATCTGCTGGAGAAACTCCTGATATTCTGGAAGCCTGTCCAACTGAAACTGGTTTAAATTTAATAAGTTTTTGTCTGGCTTCTATACGAAGACTCTTAATGTCTTCATAATCCAAATCTTCAGGAATTAATTTTTTCTCCATTTTTTTGTATTGGTCTACTTGTTTTAACTGTCTTAAAATATATCCTTCATATTTTAAGTTAATATTTACTTGTTCTATAACATCTTCCGGTAATTCTTTTCGTTCTTGGTCAATAGGAGCAAGCATTTCATAATTTAATTCAGGTCGACAGACAAGTTCAGATAAATAAGTACCTGTCTTAAGTGTAGTACTTCCGCATTCTTCTAAAAATGCTTGAATATTTTTCGATGCACCAATTAATGTATTTTTTAGTCTATCAACTTCTTCTTCAATCATTTTTTCTTTTTTCAGAAGATATTGATATTCTTCTTCAGAAACAAGTCCAAT
Organism: Lachnospiraceae bacterium; assembly: GCA_045124055.1. Lineage (GTDB taxonomy): Bacteria > Bacillota > Clostridia > Lachnospirales > Lachnospiraceae > CALZKI01. The sequence continues at coordinate 4,125 of JBGVKZ010000007.1, read as the reverse complement.
TTCATATCCCTTTTTTCTTAAACGAAGATCTGCATTATCCTGTCTTAAAAGCAAACGATATTCTGCACGACTTGTCATCATACGATATGGTTCAAAACTTTCTTTTGTTACTAAATCATCAATCAATACACCAATATATGCTTCTGAACGGTCGAGAACTAATGGTTCTTTTCCAAGTAAACTCATTGCGGCATTAATTCCTGCAATAATTCCTTGAGCAGCAGCTTCTTCATATCCGCTACTTCCATTAAATTGTCCTGCACTAAATAATCCAGAAATTTTCTTAAATTCCAATGATGGATATAAATCAATAGCATTAATGCAATCATATTCAATAGCATATGCATTTCTAACAATTTTGCAATTTTCAAGTCCTGGAACTGTTCTATACATAGCTAGCTGAACATCTTCTGGTAAAGAAGAAGACATACCACCTACATACATCTCATTTGTATGAAGTCCTTCCGGTTCAATAAAAACCTGATGTCTATCTTTATCTGCAAATTTAACAACTTTATCTTCAATCGATGGGCAATATCTTGGTCCTGTACCTTCAATAACTCCAGCATAAATTGGAGACCTATCTAAGTTGTTTCTAATAATATTATGAGTTTCTTCATTAGTATAAGTAAGCCAACAAGAAACCTGTTCTTTTTGAATATCTTTTGGATTTGTAGAGAAGGAAAATGGTACAATTTTTTCATCACCAAATTGTTCTTCCATTTTTGAAAAATCAATACTTCTCTTATCCATTCTGGCAGGAGTCCCTGTTTTAAATCTTCTAATTTCTAAACCTAAATTTTTCAAAGAATCTGTTAAATGATTTGCAGCCTGCAAACCATTAGGTCCTGTATATGTAATAGCTTCTCCGCAAAGACATCTTGCTTTTAAATAAGTACCTGTGCAAAGTATAATAGCTCTACATTCATATATTGCACCGGTAAAAGTTTTAAGACCTATTACTTTTTTTCTTCCTTCTTCTAATTCTTCTGTCAAAATTTCACATACTTCTGCCTGTTTAATTGTAAGGTGTTCCTGATTTTCCAAAACTTTTCTCATTTCTCTGGAATAATCAGCTTTATCTGCCTGAGCACGTAATGAATGCACAGCAGGGCCTTTTGATACATTGAGCATTTTAGACTGAATAAAGGTTTTATCAATAACTTTACCCATTTGTCCCCCAAGTGCATCAATTTCTTTTACCAAATGTCCTTTTGAAGAACCACCAATATTTGGATTACAAGGCATAAGTGCAATACTATCAACACTTACTGTAAAAATAACTGTTTCAAGACCAAGTCTTGCTGAAGCGAGAGCGGCTTCACAACCTGCGTGTCCTGCACCAACAACACATACATCTACTTTTTCTCTAATTTCAGGCATAGCATCCTCCGTATATAATAAGAAAAATTATTTACCCATACAAAATTTAGCAAATATTTCATTTACTAAATCTTCGCCAACTTCTTCACCTATAATTAAACCAAGTGAAGTATAAGCACTCATTAAATCGATTGATAAAAAATCTTCCGGCATTTCATCTTCTAGACTTCTTTTAACCATTGTTAATGCTTTAAAAGAATCTGATAATGCTTCTTTATGTCTAAGACTCGTAATAAAAATCTCATCATTAAAAGAAATATCTCCTTTAAAAAACATTTCTTTGACTGTATTTTCTAATAAATCCATTCCTATATTTTCTTTTGTAGAAGTCTTAATAATAGAAATGTTATTATCCTCATTTTTCCATAATTCTTTTATAGTTTCTTCTGTAACAACCGGCTGTAAATCTGATTTATTTAAAAGAACAATTACTTTTTTATCTGAAATTAATTCCATAATTTCTTTATCAGATTGTTCCAATAAATTAGAGGAATCCACAACAAAAATAACTAAATCAGCATCAATAGCATATTTTTTTGCTTTATCTACACCAATTTTTTCAACAATATCTTCTGTTTTTCGAATACCTGCTGTATCAATAATATTTAATAAAATATCATTCATTTTTACACTTTCTTCTAAAACATCTCTTGTTGTTCCAGCAATATCCGTAACAATCGCTTTTTCCTCACCAGCAAGCAAATTTAATAAAGATGATTTTCCAACATTTGGTTTACCAACTATAACGGTATTTATACCTTCTTTTATTATCTTACCATTATCATATTTTTTCAGTAGCTTATCAATTTTGGATAAAATTTCATTAACTTTTATATGAAGTTTTTCTGGATATCCCTCTAAACTTATATGTTCCGGGTCATCGAGAGCTGATTCAATAAAAGCAATTTCATATATAATATCATCTCTTAAAGACTTAATAATACTATAAACATCACCTTTTAACTGTTTAGCACTACTTTTCATTGCATAAACATTGTTTGAATTGATTACATCCATAACCGCTTCTGCTTTTGTTAAATCAATTCTTCCATTTAGAAAAGCACGTTTCGTAAATTCGCCAGGTTCAGCAAGTCTTGCACCATTTTTAATTACAAGTTCTAAAATAGTGTTCATTACTACAATACCACCATGGCAATTAATTTCAACTGTATCTTCTGTTGTATAACTATTTGGTGATTTAAAAACAGAAACCATAACTTCATCAATGAAATCATTTCCATCATAAATAAAACCATAATTAATTGTATTTGATTTTACATCTATCAATTTTTTATGATTCTTTTTAAAAACCACTATTTTATTTGCAATGGAAATAGCTTCATCACCACTAATTCTAATAATACCAATACCAGAATTAGTCATAGCTGTACTAATAGCCGCAATAGTATCTGTTTTCATAAAAATTTCTCCAAATTATTATACAATGAGAGAATACCAAAATAGGCATTCTCTCACATTTTCAATGTCTACAAATCTAATTATATTTTTTGAAAGAAATAATAACTCTTCTTTCTTTACCTTCGCCTTCACTATGAGTTCTAACATATTTATCATTCTGAAGTGCTGAGTGTATAATTCTTCTTTCATAAGAGTTCATTGGCTCTAATGTAACAGGGCGTCTTGTTCTCTTAACTTTATAAGAAATATTTTTTGCAAGATTTTCTAAAGTTTCTTTTCTTCTTGCACGGTAATTTTCTGTATCTAACTTAACGCGTACATAACCCTCTTGCATTTTATTTGCTACACGATTTGTTAAGTATTGAAGAGAATCTAATGTTTGTCCTCTTTTTCCGATGAGAATTCCCATATTCTCACCTTCCATATTAATGCTAAGTGCACCATCTTCATCAATTTCTGATGTAAGTGTAACTTCCATATCCATAGATTTTAACACATCTTTTAAGAATTTTTCACAAGCTTCTTTTGTTTGTGATTCAACTTCAGCTAACTTTTCTTCTTTTTCAGAAACTTGATCAATTTCTTCTTTAACCTCTGCAACTTCTTTTATTTTCTCAGTTACAACTGGTTTAACCTCTGTCTTTTTTTCCACTTTTTTTTCAGATTTCTTTTCTACCTTCTTTTCTTTTTTAGGTTTTTCCTCTACTTTCTTCCAAGCAGTAATTACTGCCTGTTTAGCTCCAATTCCTAAGAAACCTGTGCTTCCTTTTTCGATTACTTCGTAATCAATGTCTGTACTGGCAAGACCGAGTTCAATACTTGCTTCTGTCAAAGCATCTTCAACTGTCTTTGCTGATACTGTAATTTTATTCATATCAAAACCCTCCTTGGTTATTTATTATTTCGATTGTTATATTCGCTAACCATATTTGCTTTTGCAGCTAAACTTCCCGGTTTTGCATTAGAAGTTCTTTTTGGACTTGCTGCATTTTCTACAATTTCTTTTCTTCTCTGTTTTTCTTTTTCTTGTTTTTCTGCCTCAGCAATTGCTTCAGCTTTCATTTCTTCAATTCTTCTTGTATACATGGTAGCCATATTATTGATATTTTTACCATCTGCTTTTTTTGATTTTTCACGCTTCTTAGCAGCTTTTTTTAAATTTTCTTCTACAATCTGATCAATTGTTTTCTTATTTAAACTTCTGTTAATAAATACTTGTTGGACTGTTCTTACTACAGCACTTGTAATCCAGTAAAGTCCAAGACCGGAAGGCATTGTGAAACAGAAAAATACTGACATAAGAGGCATAATCTTCATCATTGT
>JBGVKZ010000006.1:0-4945 GCA_045124055.1 Lachnospiraceae bacterium | reverse complement strand
TTGTCCCAAGATAGTATTGTTAAAGTACCACCAATAACAAACTTCAAACACGGGCTTAGTCCCGACAACTGCCTATGAAAAGAATATCATCTTTAGGCTGCTTACACAAGCAGTTTTATTTTGCAAATGCACCTCCATGATAGGTAGTTACTATTATTACTACTTTTATTTCATGGAGGTCTTTTATGTACGAATCATATATTAATAAAATCGAAGATATTGGTAAGCTTCGAAATCTAAAACCTGGCACTATTCGCACTTACCAAAACAACGTTAGGGATTTTTTGAAATTTATCAATAAACATCCAGATGAACTTACTTGCGAAGATGCAAGAGATTTTCTTTTACACCTAAAAAACAAAGGCGATAAAGCATCCACTCTTAATAATAAAAACGGAGCTTTAGTCTTTTTCTACAAACGTGTCTTAGGTAAACTTTGGGACGATAACTTAGTTCCAAGAGCCATCAATGATTATGCCATCCCAAGAGTTCTGACACGTGATGAGATAGAAAAACTTCTTGATGCTACACCTAACTTAAAATACAAAGCCATTTTTGCCATCATGTACTCATCTGGATTACGAGTTTCGGAAGTGCTTCATTTACATTACGATGACATTTCCAGAACAAATATGCAGATTTATATACATTCCGCTAAGAACCATACTTCACGTTATGCTCTCTTGTCCCAAAGAGCCTTGGATATACTTACTGAATACTGGTTTAAATGTGGAAAACCAAGAGATATACTTTTTCCTAATCAATGGACGGGCAAATATCTCACACCATCTGCGACAGGATTAGAAATGCGTAAATCGGTAGAAAGAGCTGGATTGCCAAAAGATGTCCACTCGCACTGTCTGAGACACAGTTTCGCTACACATCTTTTAGAAGATGGCGTTGATATAAGATATATTCAGACATTATTAGGACATCGTTCTCCCAAGTCCACAGAAATATATCTTCACATCAGCAATAAAGCATTGCTCGGAGTAAAAAGTCCTTTTGATAAAAATGCAGGTGACGCCAATGAGTAAGCCCACTATACAAGATATCTTCCTTCGTTTTTATCCGAGATATCTGGAAAAATATGCACCTTCTCCACAGCAGGCAAAAGTTGCTCACTGTATCATTAACTGCAAGACTGGAGCTTATGGTGCAAATGTCAGTATGTGTGAAGACTGCGGACATCTGCAAATCCACTATAATTCCTGCCGTAACAGATGCTGTCCCATGTGTCAGGCTCTTCCCAAAGAAAAATGGATGGATAACCGTCGTGAAGATGTACTGGATGCACCTTATTTTCATGTTGTATTTACTGTTCCCCATGAATTAAATCCTCTAATCGTCAGTAATCAGCAGCTTCTCTATGATGCTATGTACCACTCCGTATCTTCTACCATTAACGAGCTTACCGAAGATACAAAACATCTTGGAGCAAAGGTAGGTTACATTTGTGTTTTACATACCTGGGGCTCTGAAATGAATTACCATCCTCATATCCATGTAATTCTGCTTGGTGGTGGTTTAACGGCTAAAAATCAATGGAAAGACAAAGGCGAAGAATTCTTTCTTCCAGTAAAAGTATTGTCAAAACTGTTTCGCGGTAAATATATGGATGAACTTAAAACTTTATGGGAAGATAATAAACTTGAATTTCATGGAACCAGCGAAAAATACCGTAATCACTTCACTTTTAAAGAACTACTCGACACCTGTTACAACAAAGAATGGATTCCTCATTGTAAAAAAACCTTTAATGGTGCACAGTCTGTAATTAACTATCTTGGAAAATATACACATAGGATTGCCATCAGCAATCACCGTATCATCTGCATGGATGAAACTACGGTTACTTACTATGTGAAAGACTATCGTGAGGAAGGTAATTGGAAAGAATTAACCATTTCTGGCATTGAATTCATCCGTCGTTTCCTTATGCATGTACCACCAAAACGCTTTGTAAGAATTAGACATTATGGACTGCTATGTACCAGAAGCAAAAACAAACACTTAACCTTATGCCGAAATCTACTAGGATGTAAACAGTATCTTTCAAGGCTGAAAGATATGGAGACACCACAGATACTTGAAACACTTTATGGTATCAAGATCACTGTCTGTAAATGCTGTGGTGGACATCTTGGAAAACCTCAGCAGCGGATACCTTTGCGGATTTAAAATATAGAATTCATATTTTTTCAAAAACCTCAGAAATGAGGTCTATTTGTCGTGTCAAATTTTCTAAATGCTGGACTTATACATACTGGCTCAGCCTTTAGATTATGGCAAAGTGCAAAGATTGAAAATACATACATATTGGCTACACGGACGCTTACTTTGTTCACTTTGGCAAAATCAAACGCGGTGCAAACGAAAGGGCAGTTTTCTATTTTCAAGACTGCTTTTTCGTTTACACCGCTATTGATTGTAGCCTAAAGAAGTTTCTGTTCCTTACAAATTAGAATAATCATAATTCAAGTTCACTTGCATCCTTTGGCAAATCTTTTACATATTGTAAAAAATGCATACCATTCTTTGCTTCTGTGGCGTTATACTCAAAATTGAGTTCTTTCGCTACCCATGTAGCAGTCTCTACAAACAGAGAGCACATAATCTCCAACGACTGCCAAATAGACTTAACATCTGCTCCGCAATAAGTCTGTAAATATCTTTCCCATTCCTGTACAGACAACCATTTGTACATATACTTTGCTGACTTACCAGTGCTAACGGAGAAATTTGTCATTATACCCACTTTCCAAGAAAGCATCTTCTCTAACTGTTTTCTTACAACAAAATTCAACATATCTTGTACATAAGGGATTTCTTCACGCCACATACCTTTTGCAACACTATTTAAGCACCACCAAAACTCACTACAAGTACACAGATACTGTTCTAAAGTAGGCTTATGTATCCAATAATTTTTATCAGATGAAGGTAAAATCTCTGGCAAACAATTGTCTTTATCCAAGAGAACTTTACACAGACTATCATTCACAATATTCTCCTGTGCATGGCTAATTGTTTCAACATGCAAATCAATTCGATTTCCATCTGCAAACTGCATTAACCAACCGTAAAAGTTTTCTTTATCACTCGGATAATCAGGATGTTCATCTGGATATTGCATATACAAAATTTCTCCAAAACGCTTAATCCAATCCTTATCCTCAATAAAAACGAGCGTTTCAGTTACTACATAAACTACATCATAGTCTTGAAAAATGTCTTTTGGTACATTTGGATTTGTTCTAGAACCATTGAGATATATCGCCCTAATTCTTTCATCATTCTTTGCAATATCTAATATTAAATCATACATTTCTTTTTCTGTTCGCATTACTACACCTCCGTTACTGCGTCCATTGCTAAATTCATAGCTAACGCAAAAGTATTATTACCCCAATTTCTGGTATCGTGTGATTCTATATTTGCAAGTGAATCTGCTGTAAACAACAACTGTCCGAAAACTATATTTCGGAACTCTGCACAAGCAGCTAGAGAAGCACACTCCATTTCTACAACAGAACAACCTTCTTCTTTGCGATATTCTACCATTTCTTTTGTTTCACGATAAAATCCGTCTGTCGTCCATGTTTTACATTTTTGATAGTTGTATTTGCGATTGATTAAAATTTTCTCAATCGCATTTATGGCTGATTGGTTAAGCTTAACTTCTCGCGAAGGTGGCAAATATTGATAAGATGTACCTTCTTGTCGTAGTGCTGAAGTAGGGATATAAAAATCTCCTTCGTTATCTACAACTAAAGCACCACAACATCCTGCGGCTATAATCTTTTTAATACCTCCCGCAATCAACTGTTCCATAATTTGTGTGGAAGCAGCTCCACCTAAGGGAGCTTGGCAAATTGCCACCTCAATACCATTATGCACTGTTTTATACACAGGAAACATTTTTGTGATATTAACAAACTGTCCGATAATCTCGCATTCATTCGCCATAACATAATCATCAATTTCTTTTTCCATAAACAGCATTACTGCTCTCTCTGGAAATTTAAAATTCGTATTGTCTCCTGGCATAATGACAGCTTTACTATTTGTATCATATTCCAAAATAGGTATATCATTTTTTATTAAACTCATTTTATATATGTCCTTTTTCATTTACTGATAAAAATTCAAATTCATCTCTATATTTCGTAAGGTTATTTCTTATACTCAATTAGTATTCCATATTTATGACCTAATGTCGTAATTGAAATATGACTAAAGCCGGCTTCTTTTCCCATCTGTACATATTCTTCATTCTCAAACTTCTTAAATCCATTTTTTGTATAGAACACTTTGTCAAGGCTTTCTTTTGTTAGCACGGCATTATAAAACACTCCATTTTCTTTTAACACCCTATGAATTTCTTTTAATCCTTTTATTGTATCCTCCCAAAAATATATGGTATTCATAGTAGTCACCACATCGAACGATAAATCATCAAAAGCCAAATCACAACAATCTCCAATAGCAAAATGAATCAGCCCTTTGCTTACAGCTTCTTTATTATTCTTAGTAGCCACGTTAACCATATCTTCAGAAATATCAACACCCTCTATCTGACACTTTGCCTGCTTATAAATTAGCTTCTCAAGATAACCATTTCCAAAGCCAATATCAAGTAGCTTCATGGAATCAAGTGGCTTCATTTTTGTTATGATACCTCTATACATCACACTGTTTGCTCTATTCATAGCCCAAGTTACTATTTTCCCAATAAAACCTCTTGGGTTTCCGCATTGGGACGCCCAATAATCTCCAAATTTTTCCATTGATAATCCTCCGTCAACTTCAAATTGAACAAAATCGCTGCGCGATGGCCTGCCAAGGCTGTGGCACAGTTTTTGCTTTTCAAAAGCAGTAGACATCTGCCTACATAAGAAGTATTGTTAAATCACCACAAAATAACAATCAACAAAGGTCAAAT
>JBGVKZ010000005.1:0-2050 GCA_045124055.1 Lachnospiraceae bacterium | reverse complement strand
ATTTGACCTTTGTTGATTGTTATTTTGTGGTGATTTAACAATACTTCTTATGTAGGCAGATGTCTACTGCTTTTGAAAAGCAAAAACTGTGCCACAGCCTTGGCAGGCCATCGCGCAGCGATTTTGTTCAATTTGAATTTTTCTCTCAGTATGGTATGATATAGAAATTCGATTATTTGTAAAAAATTAAAAAATAACGCAGCGTGATATATTGCTTGTCACGCAGCGTTATGTACTAATATGGGCCTTGAAAGGAGGCAGGATATGTCATTATATACAACAGGAGAACTTGCAAAGAAGTGTAATGTTTCAGTAAGAACCATTCAGTACTATGATGAAAGAGGTATTCTTGTGCCAACGGATTTAACAGAGGGAGGACGAAGACTGTTCTCTGAAAAGGATGTTGCTACATTGGAAACAATTTGTTTTTTGAGAGACTTAGATATCTCAATTAAAGATATTGCTGAAATATTGGAATCTCATGAGTCTAAAAAAGTAATTGAACTTTTGCTTGATGAACAGGATAAAAACATTCAGGCAGATATTAAGAGAAAAACAGAACAATTAGAAAAAATAAATGAGATAAGAAGTTCTTTGACTTTTTTCAAGGATGGTTCGCAAAATACAATTTATGACATATCATCAATTATGGAAGAGAAAGATAAACACAAGAAAATGTACAAAAAAATGCTAATCGTAGGAATTCCTGTAGAAATCACAGGAATTGTAACTTTTGTCATTGGTATATTACAAGGAATTTGGATGCCATTTTTTGTGACTATGGCAGTGTATACTATTTGTGCTGTCTTTTTGGCAAACTATTGGTACAAACGGATAGAGTATATTTGTCCGGAATGCCATACCAGATTTCGTCCAGGTAAATTAGAAGCATTCATTGGAAATCATACTCCAAAGACGAGAAAACTGACTTGTCCTAATTGTAGGAGAAAAATTTGGAGTATTGAAGTATATAGAAGAGAGGTTGATGCATAATGAAAAAAACAATAATGAGTAAAAAGCAATTTGTGATATATATGGCAGTGGCGTTTGGTCTGGCATGGATTTTGGAAATTATTGCAAGTATTTTTAGCAACAATGGAAATCAAATGGCGTTTACGGTTATTTTGATGATTACCATGTTTATGCCGTTCATGGGTGTGCTCGTAGCAAGAATTCAGCTAAAAGGTATGGGATGGGTACCGCATCTGAAAGGGAAAATCCGATATGTCTTCTTTGCACTTTGGATGCCGGCTTTACTAAGCATTATAGGTGGTGTTTTGTTTTTTGCTTTTTTCCCGGATGCATTTGATTCTGAATTTTTGACTATGCGTAGTATGCTGGAAGAGGCTGGTGCATTGGAACAGTTAGAAACGCAAGGTTTAACAATTCCAATGTATATACTGATTACTGTCATTCAGGCGGTTACATATGGACCATTCTTAAATATGTTTGTTGCTTTAGGAGAAGAGGTTGGTTGGCGAGGTGTTTTGTATCCGTATTTGAAGGAGAAACTTGGTGTTACCAAGGGGCGTATCGTAAGTGGTACAATCTGGGGTGCTTGGCACTGGCCGATTATGATTTTTGCGGGCTATGAGTATGGTAAGGAATATATTGGTGCACCAGTACTGGGACCGATTGTATTTTGTATCTGTACTGTTATGATGGGTATTTTATTTGACTATGTATATGAAAAGACAGAGACCATCTGGTTACCGTCTCTTATGCATGGTGCTGTCAATGCATTTACTATCTTTTTATATCTGGTAAAACCTGAATATTCCAATATGGCAATTCTGGGTCCGGCATATATTGGTATTATTAGTATGATTCCGATGATTATTGTAGCAGTTATCATATGTGTAAAGGAGAAAAGGAATTGAGTATTGAATGAATATTCAATCTCGTCAACAACTTGATTAGAAACCAATCGAAGTTGGTGTAAACGATAAAGCAGCTTACATATTTTTATAAACTGCCCTATCGTTTGCACCAATTTCGATTTTTCTATAGTGAACAAAGTCGCGTCCGGATAGCCGATATGTATGGAGTT
>JBGVKZ010000004.1:0-95295 GCA_045124055.1 Lachnospiraceae bacterium | reverse complement strand
GGCTCATCGCATCCTGGGGCTGTAGCAGGTCCCAAGGGTTGGGCTGTTCGCCCATTAAAGCGGTACGCGAGCTGGGTTCAGAACGTCGTGAGACAGTTCGGTCCCTATCCGGCGTAGGCGTAGGATATTTGAGAGGAGCTGCCCTTAGTACGAGAGGACCGGGGTGGACGGACCACTGGTGTATCTGTTGCATTACCAAGTGCATGGCAGAGTAGCCAAGTCCGGCAGGGATAAACGCTGAAGGCATCTAAGCGTGAAGCCCCCCTCAAGATGAGATATCCCAATTAGTAAGACCCCTTGAAGACGACGAGGTAGATAGGGCCAAGGTGTAAGTGCAGTAATGCATTCAGCTGATGGTTACTAATAGGTCGAGGGCTTATCCTAGAAGGTCAGGGAAAAGCAGACGAAGGAAGAAAAGTCTGTAACAGGATGAAACAGAGAGATTTCAGTGTTCGGTTTTGAGGGTATAACACCCTTATACGCTTGTTATATTTACTCCTTAAACAAGGAGTATTTTTTTTGTCCAAAATTATTTTTGAAAAAATGAATTTTTTATATGCATTTTAATATTCTTATGGTATAATCAATTTAATAAGTACGTGAAGGTATTTTATAATGTAGTGAGGTGGTAAAATGGACTCTAGAATTTTATTAGAAAATGGTACTAACGAACTTGAAGTACTTGAATTTACATTGGATGGCAATTCTTATGGTATTAATGTAGCTAAGATTAGGGAGATTATTCCATATCAGCAAGTTACTCCAATTCCAAATGCACATCCTAGTATCGAAGGTATTTTTATGCCACGTGATACAATGATTACAGCGATTGATTTGAAGAATTGTTTACAGAGAGGCACAGCAACAGAAGGTGGATTGTTTATCGTAACAAACTTTAATAAGTTAGATATCGCATTCCACGTTGATAGTGTAGTTGGAATTCATCGTGTTTCTTGGACAGATATTATCAGACCAGATGCCACAGTAACGAATAAAGCTGATGGAATTTCCACAGGTATTATTAAAGTAAATGGTAAATTAATTATTATTCTTGATTTTGAAAAAATTGTAACAGATATCAATCCAGAAACAGGATTAAAGATTACAGAAATTGAAGAATTGGGATATAGAGAAAGATATGATGTACCTGTTTTGATTGCAGAGGATTCAGCATTATTGAATAAACTGATTGTAGAGTCTTTAAGACAGGCAGGATATGAGAATTTAATACATACAGAAAATGGACAGGAAGCTTATGATGTAATTTGTCAGTGTAAAGCAGAAGGAACATTAAAAGAAAAAGTACAGTGCATTATTACAGATATTGAAATGCCTTTAATGGACGGTCATCGACTTACAAAATTAGTTAAAGAAGATGAAGAAACAAAGGATATTCCGGTTATTATTTTCTCATCATTAGTAAATGAAGATATGGCTAGAAAAGGTCAGGCACTTGGTGCAGATGCACAGTTGTCTAAACCTGAGATAGGAAATCTTGTAAGAATCTTAGATAGTTTAGTATTAAACAGATAGTATAAAAGCCGGGAGTTTCCCGGCTTTTAAAGTTTGTTGTTTTTTTGAGGTAAAAGATGAATCAGAGTGTTTTGAATGAAATAAAAGGGAAAATTGAACAGGCAGACCTTGTTCTTATTGGAATAGGAGAACAGGTAGCTGTGCCTACCAGGAAAATGGAAGATGATGCAAAGTATAGTGAAAAATTAGAGCAAAGCAAAGAAGATTTAATTTATCCATACTTGCAACAGATTTTCATAAAAGAAAATTGTCAGCCATATGTTGATTTTTATAATAGATTAAACGAATTAATAAAAGAGAAAAATTATTATATTCTTACGACAAATGTTGATGATGCAATTTATCGTTCTAATCTGGATAAAGATAGAATTGTTGCTCCTTGTGGAAGCATACATCAATTTGTGTGTGCAGAGTGTAAAGAAGAAATAACTCTTTGGGATGAAGACAGTGTTTGTGTAAATGAAGATATTTTGAATAATAAAAGCGTTGAGAAAATGAAAATGGCTATATGTAAGACTTGTCATAAGCCATTAACACCGAATATAGTTTCTTATGAATATTATAACGAAAATGGATATTTGGAAAAATGGAATCGATATACAAAGTGGTTACAAGGGACTGTTAACAGAAATTTATGTATTTTAGAATTAGGAGTAGGACTAGCTTATCCGACAGTTATTAGATGGCCAAATGAAAAAATTGTAACCTATAATAATAAAGCATATATGTATCGAATTCATGAAAAACTATATCAATTATCAGAAGGAATTGGAGAAAGAGCCAAATCCATAGCCGAAAATCCGATGAATATTATATAAAGGATTTGTCCTAAGGTAAGAAATATGGTAAAATTTTATAGATAACTTATCTGTATGGAAGGTATGACGTATGGGAACAAACGAAGAATATTTAGACCAGTTGTTACAATCTGTGGCAGATGAAAAAAATCCTGCAACAGCAAATCAGAATGTATATAGTGAAGATATGAGTGATGACGAATTACTTGCCACTCTTGTTGGAATGTATAGCGATGGACTGGCGGAGTTCAAAACAGAAGAAATCATTCATAAAAATGAAACGGAAGAAACGGAAGAAGTAGAAGAACTCGAAAAGACCGCAGAAACAGTGGCAAAAATGGAAAAAGAAGCAGAAGAATCCCAAGAAATTTATGCAGAGATTCCTTCTAAGGCAGATTTTGATGAGAAAGAAAGTATGATGGAAGAGCCTTCTTTTTCTAATGATGATTTTAGCAATGAAACAGAAATTGCAGATTTGATTGGTGGGTTAAATCTGGATACAGATTTTGATATGCCTTCAGAGGAAGTGTCAATAAGCGAAGAAAAAGATAACAATAACAATATAGATTTTGGCGGAAATATGTCAGAAGAATCCATTGCAGACCTTTTTGCAATGATGAATCAAAATGATGAGTTTTCTAATATACAGGCGGAAAATACTGAAAATGCGGATAGTGATGTTTTAAACGAGGATTCTGGTGAAACCTTAGAGGAGCAGGACATCTTAAAGGATATGGGCATTGATAATATGTCCGAAGAACAGATTGATGATTTACTGAGTGCTGCTTCAAGTCAGGTTGTAGATGCAGAACCAGAAATGAATCTGAATGACTTATTTGGTGGATTGAATTTTGCCGATGATTTTGACCCAGAACATAATACCAGTGCAGATGTGGCAGATTTATTGGGCGGAATGATGAATAATGACGATGAATTAGCAGAAATTAACGAATTACTCAAAAAGGCAGACAGTAATGAAGAAGTAGATTCGAACCTGCGTAATTTGTTGGATACAGAAAATGATATCGGTGGCAATGAATTATTGAATGAATTGTTACAATCGGATTCTGATTTTAATGGAAATGATCCATTTGGAAATTCAATAGAAGAAAAGCCAAAGAAGAAAAAGGAAAAGAAAAAGAAAGAAAAGCTACCAAAAGAGCCAAAGGAAAAAGGTACTCTCTGGAAAAAAATCACAGACGCTCTTTTTGAAGAAGATGAAGATTTAGATGATTCCAAAATGCCTATTCCAGATGCTGACGGGGTCATTTCTATCGATGTAGATGACTCCAATGGAGATATACTTGAAGAGCTTATGAATGGTAGTGGTGCAGCTCCAAAGAAGAAAAAAGAAAAGAATGCTAAAAATAAAAAAGTCAGTGACAAAGGCGATGATGAAGGCGAAGAAGTTGTTGATTTAAAGGAGCAGGCAAAATTAGAAAAGAAAAAAGCAAAGGCAGAAAAGCAGGCAGCAAAGAAAAAAGCAAAAGAAGAAAAAGCAGAAGCAGATAAGGCATTTTTAAAAGCTCAACCATCTATTTCAACCAAGCGGGCTATGACAGCATTCTTGTTTGCTATGAGTATTTTAGGAGTTATTTTAGTTATTTATAATTTTGTTCCAGATGCAATCGACAAAGCAAGTGCAAGAAAAGCATACTATAATAAAGAGTATTATAAAGCATATGAAACCTTAGCAGGAAAAGAGTTAAACGATAGTGATACCATACTTTTAGAAAAAGTGACTTGTATTTTGAAAATGCAAAGAAAACTGGATTCCTATAATAACTATGTAGAAATGGGAAAAGAACTTGAGGCATTGAATGCGTTAGTGGAAGGCGTAAAATTATATAATGAATGTCATACATATGCCACTGCCTTATCTATTGATGATGAAATTGATGTCATTTATGAAGAGATTATGATTATTTTGAGTGGAAAATATGGCGTAGATGTACAGACAGTTAATGAAATCAATGCGTGCCTGGATGATGCAGAATATACCTTAAGATTGCAATACATTTTAGATGGAAAAAATTGGAGTATTGAAGAAGAACCCCAAATGCCTATGGAAGATGTATTGCCAGAGGAAGAAGATTTTTTGGAAGGTCAATAAGATGATAGCAATAATTGATTATGATGCAGGAAATGTAAAAAGTGTAGAAAAGGCTTTACAGGCTTTAAATCAAGAAGTGATTATTACCAAAGACAGAGAAACCTTGTTAAAAGCCGATAAAATCATTTTGCCAGGGGTAGGAGCTTTTGGTGATGCGATGGAAAAACTGCATACATATGGACTTGTAGAAGTTATACACGAATTAGT
Source organism: Lachnospiraceae bacterium (assembly GCA_045124055.1). Classification (GTDB taxonomy): domain Bacteria; phylum Bacillota; class Clostridia; order Lachnospirales; family Lachnospiraceae; genus CALZKI01. The sequence goes on along the minus strand of JBGVKZ010000004.1, from coordinate 90,645 downwards.
TGAAATGAAAAAGCCGTTTTTGGGAATTTGCTTAGGCTTACAACTTTTGTTTGAAGAAAGTGAAGAAAGTAAAGGCGTAAAAGGGCTTGGAATTCTAAAAGGAAAAATTGTAAGATTTCCACAAAGTGAATTGAAAGTACCGCAAATTGGTTGGAACTCACTGGAATTTCCAAAAGAAAGTGTACTTTTTAAAGACATCAATAGTGGAGAATACGTGTATTTTGTGCATTCCTACTATTTAAAAGCTGAGGAAGATATTGTGGTTGCGACCACAGAATATGGTGTAACGGTACACGCTGCAGTTGAAAAAGATAATGTGTTTGCGTGCCAGTTTCATCCGGAAAAAAGCTCTGGGGTAGGACTCCATATACTGAAAAATTTTGTGGAATATAAGGAAGATTAAACAATGCATACAAAAAGAATTATTCCTTGTCTTGATGTTAATGCAGGACGTGTGGTAAAAGGTGTTAATTTCGTAAATCTAACAGATGCAGGAGACCCTGTGGAAATTGCCGCAGCCTATGATAAAGCTGGTGCGGACGAACTTGTTTTTTTGGATATTACAGCATCTTCTGATGCAAGAAATACTGTGGTAGATATGGTCAGAAAAGTAGCGGAAAAAGTATTTATACCATTTACAGTTGGTGGTGGTATAAGAACCATTGATGATTTTAAAGCTATTTTACGGGAAGGAGCAGACAAAATTTCGGTCAATTCAGCGGCCATTATGAATCCCAATCTGATTCGTGAAGCAGCAGACAAATTTGGTAGTCAGTGTGTTGTAGTTGCCATTGATGCAAAAAGAAGACCTGATGGAAGCGGTTGGAATATTTATAAAAACGGCGGAAGAATTGATATGGGCATTGATGCTGTGGAATGGGCTATGAAAGTGAATGAACTTGGTGCAGGTGAAATTCTTCTAACCAGTATGGATTGCGATGGTACAAAAGCAGGTTATGACATAGAACTGACAAAAATTATTTCAGAGAATGTTTCTATTCCGGTAATTGCATCAGGTGGAGCAGGCAAAATGGAACACTTTTATGATGCTTTAACAGTTGGAAAGGCAGACGCAGCACTGGCAGCATCCCTATTCCACTTTAAAGAGTTAGAAATTAATGAAGTAAAACAATACCTTAAAGAGAAAAATGTACCGGTGAGATTGTAGGAAAGAAAATGGCAGCAATATCAAATGATTGGTTAGAGGCAATATCGCCTGAATTTCAAAAACCATATTATAGAGAATTATATAGTTTCGTCAAAAAAGAATATAGTGAAAGAGTGATTTTCCCGAAGGCAGATGATATTTTTAATGCCTTCCATTATACCAATTTGTCAGATGTTAAGGTTTTACTTTTGGGACAGGACCCTTATCATAATGTAAATCAGGCTCACGGCCTAAGTTTTTCTGTTTTACCAAGCCAGAGAGAAATTCCACCGTCTTTACAGAATATCTATAAAGAACTAAAGGATGATTTAGGTTGCTATATTCCAAATAATGGGTATCTGAAAAAATGGGCAGACCAGGGAGTCTTATTACTAAATACCGTTTTAACTGTTCGTGCACATCAGGCAAATTCGCATCAGGGAAAAGGTTGGGAAAAATTTACCGATGCGGTTATCGAAGTATTAAATAAAGAAGATAGACCAATCGTATATTTTTTATGGGGAAAACCTGCCCAGTCAAAAATACCGATGTTGAACAATAAAAAGCATTTGATTTTGACTGCACCACACCCAAGTCCATTGTCGGCATATAGAGGATTTTTTGGTTGTAAGCACTTTAGCAGAGCCAATGAGTTTTTAGTAGCAAACGGCGAAAAACCGATTGATTGGCAAATTGAAAATATCGATTATGAGTCGTAAATGTGTATTGACATAGTAACAAACATGAGTTATAGTAGTACCGAAAAGAACTACTATAACTCTTTTTATATAGTTATATATACTTTGGTACACTCGGGAAAAGAGGAAAAAAAGTGCAGCAGAGTGAATTAATTGAAAAAATAATGAATTTTGGTCTTACAAGGCAGGAAGCACTTATTTATCATCAACTTGTTATTTTTGGAGAAGCAACTGGCTATGAAGTTGCAAAAGAACTGGGGATTTCTAGATCGAATGCGTACAACTCGCTAGCTTCTATGGTGGATAAAGGAGCAGCCTATTTGCAAACTGGGACAACAAGCAAATACAGGGCTGTAAGTGTGGACGAGTTTTGTGGTAACAAAATCAGGAATCTGCAAAAGGACCAGAAGGATTTAGAAGAAAACTTAAAAGGAAAAGAAGAATCAGAAGGCTATGTAACTATCTGGGGTTGTCAGAATATTCAGGATAAAATAGCCAATATGCTGGAACACGTAGAGAAAAGAGTCTATATCAGCATACCGGAAAGTAAGATTTTTCTATTTAAACAAAGACTCATTCAACTGATTCAGGATGGAAAAAAGGTAGTTATTATCACTGACAAGCAACTTGATTTTGAGGAGTGTAATATTTATTTAAGCGATAGCCTCATAAAAAATCAGATACGATTGATTGTTGATAGTAAATACGTGTTGACTGGAGATTTTGGAGAGAGTAGAGATGATACTTGTTTATATAGTGGGCAAAAAAATTTCGTAAGCCTTTTTAAAGATGCAATGCGAAATGAAATAGAGTTAATTAGATTAAGGAGTGGAGAAAATGATGAAAACTAGAATTGGTATCTTAGGTTATGGAAACTTAGGCAGAGGAATTGAAGCTGCAATCAGTCACAATGATGATATGGAATTAGTTGCAGTATTCACAAGAAGAAGTCCAGAAACAGTCAGCATTAAAACAGAAGGAGTAAAAGTATATTCTGTTTCTGATATTCAGGATTTTGTAGGTAAGATTGATGTTATGATTCTTTGCGGTGGTAGTGCAACAGACCTGCCACAGCAGACCAAAGAATATGTAAAATATTTTAACGTAATTGACAGCTTTGATACACACGCAAAAATTCCTGAACATTTTGCAAATGTAGATGCTGCAGCAAAGGAAAGTGGAAAAGTTGGTATTATTTCTGTGGGTTGGGACCCAGGAATGTTCTCTCTTAACAGACTTTATGCAAATTGCATTTTGCCAACAGGAAAGGATTATACTTTCTGGGGAAAAGGTGTCAGCCAGGGACATTCTGATGCTATCAGAAGAATTGAAGGTGTATTAGATGCAAAACAGTACACCATTCCAGTAGAAAGTGCGTTAGAAGCAGTTAGAAATGGTGAAAATCCAGAGCTTACAACAAGACAAAAACATAAGAGAGAATGTTTTGTCGTAGCAAAAGAAGGTGCAGACCTTGCAAAAATTGAAAATGAAATTAAGACAATGCCAAACTATTTTGCAGATTATGATACAACTGTAAACTTTATTTCAAAAGAAGAATTGGACAAAAACCATAGTAAAATGGCACATGGTGGATTTGTATTCCGTACAGGTTCCACAGGCTTTAATAATGAAAACAAACACGTAATCGAATATCGATTAACTTTGGATTCCAACCCTGAATTTACAGCATCGGTTCTCGTAGCTTACGCGAGAGCAGCTCATAGACTTTCAGAAGAAGGCGTAAAAGGCTGTAAAACAGTATTTGATATTGCACCAGCATATTTGAGTCCACTTTCATCGGACGAAATTAGAGCACACTTATTATAATAATTTGTGTGAAGGAAAAAAGAACTATTGAGAAATATTTAGGAGAGTAAAATGTCAAAAGTACCATTTGTAACAAAAGAACAATTAGATGAAATTATCAAGACCTATCCAACACCTTTTCATATTTATGATGAAAAAGGAATTAGAGAAAATGTAAAAGCAGTAAAAGAAGCATTTTCCTGGAACAAAGGTTTTAGAGAATATTTTGCGGTAAAAGCCAATCCAAACCCATTTTTAATCAAAATTTTGAATGAATATGGTTGCGGTTGTGACTGTTCTTCCTATACAGAACTTTTGCTTAGTAAGGCACTTGGCATCAAAGGAGAAAATATTATGTTTTCTTCCAATGCAACCCCAGCCAGAGAATATGTTTATGCCAATGAACTTGGGGCAACTATTAACTTAGATGATTTTACACATATTGAATTTTTAGAAAAAACCATAGGAAAATTACCAGAAACCATTAGTTGTAGATTTAATCCGGGCGGATTTTTTGAGATGAGTAATGGTATTATGGATAATCCGGGAGACTCAAAATATGGTTTTACAACGGAGCAGTTGTTTGAAGGCTTTAAACTTTTAAAAGAAAAAGGTGTAAAACACTTCGGAATTCATTCATTCTTAGCCAGCAATACAGTTACCAATGAATACTATCCAAAGCTTGCCAAAATCTTGTTTGAGTTGGCGGTGAAACTGAAAGACGAAGTAGGTGTTCATATTGCCTTTATCAACTTATCAGGCGGTGTAGGGATTCCATATTTGCCAGACCAGGAAAAAAATGATATTTATGCAATCGGTGAAGGTGTTCGCAAAGCCTATGAAGAAGTTTTGGTACCAAATGGTATGGACGATGTAGCAATTTATACAGAAATGGGTCGCTTTATGATGGGACCATACGGACATCTTGTAACCACGGCTATTCATCAGAAACATATATATAAAGAGTACATCGGCTGTGATGCGTGTGCAGTAAACTTAATGCGTCCAGCTATGTATGGTTCATATCATCATATTACGGTTATGGGAAAAGAAAATGAGCCTTGTGACCACAAATATGATGTTACTGGTTCCTTATGTGAAAATAATGATAAATTTGCCGTAGACAGAATGCTTCCTAAAATTGATATAGGGGACATTTTGGTCATTCATGATACTGGTGCACACGGATATGCGATGGGCTATAACTATAACGGTAAATTAAAGTCAGCTGAACTTCTTTTGAAGGAAGACGGAAGTGTACAGCTCATTAGACGTGCTGAGACGCCAAAGGATTATTTTGCAACGTTAGATTGTTTTGATGTTTATAAAAGTATGGATTTTTAAATAAGTTTATATTATAATGGTGTTAGTTATAAAAAGTAGAGGAAGATATACTTTATGAAAAAATATATTGGCGGGATTCTTCTTTCAGTGGCTATTTTTATGGGTAATGCAATTTCTGCTTATGCTGCTGATTTAGAAGATGTATTTAGTGCAAAATATTATGCAGATACTTATGAGGATTTATATGAGGCGTTCGAGTATGATGAGGAACAATTATTCAATCATTACAAAGAATACGGTTTAAAAGAAGGTAGAAGTATGTCACCTGTATTAGATGTCATTTATTACCGTGAGTCAAATCCGGATTTAGAGGTGCTTTTGGTGATGATTGGGATGCCTATGTAAATCATTACTTTGAATACGGTATTGAAGAAGGCAGAGACAATGGAACAAACTTTGATCCAATCCGTTATGTGAATTCGTACGCAGATTTAAGAATTGCATTTGATGATGATTACGAAGCTCTTTGTAAACACTATATTACATATGGTATTTATGAAAATAGAACTATGGCATTAAAACCTGTGATGACACCTGCAGAATCGCAGGATTCATCTGTATTTGATGGAATTGTATATTATTATGATGCCAATGGAAATATTGCATCAGCTTACATATATGATATGGAAACAGGTGAATTGCTAATATTTGTCACATTTGAATATAATGCTAACGGAGATATGATACGTGCAGACCGACATTTAGCAGATGGAACATATGTTGGATATTTGGAATATTCTTATGGTACAGATGGTAGTTATACAGAAAAGGATTTTGATTCAAATGGTAATTTAATGTTTACAAATGTGTATGATGCATTAGATAGAAGGATTAAGTGGATAAATCAGGATGGTTATAACGTAGAATATACTTATTCTTCCAATAATACATTGGTATCTGAAGAATATAAGGATGCCGATGGTAATAGAATTCATTTTGTGGAATATAATGAAAATAGGCAGAAGATTAAGTTCACCTATGGTAATGGACATTATTACACTTATGAATATACAGCAGATACAATTATTGAAAAATACTATTATGATGATGGAACACTTTGTAGTACAACTGTTTATGATTATGATTGGAATATAATTTCCAATACATAAATAAAAAAATTTAAAAAATTCTTGTCAATGACAGCCGAATATGTTAATATAATATTCGGCTGTTAGATGACAGTTACGCCGGCGTGTCGGAATGGCAGACGAGGCAGACTCAAAATCTGTTGTGGGCAACCACGTGCGGGTTCAAGTCCCGCTGCCGGCAGTATAGAACTTGTAGGAGAAATCTTACAAGTTTTTTTATTATCTAAAAGTTATATATACATAGGGAGAAAAAATATGAGCAAATACAAAGTATTTTTCCGTATAATATTTACCGCATTATTTGTGTTTTCTGCAAATGCATATATCATATCAAAACTACATATAGGTATTTTACTTGGTGCTTTAGTAAGTTTTTTTCTTGTGAATTGTTTTGCCGGATTTACAAACTTTACTATTAAAAAAACGTGGCTCAAATTCTGTAATCACGGAACCGAGTGTTTGCATATTTTTTCAATATCTGTTCTTATATCTTTTGTATACCATATAGCAATTTTATTCCGACTTCCTTGGAACTGGAAAACCTACTTGTTTAGTGTGTTCATATGTATCTTGGCACATATTGTTCTTTTTTGGAATGGAATGATTAGTGTATATTGCACTTCGGTTCAGCTTGGCATCAAGCAAAGAGTGATAGGAGCTATTTGTGGGCCCATACCGATAGTTCATCTGTTTATATTAGGTAAAATTATAAAAATAACCAGTACAGAGGTAAAAGAGGAGACTCAGAAGGATATTTTGAATCGACAAAGAAAAGACCTTCAAATCTGCAAAACCAAATATCCGATTTTAATGGTGCATGGTGTATTTTTCAGAGATTCTGAAAAACTTAATTACTGGGGAAGAATTCCGACCGAATTAGAAAAAAATGGGGCAACGTTGTTCTATGGAGAACATCAATCGGCATTATCTATTGAGGAGAGTGCGAAAGAATTAGCTAATCGAATTAGGCAGATAGTACATCAAACTGGCTGTGAAAAAGTGAATATTATCGCCCATTCAAAAGGCGGTCTGGATTGTAGATATGCCATAGCAAATACTGATATAGCACCCTGGATAGCCTCTTTAACAACCATTAATACACCACATCGAGGTTGTGGATTTGCGGATTACTTGTTAGAAAAAATTCCTACCAATATTCAAAATAAAGTGGCAGGAACTTATAATGCAGCAGCACGAAAATTAGGAGATACTTCACCGGACTTTATGGAAGCAGTTCGGGATTTAACGGCCAATGCCTGTAAGGAAAAAGATGAAGAAATTACAACTCCAGAAGGCATTTATTGTCAAAGCTTTGGCTCAATTTTAAGTCAAGCAACCCATGGAAAGTTCCCAATGAATTTTTCTTATCCATTGGTAAAATATTTTGATGGAGCAAATGACGGATTAGTTTCGGCACAATCGTTTTCATTTGGTGAAAATTATACACTTTTGACTGCGAAAGGAAAACGAGGCATTTCACACGCAGATATGATTGATTTGAATAGAGAAAATATTCCAGGATTTGATGTTCGTGAATTTTACGTGCAATTAGTAGCTGGATTAAAGGAAAAGGGATTATAGGGAAGGGGTTGTAAAATACAGAAGAAATTTTCCCCAAATCCATAAATTTTCACCACCTCAAAACCTTTACATACAATAATAGTATTAAAGAAAAAAGAGGTAAATTATGTTAGGAAATGAATGTTCAAAGCAGTACAGAACTTTGGTGACAACTTTAAATAAAAGACCAAAGGCAATGGCGGTGATAAAAGGTAGTGAAAAATACGAAAGTGTAACAGGAAGTGCAAAATTTTTTGAAGTGCCAGAGGGTGTTTTGGTAGCTGTTGATGTTTGCGGTTTGCCAAGCAATATGGATAGATGTGATAGCCCTATTTTTGCACTACACATTCATAGTGGTAATAGTTGCACAGGTAATATGAACGACTTTTTTGCAGATGCAATGCAACATTATAATCCGAAAGATTGTAATCACCCATTTCATGCAGGAGATTTGCCACCAATTTTTGGGTGCGATGGATATGGCTTTCTCATTACTATGACAGACAGATTTTTTGTGGATGAAATTGTTGGAAAAACAATTATTATTCATGCCAATTTAGATGATTTTACGACCCAACCATCAGGTAATTCCGGAGAAAAAATTGCCTGTGGTGAAATCGAACTGGTTGCAGATTCAAAAATGGCATATTATCGATAAGTATAAAAAACTCACCTTTTATATGGCAAAATTATGCTAGTAAAAAGGTGGGTTTATTTTATTGTTACTTCTAAGCAAATATGATAGAATAAGAAATTAAAAGCATTTCACTTTTGAAGGGTAAAAATATGTTGGATTGCAAAGACTATGAAAAGTTAATTCCCAATTTTTTAGAGGACAAACTCTCGACTTTAATGACAGAAAAGTTTATTGAGCATATAGAAAATTGTCCGGATTGTATGGAAGAACTTTCCATTCAGTTTTTGATTACGGAAGGTATGTCAAGACTGGAGGAGGGAAGTACTTTTGAATTAGCGAAAGAATTAGGAAATTTAATTGAGGAAAATAAAGACTGGATATATATGATAAGATGCCAGAAAACAGTACGCTTTGTAAGTTGTATGATTGGCATATGTACGTTAGTAGCAGTTCTTTGTATGGTGATTATTTTATGAGTGAAAAATTAGTCTTAATAGATGGACATAGTATATTAAACAGAGCATTTTATGGCGTGCCGGATTTGACCAATGCTCAAGGTATGCATACCAATGCAATTTATGGATTTTTAAATATTCTTTTCAAAATTTTAGAGGAAGAAAAACCGGAATATTTGGTAGTGGCATTCGATTTGAAAGCCCCTACTTTTCGTCACGAAATTTATAAAGAGTATAAGGGCACAAGAAAGCCAATGCCAGAAGAACTTCGTATGCAAGTTCCTGTTATGAAAGAACTATTAAGGGCGATGCATATTAAAATTATGTCAAAAGAAGGCCTGGAAGCTGATGATATACTTGGTACGCTGGCAAAAAAAGCGGCAGCTAGAGGAATAGAAGTATCGTTGGTATCCGGCGACAGAGATTTGTTGCAAATTGCCGATACCCATATTAAAATCCGCGTGCCAAAAACAAAAGGCGGAAAAACAGAAATAGAAGATTATTATCCAGATGATGTGAAAGCAGCTTATGGTGTAACGCCAAAAGAGTTTATTGATAAAAAAGCACTGATGGGAGATTCCGCAGATAATATACCAGGCGTTCCCAAAATAGGCGAAAAAACCGCAACTGACTTGATTAGTCAATACGGAAGCGTAGAAAATCTATATGAGCATATTGATGAAATTACAAAAAAATCAGTAAAAGAGACATTACGAGCAAATAGGGAATTAGCAGATTTAAGTAAAGTACTGGCAACAATTAATATTGAAGCGGATATTGATACAAACTTAGATGATGCGAGAGTGTCAGAATTTTTCACAGAAGAATCTTATCCACTTTTCAAACAATTAGAATTGAAAACTTATTTGAAAAAGTTTGAAAATGTGAAAACAAAAGAAGAAAATATTGCCTACAAAACGGTTACTGAATTAAGTGATTGCGAGACATATTTTTCCTTACTTATGAAGGAAGAAAAAGTGGCAGTAATGCCGTTATTTGCTTCAGAAGATAAGGAGGATTTATTGGCTGTTATTTTAGTTGGTAAAGAAAAACAAATTTACTATATGAAAGTTTGTGGTTTTATGACTTGTCAATATTATATAGACAAACTGAAAGAACTTTCTAAAAAAGTAATGATAATAGGCTTTAACTTAAAACCGCAATACGCCCTGTATTTCCCAGAAGAAACGGGACATTTTTTTGATGTTTTAATTGCGGCGTATCTCTTAAATCCGCTAAAGAATGACTATGAAATAACAGATATTGCGAACGAATATTTGTCTGAGATGATTCCGGATTTTAAAGAAAAATTTGGAAAAGACAAGGTTTTGACTCTTTATGAAAATAAGAATGAGGAACTCATTTCTTATATGGCAAAGCTTGCTTTGATTTGCTATGAAGTTTATCAAATTTTGAAAGATAAATTGGCAGAAGAAGGGATGTTAAAACTTTTCGAAAAAATTGAAATGCCCCTTTCCTTAGTGCTTTATGAAATGGAAAAAAGTGGTGTAATTGTTCAAAAAGAAGCCTTAAATGCCTATTCTAAAGAGTTAAAAGCACAGATTGAAATTCTGGTAAAGAGTATATATGAAAAGGCGGGAATGGAATTTAATATCAACTCTCCAAAGCAATTAGGAGAAGTTTTGTTTGAAAAACTAGGGATTCCGGGTGGTAAGAAAACCAAAACCGGTTATTCCACTGCCGTAGATGTTTTAGAAAAATTGCAGCCGGATTATCCAATCGTTTCGGAAATTTTACAATACAGAACCTTAGCGAAACTGAATTCCACTTATGCAGAAGGATTAGTGAACTATATCGAGGAAGATAATAAAATTCACACAAATTATAATCAGACGATTACCGCCACCGGAAGAATTTCGTCCACCGAACCAAATTTGCAAAATATTCCGATGCGTATGGAAATGGGCAGACTCATTAGAAAAGTTTTTGTTCCTCAAGAAGATTATATTTTTACAGATGCAGACTATTCTCAGATTGAACTTAGAATATTAGCACATTTAAGTGGAGACGAACAACTGATTGAAGCTTATAAAATGGACGAGGATATTCACAGAATTACTGCATCAAAAGTATTCCACACCCCATTTGAAGAAGTAACCGATTTACAAAGACGTAATGCAAAAGCTGTGAACTTTGGAATTGTATATGGAATTAGTTCCTTTGGCTTAAGTCAGGATTTGAGTATTTCACCAAAGGAAGCATCAGTTTATATCAAGCAATATTTTGCAACCTATCCAAAAGTGAAAGAATATTTGGACAATTTAGTGCAAAATGCTAAGGAAAAAGGCTATGTTACAACGATGTTTGGAAGAAAACGACCAATTCCAGAGCTTTCTTCCTCAAACTTTATGCAAAGAGCCTTTGGAGAACGAATTGCTATGAATTCGCCAATTCAGGGTACGGCGGCAGATATTATGAAAATTGCTATGATATCTGTATACAAAAAATTGAAGGAAAAGAAGTTGAAGTCCAAACTGATTTTACAAATTCACGACGAATTAGTAGTAGAGACGTATAAAGAAGAAGTGGATTTGGTGAAAGAAATCGTAACAGATTGTATGAAAAACGCAGCCTCTTTGGCGGTTTCCTTAGAAGTAGACCTTCATACAGGAAGTAACTGGTACGAAGCAAAATAGAAGGAAGAATATATGAAAATCATAGGGATTACAGGTGGTGTTGGCTGTGGAAAAAGCGAAGTTATCCGTTATATTATTAAAAAATATAATTGTTTTGTAATTTTTGCAGATGATTTAGCAAAACAGTTACAGGAAAAGGGTAATTTGTGTTATGATAAGATAGTTGACCTACTTGGTAAACAAATTTTAGATAGTGAAGGCAACATAGAAAAATCAAAGATGGCCGAGAAAATCTTTGGCAATAAAGAATTATTAGAAAAGGTGAATGCAATCATTCACCCTGCCGTCAAAGATTATATATTAGCAAAAATAGAAGAAGTAAAAAAAATGGATAATATCGATTTTTTTATTATTGAAGCAGCCTTGCTAATTGAAGATGGATATGGGAAAATAGTAGATGAAATGTGGTATGTTTATACCAGTGATGAGACGAGAAGGGAAAGATTAAAACAATCTCGTGGATATTCAGACGACAAGATTTCTCAAATCTTTTCCAAACAATTATCCAAAGAACAATTTATGGAACATTGTTCTTGTATAATAGATAATAATAATCCTATGGAAGTAACGCAGAAACAAATTGATGGTAAATTGGAGGAATATTTATGCCAGAGGTGAATAAATATCCGGGACAACTGGTTTTTGGTTTAGATATTGGTACAAGAAGTATTGTAGGTACGGTTGGCTACAAAATCGGGGAAAAATTTTATGTTGTAGCTCAGCGTGTGAAAGAGCATGAAACTCGTGCTATGTTAGACGGACAGATTCACGATATTGGAAGGGTGGCTAAAACCATTCAGGAAGTGAAAAGTCAACTAGAATTCGCAGTAGGTAAACCTTTAAAGGAAGTATGTATTGCTGCGGCTGGTCGTGTACTTCGTACGGTTACAAGTCATGTGGATTTAGAATATCCAAGTGAAAAAGAAATTACAGAAGAAGATATTTTGGGGCTGGATTCCTTAGGAGTAGAAAAAGCGTATGAGGAGTTTCAATCTACCAATCAAGATACGGATATGAAGTTCTATTGTGTTGGATACACCATTATTCGTTACTATTTGAATGGGTATCAGATGACAAACCTTCAGGGGCATAAGGCGAAAAAGGTTGGTGCGGATTTAATTACCACATTCTTACCAGATGATGTAGTAGATGGCCTTTATAAAGCAGTAGAAATGGCAGATTTGGAAGTTGCTAATTTGACTCTGGAACCAATCGCGGCGATTCGCGTGGCAATTCCGGAGAAATTCCGTATGTTGAATATTGGTCTTGTAGATGTGGGAGCAGGAACTAGCGATATTTCTGTTACAAAAGATGGTAGTATTGTGGCTTATGGAATGATTCCAACGGCCGGAGATGGTATTACAGAGGCACTGGCACATCATTGTCTGGTAGATTTTAATACCGCAGAATTAATTAAACGGGATATGGGTGAAAAAGAGGAAGTTACTTATGAGGATATTATGGGACTTCCACAGACCTGTAAAAGCGAAGATTTATTTAAAGTGATTGAACCCGTGGTAGATAGTATGGCAAAACAGGCGGCGGAAAAAATTCGTGAACTAAATGGTGATAGACCGGTTAGTGCTGTTTTTGTAGTTGGTGGCGGCGGAAAAATTGGCGGCTACACAGAGGCTCTTGCAAAAGAACTTGGCATTCAGGTTGAAAGAGTTGCCCTTCGTGGTGAAGAAGTAATGCAGAAAATCGAATTTTTAGAAACAGAAGTGAAAAAAGATTCTCTTCTCGTTACTCCGATTGGTATCTGTTTAAGCTTTTATGAACAAAATAATAACTTTATTTATGTTTCTTTTAACGACCAGAGAGTGAAACTTTATGACAATAATCATTTAACCGTAGTAGATGTAGCAATGCAGGCGGACTTCCAGAATGAAGAATTGTTCCCAAGACGCGGAAGGGAACTGACTTATACAGTCAACGGAAAGTCCAGAATTACAAGAGGACAGCTTGGAGAAGCAGCAATTATTCGTGTAAATGGTGAAGAAGCGGATTTACATACCTCCATTAAAGCCAATGATATTATTAGAATTATTTCTTCCACAGCGGGAGAAGTGGCATCTATGGAAATTGGTAAACTTCCGGAATTTGTTGGAAAAATCGATGTATATGTAAATGAACAATTAGTTTCTTTGCCGAAATTTGCCAGTGTGAATGGTACTCTCCAGTCAGAATATTATAGCATTTGTGATGGAGACGATATCGAATTCCTCAACTATTATACGGTTAAGCAGATTATCGAATTTATGGACGTTGTTTTAGACGAAGGTATGCATATCTATGTGAATAATAAACTTGCCGATATGGATACCAAGGTATATGAAAACTTCTCGGTTCTTTGGTCTATGGTACAATTAGAGACAGACAATCTTTTCGATACAGCTGAAGTGGAGGATACTGAAACAGTAGAAAATGCCGAAAATCAAGCAGAGACGATTCAAAAGGAAGAAAACACACAAAAGGATGCTGATACGCTAGAATTAGTTCAAAATCAGCCTCAACAAAGTGGAAATAATGAACCGACTGAAATAGTCAATGAACCGGTAGAAAAGCAAATTGGTGTCATTATTAACGGTAGAACCTATATTTTAAAAGGAAAACCGGAGTATGTTTTTGTAGACGTATTTGACTATATTGATTTTGATTTATCAAGGCCTAAAGGTTCAGGAATTGTTACGAATTTGAATAAACAGCCTGCACAGTATATGGAAACCTTGAAACACGGAGACGTGATAGATATTTATTGGAGACAGTAGGAGACAGATATGAGACTATGTAGCATTGCCAGTGGAAGCAGTGGTAATTGTATTTATGTAGGTTCGGATGCTACACATTTGCTTGTGGATACAGGAATTAGTTGCAAAAGAATGGTAGAAGGTGTAGAGTCTTTAGGAATAGCACCTTCGGAATTAGATGGTATATTGATTACCCATGAACATTCTGACCACATTAGTGGACTTGGGATACTGGCAAGAAAATACGAAATTCCGATTTACACAACAAAAGAAACTTATGATGCAATTAAACAGGATAAGAAAATAGGCCTTCTTCCAGAAGGCTTGTTTCGCGAAGTGAAGTATGATGAAAAATTTACAGTAAAAGATATGTCTGTTTATCCTGTAAAAATTTCTCATGATGCAAAAAAACCGGTAGCTTACAGACTACAATGTGAAAAAAAGAAGGTTGGTATTTTAACAGACCTTGGCAATTTTAATGATTATATAGTAGAATGTATGACAGGGCTTGACGCAGTGCTGTTGGAAGCAAACCACGATGTTAATATGTTACAGGTTGGACCTTATCCCTACTATTTGAAACAAAGAATCTTAGGAGACAGAGGACATTTATCCAATGAACTTTGCGGAAGGCTTTTAGACCGTATTTTACATAATGGCACAAAACATGTAGTACTGGGGCATCTCAGTAAAGAAAACAATTTGCCGGAATTGGCATATGAAACAGTGAGAATGGAAATTGATATGTCCGATACACCTTTTAAGGCGAAGGATTTTGACTTGTCCGTTGCAAAGCGAAGCGAAGTATCAAAGGTCATTGAAATATAATACATTTTGGAGGTTTATTATGAAAAAATCAATTATCACAGTAGTAGGAAAGGATACCGTAGGTATTATGGCAGGAGTTTGTACATATCTTGCAGATAATCAGATTAATATTTTGGATATTTCTCAGACAATCGTAGATGGTTATTTTAATATGATGATGGTTGTTGACTACGCACAGACAACAAAGCCTTTCGGGGATATTGTTGATGATTTAGATGCATTAGGCGAAAAAATCGGTATTGTAATTCATTGTCAAAAAGAAGAAATTTTTGCAAAAATGCACAGAATCTAAGGAAATTTACCCACATAGGAGATAAGCATTATGATAAATATGTTTGAAGTCAACGAGACCAATAAAATGATTGAACACGAAAACCTAGATGTAAGAACCATCACACTTGGTATTAGTTTATTAGATTGTATTGACTCGGATTTAGAAACTCTGAATAAGAATATTTACAATAAAATTTATGAAGCAGCGAAGGATTTGGTAGCCACGGGAGAAGAAATCTCTAGAGAATTTGGTATTCCCATTGTAAACAAGCGAATTTCGGTAACTCCAATCGCATTAGTTGGTGGTGCAGCTTGTAAAACCATTGAAGATTATGCTTCAATTGCAAAAACATTAGATAAAGTAGCACACGAAGTAGGAGTTAACTTTATTGGTGGTTATTCGGCCCTTGTAAGTAAGGGTATGACGCCGGCAGAGGAACTTTTAATTCGTTCTATTCCATTGGCACTTTCTCAGACAGAAAGAGTATGTAGTTCTGTCAATTTAGGTTCTACCAAAACTGGTATCAATATGGATGCTGTAAAATTGATGGGTGAAATGATTTTGGAAACCGCAGAATATACAAAAGAGAATGACTCTCTTGGTTGTGCCAAGTTAGTTGTATTTTGTAATGCACCAGATGATAATCCTTTTATGGCAGGTGCTTTCCACGGTGTTACGGAAGCGGATAAGATTATTAACGTTGGTGTAAGTGGTCCTGGTGTAGTAAAAACAGCCTTGGAAAAAGTACGTGGTGAAAATTTTGAAGTATTATGTGAAACAATTAAAAAGACAGCCTTTAAGGTAACAAGAGTTGGTCAGCTTGTAGCCGGCGAAGCGTCAAAACGCCTTGGTGTACCATTTGGTATTGTGGATTTATCTTTAGCACCAACACCAGCTATCGGAGACAGTGTAGCAGACATTTTGTGTGAAATTGGTTTGGAATATGCCGGAGCACCGGGGACAACAGCAGCTTTAGCCCTTCTTAATGACCAGGTAAAAAAAGGTGGTGTTATGGCATCTTCTTATGTAGGTGGATTAAGTGGTGCATTTATTCCTGTCAGTGAAGACCAGGGTATGATTGATGCCGTAGTTGCAGGTGCACTTACTTTAGAAAAATTAGAAGCTATGACTTGCGTATGTTCCGTAGGTCTTGATATGATTGCGATTCCTGGAGATACAAAGGCAACAACAATTTCTGGTATTATTGCAGATGAAATGGCAATCGGTATGGTAAATCAGAAAACTACAGCGGTTCGTATCATTCCGGTAATCGGCAAAAAAGTAGGTGAAACAGTAGAATTTGGTGGCTTACTTGGTTATGCACCAATTATGCCGGTTAATCCATATTCTTGTGATGCTTTTGTAAATCGTGGCGGAAGAATTCCGGCACCAATTCACAGTTTTAAAAACTAAGGAATATAAAATGAGCAAAAAAAGTTCCGTACAAAATGTGACATCGTTTTGTACGGAATTTTTTATAACGAAATTAAAAAATCTAATTATACAATTTGTATAGCTTGTTGATATTCATTCATTAATTCACCACCAAATTTATGACGGATAACTGTACCATAAAGATTTGCGGCAAAGATATCTTCGTTCAACAAATCAAGAGCCTTAGCAGATAGGTTTTCCTTCGCATCTGCCAGCTTAGAAATCAGTGGTAAGGTACAATTTTCCTTGATGCCTTTTGAAAGCTCAGAAGCATCTTTGTTAATACCAAGAATTCTAAGATAAGAAGGAGTAGTATCCGGTGCAACTTTCAAATCTAGCAAAATATGAAGTAAACAGCGGCTAATACGAGTGTAAGTCATATTTTTGGTTTTTAGTAAGTCACAGAAACTTTCATAATTGTTATACTGATACACATTTTTTACAATTCTATCCGATAAATCAGGGCTAACATCAATATATTCCGTAAAGCCTTTCTCTTTTTCGCTAAGCAACTTGTAATGCAACATTTCTGAAAAATCATCAGGTATAATCGGAAAAGAAAGGTTTTGTTTTTCTTTCAGAATATCATATACGTTTTGTGGCACTTCAGACAAAATGTTGTCTAAGTTTTCCGTAGAAAAAATGGAAGAACGAATGGCCAGTGCAGAAGAATATAATTCTGATGGGGTGGAGTCGTTATAATCACCACCTAGTCGCTTAATGGTTACCGGATTTATGTTAGAATTCAGTTTTAGTAAGGCCTTGATATATTCCATACCTAAAATATTGTTTGGCATAGAAAGAATTTTTAATGTGTCAAAATCCCAGCAGTCAAGTCCTTGCAGTGCGGTATTTCGTGCGATAGGATAAGAAAGTCCACTTTTTAATCCTCGCTTTAAAATTTCTTTGTATTCTTCCGGTTCTTCTAGTAAGATTTTTGCAATTTTGGATAATTTTTCAATGTTACCACATTCGCTGCCAAAACATATATCGGTCACGACACCAGTGGCATTTAGAAGTGAAATTGCTCCATAGGCAAAGCCTTCTGCACTGGAGGTAGCAAAACGCACTGGTAATTCCAACACTAAATCTGCTCCATTTTCTAGGGCCATTTTTGCACGGGAATACTTGTCAATCATAGCAGGGACTCCACGTTGCATATAATCACCACTCATAACGACGATACAATAGTCACTACCTGTTATCTTTTTTGCTTCTTCAATATGGTATTTGTGTCCTTTGTGAAAAGGGTTGTATTCAGCTATAATACCTACAACTTTCATAATTCTGCCTCCTTAATCCCTTTAATCCTATGTTAACACATTAACATAAAGTTAACAATGAACTTTGTACTTGATTTTGCACAATATTTTCAATATTTTTTCTTGTATACAATAACTTGATTTTGTATAATTAACATATACTGAAATGTATGTGAGAAGGTAGAAAAATAGCAGTATTAAGTATGGAGGAAATGGGTATGGCTTATATTGATAAGATTAAAGAACGTGCGAGACAAGATAAGAAGACAATCGTGTTGCCAGAGACAACCGATAAGAGAACTTTGATTGCAGCATCACACATTATCGAAGAAGATATTGCCGATGTTATTATGGTTGGTAATGAAGAAAAGATTATGGACGGTGCTGGGTGGTTGGAAGTTGACTTGACGGGGGTTAAAGTCGTAGACCCACAAAACTGTGAAAAATTAGATGCTTATGTGGAACTTTTGTACGAAACTAGAAAATCAAAAGGTATGACTTTAGAAAAAGCCAGAGAAATTTTATTGACAGACTATTTGACTTTTGGGGTAATGATGGTAAAAGCGAATGATGCAGATGGAATGGTTGCGGGGGCATGCCATGCCACAGCAGATGTTTTAAGACCATCTTTACAGATTTTGAAAACAGCACCGGGCGTTAAATTAGTATCCGGTTTCTTTATATTAGATGTTCCAAATTGTAGTTATGGTGAAAATGGAACTTTCCTTTTTGCAGATTGTGGTTTGAATCAGGACCCAACTGCAGAAGAATTGGCGGCTATCGCCGATACCAGTGCGAAGAGTTTTCGTACTTTAATTGGACCAAGGCCAATTATCGCGATGCTTTCACATTCCACAAAAGGAAGTGCACATCACCCATGTGTAGATAAGGTGATTGAAGCTACAAATATTGCTCACGAACAGTATCCACATCTTACATTAGATGGGGAATTACAGGCGGACGCAGCTTTAGTACCACAGGTTGCAAAATCAAAAGCACCAGGTAGTGAAGTTGCAGGTAAAGCCAACGTGCTAATTTTCCCGAACTTAGACAGTGGAAATATTGGTTATAAATTAGTGCAAAGACTTGGTGGAGCAGAAGCTTATGGACCAATGGTTCAAGGACTTGCAAAACCGGTAAATGATTTATCCAGAGGTTGTTCGTGGGAAGATATTGTTGGTGTAGTGGCATTGACAGCCGTACAGGCTCAAATGGCATAAAACCTGACACGCAAAATGCCAAGAGAAAATTATGTTGACAAACCAAGATGTCGTATGTATAATAGTTCAAGTGTGGATAGGAGACAACGATGTTAGTGAATTTAACTGATGTTTTTTCGTCCGAGGAAAAAGTTGTAAAGAAAGAAATTTCATTAGATATGGATACTTTTACCTATAATGGTGAGAAGTTTTCCGTCATCTTTAAAGAACCTCTTTCTATGGTGTTTTCCAATATCGCTGTTGGAAAAGCATTGGTAGAGGGTACGGGTAAGATTACATTTGATATGAAATGTGACCGATGCCTTACAAGTGTTCCTTATGAAATGGATTTACAGTTTTCATATGAAGTGTTTTCGCCGGACAATCTGAGTGAAGATATGGAAGAAGACGAACAAAACTTTATGGAAGGTTACGAACTAAATGTTGGAAACCTAGTAAACAATGAGATTTTAATGAGCTGGCCGATGAAAGTCTTGTGTAAGCCGCAGTGCAAAGGAATTTGTACCGTCTGTGGAAAAGACTTAAACACAGGCGAATGTGGTTGCGATACTTTTGTGCCGGACCCTAGATGGGCAGCTTTAAAAGATATCTTTAACGCAAATAAGGAGGTGTAACGATGTCTATTTGTCCAAAGAATAAATCTTCAAAAGGTAGAAGAGATAAGAGAAGAGCAAACTGGAAAATGAGTGCTCCTACATTAGTAAAATGTAGCAAATGTGGTGCTTTAATGATGCCTCACAGAGTATGTAAAGCTTGTGGCTCATACAACAAAAAAGAAATCATCACAGTTGAATAATTGAATTTGACTATGTATAAAGGATTTCCGATTGGAAGTCCTTTATTTTTTTTGCAATATTCTTGATTTTTAGACGCTATTTTAGTATATTATAATAGGTTAAATAAGATAAAATGATACAGAAACGGAGAAGTTTTATATGTCAGAGTATGTAAAAGTGGCATTGGACGCAATGGGCGGAGATAATGCACCGGTAGAAATTATTAAAGGCGGCGTAGATGCCATTAATGAAAGTAATAAAGTGAAGATCTATTTTGTTGGACAAGAAGACGTGATTAAAAAAGAACTTTCGAAGTATACATATAATGAAGAACAGGCAGAAATCGTAAACGCTACGGAAATTATTGAAACTGCAGAACCACCAGTTATGGCGATTCGTAAGAAAAAAGATTCGTCTATTGTAAAAGCTTTGACGATGGTAAGAGAAGGCAAATGTGATGCCTATGTTTCAGCAGGAAGTACAGGAGCTACTTTAGTAGGTGGACAGGTTATTGTAGGAAGACTTAAGGGAATTGAAAGACCAGCTCTTGCACCACTGATTCCAACGGAGACAGGAGCAGCGTTATTGATTGACTGCGGTGCGAATGTAGATGCAAAACCATCACATTTGGTTCAATATGCAAAAATCGGTTCTGTATATATGGAAAACATTATGGGCATCAAAAACCCAAGAGTTGGCATTGTCAATAATGGTGCAGAAGAAGAAAAGGGAAATGCATTAGTAAAAGAAACGTTTCCGCTCCTTAAAAATTGTCCGGAAATCAATTTCGTAGGTAGTGTGGAAGCAAGAGATATTCCAAAAGGGGTTGTAGATGTTATTGTTTGTGAAGCCTTTGTTGGAAATGTAATTTTAAAACTTTACGAAGGCGTCGGTGCTACTTTAATCAAAAAAGTAAAGGGTGGCATGATGAAAAACTTGAGAAGTAAAATTGGTGCACTTTTAGTAAAACCTGCTTTGAAAGAAACCTTAAAGGCTTTTAATTTAGACGAGTACGGCGGAGCACCAATGCTTGGCTTGAATGGTCTTGTTGTAAAAACTCACGGAAGTTCCAATGCAGTAGAAGTAAAAAATTCTATTATGCAATGTATCGCTTTCAGTGAACAAAACATTAATGACAAAATAGAGGATATTATTTCACTATCCGATAAATAATCGAGGAAAAAAATATGGAACTTGATATGTTAAAAGAAGCCATCGTAAAGGTTATGAAAATTGATATTGGTGAAATTAATAAAGACACAAGATTTGCCGAAGATTTAGGTGCAGATTCGCTGGATTTATACCAGATTGCGATGACGCTGGAAGAAAACTTTGATATTAGTTTTGAGGAAGATGACTTAAAACAGGTTGTCACAGTGCAGGACGCATACGAATTAATTAAAAATTATAGAAACGATTGAGGTTCATTGCAAAAAGCCCGATAGGGCTTTTTCGATTGTATGGAAGGAATGGAGATAAGTTGGAAAGATTACCAATGGAACAACTGGAACAAGTTATAGGATATACTTTTAAGGATAAGGCATTATTGAAGCGAGCATTAACACATCCTTCATATGAAAACGAACAGAAGATAAATAAAACAGGTCATTATGAGCGTATAGAATTTTTGGGAGATGCAGTTTTAGAGTTGATTGCCAGTGAGCATCTGTTTTTAAAATTCAAGGAAATGGCGGAAGGTAAGATGACCAGAATCAGAGCGGCAGCGGTATGTGAAGAAGCTTTATCCGATTGTGGTGAAAGAATATCCTTGGGAGATTATTTGTTTCTTGGAAAAGGTGAAACTATCACCGGAGGTAGAACCAGACAATCGATTACAGCAGATGTTATGGAATCTGTTCTAGGAGCAATCTATTTAGATGGTGGACTAGAAGCAGCCAGAAAATTTGCAATGAAATTTATCTTATTCGATATAGAAAAGAAGACAGACGTATATGATGCTAAGACTTCTTTGCAGGAAATTGTGCAGCGAAAGAAAATGGGCACTATTCGTTATATATTGGTGGCAGAAAGAGGCCCGGAACATGCGAAAGAATTTGAATGTGCAGTATGTATCAATAGAGTACAATATGGTACAGGTGTAGGACATAATAAAAAAGAGGCTGAACAAAAGGCAGCTTATGCAACGTTAGTTATGTTAAAACAGTAGGTGAAATATGTATTTAAAAAGTATTGAAGTTCATGGATTTAAATCCTTTGCAAACAAAATAAATTTTCAATTTCATAATGGTATCACAGGAATTGTTGGACCAAATGGAAGTGGTAAAAGTAATGTAGCAGACGCGGTCCGTTGGGTGCTTGGTGAACAAAGAATTAAGCAGCTTCGTGGTGCGTCTATGCAGGACGTTATTTTCTCTGGTACAGAAATGAGAAAACCAATGGGCTATGCATATGTAGCCATTACTTTGGATAATAGAGATCATCAGCTTGCCATAGATTATGATGAAGTAACGGTTGCAAGACGACTTTATCGTTCTGGAGAAAGTGAATATTTGATTAATGGAACCGCCTGCCGATTAAAAGATGTCAACGAACTTTTTTATGATACAGGTATTGGTAAAGAAGGCTATTCTATCATTGGTCAGGGTCAGATTGAGAAAATTTTGAGTGGCAAACCGGAAGAAAGACGAGAACTTTTTGATGAAGCGGCCGGAATTGTAAAGTTCAAACGCCGAAAAGCAGCCGCACAGAAAAAATTGGAAGATGAGAAACAGAATCTTTTACGTGTTTCCGATATTTTAAGTGAACTGGAAAAACAGATTGGACCATTAGAAAAACAATCTGAAAAAGCAAAAATTTACTTAAAGAAAAAAGAAGAATTAAAAACTTTAGATGTGAATGTTTTTTTACTGGAAAATGGACGACTTAAGGGTCAATTAGATGAAACCATAGAAAAATATAAAATTGCCAGTAATGATTTAGAGGAAACTACCAACAGATATAATCATATAAAAGAAGAATACGAGCAGGTTCAAGCAGAAATTGAAAGTCTGGAAGAAGTAATTGATACGACTCGTAATGCTTCTAATGACGCCAATCTTCTTCGTGGTAATTTGACCAATGAAGTAAAAATTCTGGAAGAACAAATTAATTCTGCAGAAAGCAACGAAGGACATATGAACAAACGTAAGTCTAGTGTGCAAGAGCAGATTGATGCCAAAAATACAGAAAAACAGGCGATTTTAGATGATAAAAAAATTACAGACGACAATCTGAGTGATTTGGTAGCAAAAAGAGAAGAAGCAAAAGCACTTTTACTTTCTGTGCAGAATAGAATCGAAGAATTAAATAACCAGATTGAAGTTGGAAAAAATACCATTATTGAAGAACTGAATAAAAGAGCAACGATTAAGTCAAAATTGGGTCGTTATGACTCTATGATGGAACAAATTGGCATTAGAAAAGCAGAATTAAATGCCAGACTTTTGCGTGTGAAATCGGACGAGGAAAACCAGGTTGAAACCATAAAAAATCTGGAAAGTGCGTTTGAAGATGTGAATAAAGAAATTCGTTCTATGGATTTAAAGCAAAAGGATATGGAGAAAACTTTGGAAGAAATTCGTAAAGGATTATCAGACAAAGATAATAAACTTCGTGAAAATCAGGTACTTTATCACAGTGAAAATTCTACTTTGGAAGCTCTCCAGAATTTGACAGAAAGATACGAGGGCTATGGCGGTAGTGTAAAAAAAGTTATGGAGCAAAAAGGTAACACCAAAGGAATTATTGGTGTTGTTGCAGACATCATCAAAGTAGAGAAAAAATATGAAACTGCCATTGAAATTGCACTAGGCGGTAACATTCAAAATATTGTTACGGAAGATGAGAGTACGGCAAAAGAAATGATTCAGTTCTTAAAACAGAACAAATCGGGCCGTGCAACTTTCTTACCACTTACCAGTATTACAAAACCTCAGGAATTTAAGACTCCAGAAGTTTTAGACGAAAAAGGCGTTATTGGAATGGCCAATGAACTGGTTAGTATAGAAGAGAAATATAAAAATGTTGCTAAAGCTATGCTTGGGAGAATTGTGGTAGTTGACAACATTGACAATGCAGTTAAAATTGCGAAAAAATTTGACTATGGCGTAAGAATGGTTACCATTGAAGGCGAACTTTTAGTACCAGGTGGTGCAATTAGTGGTGGTGCTTTCAAGAATAACAGTAACTTATTGAGCCGTAGAAGAGAAATTGAAGAATTGACTAAGAAAGTCAAAAACCTTCTTTCTGAAAACGAAAAACTGGAAAAGGAAATTCAGGAAGACAAGGAAAAAAGAAATAAATTACGTCTTGAGTTAGAACAGTTAAAAACAGCTCTCCAGGCAAAATTTATTGAACAAAATACAGCCAGATTGAATTTGATTTCTGCAAAGCAGAAGATGGACGAAACCAAAGAAGGCGGTATGGCCTTAAAGGCAGAAGAAGCCGATATTGAAAGACAGGTTCAGGATATCAAAGTTTCGAAGGAGAAGATTTCCGGAGAACTTAAGATGTCAGAAGAATTAGAGGTTTCCGTCAATGAACAGATTACCTCGTTCCAGGTAGAACTAGAAGAAAAACGCACAGAGGAAACGGAGAAAACTGCCAAAGTTTCTGAATGGGACGTTGAAGTTGAAAAAGTTCGTCAACAGCAAGAATTTAAACAGTTAAATGTAGACCGTATTGAAGGCGAAATTTTAAGATTTGAAGCCGAAATGCGTGAAATTTTGGAAGGAATTGAGCTAAGTCAGGAAGAAATCCAGAGAAAACGTGAAAGTATTGCTCAAATTGAAGAAACCATTAAAGCTTCTTATGTATCGGAAGGCGAAAATCAGCAAAAACTTACAGAAGCTATTCAGAGAAAAGAGGAACTTTCCAATAAGCAAAAAACATTCTTTACAGACAGAGAAAGTTTATCTGAAAGAATGTCTGCTTTGGATAAAGAAGTATTCCGTTTAAATGCACAAAAAGAAAAATGTGAAGAAGCATTGGAAACGCATATTAACTATATGTGGGACGAATACGAAATCACTTTAAGCGATGCAGCAACTTTAAAAGACCCTGAAATGAACGATTTGCCGGCGATGAAGAAGTCGATTTCAACATTAAAGGATGAAATTAAAAAACTGGGTGATGTCAATGTCAATGCGATTGAAGATTATAAGGCAGTATCGGAAAGATATACTTTCTTAAAAGCACAGCATGATGATTTGGTGGAAGCGGAAAAAACATTAAATGGCATTATTGTTGAACTTGACGCCGCAATGAGAAAACAGTTTACAGAAAAATTTGCAGATATTAAGAGAGAGTTTGATAAAGTATTTAAAGAACTTTTCGGTGGTGGTAAAGGTACACTGGAATTAATTGAAGAAGAAGACATTTTGGAGGCGGGCATTCGTATTATTGCTCAGCCACCAGGAAAGAAACTTCAAAATATGATGCAATTATCCGGTGGTGAAAAAGCCCTGACAGCGATTGCTTTGCTATTTGCTATCCAGAACTTAAAACCTTCACCATTCTGTCTCCTTGATGAAATTGAGGCGGCACTTGATGAATCAAACGTAGGTAGATTTGCAAAATATTTACATAAGCTTACAAAAAATACACAGTTTATTGTAATTACGCACAGACGTGGTACAATGGAGAAAGCGGACAGACTGTATGGTATTACGATGCAGGAAAAAGGGGTTTCCGCCCTTGTCAGCGTAGATTTAATCGAAAAAGATTTAGATGATTAATTCATTTGGAGGCGAAGATGGGAGAAGAAAAAAAAGGCTTCTTTGCCAGATTAAAAGCCGGTTTGACAAAAACCAGAGATAACATCGTGAAGGGAATTGACGCTGTTTTTAGCGGATTTTCCTCCATAGATGAAGAATTTTACGAAGAATTGGAAGAAATCCTAATTATGGGTGATATTGGTGTAAAAGCCACAGAAGAAATTTTGGAAAATCTTCGTAAGAAAGTAAAGGCAGAGCATATCAAAGAACCGGCAGATTGCAAAGAAGTTCTAATTGAAAGCATAAAAGAGCAGATGAAAGTAGAAGAAACTGCTTATGAGTTTGAAACCAAAAAGTCGGTGGTTTTTGTAATTGGTGTCAATGGAGTAGGAAAAACTACCACGGTTGGAAAATTGGCAGGAAAATTGAAACAGTCAGGAAGAAAAGTGTTGATTGCAGCGGCAGATACTTTTCGTGCAGCAGCAGGCGAGCAGCTGGAAACCTGGGCACATAGAGCCAACGTAGATATGATTGGCGGTAAAGAGGGGTCTGACCCGGCAAGTGTTTTATTCGATGCCGTACAAAGTGCCAAGGCAAGAAACACAGATGTTCTTTTGTGTGATACGGCGGGAAGACTCCATAACAAGAAGAATCTTATGGAAGAACTGAAAAAAATGAACCGCATTATTGATAGAGAATTTTCTGATGCCCATAGAGAAAATTTAATTGTGTTAGATGCAAGTACAGGGCAGAACGCTTTGCAGCAGGCAAAAGAGTTCAGTCAGGTTACTGATTTAACGGGTATTGTGCTTACCAAAATGGACGGAACGGCCAAAGGCGGTATTGCAGTAGCCATTCAGTCAGAACTTCATATACCGGTAAAATATATCGGTGTTGGTGAAACCATTGACGATTTAGAAAAATTTAATGCAGACGAATTTGTAGATGCATTATTTGAAATAAAATAAAAAATCAGAGGAAAGTATCATGGACGAGAAAATGTTGACTTTAGAGGCTTTTGAAGAAGCCAGTGAAGTGGTAAAAGAAGCTACACAGGAAACAAAATTAGTATTTAGCCAGTTTTTAAGTAACCAGACAGGAAATAAGGTATACTTAAAACCGGAAAATATGCAGTTTACAGGTGCTTACAAAGTACGTGGTGCATATTACAAATTAAGCACATTGTCAGAAGAAGACAAGAAAAAAGGTTTGATTACAGCTTCAGCCGGTAATCATGCTCAAGGTGTTGCTTATGCAGCAAGTAAAAATGGCGTAAAAGCAACTATTGTTATGCCTACAACAACACCGCTTATTAAAGTAAACAGAACGAAAAGCTATGGTGCAGAAGTGGTTCTTTACGGAGATGTATATGATGAAGCTTGTGCAAAGGCTTATGAACTTGCAGAAAAAGAAGGCTATACTTTTGTGCACCCATTTGATGATTTGGCAGTAGCAACCGGTCAGGGAACGATTGCTATGGAAATTATCAAAGAATTACCAACCGTAGACTATATTTTAGTACCTGTTGGTGGTGGCGGACTTGCAACCGGGGTTTCCACCTTAGCTAAAATCTTAAATCCGAATATTAAAGTCATTGGTGTAGAACCAGAAGGGGCAAATTGTTTGCAGGAATCCTTCAAAAAAGGTGAAGTGGTTACACTTCCTACGGTAAGTACAATCGCTGACGGTACAGCAGTAAAAACTCCAGGGACAAAGATTTTTGAATATTTACAGAAAAACTTAGATGATATTATCACTGTCCCAGATGAAGATTTAGTTGTATCTTTCTTAGACATGGTAGAAAATCATAAAATGGTAGTGGAAAATTCAGGCCTTTTAACCGTAGCCGCTTTAAAATACTTAAATGTGACAGGTAAAAAGATTGTTTCCATTTTAAGTGGTGGTAATATGGACGTTATTACGATGTCAAGCGTGGTACAAAAAGGTTTGATTATGCGTGACAGAATTTTTACGGTATCAGTATTACTTCCGGATAAACCAGGTGAATTATCCAGAGTAGCTGATGTCATTGCCAAAGAAAGCGGTAACGTAATTAAACTAGAGCATAATCAGTTTGTATCTATCAACAGAAATGCAGCCGTAGAACTTCGCATCACATTGGAAGCATTTGGAACAGAACATAAGAATAAAATCATTAAAACTTTAGAAACTAATGGTTACAAACCAAGAGTTGTAACTACCAATATTTAGTGCATAGAATGCAAGAACAGGAGTACTCGTGAAACGATATCTTAAATTGACATTTTACAGCATACTGTATGCAATAGGTTTCCAGTTATTTATTGTACCTAATTTTTTAGCACCGGGCGGTTTTTCCGGTGTGTCAGTATTGCTAAATCATGTCTTTCCAATCGTTCCTACGGGTACTTTTTTGTTACTTTTAAATATTCCAATTTTACTAATTGGATTTTGGAAATTTGGAGCAAAATTCACCCTTACGACTTGCTATTGTACCATTTTGACATCGGTACTGATGACACTACTAGAATACTTTGGAAGACCAATCGTTTCAGAGGATGTTTTTTTAGGCTGTGTATGTGGTGGTGCATTAGTGGGATTTTCTTTAGGGAAAATCTTTCGCCACGGAGGAACCACAGGAGGTATGGATATCATTGTTAAATTGATACGACTTAAAGTGCCACACTTAAAGACTAATCAAGTCTTTCTGATAGCAGATTCATTAGTGGTGGCGGCGATGATTTTGCTGATGGGAGATGTTGTCAGAGGTCTTTATTCAGCCATTTGTATCGTGATAACCACGTCGATTATGGATAGAGCTTTATATGGAAAAGATGAAGCCACCTTTGTGCATATTATCAGTGATAAGCCCAAGGAAGTGGCAGATAGATTACTTTACGAGCTGGATTTGGGCGTGACATTTCTCCATGGTGTTGGTGCGTATACACAGAAAGATAAAAAAATTATTATGTGCGTTGCCAAAAAACGCGATTTTTATAAAGTAGAAGCAGTGGTGAAAAAAACAGACCCCAAATCTTTTATGATTGTATCTTCTGCACAGGAAGTATTTGGAGAGGGATATAAACAACACGAAGAATCCTTGTAAAATATAACTTTACAGACAACTTGACAGATGTAAATTGGAATTGTATACTAAACAAGTTATACAAAAAATGATTTACTTAAAGTAGGTAATGTAAAGATGAAAGACAAAATTAATCAGTTAAAAATTGAAAAAAATGCAGTGA
Organism: Lachnospiraceae bacterium; assembly: GCA_045124055.1. GTDB lineage: Bacteria > Bacillota > Clostridia > Lachnospirales > Lachnospiraceae > CALZKI01. The sequence goes on along the minus strand of JBGVKZ010000004.1, from coordinate 61,771 downwards.
TTTTGGCACATTATTATGCACCAGAAGAAGCTCAGGAAGTGGCGGACTTTGTAGGAGATTCCTTTTATCTTGCGAAGGTTGCCAAAGCAAGTAACGCCGACATAATTGTTTTTTGCGGCGTTTCTTTTATGGGCGAAAGTGCCAAGATTTTGAATCCGGATAAAAAGGTTTTGATGCCTGATTTGTCAGCAGATTGCCCGATGGCACATATGATGGCACCGGGAATGATTGAAAAGATGAAAGAAAAATATGAAGATTTGGCAGTGGTATGTTACATAAATTCTACGGCAGAGCTAAAGTGTCAAAGTGATGTATGTGTGACATCATCAAACGCGATTAAAATAGTAAAAGAATTGCCAAATAAAAACATTTTCTTTATTCCAGACAAAAACTTAGGTAGTTTTGTGGCAGAGAAAGTACCAGAAAAAAATATCATTTTAAATGATGGCTGTTGCCCGATTCATGCAAAGCTTACCACCGCCACGCAGCTTAGAAAAGAAAAAGAAAAATACCCAAATGCCTTAGTATTAACTCATCCTGAGTGTGAAAAAGAAATATTGGAGTTATCCGATTATATAGGCAGTACAGCTGAAATCATTTCCTATGCAAAAGAAAGTGATTCTATGGAATTTATAATATGTACGGAGGAAGGCGTGGATTATCAGCTTAAAATGGATAATCCGGGAAAACGATTCTATTTCCCTAATCCGCACCCTTGTTGTAAAGACATGAAATTGAATACACTGGAAAACATTTATAAGTGTATGAAAGAAGAAAGCAATTTGGTAGAAGTTAGTGAAGAAATTCAGAGGAAAGCAATGATTCCATTAGATAGAATGTTGGAACTTGCAAAATAGGAAAATGATGAAAACGGATATATTAATTGTCGGTAGTGGAGTGGCTGGTTTATATTGTGCCTTAAACTTGCCGAAAGAAAAGCAAATTTTGATTATAACGAAAGACAACGTATTAAATAGTGATTCTTATTTGGCCCAGGGAGGCATTTGTGTACTTCCGGAGGAAAATGATTTTGATTCTTTTTTTGAAGACACTATGCGTGCCGGACATTATGAAAATAATCCGGCTTCCGTAGAAATTATGATACGTTCCTCCAGAGAAGTGATAGGCGATTTGATTCAATATGGAGTAGATTTTGAAAAAGAAGAAAATCATTACCTCTATACTAGAGAGGGTGCACATTCCAGACCAAGAATTTTGTACCATAAGGATGAAACCGGAAAAGAAATTACAACTAATTTATTAAAAGAAGTAGAAAAACAGAAGAATATTACGATTCTTGAAAAATGTACGATGGTAGATATGATTTGTGAGGATAATGAGTGCTTTGGTATTATCGCTCAAGATAAAGAAGGTAAATATCTGCCTATTTACGCGAATTATACGGTACTTGCCACTGGCGGAATCGGAGGGCTTTTTGAACATTCTACCAATTTTAGACACTTAACAGGTGATTCATTGGCTCTGGCAATCAAACACAATGTTTGTTTACAACATATTGATTATATTCAAATACACCCAACCACTTTTTATTCAAAAGAGGAAGGAAGAAAATTTTTGATTTCTGAGTCTGTGCGAGGAGAAGGGGCAATTCTTTTGAATGCCAAGAGAGAAAGATTTGTAGATGAACTTTTGCCAAGAGATGTAGTAACGCAGGCTATTTTTGAGGAAATGAAAAAAGAGGGCAGCAAACACGTTTGGCTCTCTTTGGAAAATATTCCGGTAGAAGATATTAAGAGTCATTTTCCCAATATTTATGAATATTGCCTGAAAGAAGGATATGATATTACAAAAGAACCAATTCCGGTTGTACCTTCGCAGCATTATTTTATGGGTGGAATTATGGTGGATACATATAGTAAGACATCTATGAAACGTCTTTATGCCGTGGGAGAAACGGCATGTAATGGAGTTCACGGAAAGAATCGTCTGGCAAGCAATTCGTTGCTGGAAAGTCTGGTATTTGCCCGCCGTGCTGCAGAACATATGATGGAAGATTACTTGGAAGTAAAGGAAAATCGAGAAGTTTCTATTGATAACAAACAGTATCAAAATTGCAAAGAAGAATACAAACAGGCGGTTTTAACAGCCATAGAGAAGGAGAGAGAAAGTCATGAATAATATTACAATGAAAATGAATGCAGATGAAATGATTCTTGCTGCTTTGAGAGAAGATATTACCAGTGAAGACATCACCACAAATTCGGTTATGCGTGAATTTAAAATGGGAGAAGTCGAGCTGATTTGTAAACAAGACGGTGTGATTGCAGGTCTTGAAGTGTTTAAAAGAGTGTTTGAACTTTTAGATGAAAAGACAGAGGTTACTTTCTTTTGTAAAGATGGTGACAAGGTTAAAAATGGAGAAAAATTAGGAATCATTAAAGGGGATATCCGTGTGTTGTTATCCGGAGAACGTACTGCCCTTAATTATTTACAGAGAATGAGCGGAATTGCTACTTATACACGTTCTATTGCAGACCTTTTAAAAGGAAGTAAAACCAAACTTTTAGATACAAGAAAAACAACACCAAATATGCGTGTTTTTGAAAAGTATGCAGTAAAAGTTGGTGGTGGATACAACCATAGATTTAATTTAAGCGATGGTATTTTATTAAAAGATAACCATATTGGTGCTGCCGGTGGGGTAAAAGAGGCTGTACAGATGGCGAAAGAATATGCACCATTTGTTCGGAAAATTGAAATTGAAGTAGAAAATTTGGATATGTTAAAAGAAGCCTTAGATGCAGGTGCAGACATCATTATGCTTGATAATATGAGTGTAGAAGATATGAAGGAAGCAGTAAAACTTGCGAAAGGCAAGGCTGAAACCGAATGTAGTGGTAATGTAACCAAGGAAAATGTTGCCCGCCTTGTAGATATCGGAGTTGATTACATTTCCAGTGGTGCACTCACACATTCCTCACCAATTTTAGATTTGTCACTGAAAAATCTTCACGCAATATAAAAAGGAGTGAACTCATGAAGGCTGAAGACAGAAGAAAAGAGATGGTTGCATTTCTTATGTCCCAAGATGCCGCAGTACCCGGTGGTGCATTGGCAGAGCGTTTCGGCGTATCCAGACAGATTATCGTGCAGGATATTTCTATTTTAAAAGCTACCGGATATGAGATTTTATCGACACATAATGGATATATTGTTCATAAAACGCCTTTTGTAGAGCGTGTAATCAAGGTCTTTCATACCACAGAACAGACAGAAGATGAACTGAATTGCATTGTGGATTTAGGTGGCACCATTGTGAATGTTTTTGTATGGCATAAGGTATATGGCAAGGTAGAGGCAAAACTCAATATTTTTTCAAGACTTCACGTAAAACAGTTCATTGAGGGAGTTAGAAGCGGAAAATCCAGTGAACTGATGAATATTACTGGCGGTTATCATTATCATACAGTACGTGCAGAATCCGAAGAAATTTTAGATAAAATTGTAAAAGCTCTTGAGGAGAAAAACTATATTGCTCCGGAAATTTAATGTAGATTTATGAAAAAGAATATCTTTGTCAAGAAAAAATACTTGACAGAGGTATTCTTTTGTTGTATTCTAGCATAGGTGTCAGTGCGAAAAGCGGTGTTTACACCTAGAATAAAGAGGAAATCGGTATGTCACAGGAAGTTTCTAAAGTCGAAAAAATTGTAGAACAAGGACTTTTATATGATTTTTATGGTGAGCTTTTAACCGACCATCAGAAAAGTATTTATGAAGCTTTGGTTTTGGAAGATTATTCCATAAGCGAAATTGCCCAAATGTATGGAATTAGTAGGCAGGGAGTTCACGATTTAATCAAGCGATGTGACAAAATCTTATTACAATATGAAGAAAAGCTGAATTTAGTTCATAAATTTACTTTGATGAAAGAAATGGTTTCCCAGATTGAACAGTTATCATCAGATAAAACGAATGATGATATGAAAAAGAATTTAGGTGAAATTCATCTGTTAGCAGAAAATATTATGAAGGAGCTTTAATATGGCGTTTGAAAGTTTAACCGATAAATTGCAGAATGTTTTCAAAAGCTTAAGAAGCAAAGGTCGTCTGACAGAAGAAGATGTTAAAACAGCTTTAAAAGAAGTAAAAATGGCTCTCCTTGAAGCTGATGTTAACTTTAAAGTTGTAAAACAGTTTGTAAAAAGCGTAGAAGAACGAGCTGTTGGAACAGATGTTTTAAATGGATTAAATCCGGCACAAATGGTTATCAAAATCGTAAATGATGAGATGATTTCTCTTATGGGTTCTGAGACCACTGAAATTACGATGCAGCCTGGTAAAGCTATTACCGTGGTTATGATGTGTGGTTTACAGGGTGCTGGTAAAACAACTACCACAGCTAAAATCGCAGGAAAACTCAAGTTAAAAGGGAAAAAGCCACTTTTGGTAGCTTGTGACGTATACAGACCAGCAGCTATCAAACAGTTACAAATAAATGGTGAGAAACAGGAAGTGGATGTTTTCACAATGGGAGACAACCATAAACCTTCCGATATCGCCAAGGCAGCTATTACGCATGCTGAAAAAAATGGTCATAATGTGGTTATTTTGGATACCGCAGGTCGACTTCATATTGATGAAGATATGATGGCGGAATTACAAAATATTAAAGAAGAAGTTGCGGTTCATCAGACGTTACTTGTAGTTGATGCTATGACAGGTCAGGACGCAGTTAATGTGGCAAAAGAGTTTGATGAAAAGGTTACTATCGATGGAGTTGTTTTAACCAAAATGGACGGTGATTCCAGAGGTGGTGCGGCACTTTCCATTAAAGCCGTTACAGGAAAGCCTATTTTATACGTTGGTATGGGTGAAAAATTGTCTGATTTGGAACAGTTTTATCCAGATAGAATGGCTAGCCGTATTTTAGGAATGGGAGATGTGCTTTCCTTAATCGAAAAAGCACAGGCAAACATAGATATTGACGCAGATAAGGAAAAAGAAATGGCTGCCCGAATGAAAAAGGGCAAGTTCGATTTTGAAGATTATCTGGAAAGTATGCGTCAAATGAAAAAAATGGGAGGCCTTTCCAGTATTATGTCGATGATGCCAGGTATGAGTAAGCAAATGGGCAACATCGATTCTATGGTAGATGAAAAACAGTTAGCCAGAACGGAAGCGATTGTTTTATCTATGACTCCAAAGGAAAGACAAAACCCAAAGCTTTTGAATCCAAGCAGAAAGCATCGAATTGCAAAAGGTGCAGGATTAGACATCGCGGAAGTGAACCGTTTTATCAAGCAGTTTGAACAAAGTCAGAAGATGATGAAACAAATGCAGGGTATGATGGGCAAAAAGGGAAGAAGAATGATGCCAGGCGGTATGAGATTCCCATTTTAAGTAAGTTGATTCAGGAATTTGTTCGTAAGGATGGATTTCTTTTCAAAAATATATAATAAATGATATTTATTTTACGGAGGTAAAGAACAATGGCAGTAAAAATCAGATTAAGAAGAATGGGTCAGAAGAAAGCACCTTTTTATAGAATTATCGTTGCTGATTCTAGATCACCAAGAGATGGTAAATTCATCGATGAAATCGGAACATATGATCCAAACACAGATCCAAGTACAATTAATGTAGATGCAGAAGCAGCTAAAAAATGGATTGCTAACGGTGCAAAACCTACTGATGTTGTAGCTAAAATCTTCAAAGTTGCAGGTATCGAATAAGAAATAACCATAGTAACTGTATAACTTTTGGAGGTGGATTATGAAAGAAATCGTAGAAGTAATTGCAAAAGCAATCGTTGATAATCCTAATGAAGTTGTAGTAACTGAAAGACAGGAAGGAAGAAATCTTGTCATCGAGTTAAAGGTTGCACCAGAAGATAAAACACGTGTTATCGGAAAAGGTGGTCGTGTGGCAGATTCTATTCGCTCGATTGTCAATGCTACATCAACAAAAGAAAACAAACGTGTGTATGTAAAGATTGTTTAATTCGCACAGGTTATTAAAGAATTGCGGAACCCACAGACCTTTTGTTTGTGGGTTCATATTGTATCAGAAACGAAAAACACAGCAAAAAGTAAATGGAGAAATATATGGAAGAACGCTTACAGGTTGGTGTGATTTCTTCTACACATGGTGTCAGAGGAGAAGTAAAAGTATTTCCGACAACAGATGATATTAACCGTTTTAAGAAATTAAAAGAAGTGATTTTAGTTACGGAAAAAACAGAGAAAGTCTTGAAAATTTCCAGTGTGAAATTTTTTAAACAATTTGCAATATTAAAATTTGATGGAATCGACACTTTAAATGATGTAGAAGTATATAAAGGCGGTAAACTTTATGTAACAAGAAAAAATGCAGTAAAGCTTCAAAAAGATGAATACTTTATTGCCGATTTAATTGATTTAAAAGTCGTAGATGAAGAAGAAAATGAGCTTGGCACCTTGGTGGATGTAATGAAAACCGGTGCGAATGACGTATATATTGTAAAAAATGAGGAAGGAAAGGAACTTCTCTTTCCTGCAATTAAAGAGTGCATTTTAGATATTAATTTTAAAGAAAAGAAAATGAAAGTACACGTGATGGACGGTTTACTGGATTAGGAGTAGATATGCGTTTTCACATTTTGACGTTGTTTAAAGATATGGTAAAAGAAGGTCTAAATACCAGTATTTTAGGTCGTGCCATAGAAAAGAATCTTATTGGCGTAAACGTGGTGGATATTAGAGATTATACCTTAGATAAACACAAAAAAGTCGATGATTATATATATGGTGGAGGTGCCGGTATGTTAATGCAGGCACAGCCGATTTATGATGCCTATCAGGCGGTTATAAATGAGAATCTCCAAAATAGTGATAAAAAGCCAAGGGTTGTTTATGTTACCCCCAGAGGAAAGACTTTTTCACAAAAAATGGCACAAGAGATGGCAATGGAAGAAGATTTGATTATTTTGTGTGGACATTATGAAGGCGTTGATGAAAGAGTGTTAGAGGAAATTGTCACAGATTATGTATCGATTGGCGATTATGTTTTAACCGGCGGCGAACTACCGGCAATGGTGATGGTAGATTGTATTTCCCGCTTAGTGCCAGGAGTATTAAATAATGCAGCATCTTCCGTGGACGAGTCCTTTTCTGATGGACTCCTTGAATATCCTCAGTATTCAAGACCGGAAGTGTGGCGTGAAAAGAAAGTACCGGAAGTGTTGTTAAGTGGTCATCACGCAAACATTGAAAAATGGAGACACGAACAGGCCCTTTCTATGACAAAAAAATTTAGACCTGAAATGTATGAAGAATATGTAAAGAGTCACCCGGTGGAAAAAAAGAAGAAAAAGACTTGCAAATAGTAAATAAGTATGATATATTTTTAATGTTGTGAAAAAATGAGGCGGTCCTCTGTTACAGATAGTATTAAGAACGTCCGGAAAAATAGGAGGCACACAATGAACGATATTATTAGAGAAATCGAAGCAGAACAGTTAAAAGAAACCGTTTCAGAATTTAGCGTAGGCGATACAGTTAAAGTTTACGGTAAAATCAAAGAAGGTAACCGTGAAAGAATTCAGGTATTTGAAGGAACTGTAATCAAAAAACAGGGCGGAAGCAACCGTGCAACATTCACAGTACGTAAAACTTCTAACGGTATTGGCGTAGAAAAAACTTGGCCATTACACTCACCAAACGTAGAAAAAGTAGAAGTAGTTCGTCAGGGTAAAGTAAGAAGAGCTAAATTATTCTACTTAAGAGATAGAGTTGGTAAGAAAGCTAAAGTTAAAGAAATCGTTAAATAATTTTTTTAATTGTGAGGAACAATTACGTCGAGTAATTGTTCCTTTTTTTGATTTTATGTTGTATACTGATAGATAGGCTTTAGAAAAACAAAGAAAATACGGAAGAAAATCTATGAGCAGAAGAAAAGGTCTTAATTTTAATCGAAAAAGAAGAAAAATTAAAGCGACAGTACTCAAGGAAATCTTTTCTTGGGTACTTGGAATTTTTATTGCCATTGTATCGGCTTTTGTAGTGATTTATTGTTTAGGTATGACCACCAGTGTCATTGGTATATCTATGAAACCAACTTTAGAAAATGGCGAAAAAATTATGGTTAACCGCTTTGTCTACAAAATATCAAGTCCAAAACAAGGCGATGTCATTGTTTTTGTCCCAAATGGAAATATGGATTCTCATTACTATGTAAAAAGAGTGGTTGGAGTTCCGGGAGATACTGTGCAGATTATAGATGGGCATTTGTATATTAATGGGGAATTGTATGTAGATGAAGAAAATTATGACGAAATGGCACAAGCTGGAATTGCAGAAAATGAAATAACACTTGGAAAGGGAGAATATTTTGTTTTAGGCGATAATCGAAATAACAGTGAAGACAGCCGTTCGGCGAATATAGGTATTGTGAAGAAAAAGAATATTATCGGAAAAGCCTGGATTCATTTAGGAGCAGGCGAAAATACCATAGGATTTGTGAAATAGTATTTTGGAGGTAAGTATGAATTATCAGTGGTATCCTGGTCATATGACAAAGGCAAAACGTATGATGCAGGAAAATATATCTTTAATTGATTTGATTATTGAAATTGTAGATGCAAGAATTCCACTTAGCAGTAGAAATCCAGATATTGATGAGCTTGGAAAAAATAAGTCCAGAGTAATTTTATTAAATAAGTCTGATTTGTCAGATGCGAAATATAATGAATTATGGGTGGAATATTTTAAGACAAAAGGCTATTATGTTGTGCTAGTTAATTCGAAAAGCGGACAGGGTGTAAAAAGTATTCAAGGTGTAGTTCAAGAAGCCTGTAAGGAAAAAATTGAAAGAGATAGAAAACGTGGGATTATCAATCGACCGGTTCGTGCTATGGTTGTGGGCATTCCGAACGTTGGGAAATCGACCTTTATTAATGCTTTTGCGGGAAAAGCCTGTACGAAAACAGGGAATAAGCCTGGTGTAACTAAGGGAAAACAGTGGATTCGTTTAAATAAACAATTAGAACTTTTAGACACTCCTGGAATTTTATGGCCTAAATTTGAAGACCAGTTAATTGGGTTGCGGCTTGCTTTAATTGGTTCTATGAACGATGAAGTTTTGCACGTAGATGAATTGGCGGTGGAATTGATTCGATTTTTGGGAGAACATTACAGGGAGTTACTTCTTTCCCGCTATCAAGTGGAGTGGAAGGAAGACCCATATGCTTTATTGGAAAGCATTTGTGTAAAAAGAGGTTGTATTGCAAAAGGGGAAAAGGCGGATATTTTAAAAGGCTCAAATCTATTATTGGATGAATTTAGAGCCGGTAAAATCGGACGAATTAGTCTTGAAATTCCAACGATTTAAAGGGAGATTGCAATGAGTAAGGAAAAGCTTATAGAAACTTTAAAAACAAGTTTCTATTTTTTGGTAGTAATTATCATTACCTTCATTTTTATTAAATATATTTGTCAGCGTACAGATGTAATCGGTACTTCTATGTCACCAACTCTGGAAAACGGAGATTGTTTGATTGTAGATAAGATAACTTATAAGATAAGAGAACCGGAACGATACGAAGTAATTGTATTTCCGTATCGAGATGGCTCTAGTCGTTATTATGTGAAAAGAATTATCGGTTTGCCGGGAGAAACCATACAGATTATCGATGGATATGTGTATATTGATGGAGAAAAGATTGATGAGCCTTACCTTACCGAAACAATTAAAGAGGCAGGAAGTGCCGTAGTACCGATTACATTAGGTGAAGATGAATATTTTGTTATGGGAGATAATCGTAACAATAGTCTGGATAGTCGTTCTACGGAAATTGGAATTGTATCCAGAGAGGAAATCAAAGGAAAAATTCTATTGATTATGTGGCCATTTGACAGAATTTCTTTTGTCCAACATGGCCAGAAATAGTGGAGTGAATATGAAGAAAAGTATTAGTGAAATCGGAACAATTTATAAGCAGGCAGATATAAAAATGTTGCCTGCTTTTATTAGCGAATTTGAAGAAGATGACAGAAATGGTGTCAAAAGTCTGGTAAGCAAAGCAAAAAAGAAATTAGAAGATTTAGAAAAAGAAAAGCAACGAATGTATGAAATGTTTTCTTATGAGAGGAAATATGCAAAATATGAGTACATATGCGGTGTAGATGAGGTGGGGTGTGGACCACTAGCTGGACCGGTAGTCGCGGCTGCAGTTATTTTGCCAAAAGATTGTGACTTACTATATCTTAATGATTCAAAAAAATTGACCGAAAATAAAAGAGAAGAAATTTTTGATGAAATTATGGCAAAGGCAATTAGCGTAGGCATTGGTTTTGCATCTCCTGAGAGAATCGATGAAATTAATATTAGACAGGCGGATTTTGAAGCTATGAGAATGGCATTATCTAAGCTTTCCATAGAGCCGGATTTTATTCTGGTTGACGGTTATCAGATTGGTGGAATTACAAAAGAACAAATTGCCATTGTAAAAGGTGATTCCAAAAGTGCTTCTATTGCCGCCGCCAGTATTGTTGCCAAAGTAACCAGAGACAGATTGATGACACAATATGATGATGTGTTTCCGGGTTATGGTTTTGCCTCAAATAAAGGCTATGGGTCGAAAGAACATATTCAAGCCATTCAAGAATTGGGGGCAACACCGATTCATAGGAAAACGTTTATCAAGAATTTTATGTAGATAGAATTAATAATTTAGGTAGGAGTATTTATGGGAGTTTCCTTAGAAAACTATTTTTCCACACAACCCTCGATACAACAAAATACAGGAACAAATATTGGAGCTGGTACGAATACGCTGATAAGTGCCAAGGCGACTCTAAATATGTTACAAAATATGTATGCAAATGGAGAAATGATTAGCGGAAAAGTTCTTTCTGTACAGGGAGAAAATATAGAGCTTTTACTTTCAAATGGACAGCCTTTGAGTGCGATTTTGGGAAAAAATGTTTCCGTGAATTTAGGAGAACAGATGATGTTTTCTATCAAAAATATGAGCCAAAATCAGATAGAATTAAATCCTATGTTTACGAATACAGCCAATACCTCTACCATTATGAAAGCATTGGAAGGGGCATCTATGCCGGTTAATGAGCAAAATGTCACAATGGTGCAAACTATGATGGAAAGAGGAATGAGTATTCAAAAAGACGCACTTCTTGGGATGCGAAGAACGATAAATCAATTTCCCAATGCTCCTATTTCCGACATAATAACTTTGAAAGCGTTAAAAATGCCTGTAAATGATACAAACCTAACGCAGATTGCTGCTTATAAAAACAGCGAAAATCAGATAATGAAACCGATTACAGAGATGCTAACAGAAATTCCGAATACCTTTTTTAAGTTGTTGGAATCTGGAGAAACAGGAAAGGCGGTCAGTTTATACAAAGATTTGGTACAGTTATTTAGTGAAATGCCAAAGGACCAGATGGGAACTTTACAGGAACCAACTTCACCTATTACCAAATTGCCGGTAGAGGCGGCAAATTTTGGCGAAATTGGTAATATGGCAGAAAATCCTGCTTCCATTATGAAAAGCGAAAATTGGGGTGAAAATGACGCCATAATGAAGGAGTATACACAACTACTTACAAGGCTTGGGCTAAGTGAGGAAGAAATACAAAATGTTCTCAAAGAAAATCCTACAAAGCAGGACCTTTTAAAGGTGATTAATCATCAGATACAGGAAAATCTTACTATGACAGAGGAAAAAATCACCGATTTTTTCAGAGATTCTCTTTTTCAAAAGTTTATGGAAAAAGCAGGAAAAGAAGTCTCTACTTTAAGTCCAGAGGAAGTGGCAAAACACGACAACATTGAAACACTTTATGAAAAATTATATGAAAGAGCGGATAAAATTTTAGAAACTCTTTCTGGGAAAGAGGAGCTTGCTCTGGCAAAATCCGCCCAGAATTTGAAGGCAAATGTGGACTTTATGAATCAAATGAACCAAATGTTCCAATATGTGCAGCTTCCTTTAAAATTTAGTGAAAGTAGTGCCAATGGAGAACTCTATGTTTATGGTAATGGTAAAAAGCTTTCCTTAGAAGATGGCAATGTATCGGCTTTTTTGCATTTGGATATGGAGCATCTTGGTATGGTGGATATTCATATAGAGATGAATCCGGAAAAACAGGTTAAAACCAATTTCTATTTTGAAGATGAAGCGATGTTAGATTTTATCTATGAACATATTGATATGCTGAATGAGAGATTGGAAAAAAGAGGCTATGGAGCGGTTACTAATGTGCAGTTAAAAGAGAAGGATAGCAAAACACCGATGGAAGAAATCTTTGAGAAGAAAGAAGAACGGGGCATTTTGCTTAGCACACAGTCTTTTGATGCACTGGTTTAGGAGAAAACTATGAAAAAAGATTTAAGTAAACTGACGGCAGTTGCCTTAGAGTATAATCCCGAAGAAGACGCCCCAAAAGTTGTAGCAAGCGGGAAAGGTGCTCTGGCGGAGAGAATTCTGGAAAAAGGAAAAGAAGCCAATGTGCCGGTGCATAAAGATGATAAACTTGCCAACACATTATCCAAACTGGAAATTGGTGAAATGATTCCGCCGGAATTATACGAAGTGGTGGCAGAGATTTTAGTATTTGTAGATGCCATGGATAAAATTCAGGCAAAAATGAAAAAGTAAGGCGTTCCTTCATAAATCGTCCAGGGAGAAGGGAAAAGGAGATTTATGAATAAAAGAAGCTTGGGAAAAGAAAAAGAAAATCTGGCTGCAAAATTTCTGGAGAGCCAGGGAGTACAAATTGTAGAAAAAAATTTCTCCTGCAAAATGGGAGAAATCGACTTGATTGGGGTACATAAAGGTTATTTAGTTTTTGTGGAAGTCAAATATCGAAGTCAAACTACCTGCGGATATCCGCAGGAAGCAGTGTCAAAAAATAAGAGAAGGAAAATTTGTCTTGTTTCCAATTATTATAAAATGGTGAAGCATTATGGGGAAACGGTAAAAGTAAGATATGATGTGGTCAGCATTTTGGGAAATCGTATTCGTTGGGACAAGGACGCATTTAATTATGATGATTTATAAGAAAAATGAAAAGATACCTATGGAGTGTCAATGCAATGGCATTACCGTGCTAAAATTTCCACTGTTAGAGGAAATTGATATGGTAGAACATCTTTTTACTACCAAAGAAGGTGGTGTCTCTAAAGGAGACTATGCCACAATGAATGTTAGTTTTACAAGAGGCGATGATAAGGAAGCTGTTCTAGAAAATTATCGAAGAATTGCTTCAATTTTTGAGGTGGAATTATCGGATATTGTAGTATCACATCAAACCCATACCACCAATGTAATGCGGGTGACCAAGGCAGATGGAGGAAAAGGAGTAATCTATGATAGAGATTATGAAAATGTAGATGGACTCATTACCAATGAAAAAAATCTGGTGCTTTGTACGATGTATGCAGATTGTGTGCCCCTTTATTTTGTCGATGTAAAGCATCAGGCAATCGGCTTATCCCACTCTGGCTGGAAGGGAACGGCTATGCAAATGGGAAAAAGGACTTTGGAGCGAATGCACGAAGAATTTGGAACAGAGCCAAAGGAAGTTAAGGCAGTAATTGGACCATCGATATGTGTAGATTGCTATGAGGTATCTTCTGATGTTATAGAGGCGTTTTCTAAAGTGTTTTCCGAAAAGGAAATGAACACCATATGTTACCAAAAAGAAAATGGAAAATATCAGCTTAATTTATGGAAGGCAAATGAAATAATTCTATTAAATGCAGGAGTTTTAAAAGAACATTTGGAAGTTACAAGACTATGTACTCATTGTAATGCTAACAGAATGTTTTCCCACAGAAAGACAGGGGATAAACGAGGCAATTTAGGAGCCTTTTTGTGTTTGAAATAAGTGAGAGGAAAAGGAATGGCGTGTTACTTGAATAACACGCCATTTTGATACATTTATGATTATTTTTGTCTTTCTGCATAAGACTCTAAGAATTCGTAAATCTTTTCTGTAGTTGTATGAACGTTAGAAAGAGATACATCGTGATTTAAGAAATCAATAATAGATGCACAAAAACTACTCATTTCAGCTTCTACAAAATAAGGTTTTTCATAAATAACCGGTGGGAGATAATTTAAGTTTGTAGTAATAACTTTATCGAACCAGCCTTTTTCGTAGGCTTCGTCAAATTTATCAAAACCATTTGTGAAAAGACCGAAAGTACAACAGATGAATACACGTCGGGCTTTCATTTCCTTTAACTGTCTAGAAGTGTCCAGCATACTTTCGCCGGAAGAAATCATATCGTCAATAATAATTACATCTTTTCCTTCCAAAGAATCACCCAAAAATTCGTGAGCTACAATTGGATTTTTACCATTTACGATAACAGAGTAGTCACGACGTTTGTAAAACATACCTGTATTAACGCCAAGTACACTGGCAAAATAAATGGCTCTGTCTAAAGCACCTTCATCAGGGCTGATTACAACCAGGTGGTCTGGGTCTAATTTAATATCGTCTACCTTTGCAAGTAAAGCTTTTACAAACTGATAAGGAGATAAGAAATTATCAAATCCATTCAGTGGAGTGGCATTTTGAACACGTGGGTCATGGGCATCAAATGTAATAAAGTTATCAATTCCCATATCACGAAGCTCTTCTAATGCATAGGCACAATCTAAAGATTCACGACCACTTCTTTTGTGCTGTCTGCCTTCATATAAAAATGGCATAACTACATTGATACGCTTTGCCTTTCCGGCAGCGGCAGCAATAACACGTTTTAAGTCCTGATAGTGATCATCAGGAGATTTATGATTAATAAAACCGTTTGCCTTGTAAGTGATGCTGTGGTTTGTAACATCGACTAAAATAAATAAATCTTTTCCGCGGATAGATTCGTGGAAAACACCTTTTCCTTCGCCACTTCCAAAACGTGGAGCATCAAAATCTGCTAAATAATTATCCTCGATGTAACCGTGAAAAGCAGGGTCTTCTTTTACAGCATTGTTGATATCCACATTTTTCCTGTAATCAACTAAATGTGCATTTACCTTTTCTCCAAATTCTCTAGCAGAATCCAAAGCCACAAGTTTTAATGGGGCGATTGGCATAGCATTTTCTAATTCTCTTAAGTTTGGCATAACAATTCTCCCTAAAATATCGATTATATTCCTTATTTTTTATAACATTCTCTACTCGACACGTCAAGGAAATTCTAGTATATTAAGAGTGTTGGGGAAAATTTTTTTTAGAAAAAAAGTAAAAAATGGTGGTAGTATGAAAAAAAAGCAACACATTGTAAGCCTGGTAGAGAAAGGCAGTATTGCAGAAGAACTTGGAATTGAAAAAGGCGATGAGCTTTTAAAAATAAATGATAAAGAAATTGAAGATATTTTTGATTATCAATATTTGATACAAGATGAGTATATTGAAGTGTTGATAAAAAAGGCAGATGGGGAAGAATGGCTTTTAGAAATTGATAAAGACTATTCAGAAGATTTGGGACTTACTTTTGAAAATGGGCTGATGGATGAATATCGTTCCTGCCATAATAAATGTATTTTTTGTTTTATTGACCAGATGCCAAAGGGTATGAGGGAAACGTTGTATTTTAAAGATGACGATTCCAGACTCTCTTTCTTGCAGGGGAATTATGTGACTCTTACTAATATGAGTGAACACGATATTGATAGGATCATCACCTATCGATTGGAGCCTATCAACATTTCTTTTCAGACAACTAATCCGGAACTTCGATGTAAAATGCTGAATAACCGTTTCGCAGGAGAGGCACTGAAAAAGGTAGACAAGCTGTTTGAAGCGGATATTCATATGAATGGTCAGATTGTGCTTTGTAAAGGGGTGAATGACAAAGAGGAACTGGAGAGAAGTATTTCTGATTTAACAAAATATCTTCCGAATCTGGAAAGTGTATCGGTTGTACCCGTTGGTTTGTCGAAATACCGCGAGGGATTATATCCGCTGGAACCTTTTACGAAGGAAGATGCCATAGAAGTTTTGGAAACAATTCATAAGTGGCAAAAAGAGATTTATGACAAATGGGGAACTCATTTTATTCATGCCAGCGACGAGTGGTATATTTTAGCGGAAAAAGAAGTTCCAAAGGAAGATTCCTATGACGGATATTTGCAGTTGGAAAACGGCGTTGGTATGCTTAGACTTTTAGAAGACGAATTTTTGGACGCTTATCATAAGCTGGATAAAAATTGCTTAAAAATGCAGAGCGAAAAAATTTCTTTAGCAACCGGGAAATTAGCCTATCCTTATATTAAGAAGATGTGTGAAAAACTGGAAAAAGAAGTAGAAGGTCTGGAAATTGAAGTTTATGCCATAACAAATGATTTTTTTGGCGAAAATATAACGGTATCCGGTCTTTTGACAGGACAGGACATTCTATCGCAGCTTAAGGAAAAAGATTTGGGAGAAAGACTTTTGCTTCCACAGAATGTGCTAAGAAGTGGAGAAGATGTTTTTCTTGATGATATTACGGTTTCAGAACTGGAAAAAGCTTTACAAGTAAAGGTAGATATTGTAAAATCAAGCGGATATGACTTTGTGGATACGATTTTGAAAGGACGGAAATAAATGGCAACAAGAAAAGGAAAACCAATCGTAGCAGTGGTTGGTAGACCAAATGTTGGAAAAAGTACATTGTTTAATGCATTAGCAGGGGATAATATTGCGATTGTAAAAGATACCCCAGGCATTACAAGAGATAGAATTTATGCAGATATTAACTGGCTGAATCATTCTTTTACGCTGATTGATACAGGTGGTATTGAGCCAGACAGTAAGGATATTATTTTGTCCCAGATGAGAGAACAGGCACAGATTGCCATTGACACAGCCGATGTTATTATGTTTATGGTAGACGTAAAACAAGGGCTTGTGGATGCAGATTCCAAAGTGGCGGATATGTTAAGACGTTCTCATAAGCCCATTGTCTTGGTGGTAAATAAAGTAGACAGTTTTGAAAAATTTATGGCAGATACTTATGAGTTCTACAATTTAGGTATCGGTGACCCACATCCAATTTCTGCGGCAAATAGACTGGGAATGGGGGATTTACTAGATGAAGTGATTTCGCATTTTCCAGAGACGGAAGATGTGGAGGAAGAAGATGACAGAATTCGTGTGGCAATAGTAGGAAAGCCAAACGTTGGGAAATCTTCGATTATCAATAAACTCTTAGGCGAAAATCGATTGATTGTTTCGGATATCGCTGGAACGACTCGTGATGCCGTAGATACAGAGGTAACTTATCAGGGAAAAGAATATGTTTTCATTGATACAGCCGGGCTTCGTAGAAAGAATAAGATTAAAGAAGAATTAGAGCATTATATGATTGTTCGTACGGTTAGTGCGGTGGAGAGAGCGGATGTAGTAGTTTTAGCTATTGACGCTACGGAAGGTGTTACAGAACAGGATGCAAAAATTGCAGGAATTGCCCACGATAGAGGAAAAGCGGTAATTATTGCCGTAAACAAATGGGATGCCGTAGAAAAAGATGATAAGACTATCTACAAGGTGACGGCGAAAGTGCGAGATACCTTATCCTTTATGCAATATGCAGAAATTATTTTTATTTCGGCAAAAACAGGGCAACGTCTAACCAAACTATATGAAACCATTGATATGGTTAGTGAGAACCACGCACTTAGAGTGGCAACCGGCGTTTTAAATGAAATTATGACGGAGGCAGTGGCACTTCAACAGCCACCATCTGACAAAGGAAAACGTTTAAAACTTTATTACATTACACAGGTGTCTGTAAAACCACCGACATTTGTTATTTTTGTAAACGACAAAGAGTTAATGCATTTTTCTTATACAAGATATATAGAAAACAGAATTAGAGAAGCCTTCGGATTTAAAGGGACTCCTCTTAGATTTATTATAAGAGAAAGAAAAGGCGAAGAATAATGGAAAGAATTTTTTGTATTTTAATTGGATATGCTTTTGGTTTATTGCAAACAGCATTTATCCTTGGAAAAATCAAAGGGATTGATATTAGAAAGCATGGAAGTGGCAATTCAGGAACTACTAATACGTTACGAGTTCTTGGTACAAAAGCAGGGCTTTTGGTGTTTTTTGGAGACTGTGTGAAGGCAATTTTAGCCATTTTATTGACATTATATTTATTTAAGGATGGCTCTTTACAGACCGAACTTGTAAAATTATATACAGGCTTAGGCGTTATTTTGGGACATAACTTCCCATTTTATATGAATTTCAAGGGTGGAAAAGGAATTGCTTCAACTGCTGGAATGATTATTATGTTTGACTGGCATTTTGTGGTAATTGGTATTATTCTATTCTTTGGAGCTTTTATTATTACACATTATGTGTCTCTTGGCTCTTTACTTGTATATGCAGGTTTTACCATTCAAATGGTAATCATGGGACAAATTGGGTATTTTGAAGGTTATTCTAATTTGCAACTTTTAGAGTTATATGGAATTACCTTCTTTATGGCGTGCTTGGCTTATTATATGCATAGTGCCAACATTGCCAGACTGATATTACATGAGGAAAGAAAAACTTATTTATTCAAAAAAAATAAGGAGGCCTAATATTATGGCAGAGGTAAGTGTAATTGGAGCAGGAAGCTGGGGCATTGCTTTAGCGTTACTCCTTTCAAAAAATGGCAACAATGTGACAGTTTGGTCTATTGTAAAAGAAGAAATCGATATGCTGAATGAAAAAAGAGAGCATATAGATAAGTTGCCAGGTGTATCATTACCAGATAGTATGGTATTTACTACTGATTTGGAAATGGCGGTAAAAGGCAAAGAGGTTTTAGTTCTTGCTGTACCAAGTGTTTTCACTAGAAGTACCGCTAATAAAATGAAGGAATTCGTAAAAGAAGGACAAATTATTGTAAATGTGGCAAAAGGAATTGAAGAAACTACACTTATGACTTTGTCTGATATCATAGAAGAAGAAATTCCACAGGCAAATGTAGCTGTTTTATCCGGCCCTTCTCACGCCGAAGAAGTAGGTAGAGGTGTTCCAACCACGATTGTAGTTGGTGCAAAAACCGAAGAAACAGCAACCTATTTACAGAATATGTTTATGAATGATGTATTCAGGGTGTATACCAGCTCGGATATTTTAGGTATGGAGCTTGGTGGTTCATTAAAGAATGTTGTTGCCTTAGCAGCCGGAATTGCAGATGGCCTTGGATATGGAGATAACACAAAGGCTGCTCTAATTACGAGAGGTATTGCCGAAATTTCCAGACTTGGCGTAGCTATGGGAGGAAAAGCAGAAACTTTTTATGGTTTAACCGGTATTGGTGATTTGATAGTAACTTGTGCCAGTGTACATTCCAGAAATAGAAAAGCTGGAGTTTTAATGGGCCAGGGCAAAACAATGGAAGAAGCTATGAAAGAAGTAAAAATGGTAGTTGAGGGTGTTTACTCTGCAAAAGCAGCTATGCTTCTTTCTAAAAAATATAATGTTTCTATGCCGATTATTGAGCAGGTGAATTTAATCCTGTTTGAAAATAAATCGGCAGATGAAGCAGTAAAAGATTTGATGTTTCGCGATAAAAGAGCAGAAAATTCTGTTGTAAAATGGTAGAGGGTTATAAAATGAAAAAGGATTTTACATCTACAAGTGATTATGTGGCAAGTGAAGAATTGATGGCAAGTGTTAATGTAGCCATTGCCTTACAAAAGCCATTATTAATTAAAGGTGAGCCGGGAACTGGAAAAACAATGCTTGCCAGAGCTGTTGCAAATTCCCTTGGAAAAAAATTGATTATTTGGAATATTAAATCTACTACGAAAGCTCAAGATGGCCTCTATATGTATGATACGATTCAGCGTCTATACGATGGTCAGTTTGGAGAAGAAGGGGTAGATGATATTGGTCATTACATAAAATTAGGTAAACTTGGTGAAGCCTTCAAAAGTGAGGAGCAGGTCGTTTTATTAATTGATGAAATTGATAAAGCTGACTTGGAATTCCCCAATGACTTATTATGGGAATTAGATCAAATGGAATTTTATATTCATGAAACCAAAGAAACTGTTAAGGCAAAGCAAAGACCGATTGTTATTATTACATCCAATGCGGAAAAAGAATTGCCAGATGCCTTCCTTAGAAGATGTATTTTCCATTTTATTGAATTTCCAAATAAAGAATTAATGGAAGAAATTGTGAAAACTCATTATCCAGATGTGGAACAGAATCTGTTGAAGGCAGCTATGGACGTTTTCTATGAAATAAGAGGTATGCGTGAAATTCGTAAAAAACCGAGCACCTCGGAGCTGATTGACTGGATTAACGCCCTGCAATTAGGCGGTATTCCATATGAAGAAATTATGAAAAATCTTCCTTTTGTTGGAGTAGTAGTTAAAAAAGATGAGGATTTAGAAACGGTAAAGCATAGGGTGATTTAATGTTTGATAAATTCTTTTATACCTTAAAAGAAAAAGGGTTAAAAGTTACCACAACAGAATGGCTGACCTTACAGGATGCACTCAATCAAAATCTATGTCACAGTAGTTTGACGGAATTTTACTATGTGGCAAGAATGATTTTAGTAAAAAGTGAGACGGAATTTGATAAATTTGATATGGCCTTTGAAGAATGCTTTAAAGCCGTTCAAAAGGATACAGAAATCACAAAGGAAATGTTAAAATGGTTAGATAAGCCGGAAATGACGGAAGTTTTGCACGAAGAAGCAAGGGATCATTTGAACAAAACAGAAGAGGTTCAGGTAAATGAGGAAGACGTAAAACAGAAGTTTAACGACAGACTTCGTGACCAGGACTCAGAGCATAATGGTGGTAGCTATTGGATAGGAACAATGGGAAAAACCTCCTTTGGTAATACCGGTGGTAATATCGGTGGTATCAGGGTAGGTGGAAGTACCGGTTATCAGTCTGCTTTTGAAGTAATTGGAGCAAGAAAATATAGAGATTTTCGTGACGACAGAGTACTTGACAATAGACAGTTTCAACAAGCCCTTAGAAAATTGCGTCAGTTTTCTACGAAATTAGATATTCCAAAAACAGAGTTAGATATTAATGGAACTATCGATAAGACCTGTAACAATGGTGGCTATCTACAAATTGTTATGGAAAAACCGAGAAAAAATGCAGTAAAATTATTGCTGCTTATGGATTCTGGGGGAACAATGATTCCTTATACAACTTTATTAAGTGAATTGTTTCAGTCGGTTCATAAATCCAATCATTATAAAGATGTTAAAACCTATTTTTTTCACAACTGTATTTATAGTCATTTGTATAATACACCAGAATGTGAAAATGGAGATTGGGTTGAAACCGAATGGGTTTTTAGAAATTTAGATAGTGATTATAAGGTGATTATTGTAGGAGATGCGGCTATGGCACCGGAAGAATTATATTCCGTGACAGGCAACTACCGGGGACCAAATGGCGGACTGTCTGGTATGGAGTGGCTGCAGCTTATGAAACGTCACTTTAAAAAGATTGTTTGGTTGAATCCGAAAATGGCACCTGGAAATGCACCTTGGAGAGAAGCGGAAACGGCAGTAAAAGAATTATTACCAATGTATAAATTATCAGTAGATGGACTAAATAAAGCTATGCAAAAACTGATGGTAAATAAATAAGACAGTTAAGGAGAAAGATAAGATGACGGTATTTGATGAATTAAAAGAACGTGGCTTGCTTGCACAGCTTACGGACGAAGAAGAAATTAAAGAGCTTATTAATAATGGAAAAGCTACTTTCTATATCGGGTTTGACCCAACAGCAGACAGTTTACACGTAGGACATTTTATGGCGTTATGTTTGATGAAAAGATTACAGATGGCTGGAAATAAACCAATCGCCTTAATTGGTGGTGGTACGGCAATGATTGGCGACCCATCAGGAAGAACAGATATGCGTTCTATGATGACAAAAGAAACCATTCAGCACAACTGTGATTGTTTCAAAAAACAGATGGAAAAATTCATCGATTTTTCCGATGGAAAAGCCATTATGGTAAACAATGCGGATTGGTTATTAGATCTAAATTACATTGATGTTTTAAGAGAAGTTGGTGCACATTTTAGCGTAAACAGAATGCTTACAGCAGAGTGCTACAAACAGAGAATGGAAAAAGGTTTAAGTTTCCTTGAATTTAACTATATGATTATGCAAAGTTACGACTTCTACGCATTATACCAGAAATATGGTTGTAATATGCAGTTCGGTGGCGACGACCAGTGGTCAAATATGCTTGGTGGTACGGAATTGATTCGTAGAAAATTAGGAAAAGATGCCTATGCAATGACCATTACCCTTCTTTTAAACTCAGAAGGCAAAAAAATGGGTAAAACACAAAAAGGTGCCGTTTGGCTTGACCCGAATAAAACAACTCCGTTTGAATTCTACCAGTACTGGAGAAATGTTGCTGATGCAGACGTGTTAAAATGTATTCGTATGCTTACTTTCCTCCCGATGGAAGAAATCAGAAAAATGGATTCTTGGGAAGGCAGTCAGTTAAATGAAGCAAAAGAAATCTTAGCTTATGAACTTACAAAATTGGTTCACGGCGAAGAAGAGGCTGTAAAAGCACAGGAAAGCTCCAGAGCACTTTTCTCAGCAGGTAATGCAGAAAATATGCCGACAGTACAGCTTGCAGACGATAATTTTGCAGATGACTCTATTGATATTTGCGGTGTACTTGTAGCTGCCGGTCTTGCCGCATCACGTTCTGAAGCAAGAAGAAACGTGGAACAGGGCGGTGTTACCGTAAACGGCGAAAAAGTAACCGATGTAAAAACTTCTTATGTTCCAGACGACTTTAAAGGCGAAGGTTTAGTTGTAAAACGTGGAAAGAAAAATTTCAAGAAAGTTACTTACTAAAAGGTTAAAGGAGAAATAAAAAATGGCAGACATTTATAATCATCGTGAGGTGGAACAGAAATGGCAGAAAGTATGGGACGATGAAAACGCATTCCACGTAGAAAATGACTATACAAAGCCAAAATATTATGCACTGGTTGAATTCCCATATCCTTCAGGACAGGGACTCCATGTAGGTCACCCTAGACCATATACAGCTCTTGATATCGTAGCAAGAAAAAGAAGAATGCAGGGCTATAACGTACTTTATCCAATGGGCTGGGACGCATTTGGTCTTCCAACAGAAAATTATGCGATTAAAAATCACATTCACCCAAAGATTGTTACAAAAAATAATGTAGAAAGATTTAAAAACCAGTTACATTCCTTAGGTTATTCTTTTGACTGGGAACGTGAAGTAAATACGACAGACCCAAATTACTACAAATGGACACAGTGGATTTTCCTTAAATTATTTAATGCAGGACTTGCCTACAAATCAGAAATGCCAATTAACTGGTGTACTTCTTGCAAAGTAGGACTTGCCAACGAAGAAGTAGTAAATGGCGTTTGTGAACGTTGTGGTTCAGAAGTAGTTCGTAAAGTTAAGAGCCAGTGGATGTTGAAGATTACAGAATACGCTGACAAATTATTGGAAGGCTTAGATACTGTTGATTACATCGAACGTGTAAAAGTATCACAGAAAAACTGGATTGGTAAATCGGTTGGTGCAGAAGTAGATTTTAAAATCAAAGATAAAGAAGATAAATTGAGAATCTATACTACAAGATGCGACACATTGTTTGGAGCAACGTATATGGTTGTTTCACCAGAACACCCAATCATCGACAAATATAAAGATGAAATTCATAACTGGAAAGATATCGAAGCATATAGAGAAGCAGCCAGCAAAAAATCTGACTTTGAAAGAGCAGAGCTTGCTAAAGAAAAGACAGGTGTTATGATTGATGGTTTAACCGCTATCAACCCTGTAAATAACAAAGAAATTCCAATTTGGATTTCAGATTATGTATTGATGTCTTATGGTACAGGTGCAATTATGGCTGTACCGGCACACGATGAAAGAGACTGGGAATTTGCAAAAAAATTCAATATGCCAATTATCGAAGTGGTAGAAGGCGGTAAAGATGTTCAGCAGGAAGTTTACACAGACGTGGCAACAGGTATTCTTTGTAATTCAGATTTCTTGAATGGACTTAGCGTTTCTGTTGCAAAAGACAGAATGATTATGTACCTGGAAGAAAAGGGCATTGGTCACGCAAAAACAAACTTTAAACTTCGTGACTGGGTATTTTCAAGACAACGTTACTGGGGTGAACCAATTCCGATTGTAGAATGTGAAAAATGTGGCTATGTAGCACTCCCAGAAAGCGAACTTCCACTAGAATTACCAGAAGTAGAAAGCTATATGCCAACGGACAATGGGGAGTCACCATTAGCAGCAATGACCGATTGGGTCAATACTACTTGTCCTTGTTGTGGCGGCAAAGCCAAGAGAGAAACAGATACTATGCCACAATGGGCAGGCTCTTCTTGGTATTTCTTAAGATATACAGACCCAAAGAATGAAAATGCCTTAGCCAGCAAAGAAGCTTTAGAATACTGGTTGCCGGTAGACTGGTATAATGGTGGTATGGAACATACGACTTTACACTTGTTGTATTCAAGATTCTGGCACAGATTTTTATATGACCAGGGCGTAGTGCCAACAAAAGAACCTTATCAGAAAAGAACCTCACATGGTATGATTTTAGGCTCTAACGGTGAAAAAATGTCTAAATCTCGTGGCAATGTGGTAAATCCTGATGATATTGTAAGAGATTATGGTGCAGATACTTTAAGAACTTACGAAATGTTCATTGGTGCATTTGAATTAAGTGCATCTTGGTCAGAAGATGGTGTGAAAGGTTGTAGAAGATTCCTTGACAGAGTATGGAAACTGCAGGACTTAGTTGTAGAAGGTGACGGATATTCTCCTGAAATGGAAACAAAGATGCACCAGACCATTAAAAAAGTAAGTCAAGACTTTGAAAGCTTAAAATATAACACAGCGATTGCGGCTATGATGTCCTTAATCAATGATTTCTATAAAGCAAACAAGATTACAAAAGGTGAATTTAAAACATTGATTACTTTATTAAATCCTGTTGCCCCACACATTACTGAAGAAATTTGGAATGCTATGGGCTTTGAAGGCAGAGTATATCAGACTATATGGCCAGAATATGATGAAGCAAAAACTGTGGAATCTACCGTAGAAATTGCCGTTCAGATTAATGGCAAAACAAAAACAACGATTGCCATTGCAAAAGAAGAAGAAAAAGATGTAGTAATTAGTGCTGCAAAAGAAGCTTTAGGCGACAAATTGTCTGGAACTATCGTAAAAGAAATCTATGTACCGGGCAGAATTGTAAATATTGTTATTAAACCTTAAAGGTACGAAAAAGGTTGTCGGTTATAGAACTGACAACCTTTCTTTTTGCAAAAGATAGCTTATTTCATCATATTTTGCATTTTCATAATTTTTTCAATTTTAGATAGTTCTTCTTCGGTAGCGTGCTTTTTGACTACCGACAAAATTTGTTCCATTTCCTCTTTAGAAAATTGAATATTTTGTTCCTTACATTTTTTAACAACACCCATAATGAAGGCAAGCATTTCCTTTTGACTCATTCGACTTGTGTCTGTCAAAAAGGAGTTGATAAGTAACAATTTATCCTTTGAAATGTTTGATAATTCTTCGTCCTGCATCCAATTTGCGTCCATTTTATACCACCTATAAATTAAAATTTTGGAAAAGTTCCATCATAGAAGAAAGTTCACTCATATCCATATCTGGTGAGAAGGCACTAAATGGATTATCTTTTCCGTCCCCCATAATATCCTGCATCATCTGGAACGTAGAGAACAGAGATTGAAAATGTTCCATTTGTGATAACGTTTGTTTAATTTGAGTCATTTTTTCCTGTTCCTTGGGTTCTAGATAGGGCATAATTTCACCGAGAAGATTAGGAATGTTAATTTTGTCTGTGCAATGCAACAGGTCGTTAAAATTAATATGATTGTCCAAGCGATTAAGACATAAGCGTATTTCTAAGAATTTAATATAAACAGCGAGCAGGTTTTGAATGCCTGGTGTTACATAATTACTAATAATTTTTAAACATTGAATTTTGCCCGATGAATACTTGGTGTCAAAATTCTTTATACAATCATTGTTCAGTTCTTCCATAAGAAACTCCTTCCTTTGTTTGTTCATTGTATGTAAAAATATGCTTCTGTATGACTGATTCCTTTGTAGAGAAAAATAGCCCCGGAGAAATTCCCCGGAGCCATTTTTGTCAGATTAGTTAGTTGTTGTTTCCACAACAGCAGAAAAGAAGAACTAAGATGATAATCCATTCGCAACAGTTATTGCCGTTATCGCAACCGCTGTTATTGAATAAACTCATACCACCGCAACCGCAGTTGCCATTATCTGAGCAGCCTCCTAAGAAGAATAAGATGATGATAATCCAAATCCAAGAATTACATCCGCAGTTGTTTGATGAATTTTCTCTGCTGCATCCACACTGAGTAGCTGTTAATTCACTCATGTTGTTGCCTCCATTTATTAGTTATGCTTTATACTATGCACTCTGGCTTGGTTATGTTTCTTACAAAATTTTAGTTTTTTTAAATTGGATAATTCGTACCATATGTTGATAAAGTGCTTGATTAAATTTCAAGATATAGTAAAATAGATTATATATACATAAAAATAGGATTATTATGCCCAAAAATAGAAGGAATTGAAGGAGTCGTGGGGTATGGCTGCTAACAGATTTGAAATAGAAGGCAGACTTTTTTATAATCGTGCAGATTATGAAGCGGCACTGAGAGACTATGAAAAAATTAAAGAAATAAAGGCGACATATCATTTGGAAGAACCGGAAGATGTCAAAGAAGTTTACGCACTTATGACAGCAGGAAGCTATCGATTTGAAAGTGTTGTGGGAGATGATTTTGATGATGAAATATATAGATTATATTCGGAATTAAAGTCAAAACCAGTAGTGACAGATACGAAAGAAAAGCCAAAATCCTCTAAAAAAGGGAAAAAAGTAAGTCAGAAGAAAAAGCTTGCTCTTAAGGATTGTGATGAAGAACTTAGAGCGGCAGTACAGGAAGAACTAAAGAAACAGGAAAAGAGAAGGCGACTTTTAATAGCAGCATTTTCAATTGTTGCCTTGTTATGTTTTGGATATTTCGGGATTTATTATTATCAGAATTATCGTTCCGGTACGGATATGCAGCATTTGGCAGAAATTAAAGAAAAAAATAAAACACCAGGTCTTGCTTATACATCGGATGGCGAAGATGGTACCCAAAATACAGATGAGACTGAATTAGAAGTACTTGAGGACTATAAAACTTTATTAAATATGAATAAAGACCTAATTGGTTGGCTAAAAATTGCCGATATAAATATAGATTACCCTGTTATGCAGGCAGAGGATAATTCTTATTATTTAGACCACAATTTTGAAAATAAATACGATAAAAACGGTTGTTTGTTTTTGGATTATCAATGCGATGTTATCAATAGAAATACCAATTTGATTATTTATGGGCACAATATGCTTTCAGGGAATATGTTTGGGAACTTGGATAAATATAGTAGTGAAGATTATTACAAGGAACATCCTAAATTTGAATTTGATACAATTTATGAAAAAGGAGCATATGAAATTGTATATGTTTTTCGCTCCAAAATTTATAATGAAGATGATGTAGTATTTAAATACTATCAATTTTTGGACGTTCAGTCAGAAAAGGAATTTAATTCTAATATGGCTGAAATGGCTAAAATCTCATTATATGATACCGGTATTACACCGGAATACGGCGATGAGTTATTAACTTTATCTACCTGTGATTATCAGGAAAACAATGGTAGATTTGTCATAGTGGCAAGAAAGATTCAATAATGCGTGTTGTAAAAAACCAAAAGGAGAAGGGTTATGTCAGCAGGTAAAGGACACAGAAAATTAAGTAAAAAAGGAAAGAAAATTATAAGGAGAGCATTAGGTGCGGTATTGATGATTTCTGCAATCATTATTGCAGCTATACCATCGGGTAAAGTTTCTGCGGACACAGGAAGTGTAGCAGAAATGTATAAAATTTATCCAAACCGTGTATATACAGGTGGAACATCAAAATTTTCATATACCACAGCAGCTGATATTGTAGATGACAATAGTGCAATTACAGCGGATGCAGCACAGTATTTGATTTCCAGCGTACCAATTATTGATTTTACGAATCCGGATATCAAAGTATATACCACTGGTGATGGTGCATATCAGTTCGCTTATGTTGATGAAAATGGTGATATTGGTAGTAATACTCGTTACGCAGTTATTTTGGGATTTTCAAGTGGTAATATTCCAAGCGGCTCACTTACGATTCCGGATACAGTAGATGCTTACCTTAAATATTCTGCAACGGATGGTGGTACTTTAGGTGGTTATTGTGCCGTGTCCTTAAACAACGAATTTTTATATTATAGATTAAGTAGTGATACGAATACAGATGGTAATGGATATCCATATACGGTAATGGTAGAACAGCTTCAGGATGTTTTAGATGAAGAGGGAAATCCAACCGGTGAAAAAGAAACCGTAGAAGTGGAAGTAACAAAATATTGGTATTATTATCCATGTTACTATGAACAGTATGAAACCTGGAAGAACAATACAGATGGTGAACTTTATTATCGTTCAAAAGAAGCAGATGAAAGTGCCGGAACAATGGCTGAGTATACTGCAACAGATAAAGGTTCTACGGACGTACATAAAAAATTAGCTAGTGCAACGGTTGCATACATCGGAGACCAGTTTATCGAATCGGATGGTAATGGTGGCTGGACGATTTATGGTGATACAGCCAATGATGTTATTACCATTGAAGATTATTATGAAAAATACGGTGTTGTAAAAGGCGTTTTTGCTAACAATGGTAATATTAGAAACTTAACAGTAGGTGAAGAATTAAGAGGTATTGGTAGCTATGCGTTCTATGGATGTACCTCTTTACAGGGCATTACATTAGCCAATGGATTAAATACAATTGGTAACTATGCATTTGCTGGCTGTATTAATATGAATAGTATTAATATGGATGTAAGTAGTAACTTGACTGCCATTGGTAATCATGCGTTTTATGATTGCGAAAGATTAAAGGGTTTTGCAGTGCCGATTAACGTACGTGTTCTTTGCGATTCTGCTTTTGAAGCATGTTATTCCATCGGCAGTAATCCAAATAATGCGTCTACAAGCTTGGATTTATGTGCTCAGGGTCAGGCGGTATCTTTGAATTATATTGGTAATAATGTTTTCAAAGATTGTACTTCTATGACAAGTTTGGTTTTCCCAGACACATATAAAGAGACGAATTTCTCAGTATCCAACTTACAGGGGTGCTCAAAACTTCAATATTTATATATTCCAAATAGTACAATGTCTATTACGGAAGCAAAAGATGAAAATGGTCAGGTTGTTTTAGACTTTGAACAGTTCTTAGCAACTGTACCAGAAGAATTTTATATTGAAGGTCAGGACCCATCAAACATTCATAATGTATGTATGGAAAATGCGATTGCCTTTAAATATATTGGCAAGGATTTATATGAAAAAATCATTGTAGATGATAAAGATACAGACAGTACATCTGATGACGCTCGTCTTACATGGCAGGTAAATTCAAAAGATGAATTAGTAAACTTTAATTTAGAGGGAACAGCTGAAAATGTTGAAATCGTAGATACAATCGGGCCATATTCTATTAAGGTTTTAAGTGCAGATTGTTTCAGTGGAAATTGTAGCTTGGTCAAAGTTACAATTCCATCTAGCATTGAAAAGATTGAAGCCGGTGCTTTCCTTGGCTGCCATAATTTGAAAGACGTAATATTCAAATCACCTTGTAACTTGACAACTATCGAAGACGGTGCTTTTGATACACAGGAATGTAATACAAGTTATGATACGGCTTCTGATTCTTATACCTGCAAAGTATGTAAAGGTAAATTAGCTCAGACTCCGGAATTAACTTTTACAGGTGAAGTATCACCAACTTCCGTGCCATATACCTATGCAATGAATGGGGAACATAATTTTAACAATGACTCACAGTCAACAGCTTTCATCACATTTTATAGTGGTTGGCCAACCAATATGACTATTAAATATAATGAAGCGAAAAAGATGAGTGAATTGGTGGAATATCCAACATGGAGTAATATTTCGAACCAGCAATGGTTTAATAAATTCCCGTATATGAACGAAGGATATAAGAATGCAGCAAGTACAGCGGTATCCAAATATTTATTGAACCACAACGATAGTCTTGCAGATGATGTAGATCTTACAGAAAATGAACAGGCAATTATCGATTCTGCATTACATGTAGTAGTTCCTGATGGAGTACAGTCTATTAAAGAAGGTATTTTCTCCGGAATTGATGCAGATGGAAATACTGCTTATGACGAGAATGCGAATGCTATTTCGGCAAATTTAACGATTGAATCGATTACGTTAAACTCCGTAGAAACAATCGACCCATATGCATTTAATTTTGAAGGAAAGACACCAGCTTTGGAAACTGTAACGATTAATGGTGGTGCAAACACAATTTCTTCTTATTCTTTCTCTGATAACAATGCTTTAAGAGATGTATATATTAATGCTGGTGGTAAGAATATTGAGGAATATGCTTTTGCAAACGATACGAGCTTATCTAGTTTCCAGATGAGTTCAGGTGATGCAGAAACTCTTGGAAATTATGTATTTGATGGTGATAGTAACTTAAAGAACGTGAAATTGTCTTCGACTATTTCAGAAATTGGACTTAGACCATTTAAGGCATGTACGATTTTGGGAGATGTAGATTTCTCTGGTAGTCCATATTTTACCTGTAAAGATTCGATTATTTACAAGTTGGAAAATGGTGCAGAAACAGCCATCGTTCAGTGCCTGGAAGCAAGAGGTAATACATCAGGTTCAAGTACAATTAATAAAGATGAATTGCCAGCAACCTTAACAACTCTTTATGAGGAAGCATTTGAAGATTGTACTGGAATTGGTAGTGTGGATTTATCCTCTACAAAAGTGACTGCCATTCCAATCGATGGATTTAGAAATACAACAAAATTGTATTCCGTATATATACCAAATACTTGTACAAAGATTGGCAAAAATGCTTTTACAGACAGTGCAGTACAGTATTTAGAAATACCAGAGAGTGTAAGAATTATTGACCCTACAAGTTTTGATACAGGAGAAGGTTTACCAACCATTACTTTCTATTGTACGGAAGATACAACAGCCAGTGATTATGCAGATACCTATCCAAATATCATTATGGTAAATAAACCGGCTGAAAAAGGTGTATTTACAGTATATTTCTGGGATAAAGATGGTAATGTAATAGATACACAGCAGGTACAGGAAGGTAATGATGCAACACCACCTACGGCACCAACCGTAGAAGGATATAAGTTTACAGGATGGTTGCCAGATTATACCAATGTAAGCAGAAACTTAGACGTAGTTGCCCAATATACAAAGATTGATTCTGAAGAAACGAAGTGGACGGTTAATTTCTACGACCACAATGATGAATTACTTTATACAATGAAAGTAGATAATGGGGCAGATTGTATTGCACCAGTTGCACCAACCAGAGAAGGATATACCTTTACAGGTTGGAGACCAGCCATTACTAATATTACAAAGGATACAGAAGTGTATGCTCAATATGAGAAGATAACTTCTGGAACAGGTGGAACCGGCGGTACAGACGGTTCGGGAAGCGGCACAGGAAATGGTACAGGTAATAATGGTGCTGGAACAGGTTCAGGAAATGGTACAGCCCAGAATGGTCAATTATATACATTAACTGTTGCAAATGGTAGTGGTTCTGGTAGCTATGTAGCTGGAGCACAGGTTATTGTTGTAGCAAATGAACCAGCAAGTACACAGGAATTTGATAAATGGACTACCAATAATACCAATGTAAAATTTATCAGTAGTTCATTATCTGCAACAGCCTTTACTATGCCGGCTGAAAACTGTACTGTAACAGCTACTTATAAGACAAAGTCAAACACAAGCGGAAGTGGTAGTAGCTCTACTGGTAATAATGCAAGTACAGGAAGTGGTAATTCTTCTGCAGGAAACCGTTATGAAGGAACTTATGTAGATATTGATAAATCTGGTATTTCCAATAGTCAGGTTTCTTCTGCAACAGTGAATGGTTCAACAGATAACTTTATTATAAAGATTACAGATGACCCATCAGCAACAGAAGCAGCTTACAAAGCATTACAGTACGAATATGGTGATATGACTAATATTATGTTCTCTGCCATGGATATTTCTTTATATGATTCTAAGGGAACAACACAAATTAAGGATACATCTAGTATCAGTGTCACCATTACAATGCCAATTCCAGATTCACTGGTAGCCTATGGTGGTAACTGTAAAGTAGCCGCTATTGTAGATGATAAATTAGAAAAACTGAATGCAACCTTCAAAACTATCGACCAGGTTCCATGTATTCAGTTTACGGCATCACATTTTTCACCATATATGATTTATGTAGATGCAAGTAATTTATCTGCAACAGGAACAATCGATACAACACCAAAAACAGGTGATATGTTACATCCGAAGTGGTTCTTATCAGCAGGCTTGTTCCTTTGTGCGTTAGCATTGTTCTTAAAGAAAGATAAAGTAACGGTAACACAAAAAGTTGCAAATTAGTTAGATGAGATGATTTTATGAAAAAGATTACCTTAAAAGTAATCGGAGCAATTTTTCTGGTTTTAGCATTAGTTACAACTCAAGTACCTTCCATAAAGGTATTTGCAAAAACAGAAAGCTCTGATGTATTTGAAATGAATGGTACAACTTTAGTAAAGTATACAGGCACGGCGAAAACCGTGTCTGTTTCTGATACCGTTAAAGTTATAGGAGAGGAAGCCTTTGCAGGAAACGAATATGTAACAGAAATCAAACTTCCTTCCAGTGTAGAGGAAATCTCTTATAGAGCCTTTGCAGATTGTCCTTCCTTAGAAAAAATTACAATGTCAGACAATGTGGTTTCCATAGGTTCTGGTGCTTTTTCTAATTGTGTTGCTTTAAAAGAGTTTACAATAGGAACTAATTGTAAAGAAATCGGATATGGTGCTTTTGCAGGCTGTGACAGTTTAGCAACCTTAAAGGTGTCCGATAAAAATACATATTTTATGTTTAAAGATGGACTTTTATTTGATGATGAGGGAAAAGATTTGTACTGCGTATTAAAAGGTGCAAACTTAACCAGTGTAACTGTACCCAGAACTGTGGTTAATATTATGCCATATGCCTTTTGGGGTTGCGATACAATTAAGTCTATTAGTTTAAGTGAGTATATTGATTATTTGGAAGATTATTCCCTTGCTAATATTCAAAATCTGGAGTCTATTGTGATTCCTTATTCTGTAGAAGGAATTGGTTTAAAAGCTTTTGCAGATTGTGTAAATTTAAAAGATGTAACGATTCACCCAACGGTTAAAACCATTCATGAATCAGCCTTTGATGGTTGTGTGAGATTAAATATTATTGCAGAAGAAGGAAGCACTGCATATAAATTTTATGAGAACTTAAGTCTGCAACCGATTATCGAAGAAGAATACGAAGATGTAGAAGATATTATTTACAATATTCACGATAATGTAAGTAGTATTGAAGACGTTGTTACCGGTAATAAGGAAGGCCCGGAAACTACCACAGAAGAAAAACTTTTAGGTACAACGGTTGTTTCCTCAGGTCACGCTGTAATTTTGATTGATAATACCAAACAGACAGTTAATACAGGGGCGTCTTATAGTGATGAAAGTGTAGATGATTCTACAAATAAGGAAAGTCAGTCATCTTCGGAGGTTATCGATTTATTTAGTACAACGGATGTAAAAGGAAATTCTATTCCAAAATATACGGTTGTAAATGACTCGATTGCATCGCGTGCTTATTATGGTAGCCAGAATATGTCTGGTTATATTTTGCCTGAAAACATTACTTCCATCGGAGATTTTTCTTATGCAAGAAGTAATTTGACATCGATTACCATACCAAATACAGTTACTACTATTGGATATGGTGCGTTTTATCATTGCGACAGTTTATCGGATATCATAATACCGGATAGCGTTACGGATATAGCCCCCTTTGCTTTCCAAAATACCAAATGGTTAAATGACTGGTATGCAAGTGGTCAGGAATTTTGTATTGTAGGCGATGGAATTTTACTTGCTTATAATGGTGGAAATAGCCATGTGACAATTCCGGAAGGTGTTAAGAAGATTGCACCATATGCTTTTTATAATCACAATGGTTTGCTATCAGTTTCCCTGCCGGATAGCTTGCTGGAAATTGGCGAGGCAGCTTTTAGTGGTTGTGTGAATTTAACAGATGTTTATGGTGGTACAAATATTACTAAGATTTCTGATAGAGCTTTTTATGAATGTCCGCTTCAAACTGTTAAAATTACGGAAGCAGTAGAAGAAATAGGTTTACTTGCTTTTGATTTATCTGATGATAGAGAGGCGAGAGAAAAAACAGCAATTTTCTATACGGATACTCTACCCATAGTTTCTTATGAAGAATCTTCTACTAGATTATCCAATGACTGGTATCGGGATTATGCATTAAAAGATGTACTCTATGCAGTAGTTCCAAGCCATATAACTGATTTTGAACATACCATTTTAGGTGACAATGTTACAGGATTTAAAGGACTTGTTTTATCGGTAATTTCAGAAGAAAATGCGACTTTGGAATTGAAAGAATGCTATTTATCCAATGAAGAAATTCAAAGCTTAGGCATTACAAATAAAGTTTCTGTATTCCAGAAAACCTATACGATATCTAATTTTGACGAATTCCTTGCAGAAAATAAGCTGGCAACTTCTGAGAATGCAGGCGAAGGAGAGAATCAAATTTCGGTTATTAATAAAAGTGAGACTTTACCGGTTTCGCAAAGCTATAATGCAAGTTGTGCGGTATTAAATGGTCTTTATAGACTTACGATAGATGAATTGCAAAATTCATCTGAAATTTCTTCTTTTAAAGAACAATATAAAAAGCTTTATGGAGAAGAAATGCCAACAAATACCTGTTATTTAGATTTACAGTTATTTGAAGATGGAATGAGTATTCCAATTACGAAACTTGGAAAGAATTCGTTGGAGTTAACCCTTCCATTGACAGAAGAGTTACAAAGTGGAACTCTCCATGTAGTTTGTTTAGATAACGATGGTCAGTTAGAAGAAGTTCCATATACAATAACCGAAGTAAACGGAGAAAAAGTTGCTACGATTGAAATTGAACATTTTTCTCCATATGCAATGTATTCTTATAAGAGTAATCAGTTTGTTGCAGAAGCGGTAGTAAAAGATGGAACAGCCATTTTTTCATTGGGTAGTACGTTAGATGAATCACCGGATACCGGTGACTACTTTGACCCCAAATGGCTCTTGGTTACAGGTTTTTTTGCCATCGGAATTGTGCTTCTTTTGTGGAAAAAGAAAAGAATATAAATAGAACAGAATTATTTTCTAATCATATATTAAACAAAAAAGAGTGAATTTGTTTTGTATAGGGTTAGGCAGCAAATAGGCTATGACACGCACTTTTTTTGTCGGGAAAATCCTAATGACTATGCCGTTGCCATCGTGGACTCAGGCGTAGTAAAGCACCCCGACTTAGAGAGGCAGGTGATAGCCTTTTATGATTTTAGTGATGAAAGATATGAATATCCTTCCGACCCATATGGTCATGGAACCCACGTGGCAGGATGCCTTTTGGGAAATGGGGAATTATCTGGTGGGCGATATCAGGGAATTTGTCCTAATGCAAAGTTTGTAGCTTTTAAAGTACTGAATAAAGAAGGAAAAGGGGAAGCTGGCTGGCTGATTCAAGCTTTAAAATATATACTGGACCACCATAGAATGTGGAATATTCGGATTGTAAACTTATCACTTGGAGTAGAAAAGGAAGTAGGGGACAAGGCACTTAGCATCATTATAAGTCTTGTAAAAGAAATTATGAAACAAGGCATTTTGGTTGTGTGTGCGGCAGGAAATTATGGACCAAAAGACAATACTATTTATGGAATTGGTACGTTAAAAGAAGTCATCACCGTAGGCTGTTATGATGGCATCTATGAAAGAGGAAATTCTATAAATTGCAGGCTCTTTTCCGGCAGAGGTGATAGAGAAAGCAATATTATTAAGCCCGATATTGTTGCTCCAGGAACGAAAATCATTTCTTGTAGCAACAAGGTAGAATATATCCGACGCAAAGGGTATCGAAAGGCGTATGAGGAAAAAAGTGGAACGTCTATGTCGGCACCCATTATCAGTGGCATTTTATTTGGTGTATTACTCAATTTTCCTGGCATCAGTTGTCAGGAGGCAAAAAAAATAGTTTTATCTGCCACTAAAGATATTGGTTATGAAAAGAATATGCAGGGAAATGGCTTTATAGACTGTCAAAAAGTTATTCGTGAAAAAAAATAAATGGAGAAAACGCTTTGCCATAGCTTTGTGGCAAAGCGAAAAATAAGATACGATAATAGGATAACTCTTGACAGGGGTAGTACTATTGTATACAATGATACAAGATGCAAAAGTTTAGAGGTGGAAAATATGATTGACAACGTTTTTGATAATCGTCCGGTGACGATGAATGAGAAAAATAATCTTTTGGAAATTGAAGAACATATGTATATTTTGGACGATGTAGAAAAGCCAAATGTATTTAGAAATATGTTTCCATATGAAGAAATTCCGAAGATTCCTTTTAATGACAGAATTGTACCACATAATATGCCAAAGGATATTTGGATTACAGATACAACTTTCAGAGATGGTCAGCAATCCAGAGCTCCATATACAACAGAACAGATTGTAACAATTTATGACTATTTACACCGTTTGGGTGGACCAAATGGTATGATTCGTGCCAGTGAATTTTTCTTATATAGTAAAAAAGACCGTGATGCAGTTTATAAATGTATGGAAAGAGGCTACGAATTTCCGGAAGTAACGAGCTGGATTCGTGCAAGCAAAGAAGACTTTAAATTAGTAAAAGAAATTGGTATGAAGGAAACTGGTATTTTAGTAAGTTGTTCCGATTATCACATTTTCTTAAAACTGAAAATGACTCGTAAACAGGCAATGGAACACTATTTAAGTGT
Source organism: Lachnospiraceae bacterium (assembly GCA_045124055.1). GTDB lineage: Bacteria > Bacillota > Clostridia > Lachnospirales > Lachnospiraceae > CALZKI01. The sequence goes on along the minus strand of JBGVKZ010000004.1, from coordinate 24,654 downwards.
AGTAAGAGATTGCTTGGAAGAAGGTATTAGTGTAAGATGTCACTTAGAAGATATTACAAGAGCGGATATCTATGGATATGTTGTTCCATTTTGTCATGAACTTATGAAACTTATGGAACAATATCAGATTCCAATTAAAGTAAGAGCTTGTGATACTATGGGATATGGTGTTAACTATCCTGGTGCAGTTATTCCAAGAAGTGTACAGGGTATTATTTATGCAATTCATACGCATGCAGGGGTTCCACATTCTTTAATTGAATGGCATGGACATAACGACTTTTATAAGGCTGTTTCCAATTCCACAACTGCCTGGCTCTATGGTTGTGCTGGAATCAATACTTCATTATTTGGTATTGGTGAAAGAACAGGTAATACACCATTAGAAGCTATGGTATTTGAATATGCACAGTTAAAGGGGCACCTAAACGGTATGGATACCACGGTAATAACAGAACTTGCCGAATATTTTGAAAAAGAAATCGGTTACGAAATTCCTCCACGTACTCCATTTGTTGGGAAAAACTTCAATGTAACACGTGCAGGTATTCATGCAGACGGACTTTTGAAAAATGAGGAAATTTATAATATTTTCGATACAGAGAAGTTTTTAAATAGACCAGTACTTTGTGCGATTTCCAATACTTCAGGTCTTGCCGGAATTGCACACTGGATTAATACATATTACAAGTTAAAAGGCGATGCACAGCTTACAAAAAATTGTCCATTGGTTGTAGAATTGAAAAAATGGGTAGATGATGAATATGCAGGCGGACGCGTAACTGTTTTAACGGATGAAGAAATAGTAGAGCAGATTGAACGTGTTTGTGGTGAAACTGGCATTACAATGCCGGGAAAGTAAGTTGAGGTTTTGCAATGAGCAATAAAGATGTAAAAAATGAAGTGACGGACAAGTATTCCTTAAGAGGTAGAGTTTTTAATCGTATTCGAGAAGATATTTTGTCTGGGAAATATAAAGACAATGACGAATTAAAAGAAATGACCATAGGGGAAGAATTGGGGGTAAGTAGAACACCTGTAAGAGAAGCCTTTAGACAGCTTGAATTAGAGGGACTTATTCAGATTATTCCAAACAAGGGTGCTTATGTAACTGGAATTACAAAAAAAGATGTAAAAGACATCTATATGATTCGTTCGCTTTTGGAAGGCTTATGTGCTGCCTGGGCGACAGAAAATATTTCAGATGAACTGATGGAAGAATTGGAAGAAAATGTGTATCTTGCAGATTTTCACGTAAACAAAGGTCATTTTGACCAGTTGGCACAGTTAGATAACAAATTTCACGAAATTTTGTATGAAGCAAGTGGCAGTAAACAGCTGGAACACCGCTTGAGAGATTTCCATCAGTATGTTGCAAGGATTAGAAGAAAGACTCTTGCAACGAAGGAAAGAAGTATTGCGTCCAATAATGAACATCGTATGATTATGGAAGCAATCAAAGAAAAAGATGCAAAAAAAGCTCAGGAACTGGCAAATATGCATATGATAAATGCCTATGAAAATATGATTAATAATGGCTTTTTTGATGACTATGAGAATGAATAAGTAAAGGAAAGAAAGTAATGAGTAAAATTATGATGACAACGCCTATCGTAGAGATGGACGGCGACGAAATGACTAGAATTTTATGGCAGATGATTAAAGATGAATTGTTATTGCCATACATTGACTTGAAAACAGAATATTATGACCTGGGACTTGAGCATAGAAATGCCACAAATGATCAGGTAACTATCGATTCTGCCAACGCTACTTTAAAATATGGTGTGGCAGTAAAATGTGCAACCATTACACCAAATGCAGCACGTATGACAGAATACAATTTATCGGAAATGTGGAAAAGCCCAAATGGTACCATTAGAGCTATTTTAGATGGCACAGTTTTTCGTGCACCAATCGTTGTAAATGGCATTGAACCGTGTGTAAAAAACTGGAAAAAACCAATTACTTTAGCTCGTCACGCATACGGTGATGTTTATAAAAATACAGAAATGAAGATTCAAGGTGCTGGAAAAGCAGAATTAGTCTTTACAGCAGAAGACGGAACGGAAACCAGAGAATTAATTCATAACTTTACCGGTGCCGGTGTTCTCCAGGGTATGCACAATACTGATAAATCCATTACCAGTTTTGCAAAGGCTTGTTTTAACTACGCCTTAGATACAAAACAGGATTTATGGTTTGCAACAAAAGACACAATTTCTAAAAAATATGACCATAATTTCAAAGATATTTTCAACGAAATTTATGAAAACGAATATAAAGAAAAATTTGCAGAAGCAGGAATTACATATTTCTATACTTTGATTGATGATGCAGTTGCCAGAGTAATGAAAGCGGAAGGTGGATTTATTTGGGCATGTAAAAACTATGATGGCGACGTTATGAGTGATATGGTGTCTTCTGCCTTTGGTTCTCTTGCGATGATGACAAGTGTACTCGTATCTCCAACAGGTGTTTATGAGTATGAAGCTGCTCACGGAACGGTTCAGAGACATTACTACAAGCATTTAAAGGGAGAAGAAACTTCTACAAACTCTGTGGCAACTATTTTTGCTTGGACAGGTGCTCTTAGAAAACGTGGTGAATTGGATAATTTACCAGAACTTATGGCCTTTGCTGATAAGTTAGAGAAAGCAACTTTGACAACCATTGAACAGGGCAAAATGACAAAAGATTTAGCACTGATTACCTCTCTTGAAAATGTGAAAGTATTAAATAGTAGAGACTTTATTTTAGCGATTAGAGAAACAATGGATAGTTTATAAAATGATATAAGTGGTAAGTACCGTAATATTGCTTAAAAGTAGTATTACGGTATTTTTGTGATTTGCTCCAAATCTTATTGTAAAGTGTTTTTTTGGTTGTTATAATTAAAATATTAAGGTACATTTTAAAGGTGGAGGTTGTATTTTGGAAAAAGAAATTTCACAGGCGGTTATCGCAAGACTTCCAAGATATTTTCGATATTTGGGTGAGTTAAAAGATGAGGGAGTAGAAAGAATTTCCTCCCAGGATTTAAGCAGAATTATGAAAGTAACTGCTTCACAAATTCGGCAGGATTTTAATAATTTTGGCGGTTTTGGTCAGCAGGGATACGGATATAACGTGGAATACTTATATAGCGAAATCGGCAATATTTTAGGGTTAAATCAAAAGCATCAGTTAATTATTATTGGTGCAGGAAATTTAGGTCAGGCACTGGCCAACTATGTAAATTTTGAACGCAGAGGTTTTATGATTGCAGGTATTTTTGATAAAAATCCGGAGGTAATCGGCAAAAAAATCCGTTCCATAGAAGTAAAACCAATGAAATGCATTGAACAGTTTGTAAAGGAAAATGATGTGGATATTGCAGTTTTGACCATTCCAAAAGAGGGAGCTGTTTTAGTGGCAGAGCAGTTAGTAGGTTATGGCATTAAAGCATTTTGGAATTTTGCCCACGTGGATTTGAATGTGCCAGAAGGCATTCAGGTAGAGAATGTTCATTTATCTGATAGTCTTATGAAATTATCTTATAATTTGAATCAGACAGTTTCCAAATAAAGAGGTGATACAATGTCAAGAACAGATGATTTTTTTAAACCGGCATTGGAAGGGAAAAATATTCCGATATTGACGCTGGATAATAAATGGCATAAGCTTTTTACTCAAACAGAGGTAAACTCCTATATTTTGTCTTTAGAAAATGAACTGAATGAACTTTTAAGAAGACAGGGAAAATTAAACAGTGAATTAAAAGACATCAAGAAAGTGAAAAAAAAGCTTCTTGATGATATTATGGTGTCTGCGGATATTTTAGATAAAGAGCCAAACAATAAAAAAGAAGAAAAAAAACTGGAAGAAAGTAAACGACTTTTGAATGAATGCAATGAGAAAATGAAGGATAACGAAGAAGAACTCATTGATTTACCAAGAAGTATATATAAGAAAAATCAGGAATTGATGCTTGCGACTATGGAGGTTTGTTATGAAACTTTACAGTCAAATGCCAAGGAAATTGAAGAAATTTCTGCCTGGATAACCCAAATGCGTGTAGAATTAAAAGAAAAAATTATTCGTAAGCAGGAAAGTGAGTTAAAAAACAAAGAACTTTATGCCTATATGCATGATATTTTTGGACCGGAAGTTATCGAAATGTTCGATATAAAATTAGCAGAAGAAAAGAAAGAATAGGTTTTGTGGGAATATATGAATGCTATAATGACGAGCAAGGAAATGAAAGATATTGAAGGTTACGCGATAGATACCCTTGGAATTCCATCCTTAGTTCTAATGGAGAGAGCGGCACTTTGTGTGACAAAGCATATCAAAGAGCGTGCCACAAAAAAGGATAAAATCTGCATTCTTTGTGGTAAAGGCAATAACGGTGCAGATGGCGTTGCAATCGCCAGAAATTTATTGGAAGATAATTATAAAGTATCATTAGTAGTACTTGGGATAACCAAGGATAACTATTTAGAAAAAAATTGTTCCAAAGAAATGATACATCAATTAAATATATTAAATCGTATGGGTGTTTTATGGCAGCCCCAAATTCCAGAAGATGACTTTGATATTTTTGTAGATGCAATCTTTGGAATTGGTTTAACAAGAGAAATTACAGATGAGCAGATTTTATTGGCTATGGATACCATAAATTCGTCCAATGCATATATTTATAGTGTGGATATTCCTTCAGGAATTCATACGGATACAGGAAAAATAATGCAAAATGCAGTAAAGGCCAATGAAACCATTACCTTTGCCTATAAAAAAGTGGGGCATTTGTTGTATCCGGGAAAAAAGTATGCAGGAAAAGTGATATGCGAGAATATTGGCATACCAGATGTTTGCCTGAAAGAAAATCCAGTGGAACACTTTTCCTATCAAGTAGATGATGGAGCAACCCTTTTATATAGAGAGCCGGATAGTCACAAAGGTACTTTTGGAAAAGTTGTTGTAATAGCAGGCAATGAAGAAATTTCAGGAGCGTGTGTCCTTTGTGCCGGAAGTGTGTTATTAAGCGGGGCAGGAATGGTGAAAGTATTATCTTCTGACAAAACCTTGGAAGTAATCAGAAATGTATTACCGGAAGCAATGGTTCAGCCTCTAGATAAGAAAGATACGATGGAAAAGAATATTCAGTCGGCATTGGATTGGGCAGATTGCGTTGTAATCGGTTCTGGAATTGGAACTGGGGAAGATGCTTATTTGAAAATGAAATATGTACTTCAAAACTTCCCTAAGGAGAAACGACTTGTTATAGATGCTGATGGCATAAATTTGGTAAGTAAGTATGACCAATTAAGAGAATTGACTCGCGGAGTCAATAACCTTGTATATACGCCTCATATGGCAGAATTATCCAGGTTATTAGGAATAAATGTTGAAATTTTACAAAGTAATTTGGATGAAATTATGAAACCGATTTGTAAAGATAATTCGGCAATTTATGTTTGTAAAGACAGTGTTACAAGAGTTTACCAGAAGAATCAGAAAATTTTTTTTAATGAATATGGTAATTCTGGAATGGCAACCGCCGGTAGTGGAGATGTTTTGGCTGGAATTGTGGCAGCTATGCTATCAAAAAAAGGAATGGGTATGTATGAAGGAACGATTCTTGGCGTACATTTGCATTCTTTAGCAGGAGATTTTGCAGCAAAAAAGAATGGATACCACAGTCTTTTAGCCAGTGATATAGGGGAGTCTTTGCAGGAAGTATTAAAAACAATGGAGGAATCCTTAGATGTTTGATTATGAAAGAGTTTATGCCCAAATAGATTTAGATGCGATTTGTGATAATGTAAAAGCTATGAAATGCTGTATAAATGAAGGCACAAAAATTTTGGCAGTTATCAAAACAGATGCTTATGGTCACGGTGCAATTCCTATCGCAAAAGAATTAGAAAAAGTAGATTATGTATATGGATATGCCGTAGCGACAGCAGAAGAAGCGTTGGATTTAAGAAAAAATCAGATTGAGAAGCCTATTTTAATTTTAGGCTATACTTTTCCTGGAAACTATGAAGAATTGATTAAAAATCACATTTCAATGGCACTTTTTAGAAAAGATAGTATCAAAGAGGTAGAGGCTATTGCGAAGCAAATCGGTATAAAGGCCCTTATACATATTAAGGTAGATACCGGAATGGGTAGAATTGGTGTTTTCCCAGATGAAGAAGGCTTAGCATTTGCCGGAGAAATTTTAAAATCAGAGTCACTGTGTTTGGAAGGCATTTTTACTCATTTTGCAAAAGCAGATGAAGAAAAGAAAGACTTTACCTATTTACAGCTGCAAAAGTTTACAGACTTTGCCAAGACAATCGAAGAAATTTATGATTATCATATTCCAATAAAACACGCTTCTAACAGTGCTGGAATTATTGATATACAAGAAGCAAATTTAGACTTGGTCAGAGCAGGAATTATTTTATATGGACTTTGGCCGTCTGAAGAAGTATCCAAAGAACGTATACCTTTAAAGGCTGCATTAAGTTTATATAGTTTTGTGGTATATATTAAGGAGATAAGAAAAGGAACTCCTGTAAGTTACGGTGGTACATTTGTTGCCAAAGAGGATATGAAAATTGCTACCATTCCGGTAGGTTACGGAGATGGTTATCCAAGAAGCCTTTCCAATAAAGGATATGTTTTAATCAGAGGTCAGAGGGCACAGATTCTCGGCAGAGTATGTATGGATCAGTTTATGGTCGACGTAACGGATATTGCAGGCGTTGAAATGGGCGACAAAGTTACTTTAATCGGTTCAGATATGAACGAAACCATTACCGTAGAAGCTTTAGGAGAATTAGCAGATAAATTTAATTATGAATTTGTATGCGGATTATCCAAACGTATTCCAAGAACATTTGTTAAGGATAAAAAGGTAATTGGAACGGAAAACTATTTTGAAGGTGTTTTTATTTCTTAATTCATTGAATACCATCCGATAAACTGGGAATAATGCTACTAGAAATAGCAAAAGGATGTGTATATATGAGACGTGGAGATGTTTATTATGCGGATTTAAGACCAGTTATTGGCTCGGAACAAGGCGGCGTAAGACCGGTGCTTATTATACAGAATGATGTGGGTAACAAATATAGTCCCACGGTAATTTGTGCAGCCATTACTTCTAAGTTAAATAAGGCAAAATTACCGACCCATATAGAACTGAGTTCTGAAAAATATGGTCTGGTAAAGGATTCCGTGATTTTATTAGAACAACTACGAACGATAGACAAACAAAGGCTAAAAGATAAGGTGTGTCATTTGGACCAAGATATTATGAAACAGGTTAATGATAGCCTTTTAGTAAGCCTTGAATTAAAAAAGGAAGAATTATGATTTATTTTTTACTACTTTTAGTGATAACCGTCGCTTTGTTTTTTGGCTATGGAGCAATCAGCGAATTGACAGAAAATGATGTGATACAGCGGGAAGAAACAGGAGAAGAAAAGAAAGTACTTTTGTTACATAAATTCGTTCAAAACAAACAGTACTATTTTCGTGCCACATATTTTATAACAACATTGATACATGTATTTTTGGGAATCGTTGTATATCTTTCGTTTAAAGAGGTAATTGGGAGCGAAGTTTTGACGATTCTTTCTGTTCTCGGTTTATTTATACCTGTTATTTTTTTATGTATTTATATTCCTGAAAAACTTGGAAGATTGTATGGTTTAAAAATATGCACAAGAGATACGGAAGAAGAAATTTTGTCTATGGTCAACGAAGGGCATGAGCTTGGTGTGATAGAATCCAGTGAAGTGCTGATGATTTCTAACATTTTTGAATTAGGCGACAAAGTTGCAAAAGACATTATGATTAACAGAAGCAATATGCTTGCCCTGGACAGTACAATGAAGTTAGAGGACGCTATTGATTTTATGCTAAGTAGTCAATATAGCAGATATCCGGTTTTCGATGAGAGTGTAGACAGTATTATTGGTATTTTGTATTTAAAAGATGCTTTAAGATTACATTCCAAAGAAAATCTTATGAATAAGTCCATTAAGAGCATTCGGAAATTATTGCGAGAGCCGTTTTATATACCAGAAACGAAGAAAATAGACGATATTTTTAAAATAATGCAAGCTCAAAAGGTACAGCTTGCAATAGTCATTAATGAATATGGACAGACGGCTGGGCTGATTTCTATGGAAGATATTTTGGAGGAGATTGTTGGTAACATTATGGATGAATATGATGTGGACCAGCATCATATCAAGGAAAAAAGTGAAACCGAATATATTTTAGATGGGCATACAAGGCTAGAAGAACTGGAAGAAACTTTAGATATTGAATTTCATTCCGAGTTTGAAACGATTAATGGTTTTATGATTTCAATGTTAGAGCATATTCCGGCAGATAATGAAAAGTTTACTTGTGAATACGAAGGGTATCAGTTTTCTATTTTAAAAGCAAAGAATAAAAGAATTGAGAGCGTTCTCGTTGAAAAAATCATAAAACCGGAAGAAGTCGGTGACAAAACGACTATTGAAGAAGAAAACAAATAGTGGTATTATAAGAAAGATTGAATCGGGAGGAGAATAGAATATGTCAGGACATTCAAAATTTGCGAATATTAAACACAAAAAGGAAAAAAACGACGCAGCAAAAGGTAAAATTTTTACGATTATTGGTCGTGAAATTGCCGTTGCGGTAAAAGAAGGTGGTCCAGACCCGGCCAACAATTTTAAATTAGCAAAGGTTATTGAAAAGGCAAAATCCAACAATATGCCTAACGATACTATCGAAAGAGGTATTAAAAAAGCGGCAGGCGATGCTGGAAATGTTAATTATGAATATGTTACATATGAAGGTTATGGTCCAAGTGGTATTGCGATTATCGTAGATGCCTTAACAGATAATAAAAATAGAACAGCAGCAAATGTAAGAAGTGCTTTTACGAAAGGACAGGGAAGTATTGGTACACAGGGTTGTGTATCGTTTATGTTTGATAAAAAAGGTCAGATTATCATCGATAAAGAAGAATGTGATATGGACGCAGACGAATTAATGATGATGGCTTTAGATGCAGGTGCGGAAGATTTTGCAGAGGAAGAAGATAGTTTTGAAATTATCACAGACCCAGATTCTTTTGCGGATGTAGAAAAATCATTAAAAGAAAGTGGTATTGTAATGGCTTCAGCAGAAGTGACAATGATTCCACAGAATTATGTAACGCTAACAGATGAAGTGGCTATCAAAAACTTGCAGAGAACATTAGACTTATTAGATGAAGATGATGATGTACAGGCTGTATATCACAACTGGGACGAATAGGAGGCGATTCAAAAATGAATCAGTATGCAAAAGAGACAATTTGTATTCAGTCAGGCTGGAAACCAACCAATGGTCAACCAAGAGTTTTACCAATTATTCAGAGTACCACATACAAATATGATACTTCTGAACAGATGGGTAGATTATTTGACTTAGAAGAATCTGGATACTTTTATACAAGATTACAAAATCCAACCAATGATTTTGTGGCACAGAAAATCTGTGAATTAGAAGGTGGCGTGGCAGCAATGCTTACATCTTCCGGACAGGCAGCGAACTATTATGCTGTATTCAATATTTGTGAAGCTGGGGATCACGTTATTATGTCCTCTACGGTATATGGTGGTACTTTTAATTTATTGACAGTAACTATGAAAAAAATGGGTATTGAATGTACCGTGGTAAATCCAGACGATTCTGTTGAAGAATTGAATAAAGCTTTCAGACCAAATACAAAATGTGTATTCGGTGAAACGATTGCAAATCCGGCTTTAGTTGTTTTAGATATTGAAAAATTTGCAACAGTAGCTCACGCACATGGAGTTCCATTGATTGTTGACAATACTTTTGCAACACCAATTAATTGTAATCCTTTTGAATGGGGAGCAGATATCGTTACCCATTCTACTACAAAATATATGGACGGACATGCTACTTGCGTAGGTGGTGCGATTGTAGATTCCGGTAATTTTGACTGGAAAGCACAGGCAGAAAAATTCCCAGGACTTTGTACGCCAGACGAATCTTATCATGGTGTTACATATGTAGAGAAGTTTGGAAAAGCTGCCTATATTACAAAAGCAACTGTTCAGCTTATGAGAGACTTAGGTTCTATTCAGTCTCCACAGAATGCATTCTTATTAAATATGGGACTTGAAACTTTACATTTAAGAGTAGAAAGACATTGTAGTAATGCACAGAAAGTGGCAGAATTTTTAGAAAATTATGAAAAAGTAGCTTGGGTTCAGTATCCAGGACTTAAGAGCAACAAATACTATGATTTGGCACAGAAGTATTTGCCAAAGGGTAGCTGTGGTGTTATTTCTTTCGGATTAAAAGGTGGAAGAAGTGCAGCAGAAAATATGATGGATAAATTAAAACTTGCAGCCATAGTAACGCATGTTGCAGATGCAAGAACTTGTGTACTCCACCCAGCAAGTCATACACATAGACAGATGAATGATGAACAGCTTGTAGAAGCAGGCGTACAACCAGATTTGATTCGTTTATCAGTCGGTATTGAAAATGTAGATGACATTATTGCTGATTTGGAACAGGCGATTGCCGAAGCATAAGGAGTTTTTATGGATAGATTAGGAATTGTAGTTCCTTGTTATAACGAAGAAGAAGTACTAAAGATTTCTTCCAAGGCTCTCAGAGAAGTATTAGATGATTTGGTTCGTAAGAACAAAATAGCGAAGGATAGCTTTGTACTTTTTGTAAACGATGGAAGTAAAGATAAAACTTGGGAATTCATTAGTGAAGAACACAATTTATACCCTCAGGTAAAGGGAGTAAATTTGGCAAAAAACGTAGGTCACCAGTATGCACTGACGGCTGGTCTTATGACTGCCAAGGATATGTGTGATGTGACAGTTTCCATTGATGCGGATTTACAGGACGATACATCTGTTATTGAAGAGATGATAGACAAATATCACGAAGGCTGTGATATTGTTTATGGTGTTAGAAACAGTAGAAAGAAAGATTCTTTCTTTAAAAGAACGACGGCTCAGGGTTTCTATAAAATTATGGGTTCTATGGGCGTTAAAACCGTATATAATCATGCGGATTTTCGACTGATGTCAAAGCGTTCTTTGGAAGCATTTAGTGAATACAAAGAAACCAATCTTTTTTTGCGTGGAATGGTTCCACTTCTTGGATACAAGACAGACTCAGTGTATTATGAACGTAAAGAACGTGTAGCAGGAGAGTCAAAATATCCGTTAAAGAAAATGATGGCATTAGCATTTGAAGGAATTTCATCTTTCAGCACCAAACCGATTGATTTAATTATGTATTTGGGTTTTGGAATTGTCTTTTTGTCAATGGCGGCAGCCATTTATGCTTTCGCATCCTACTTTTTTGGTGAGGTTGAGGCAGGTTGGACTTCGCTTATTTTATCCATCTGGTTTTTAGGGGGAGTACAATTATTATCTATTGGATTAATTGGTAAATATATTGGAAAAATATATACAGAAGTAAAACACAGACCAAGATATAATATTGAAAGTGTTTTAGATGAAAAAAAAGAGGATTAAACTATGATGAGTCAAAAATGTGTATGGGAAAAAATTATTTGGGCAGTAGCTATGGTAGTTTTATGCACATTTTTGACTTTTTTTGTATCCAATTTTATGGAAAAAAGTTTTCCGAATATTGAAGTGGCACATCGGGTGGTACTGCCGGTTTTATTGTTTTTGCTACTTGGAATTGTCAGTTTTTGCTTGCAGGGATTTTTTGTTCCTTTAGTGAAAAATGTGACAGTACCGAAGGCTGTGAAAATTATTATTCCGTGTCTCATTCTTGTGGCAGGTATAGTAATTCATCAGTTTTATTATTTAGGAAACTTTTATGATTTGGCAGTAGGGTCAGAGGCCTATGAGCATTTGGCTTATGCTGGCGGTGTTTATGAAGAGTACGGTTTTAGCTTGAAAGGAATTTATGAAAATGGTCTTTCAATGATTCGTATTTTACTTGGTGATATTGCTTTTTCGATTAGTGTATATCAGAGAATTTTTCTTGTACTAAGTGCAATTTTACTATATTTTACAGTGAAAAATTTTACAGGTAGAGAAGCCGCTGCCAATTTGTTTTTAGTACTATTTTTATTTGGAAAACCAGTACTTGATTTTATCCTTGTGCCAGATGCAACAGTTGTATATATGGTTTTGGTTTCTCTGTTTTTGTTTGCGTTGTCCTTTGTTTTTGCCTGGAAACAAAAAGAAGACAGCCTTGTAATGCAGATAGTCAGTATGGTTGGCGTGGTTGGAACCTTTGCGTTACTGATACTTTTGGAGCAAAATAGTGTGATTCTTTTGTTGCCGGCGGTTTTGGTTTTCTTTAGTGGATATGACTTGCCAAATAAAAAGCAGTATTTCCTTTATGCCGGAGTGGGAACAGGGTGTCTTTTGATTACTGTTTTACTGGGAATTTTCCTGGATAAAATTGTATTATCACAATATGTGATGGGATTCTACAAATTAGAAAGCGTGGATGCTTTTGGGACCACCATACTTATTTTGAATATTATAGGTTTTTTAGGGGTATATGGCATTTGGCATCAAAAATTATATTATGTCATTCCATTTGTTATGGGAGTTTTTTACTTGTTTTTTGGAACGAATTATACAAGTGGCGTAGATAATCATTTTATGTTATTTTTTGCCTTCGTTTTTTATGCAATTTTCGGTGTCAGTATGCTGACAGAGTTGCCATTTGAAGAAGTCATTGAAGAAGAGTGGGCAGATGAAATGCAAGAAGAAAACATTGTGACAGATAAGATGCAGAAAGAAGAAAAGACAGAAAAAACGCAGAAAGAAAAGGAAAATCAAGAGGAAATTCAGGCAATTCGTGAAATGAATGAAAAACTGAATGACGTAGATTTAGAGTTTATTCCAATGACTTTTAAGAAACCAAAGAAAAAGGAAAAGAAAGCGATTGATTATGCATATGAACCTACGGAAGAAGAAATGAAGTACGATGTAGAAGTATCGGAAGACGATGATTTTGATGTGTAGGTACATAGTTTCATACTTATAAGGACATAATAAAAACGGGTTACGACGTAAAAAGAGTGCGTGGTTATCCGTTTTTTATTTTATGAAGATGTGTTGGAGGTAAGTATGGGAGAAAAAGAAAATGAATTGAGAGAGTCAGGAATGGTGGTGCTTGAAAACCAGTCGAGTAAGCATAAAATACAGCTTATAACCATCATTGGAGAAATCGAAGGTCATGAGAATTTAAGCGGAACAACGAAAACAACAAAATACGAGCATGTTTTGCCATTACTTGGAAAACTAGAGGATGATGATGAAGTAGATGGTGTTTTGCTTTTAATTAATACAGTTGGTGGAGATGTGGAGGCGGGACTTGCCATTTCCGAAATGATTGCGTCCATAAGTAAACCTACCTGCTCCCTTGTACTAGGAGGAAGTCATTCCATAGGTGTCCCGATTGCGGTAAGTACAGATTATTCTTTTATTGTTCCATCAGCTACTATGGTAATTCACCCGGTGAGATTAAGTGGAACAATTATAGGGGTTCCTCAGAGCTTTGAATATTTTGAACAGATTCAGAATCGAATTATCACGTTTGTTACGACCCATAGTCATATAGATGAGAAGCGATTGAGAGAACTTTTGTCAGAAACAGAGTTCTTAACAAAAGACATTGGTTCTGTTTTGGTTGGTGAGGAAACCGTGAAAGAAGGAATAATCAATGAAGTCGGCGGAATGAAGGAAGCTCTTTCTAAATTACACGAAATGATTACAAAATACAAACAAACTACTGACAAAAAGTAGTTAAAATGTTATACTACTAAGATGAATGCCCGAACAGGAGGAGATTTTATGGCGTCCGGTTCTAACAATAGAAGTACAAGTAATAGTAGAAGCACAGCTTCAAGAAGTACAACTACTAGAGGAACAACAACTACAAAGAGAAAAACAAATTCACAGACTGCAAGAAAAAATCAGTCAAGAATTAATGAACAGGCAATGGACGATATTGTTATGATTTTATTGGTTGCAGTCTGCATCTTTTTATTTTTATGTAACTTCCGGATTATAGGAAGTTTTGGCAATGCAATCAGTGATTTTATGTTTGGTTTATTTGGTTTGTTTGCCTATGTGGCCCCTTTATTTATAGGTGGAAGTGTAATTTTTTATAATTTGAAAAGCGGCGATTATGTGGCAATTCGGAAATTTTGGTCTATTGTCAGTTTGTGTGTAGTATTGATGGTTATTTTTGAACTGTTTTCAGCCGATTATGGCGACGTTATGAAATACAACATCAAGGAAATTTATGAGCGTTGTTCTCAGGATAGAGCTGGTGGTGGAATTCTTGCAGGTTCGATTGCATTTTGCCTTTACAGATTTTTGTCTTTAATTGGTACGATTTTAGTGTTAATAGTTTGGAGTATTATTTCTCTGATTTTACTCACAGAGGGTGCTTTTATCGGAAGTGTGAAACAGACAGGAAAACAGGTTATTAGAAAATCCTATGAAGAATCAGATAGATGGCATGAACGGGGCGAAAGATTAAAAGAGCAAAAACAGAAAAGACGCGAAGAAAATTTTGAAAGACGTAGTAAAATGGAAGAAGCCAGACGTCTTCAAGAAGAAGCAAAAGAGAATGATAAAATTTTGCGTATGGATAGAAAAGTTTCAGGGGTTATGATGGATACCAGTTTAAAAGAACCTGAAACTGTGGAAGAAGAACCGGTTAAGATAACTATGCCGAAAGTCACAGACGATATGCACGAAATTACTTTAAATTCCGTGGCCAAGGAAGAAACTTTTGTGTATAGAGAACCTGTTAGAGAAACCGTAAAAGAACGTAAAATGCAGGAAATGACAGAGATTACTATGCCTAAAAGAGAAATGGCAAGTTCTGTGGATTTATCTGGTATGCCGGAGCCGGTTATGGCAACAAAGCAACCAGAATATGTAGAAAAAATAGAAAGAGATACAAGACCAAAGGCTGTGAAGGTAGAACCAGTTACCGATACAGTAAAGGCCTCTGTGGAAAAAGAAATTTCTAAGGCAAGTAAACCGGTTTCCAAAGAATATAAGTTCCCACCGATTGATTTGTTACATAAGAGTAAAAAAAGCGGTTCGGGAGATTCCTCTATGGAATTGAAGGAAACAGCCCTTCGTTTGCAGCAGACATTGAAAAATTTTGGTGTCAATGTTACTGTCACAGATATCAGTCAAGGCCCCTCTGTTACCAGATATGAATTACAACCTGAACAGGGTGTTAAAGTAAGTAAAATTGTAGGACTTGCAGATGATATTAAATTGAATCTGGCAGCCACAGACATTCGTATTGAAGCACCGATTCCTGGAAAAGCAGCGGTTGGTATTGAAGTGCCAAATAAAGAAAATATGGCAGTTTCCTTACGTGATTTAATCGAAACCAATGAATTTCGTGATTTCTCTTCCAAACTGGCATTTGCAGTTGGAAAAGATATTGGTGGAAAAACTGTAGTGGCGGATATTGCAAAGATGCCACATATGTTAATTGCAGGTAGTACAGGCTCAGGTAAATCGGTTTGTATTAACTCTATCATTATGAGTATTTTATATAAGGCAAAACCAGAGGAAGTAAAACTCATTATGATTGACCCAAAAGTTGTGGAATTGAGTGTGTATAATGGAATTCCTCATTTGTTAATTCCAGTAGTGACAGACCCGAAAAAAGCTGCCGGTGCATTACATTGGGCAGTGGCAGAAATGTCCGAGCGATACAAAAAGTTTGCAGATTTAAATGTTCGTGATTTGAAAGGGTATAATAAGGCAGTGGAAGCGTCTGGTGGAATGATTGACGGAGAACCTGTCAGTGTTATGCCACAGATATTGATTATTGTAGACGAGTTGGCGGACTTAATGATGGTTGCCCCTGGAGAAGTAGAAGAATCTATTTGTCGTTTGGCACAGCTTGCCAGAGCTGCGGGAATTCATTTGATTATCGCAACTCAGCGACCTTCCGTAGATGTCATTACAGGTTTAATTAAAGCAAATATGCCAAGCAGGGTAGCATTTGCAGTATCCAGTGGTGTAGATTCCAGAACCATTTTGGATAGCAATGGTGCGGAAAAGCTTTTAGGAAAAGGCGATATGCTTTTTGCCCCACAAGGTTATCCAAAGCCAGCCAGAATTCAAGGTGCTTTTGTATCCGATGAAGAAGTTTCTGATGTAGTAGATTTCTTGAAAAATGAATGCATGGGTAATGGAAGTCTTTACGATGAAGAAATTCAAAATCAGATTCAGCATATGGGTTCACAAGGTGGAAGTGCTGGCGGAAACGGTGGAGAATCGGGTTCAGATATTGACGAATATTTTGTAGATGCAGCAAGATTTATTATCGAAAAAGATAAAGCATCGATAGGTATGTTGCAACGTGCTTTCCGCATTGGCTTTAACAGAGCCGGACGAATTATGGACCAGCTTTATGAAGCTGGTATCGTAGGAAAAGATGAAGGTACGAAACCAAGAAAAGTTTTAATGACAGAAGAACAGTTTGAACAATACTTAGAAGAAAGTAATATTTAGTGTGAGGATTCAAAATGAAAACAGACATTCAGATTGCACAGGAAGCAGAATTATTACCAATTACCCAAATTGCTGAAAAATTAGATATTTCGGCGGATGATTTGGAAATGTATGGAAAATACAAAGCAAAAATTTCAGATGAATTTATTGAAAAAGTAGAGAAAAATGAAGATGGAAAACTGATTTTAGTAACTGCCATCAATCCAACTCCGGCAGGAGAAGGTAAGACAACTACCAGTGTAGGTTTAGGACAGGCTTTTGGTATTTTAGGAAAAAAAGCCGTTATTGCACTAAGAGAGCCATCTCTTGGACCATGTTTTGGTATCAAAGGAGGAGCTGCCGGCGGCGGATATGCCCAGGTCGTTCCTATGGAGGATTTGAACCTTCATTTTACAGGTGATTTTCATGCAATTACTTCTGCAAATAACTTATTGGCAGCATTACTTGATAATCATATTCAGCAGGGCAATGAATTGAATATTGATACAAGACAAATAGTATGGAAGCGTTGTTTGGATATGAATGACCGAGTTCTTAGAAATGTTGTAGTTGGACTTGGTGCAAAAGCCGATGGAGTTGTAAGAGAAGACCATTTTGTTATTACAGTTGCTTCCGAAATTATGGCAGTTTTATGTCTGGCAAAAGATATGGACGATTTGAAAGAACGTCTTGGAAGAATGGTAGTTGCCTATAACTATCAGGGAGAACCGATTACAGCCAAAGATTTAAAGGCAGTAGGGGCTATGGCAGCTTTGTTAAAAGATGCTTTAAAACCAAACCTGATTCAGACTTTGGAACATACACCAGCCATTGTTCATGGTGGACCATTTGCTAACATTGCCCATGGTTGTAACTCTATTAGAGCAACAAAGACAGCATTAAAAATGGCAGATTATGTGATTACAGAGGCTGGATTTGGTGCAGACCTTGGTGCAGAAAAATTCTTTAATATTAAATGTAGAGCGGCAGGCTTAGAACCAGATTGTGTAGTTTTAGTAGCAACCATTCGTGCTTTAAAATACAATGGCAATGTAAAAAAAGAAAATTTGAATACTCCAAATTTGGAAGCTTTGAAAAAAGGTATTGTCAACTTAGAAAAGCATATTGAAAATTTACAAAAATTTGGTGTACCGGTAGTGGTTACATTAAATGCCTTTGTAACAGATTCAGAAGAAGAAATCGAATTTGTAAGACAATTCTGTGAGGAACGAAATTGCGAATTTGCTTTATCAAAAGTTTGGGGCGAAGGTGGAAAAGGCGGTGTAGAATTGGCACGGAAAGTCTTAGAAACTTTAGAACAAAAAGAAAGCCACTTTAAACTTTTGTATGAAGACAATGCTTCTTTAAAAGAAAAGATTCATACAGTAGCCACGGAAATTTATGGTGCAAATGGTGTTACCTATACCGCCGCGGCTGAAAAACAGATTGAAAAATTGGAAAAATTAGGGTTTGGTAATTTACCTGTTTGTATGGCAAAAAATCAGTATTCATTTTCGGATGACCCTACGAAACTTGGTAGACCAAGTGATTTTGAAATCAGTGTCAGAGATGTCTATGTTTCAGCTGGTGCGGGTTTTGTAGTTGTTTTAACCGGTACAGTTATGACAATGCCTGGTTTACCGAAAAACCCGGTGGCATTCCAGATTGATGTAAATGACGATGGCGTTATTACAGGATTATTCTAAAGATAGGAGAAAACAATGGAACCAGTGATTATTGATGGAAAAAAGATTTCCACAAAAATAAAAGATGAATGTAGAGAAAAAGTTGCACGTTATAAAGAGCAGGGAGTAGAAATCTGTCTTGCTGTCATTCAGGTAGGTAGTGACCCAGCTTCTTCTGTCTATGTAAATAACAAGAAAAAAGCTTGCGAATACATAGGAATCGAGTCTCTTTCTTATCATTTAGAGGAAGATACCACAGAAGAAGAACTTTTGAAATTGATAGATAAATTGAACAACGATGAGAAAGTTCGTGGTATTTTAGTCCAGTTGCCATTGCCAAAAACGATTTCTGAGGATAAAGTTTTAATGGCGATTTCTCCAACAAAAGATGTAGATGGTTTTCATCCAATGAGTGTTGGAAATCTTTGCATAGGACGTAAGGGCTTTTTATCCTGCACACCAGCAGGCGTTATTGAACTTTTAAAAAGATATCATATCGATATTGCAGGAAAAGAATGTGTAGTAGTAGGTAGAAGTAATATTGTTGGAAAACCAATGTCTCTTTTATTGCTTAGAGAAAATGGTACAGTAACCATTACCCATTCTAAAACGAAAGATTTGAAAGAAGTGTGCAAAAAAGCGGATATTTTAATCGCTGCTCTGGGAAAACCCAAATTTATTACAGAAGAATATGTCAAAGAAGGTGCAGTTGTAATTGACGTAGGAATTCATCGTAATGAAAATAATAAATTATGTGGTGATGTGGATTTTGATGCCGTAGCACCAAAATGTAGTGCCATTACACCTGTTCCAGGTGGAGTTGGCCCAATGACTATTGCGATGTTAATGAAAAACTGTGTAGATTCAGTGGAAATAAATGGATAGTATATAGGAGCTTTTTAAATGCAATGTCCTAATTGTAATAAGGAACTAAAAGATGGATATTTATACTGTGAATATTGCGGATATGAAATTCAGATGGTTCCAAATTTTGAACCGGAAGTTGAAGGAAGTATTTTAAGCTCTTTAAAAGATATCCAAAAAGAAGTGGATATTGCTTCTAAAGAAGAAGCGGATAAGGCAAGAGAAGAAAAAGAGAAGCATGAGAGCTTATTTTATCGAATAAAGGAGTTTAAAAAAGAACACAAAATGATTTTTTATATATTTTCAGCATTTTGTGTCTCTTTTTGTGCCCTTTTTGTTATAGGAATTATTGCACTTATTTGCTATTTATCACCAGGCTATCAGTATGGAAAAGCTATGGAGGCATATGAAAAGAAAAATTACAGTGAATGTTTAACTTATGTGGAACGAACAGTTTTGCTAGATGAAAGCTACGTTGATGCCTATATTGCAGGTTTTCAGAGTGCTTTGATTTTAGAGGATTACAGTAGTGCTGAAAAATATTTAGTAGATGGTATATCTTATGGTGCGTATGATGAAAGCGAAATTGTGTATTGCTATGATGAACTAATTCAGAAATACATTGATACAAAACAATATCGGAAAATCAATGACTTATTGATTTTTTGCCCGTCAAGTATTATAGTGACAAAGTATCAGGATTATTTATCCTTACCGGTGAAATTTAGTTATGCAGAAGGTACTTATGTGGAGACGATTCCTTTGAAACTGAGTGCCACTGAAAATGGTAATATTTATTACACCACAGACGGCAGTGTACCAACCACAGAAAGTGCCAAATATGAAAGCCCTATTTTTTTAGAGGTTGGCAAATATGTAATCAATGCAATTTTTATTAACGATTATGGAGTAGAAAGTGAAGTGGTTACGAAGACTTTTTACGTGGAAAATCGGACGACTCCATATCCTCCATCTGTTAGTGTGTACAGTGGAGAATATGTTATACCAGAGATGATTACTATTGATTATTCAGAGGGTTGTAGTGTATATTATACTACTGATGGAAGTACACCGGATAAAAGTTCAACAAAATATACGGGAGCTATCCCAATGCCACTTGGAAAGACACAATTTAAGTTTGTGTGTTATAATGATGAGTCGGGATTTCCAAGTGAGGTGGTATCTAGAGACTATACCCTTACACTCAATACTGAGTATGAGTTTACCAATGCACAAAGAGATGTGTATGCACTAATGATTAATGCCAATGTTATTTTGGATTATTCGGGAACTTGTAGCAATTTTGATGGGAATAATTCCTATGAATACCAGTATGCAATTTCTGAAGAAGGAATGGGAGAGTTTTATATCATTGCAGAATATCATCAATCACCGGAGACAGAAAAATATGCTACGGGGAATCTGTTTGCCGTAAATGTTTATGACGGAACGATTTACAAAGCAGAAATTACAGAGAATATGGATTATGTTTTAACCTTGTATGAAGCATAATTTTATATAATAAAAAGAGGAAATGTAACAAATGCATACCTTTTGAAATGGAGGAGTAAGATGTACAAAATTTTAGAAGCCAGAGAACTTACTACAAATATTTATTTGATGTCAGTTGAGGCAAAAAGAGTGGCAAAATCATGTTTGCCGGGACAATTTGTTATCGTAAGAATGGACGAAGATGGAGAACGTATTCCACTTACAATTTGTGATTACGATAGAGAAAAGGGAACAATCACGATTGTATTCCAGGCCATTGGGGCAGGAACTACAATGATGGCAAATTTAAAAGCTGGAGATTCTTTCCACGATTTTGTAGGACCACTTGGTTGTCCTTCTGAATTTACAAAAGAAGAACTTTCAGAACTTAAGAATAAAAAGATTCTTTTTGTTGCTGGTGGTGTAGGTACAGCACCTGTTTATCCACAGGTAAAATGGTTACACGAAAATGGTGTAGATGCTGATGTTATCGTGGGTGCTAAAAATAAAGATTTATTAATCTTAGAAAAAGAAATGGAAGCTGTTGCTGGTAATTTATATGTTACAACAGATGATGGTTCTTATGGTCGAAGTGGTATGGTTACACAGACTATTAAAGATTTAGTTGAAAAAGAAGGCAAGTCTTATGATGTATGTGTTGCTATTGGACCAATGATTATGATGAAATTTGTTTGTCTTATGACAAAAGAATTAAATATTCCAACAATCGTCAGCTTAAATCCAATTATGGTTGATGGTACAGGTATGTGTGGCGCATGCCGTCTTGTAGTTGGAGATGAAGTAAAATTCGCATGTGTAGATGGACCTGAATTTGACGGTCACCTTGTTGATTTTGACCAGGCTATGAAACGCCAGCAGATGTACAAAACTCAGGAAGGCAGAGCAATGTTAAAATTACAGGAAGGTGATACACATCACGGCGGATGTGGACACTGTGGAGGTGACGAATAATGGCAGATGTATTAA
The DNA here is from genome assembly GCA_045124055.1 of Lachnospiraceae bacterium. GTDB lineage: Bacteria > Bacillota > Clostridia > Lachnospirales > Lachnospiraceae > CALZKI01. The sequence goes on along the minus strand of JBGVKZ010000004.1, from coordinate 3,080 downwards.
AGAGAGTACCTGTTAGAGAACAGGACCCACAGGTTCGTGCAAAAAACTTTGATGAAGTATGTCTTGGCTATAATGCTGATGAAGCAGTAGAAGAAGCACAGAGATGTATTGGATGTAAAAATGCAAAATGTGTTCAGGGATGTCCTGTATCAATCGATATCCCGGGATTTATCGCAAAAGTAAAAGAAGGATGGTTCGAAGAAGCATATAAGATTATCGGACAGTCCAGTGCCCTCCCTGCAATCTGCGGACGTGTATGTCCACAGGAAAGCCAGTGCGAAGGTCAGTGTATCCGTGGTAAAAAGGGTGATCCTGTTTCTATCGGTAAACTGGAAAGATTCGTAGCTGACTGGGCGAGAGAAAACAATATCAAACCAGTTGGAGCAGAAGAAAAGAACGGCAAAAAAGTTGCTGTCATTGGTTCTGGCCCAGCAGGTCTTACATGTGCAGGTGACCTTGCAAAATTAGGTTACGATGTTACAATTTTTGAAGCACTCCACAAAGCAGGTGGTGTACTTGTTTACGGTATCCCTGAATTCCGTTTACCAAAAGACGGAGTTGTTCAGCCGGAAATCGAAAACGTAAAAGCCCTTGGGGTTAAAATTGAAACCAATGTAGTTGTTGGTAAAGCTGTTACAATTGATGAATTAATGGAAGAAGAAGGCTTTGATGCTGTATTTATCGGTTCCGGAGCAGGTCTTCCAAAATTCATGGGTATTCCTGGAGAACAGGCTAGCGGTGTGTTCTCTGCAAACGAATACTTAACACGTAACAACTTAATGAAAGCATTTGATGAAAATTATGATACACCAATCGCAGCAGGCACAAAAGTAGCTGTTGTCGGCGGCGGTAACGTAGCAATGGATGCTGCAAGAACAGCTCTTCGTCTTGGCGCAGAAGTTCATATCATCTACAGACGTAGTGAAGAAGAACTTCCGGCACGAGTGGAAGAAGTTCATCATGCAAAAGAAGAAGGTATTATCTTTGACCTTCTCACAAACCCTGTTGAAATCCTTGCAGACGAAAATGGTTGGGTAAAAGCCATCAAATGTGTGAAGATGGAACTTGGCGAACCAGATGCTTCAGGCAGACGTCGTCCAGTTGTTATCGAAGGCAGTGCATTTGAAATCGAAGTTGATACAGTTATCATGTCCCTTGGCACATCTCCTAATCCATTGATTTCATCCACAACAAAAGGACTTGAAATCAACAAGAGACAGTGTATTGTAGCAAGCGAAGATTTCGGCGCGACATCTAAAGAAGGTGTTTACGCAGGTGGTGACGCAGTTACAGGCGCAGCAACTGTAATCCTTGCAATGGGTGCTGGTAAAGCTGCTGCGAAAGGTATCCACGAATATCTTTCTAACAAATAATACTTAAAAAAAAGGAAAAGAAACTGATGAAAAAGAGATTATTAATGCTCCTTGCTTCTGTAGCAATGGTTGCAGCGTTAACAGCTTGTGGTGGAAAAGAAGAACCAGCAGAAGAAGTTACTGTTGAATTTGAAGAAGAAGCAGAAGTTGTAGAAGAAGTTGTCGAAGAAGAACCAGAAGTTGAAGAAGTGGTTGTTCCGGAAGGCTTCTACAGAAGTGAATTAACAAACGAAATCATCTCTGAAGAATTAAAAGATCAGAGACCAATCGCTGTTATGGTTGACAATGACAAACGTGCTTTACCACACTTCGGTTTAACACAGGCAGATGTTGTTTATGAATTAATGAACAGTACTGCAAATAAAGAAATTACACGTTTCATGTGTCTTGTAAAAGACTGGGGTGCAATTGAACAGTTTGGTAGTGTGCGTTCACTGCGTCCTACAAACATTCTTCTTGCAAACGAATGGAACGCAATCATCTGTCACGACGGTGGTCCTTTCTACATCAATGATTATCTTGCATTACCTGCATCTGATAACATTTCCGGATACTTCGGACGTGTAGATAATGGCAAACCACGTGAATTTACAGAATACATCTTAACAGGTGAAGTTCAGAAATATGCTGACAGACTTGGTATTCAGACAACGTACACAGAACACTATGAAGGTGCTCATTATCAGTTTGCATCAGAAGCAAATCCAGTTGTTTTAGGCGAACATAAAGACTATGCACAGTTTGCAAAATCTGCAACATTTATCGATCTTCCATTCCCTAACAACCAGTCTGAATTAAAATATAATGCAGAAGATGGATTATATTACTACTCAGAACACGGCGGACCACACTTAGATGCACAGAATGGTAACAAACAGTTAGCATTTAAGAACGTAATCATCCAGAGAGTATCTTATAACCAGTTAGATGAAAATGGTTACTTAATCTTCAACTGTATCGGTGAAGGTCAGGAAGCAATCTACATCACAAATGGTGAAAGAATCAATGTAACATGGTCTAAACTTGGTGATACAAACCCTACACGTTACTATGACGGTTTAGGTAATGAAATTAAGATCAACACAGGTAAAACATATGTTGCATTCGTGGCTGACCAGCGTTGGGAAGAACTCGTAATTGAATAAGTCATAATTAGAACCTCTGATTCATAGATTGTAAAAACAATTTTATGAGTCGGAGGTTTTTTTATGGACAATGTCGCAAACAAAGAGTTTGACTTATACAAAGATATTCAAATGCGTACAGGAGGAGAAATCTATATTGGAGTCATCGGTCCTGTCAGGACGGGAAAATCCACTTTGATAAAAAGAATGATGGATCTGTTAGTGCTTCCAAATTTGCCGGATAGTCCGGAAAAAAAGCGGATTTTGGATGAACTTCCTCAAAGTGGTTCCGGACGTACAATTACAACGACAGAACCTAAATTTTTACCAAAAGAAGCATTTGAACTGGAACTGTCAGAAGATGTGCATTTGAAGGTGCGTCTGATAGACTGTGTTGGATATATGGTTTCCGGAGCAGCGGGTCATATGGAAGATGACCAACCGAGATTTGTGAAAACGCCGTGGTCAGAGGAGAAGATTCCCTTTGTAAAGGCGGCGGAAATTGGCACCAGAAAAGTAATGCAGGATCATTCCACCATTGGAATCGTGGTGACCTGCGATGGTTCATTTTCGGAGCTGCCAA
>JBGVKZ010000003.1:0-25531 GCA_045124055.1 Lachnospiraceae bacterium | reverse complement strand
CAATATATCAGTTAAATATGGCATGTCATAGTAACGATGTGTACAATTATTTTCAATTTGGCACAAATATAGTTGCAGCATTTACAGGTGGAGTGGCATCTAACAAAACATGTTTTATAGCAGGAACATTAATAGTAACAGAATACGGTTTATCAAAAATTGATAGCATCAAGCCGGGAGACCTTGTATTATCAACGAATGTTGATACAATGGAAACAGGTTTCAAAAAAGTGCTTGAGAAGTATGTTCGAAAGACAAGGGAACTTGTACATATAGTTGTTGGCGGAGAAGAAATAGTTTCTACAGCAGACCACCCATATTTTGTAGTGGGAAGAGGCTTTATAAATGCAGGTCAGCTTTGCATAGGAAGTCCACTGCAGGATGCGAATGGAAAGATACTTGAAGTAGAGCAGATATACAAAGAATATCTGGAAGAAGACGAAGAAGTAACAGTATACAACTTCCAAGTAGAGGACTGGCACACATATCATGTGGGTGAGATGGAAGTGCTGGTGCATAATTCTGATTATGGGAATAGACCACCGAATATGTCACCACAAGGTGCGAAGAGAAAAGGAGCATTTAGGGAAGCTAAAAGAAAAAATAATATTCCAGTTTCTGAACAACCAAAGGTAAAACCTAATGTTGATAGAAGAGGAAAGCGGCAACCAGGAAAAATATATCAGTTTAAGAATGGAATAGAAATAAGAGATGATGCGGCTGGACATATATTTTTAGATGATCCAACACAAAATAGAGGTCCACATTTTAATGATTCCAATAACAATCATTTTGATTATTAGTATGGATATTTATTTTATAGCCGATAGTAATGATAAGAGGAGACATAAATGAGAAAATGGGAAGAATATTGCGATAATATAATGGAATATTATGAGTGGTCGGATAAAATAGCTAATTGTCAGGATAAAAATATTTCTGTATTGAGTTTTAATGCAGAAGATATAGTTGTAGATAAGGAAGAGTTTTTTGATTATTGTCAAGCGGAATGCTTTAGAAAAATAGATAATAATGAATATAGCTTTTATTTAATTGCATGTGAAAAAGTTGAGGATAAGAATTCTAGGGTAGAAAATTATAAAAAGTGTTGGAAAAAGATATATAAAAAATATGATTTAAGGAAATTAGAGCTTTTAGAAGAGATAGAATGTGAAAAAAATAGAGAGAAATATTTTTTGGGTGTGGCAAAAGCAAATATAAATGAATTAGCAATATTATTGCGTATTTTAAGTGACAAAAAAAGTATGTATTCATTATTTTTGAGCAATAAAGATTATTTTAGGAAAGAAAAAATTGACAAAAGTTTTTGGATGCATTTTTTAAAATTAGATGAGTATGATGAAATTGATGAGGCAAATATAATAAATATATGTAATATGTATGGTGATATTGCGTGTAGGTATGGAAGTGATGCTATGGGGTTAGAATTAGCTTTTATTGGAGAAAAATCACTATTATGCAAAACATTTGAAATAAATGAATGACATTATATGGTGCTGTTGAAAACATTAGATCCTCATCAAAAACAGAAAAAGAGAAAGTAGAGGATTTAAAGAAGTTAAATACAGAAGTAGATAACTTTATAACAGTAACAGTAAATAGGGATAACGCCGCAAAAGAGGAACTAAATAAAGCGAAAGAAGACTTTTACACCAAATATTCATACTTAAAGCCTGAGTGCGAAAAAGGTTTTATTGAAAAAGTAGTGGATACAGTTGAAAGTGCAGCAGAATGGTGTTGCGAGCACTGGAAACTAATAGTTACTATAGTAATAGTTATAGTTGCAGTTGCGCTTATATGGACTGGAGTAGGTGGTGTAATTCTTGCAGGAGCCTGCTGGGGAGCAATATCAGGAGCTGTAATAGGTGGAATCTCAGGGGGGCTGGAAAGTATGGCGAATGGAGGAAGCTTCCTGGATGGCTTTGAGGATGGAGCCTTCTCGGGAGCGATTTCAGGAGCTATATGTGGAGCAGCATTTGCCGGCATAGGACAGCTTGGAGCTGTGTGTGGTAAATTTGTAAAGTGTACATCGACATTCGGAAAATTTATAAAGGGTACAGCGGCAGTATCAAAAGGAATAAGTATGGCAATGGGAGGGTTTGATACCCTTGCCATGCTGGACAGAGCGTTTGGAACAGGAGCAATATATGATTTAAACAGCAAGCTTCATTCTAATAAAGCGTATAACTTCTTCCAGACAGGTGTATCAGGAATAGCAGTATTTACTGGTGGAATGACATCTACAATGAAATGCTTCATTGCTGGAACATTAATAGCAACAGAGCTTGGCTTTGCCAGAATAGAGAGCATCAAGCAGGGAGACCTTGTATTATCAACAAATTCTGATACAATGGAAACAGGCTACAAAAAAGTACTTGAGAAATATGTTCGAAAGACAAGGGAACTTGTACATATAGTTGTTGGAGGAGAAGAAATAGTATCAACTCCAGATCATCCATATTTTGTAGTGGGAAGAGGCTTTATAAATGCAGGTCAGCTTTGCATAGGAAGTCCACTGCAGGATGCAGATGGAAAGATACTTGAAGTAGAGCAGATATACAAAGAATATCTGGAAGAAGACGAAGAAGTAACAGTATACAACTTCCAGGTAGAGGACTGGCACACATATCATGTTGGAGAGATGGAAGTGCTGGTGCATAATGCAGGACCTGGGTATAATGGTAAATACTCTTGGAAAAAAGGTAGTGCAGAGGATGCCAAGTATTTAGGGAAAGGAAATGTTGGAGATTTTAGTAATTTGGAAGGAGCAACGATAGAAGAAGTGTTGTCTAGAATTCCACAAGATGCAGTACGTAGAGAACTTATACCAGAGGTTGGAAAGGTTACAGAAGGATTCGAATATAAGTGGGTGCAAGATGGGAAGACCTATCGTGTGAGAATTCATGGTGCAGATGCTTCCGCACCTGCTGGTAGTAATGCAGCAAATGGATGGGTTGTTCGTGTTCAACAAGGGAAAAAATATTTGGACCCTATTTCATTGAAATTTCAACCACCTGGTATTACAAATACTGCTAGTCCAAACTATAGTGAAGAATTAGCAAATCGAACTCATATTAAAATAAAAAATCCTGAATGAATGGGAGAATAATAAGTTTGAAACAAATAAGTAGAAGACAGCCAAGAAATAAAGGGCATAGCAAATAAACCATATTTCAGTGGTTTAAAAATCAAATATATACACAACACCTAATAAGGTAACAGGAGCAGTATCATCTTTGATGACATATCCCCGTTGTTTCAGTAGATTAAGTGTCTACGAAGTGGTCAATACTTTTGAATTATTCACAGGACGCGACTTAAGAAAGCCTTCTGGTGTATATGATTTTAAATCTGTGAGTATGTGCCAGATAGCCGTCAGGATCATACGACAGATGGCAATGATAGCTTTATTGTGACTACGACGTGCTTATATACGTCGATAACTTGTAGTAAATTTAGGGTGTTTCTTGGATTTGATAAAAGCATTTGCTACTTGCACCAAAACTGGTTTAAAAAAGGAACCAGAACGTTAAATCCTAGTGGATTTGATTTTGTGATTGCTTTGATCATTACGAGGACAACATCCAGCCCATGATACGAGGTTTTTAGCTGTGGGGAAGACAGACATATCACCTCCGATTTCAGAGAGCACCTGAATAGCAGTCAATGGGTTCATATCGAATTTTGGTATGGTTCGTATAAGATAGGGAACGCTTTCATACTTATCACTGAGACGAAAGATTTTCCGTTCTATTTCTGCTTGAAGCTTATCTAATTCATCGATGTGATTCAGACATCGTCTAGTTTAAAGTTAGATACAGTAAGACAGTTATGAGCACGATTCTTCTCGCCGGTAATCATACAGGTAAGTTTGAAACGGTATCTTACGAGGTCTTTAAATTCACGGATGTCGGCAGGTGGAATAAAGGAAGGCTTGGTATATTTGGAGTGAGAAAGAGTAACCTAGATGTTATTTTTCTCTAAGATATTAAAAACTGGAATCCAATATTTACTGGTGGATTCCATGCAAACGTCAGTGCAGTTATATCTAGCAAGCCAGTCACACAACTCATACAAACTATTAGTAAGGGAAGAAAATCGAGCCTGCTTATATTATGTACGATTGTGAGAATCGGTAATACCGATGCAATCAAAGATACAAGTTTTGTGGACATCAAGTCCACAACAGTTATTTTTGAGAATATTAAACGACAATTAAATATCCTTCTGATGATTTGTAGTTATCAAACTGACAGAGACTCGTCATCCAGCAAAATTGAGTCGACTTTGGAAGAGATAAGTTTACGTGCTACTGTTATGCGCCAATCATTGATGACTTAACGGATGACCGACACTAAATGAATATGCGAGGTCGCCGCTATACAGTCCAGCAACTCATCTCTACGTGTTCTGTAGTGTTGTGAGTTTTATAAAGAAATAATGTCAGAAGGAAGATAGATTAGAAAAGTGAAAGGTAGCTAAAATGTTTCATGACGCATTGGTGCCTTTCGCAGAAAGGCGGATTAAAATTATGAATGAAAAGTGTAAAAAATATGATGATATGAGCGATGTATTTGAATATGGAAATATATCAGATGAGGAAGTTGTAAAAATTTGTAATCAAATTATATTAGAAAGTAAAGATGAAAAAAGTGATGTAGTACTTGAAGCAATGTATCATGCTGTATTTACGGCTATGAATTGTCGTGATATTGGTAATCAATTAGAGATTGATAGTATTTTTGATGTTATAAATAATTTCAATCAAGACGTATCAGATTATATTATTTCGATTTTAGCGTTTACAGGAAATCCAAAGTATATTAGTACAATTAAAAGCATTGGAGAGAAATATGAGGATTTAGATATTTTCGAAGCAATTGGAGAATTAGAGAGTAGGTGTTAAAGAGTTTATGGTGCCTGGGCTGTTTATGGTGCCTGTGGATATTAGAAAATAATAAACAAAATTAATGAATTTTTTCAATGTAGGCGATGTCTAAAACATTAAAACAAATGAAATGACAGATCGGCTGCAATTATTCCTATGAGAGAATGATTGTAGCCGATTTTTATATAAGCCAAAAGAAATAAATGGTAACAACTTAGACAACCGAATAGGGACACTTAAGTGAACCTTACAGGGAGTAAATAGTAGCACCTATAATTAAGTACAGCGACCACTAAATGTGTCCCCCCATTGACTTGTCTAATTTTTCATCTGCCACGTTGTCGTCAATCGCCGTAGCTACAGCTACGCCTCAATCCTCCGCCTTGCAGACTGAAAAATTATTCTGCGTCAATAGGATACATATTTAATGGTAGTTGTACTAGAGGGGGCTGTTGATAACATTAGATCCTCATCAAAAACAGAAAAAAGTAGTGGATACGGTTGAAAGTGTAGCTGAATGGTGTCGTGAAAACTGGGAATTATTAGTTGCAATAGTTGTGGTGGTAATAGTTGCATGCGTTCTTTTTGGTCCGGTGATAGTATTTGGATTTTTATGTAATATGGCGGGGCAAATATTAGTGGGTTCAATATGCTGATGTAACACACTCTTAGTAACAGGTTGTTGCAAAAGAGTACGTTTATCTATGAAAGTATTATTATAAACGGTAAGTGTCGAAAACACATTTCAAAAGTCGCTATTTTAGATATGGAATTGGTTAAAAAAATAAGGAATTTGGGATTTTATATTGAGAAGGTAACTAGATATTTTCTTTAACCTGAATTTATAAAAAGTGTTTGTCATTTCATATGTTATTATAATATAATTTAGTAAGTTATGTAATATAAATTAATTAATACTGTATAAATTATCTTAAGTTGATGAAATTGTGAGCATAATGAACACAGGCATCAATGTGTATAATAGATAAGATTTTTATATGGCGGAAATATTGTACTGTATGAGGGAATTGGAAAAGGGAGAAGAGGAAATAATTAAATGGCTACAATAGCATTATATAAGGACAAGTTAAATGGAGTAGATAGCCTAATAAATATAATGGTATCATCGGTTAATAACCTTGATACACAATTAGGTACATTGAAATTCACACTTCAGGGTGTAAACAGCAATACTTACAATTTAGATGGTGCAGTTGACAATATTAGATCCTCATCAAAGACAGAAAAAGAGAAAGTTGAGGACTTAAAGAAGTTAAATACAGAAGTAGATAACTTTATAACAGTAACAGTTAATAGGGATAATGCCGCAAAAGAGGAACTAATTAAGGCAAAAGAAGACTTTTACACCAAATATTCATACTTAAAGCCTGAGTGCGAAAAAGGTTTTATTGAAAAAGTAGTGGACACAGTTGAAAGTGCCGCAGAATGGTGTTGCGAACATTGGAAATTAATAGTAACAATAGTAATTGTAGTTGTAGCTATTGCAATATTATGGACAGGAGTAGGTGGAGTTATTCTTGCTGGGGCTTGTTCAGGAGCAATTTCAGGGGCATTATTTGGTGGTGTAATAGGAGGAATAAAGGGTGCAATAAATGGAGAAGGTTTTTTAAAGGGGTTTGAGAATGGTGCATTTTCGGGAGTAATTTCAGGAGCTGTTTGTGGAGCAATATTTGCAGGTATTGGTGTAATAGGCACAAAAATTAGTGAAGGAATAAAGAATAGGGCAGTATTTGAAAAAGCATTTCAGGAACTTGAACAGTCTGGATTACGACCAGGACAAACAGTTATTAGTAAAAGTCGTGTATTTGAGATAATGGAAAAATATGATCCATTGAAGGCAAGTAGTAGAGTATATACAGATGCTACTGGTAGATATTTAGTTGAAGGACATCATACAACTGTTGCAACGATAATGTTAGGTAAAAATTCTGCAATAAATATGAATATACCAATAGACCAATTACCATCAGCAATGAATATATGTTGGGTAAAAAAATGGTATGAATTCGGAAAAAAAGTAATAAAGGTAATAGATTGATATGATAATAGAAAATGTTATAGGGGAAATATTATATATTGGATTGGTGGCGGAGAAAGGGAGATGTTATGGCCGAAGATGGGGAAGAAAATACAAAAGAATAATTCGGATACATATTGAACAACTTATTCAAATATATAGTGTTTTAGCGGAAGATGCAGATATAAATAGTGTATTGAATGATTTTATTAAAATATGTAAGAATGAATACGAAATAGGCAAGTATTATAAAGTAGAAAAATGGAAAAAGGTTGCAAAATGGGAAAAGAGTAATATAAAAAATGACATTGTAATTTCTGAAATGGGAAATATTCTATACGAAATAAAAAATCAGGTAAATAAAGTTATTGTAAATAAAAAGAAAATTTATAAATATTTTAATTATGTTCATAATCTTCCAAAGATGTTTTTAATAGAGAACCAGGAGACATTATGCAATTTACATTATAAACCAATTACTGAAGAAGACGCTATTAAGTATGTACTGCTGAATAATAATAAATTAGAAAAAAATATAAATAATTAATATAAGTGAAATAATCTAGAAAAATATATTGGATTATATTTTATTACTAAAATTTGACAAAATAGAAAATTCATATATAATATATCAGTAACTAAAAAAACTATTACGGCACACTAATGGAAACATTAGGTCGCAAAGCTAGAATCTAAATCATTAGAATGATATGATAGTTCGGCTGCAATAATCTTTCGGTAATGAGAGAATATTGTGGTCGATTTTTTATTTAGGGAAGAAAGATGACACAAGAACAGTTAAAACATAAAAATGAATATGAAATAGAAAAAAGGAAATACGAAAATGCATATAGCGAGAAAGTAAGTTATTCAAGAAAATTAGCATCACTCCAGGCTGAAAAACAGAAAGTTTTAGGTCAGATAAATTCAAAAAAAGCTGATAGTAAACAAGTTTCAATAGCACAGGAAAAGTTATCAGCTACTAATAATAAGGATAGTGAGATTAACTCTAGTTTGACCTTAGCTAGTAAGAATCTAAGTGATGCTGCTAGTCAATTTAAAAATATAGGTACATCTAGTTTGGGAGATCAAAAGGATTTAGAAGTTGTTTTCGAAAACAAGAATAAGTCATCTAGCAACAATATAAATAGTGCAATGAGTGAAATTGCAAAAGCTAAAACAACACTTTCAAATAGGATGTCTACATTAATTGCAGAAATAAAAAAATTGAGCAATCAAAGAGAAAATATTGATAGCGATATTAAAAAATATACCGGACTAATTGACAATGCGGATAAGAGAATGAGCAATGCGTCAATAAGCATGGCCTATCATAAAAAGCATATGATGATGGAGTAAAAAATGAACGTAGAGATTAACGAACAAGTAGAAGCATTGATAGCAGATTCAAGGCTTGCATTTATTCAGGGAAAAAATGCAGAAGCATTAAGTTTAGCAAAAGAGGCAATAAAACTTGATTCTAAACAGCCTGATGCATACTTATGTGCAGGAAATGCACGTATGTCGTTTGAGCAATACGATAAAGCAGTAGAAAATTATAAAAAAGCGGTTGAATGTGATCCTGATAATGGAGATAGATTCTTTCATCTAGGATATGCACTCTCAGCAAATAATCAAGAAGCAGAGGGGTTAGCTGCATTCGCAAAAGCAGATGAGATAGGAACGTCTCCTGAGGTTGCAGGAGAATTATATAAAATACTCGGAATGATTTGCTTTGATATGCGTAGATACAATGATGCGATAATAAATCTGTGTAAGGCAGAGACAATTATTGGTATTGATATGGATATATTGCAAAGAAAAGCGTTAAGTTATGGAATGATTGGAGAATTTGCAAAAGGACTTGAAACTGCGAATCAGATGAAGCTCTTTGCGCCGACAGCCTATTTAGGTTATAGAATTGCAAGAGAAATATTAATGCAGGATAACAGGGTGGAAGAAGCTGATGAGGAGTTAGATCGAGCACAGAGATTTGCGAAACCAACATCAGAGTATTTTACAGATAGACTTACATCTGAATTGGGAAAATACGTAGAAACAAAGGACAAAATGTATTTGGAAAAAGCAATTAATTATGTTAATGATTCATTGTTTGTTTTGGAGCCAAATATAGATAACGTTATAGATTGTTATATTAATGCTACAGAAATATATGTGCAAATGGAAGATGCAGATATGGCTATTTCTTGTCTAAACGCAGCTGAAAATCCTATTGATTCATACAATAACGGGTTTATGATAAAACGTGTTTCACAAGAAAAAGGAAGTGTTAATGTAAATATTAGACCAAGTGAGAGAGAGATTAGTAGAGCTATTGAAGACGCACGAAGAAAATATGGAGAGCGTGAAATAGAAAGAATCGGCCGTGAAAACGAAAGAAATATGAGTAAGAGTACAAACAGTTCTGGAGAACATCTTACTCCAATTCATAGAGTTGAGGATAAATATGAACTCAAGAAATTAGACGAAAGTCAAAAAATAGTGTATACAGAAGAAAAAACAGATCAGATAAATAGACTATATGTAGCAGCATATACAATTAAAAAAGATACAGAGCACATCAAAGTATATGCTTCAAGACTTGCAAGTAGCAAAAATAATCAGAGTGTATACATAGGAAAATATAGTATGGTGAAAGCTCTTAAAGATGAAGGATATAACAAAATTGATGAAGAATATGAAGATCTTATTAGATTCTTAAGAAATGCATCAATAAAGGATCCTTCAGATTTGATGGCAATGAGTTTCAGAGTACAATGCTTTATAGATATAGAAGAATATGATAAAGCAGAAAAAATGTGTGAGTTACTATCTGATGATATGAAAAAGCCTTTGTTGGAACAGATAAAAGAAGCTAAGACAAAAGGAGAAAGTTAATGGCAAAAATGGCGAAAGACTTGATGCTAAATGATGACAAATTTAGCACAGCTGTATCAGATATGGCAAATTTGAAAAAAAGAACAGATCAACTAAAGAAAGATTTAGGTGATATGTATGACGATTTGAAATCAGCTCTCGATACTGAATCAGGACAAGAGGTTGAAATCGAGGCAAAAAAAACGCTTTTAAAGCCAGTAGAAAATATGTCACTTGTAATAGGTCATATATCAGATTCGTTAAATTTGATAAATGGCGGTGGATATTATAAGGATGTTTTTGATGGTTTTGATAATTTGAAAAATACACTTTAGGAGGAAAACAACATGGCAACCATGGGTCAAACAGGTACAATTAACATTACTCAGGAAATGATGGACAATGCTATTCGTGCAATTGCAGATTATCAACAATCTGTTACATCAATCAATAAGGAATTAGAAGGAGTGATTACAGCATTAATTACACCTTCAACATTTAGTGGAAATGCAGCAAATGGTTTTAATTCATTTTATGAGGATAATATTAAGATAAATGTTGAAGAGAATTTGACAAATATGCTCAAGGCATTAACAGAAATTTGTGAGACAATAAAGAAACAAATTCCGGGAAACGAAGAAGGTGTTGATGATCAGTTAGGGTCTGGAAATCGTGGAGCAGGAGAAAACGAACAATAGGAAAGAGGAATAAAAATGGCAGATTGTACAATTAAAAACGCAGCACTAGAAGATGCTGTTAAAAGTATTAACGAAATAAAAAATAAATATAAAACAGAAGGAGAGACATTTGTAACGGCATTTCATAATGCAATTGCAGAAATGCAGGGAGAATCAAAGGATGCTCTATTAGAGATGTTTGATAAGAATTATAAAGATTTTGTTCAGAGTGAAGAAGCCGGTCTTCCTGGTATGATAGGTGGATTGGCATCGCTATTAGAAGGAAATCGTTCAAATTTTGAGACTGTAGATGCAAAGATTGCAGCATCTATTAGAGGAGAAGATGCTTAACAATTATTAAATCATTTGACAATGAATGGGTGCAACTAGAAGAACATATAAGTTCAAAATTGTTGCACCTTTTTTAAGGTGAGGAAATGGCTTTCAAAATATTAACAAAAGATGAAATTAATTTACTAAATGAGAAAGAAAAACGCATTTATTTGGAAGAATATGAGCTTTATCTAGAAAGATGTGCATTAGTAGAAAAATTAGAGCGTTATGGAAAAATAGGGAAAAAATGTCATTCTTCTAAAAGGGTAAAATTAAAAAGAATTACAGCAAATGAAATAAAATATAAGAAAACTAAAAACCCAAAAATAAATTTAAATACTAAAAAAATAAAAATAAAATCTGATGAAGAATTACTTCGTGTAACAAACATTAAAATAGAAAAAAATAATCTAGCAATAAAACCTCAAAAGGTAAAAATGCCTAATTTATATAAAAGAAGGGTAAAAAATCCAGAAATTCACAGGGTGAAGCTAGATAATGTAAATATAGATAGAACTGCAGAGTTATTCATAGATGATTTTGTATTTGACGCAGTTAATGTAAGCACCAAAGCAGAAAAAGTAAATGTATCAGTACCAGAGATACACTTTAAAAATGATGATAAGTATACTATCAATAAACTTAAAAAAATAAAAACTGATATACCAGATATAAATGTTGATATACCCGATAACTATGTGGTGCCAAATATGAATACGGTAAACGTGAGAACTCCAAATATCAAAGAGTTTAAAACATCTGAAATTGAACTTGTACAAAATCATGTAAAAGTATTTGAACCAAATAAAATACAGTTTACAAAAGATGATTATAGTATAAATATGTTAGAAAAAGCATATGTGGCTGAGACAAAGGATATTCAATTTAAAAAATTGGATTTAGGAAAAATTGAGACAACTAAAATAGATGTAAGATGTCCAAATGTTCAAGTAAAAATTCCAGATATTCAGCTTGTAGAAGAACAGAAAATTAAAATAGAGAGTCCAAACGTAAAAGTTAATTTGTCAAAACTTGATAGAGTTAAAAAAATGCACGTTGAGACAATAATTCCAAAGGTACCAAATATAAAAATAGAAAAAGTTCAAATAGATAAAGTTAATGTAAAATGTATAAATCCTGTTCAAATTATAGATACAGAGCACATATTAAATGTGGTGACAAATAATTTGGGTGAAAAAAATGAAAAATAACGAAATCCTAATAACGGTAAGTTTTAATTGTGAAAATAAAAAGCGAGAAATGGCTTTTCTAGTTGTTAAAGATATAAGTCTTGGTTCTTTAATTGAGGCTATATACTTTGGATTGAAAAAGCATAAAAAGGAAAAGATACAAAGTGAAGAAGCATTAACAAACGAAGAATGTTTCAGTTTATTTGATAAATATATTAGAACACATAGTGAAATTGTAATTTTGTATAATGCTGATGGAAAACATAATGTAATAAATTTAGCACAAAAAAGTCAAAAAGAAGATTATAAAGAAAAGTTTAATTATGAAATACCTATAAGTGCATTAGGTATAGTTACATCTAGTTGTGTTTATATTACAGATAAATCACATATTACAAAAAAAGCATTATTTAAGTCATCTAGTAGTTATATTGTAAAGGAAAAGGACAATTTAGAATATAACATAAGCTCAAGAAGATTAAATGTAATTGAATCATCAGTAGTAGATATAATTCCACCAAATGAAATGCCAAATAAAAATTCTGGTTCGTTGAAAGATGTATTAATACCTATGCTTATTTCACTGATAGGAATGGGTGGAATGAGAATAGTAGTTGGTATGTTTTCAAATAATTCTGCTATGAACAATGCAATGATGATAATGACATTGGCAATGCCGTTAGTATCAGGAGTGACTACTTTTTATAATTACAATAAACAAAAAAGGCAGCAGAAAATCAGTCTTCAAGAGTGGAAAGATAATTATGAAAATTACATTGCTCGTGTAATGAAAACAATAGTTGAATGGCAAGATAATGACATAACTTACTTAAATAGTGTTTATCCTGATATGGATCAGTTATTTATAAATACATCTGAAATAGATAGTAGTATTTTTTCAAGATCTAAAAATGATAATGATTTTATGAAGATTTCACTTGGAAAATCAAGAGAAGTAAAACCATTATTTGAAATAAAGGCAGAAAAAAAAGATAATATTTTTTACGATATTTATTATAAGACTAAAGTAGATGAAAATAATCAATTAGGTATTGAAATATTTATTCCAGAAAAGAATAAGAAAAAAAGCAAGAAAACAGTTGAACAAATTGATGAAGAAAACAATAATAAATTCTTACTTACAGATTTAGCATACAATTTTGCAAATAAAGGGCTTGATGGTGATGAAGTCATAGGATTTAATTACCTTCGAAGTATGAAAAAGGATATTTATGGACAAGATGTATTACCACCGTTACTAATTGATTTAAAAAACTGTGGAGTATTAGGTGTTATATCTGATAATTATGAAATGTCAAATGATTTTATAAGATATTTGGTATTTGAGTTAGTATATTATCATTCGCCAGAAGATTTGCAGTTAGTCTTTTTCTTTAATAAAGAAGACGATTTGGGCAAAAGAGATGAAGTTGTAGATAATTATAAATATCTTCCTCATACAAATGAATTATTTGAAAACATGTCACAGTTTGTATTTGATAAGGAAAGTTCAGGATTAGTATTTGGAAAATTAACAAGTATTATGAGTGAACGAAAAAAGGAAAACGCATCAAAGGAAAATAGTGATGGAAATGAAAGTAAAGAACCACAGATTGTATGTGTAGTATTTGATGACTATGACATAAAAGAATCTGCGTTTTCTAGATATTTACCAGAAGCTCCAAAAGAGGGAGAAGAATATGAAAATAAACTGGGATTAACATTTATTTTTGTTCAAAAGTATAAAGATTTATTACCTAAGTATTGTGGAAGTATTATTAATCTTAGTAAAAATAATAAAAATGATAGAAAATTAAGCATGAGATATAATGTCTTAAATAGAGAACAGTTAAAGGCATTAAGTGAAGATAACTCTAAAATTGATGGTGCGGCTACAACTGATAGTTTAATTGAATATAAGCATTTTCAAAATAAATATGTTTTTGAAGAAGCTGACAACTATAAGGAAGCATTCAAAAAGGCATATAGACAATTAAGTGCAATTTATTATACAAGAATAGCAGAGAATGGTAAGGTTCCATCCATGGTTACATTATTTGAGTTGTATGGATACAATTCTGAGATGGTAGAGAATGATTCTATAATCGAAGAGATAAGAAATAATTGGAATAATGTAAACAAAAATGATGTTACAAGGAACTTAAAAATACCAATGGGAAAAAATGAACATGGATTGGTATATCTTGATCTTCATGAAAAAGCGGATGGACCTCATATGTTGGAAGCTGGAACGACAGGCTCAGGAAAATCAGAAACAATTATTACGTATTTGATTGGGTTATGTATGAAGTATTCTCCAATGGATTTAAATATTTTGTTGGTGGATATGAAAGGTGGAGGTTTTTCTGACAGGTTGGGAGATTTACCTCATTGTGTAGGTGCGGTTACAAATACAACAGGTGAGAGTGAAGGTATCTCTGCTGTGTATATGTTGAAGCGATTTCTTGAGTCATTAAATGCAGAGATAAAAAAGCGAATGTTAATTTTGTCAGAATTAGGAGTGGACAACGCAGACGCATATATTAGGGCTGCACGAATTATCAAGCGGATTAAATCAATTGAAAATGATAACACCAAAATACAAGAAAAAGAAGATTTAATAAGCAAGATAAAGAATAATAAAATGCAGATGGAAGCATTAAATAAAGATATATCTTGTATAAAACCGTTGTCGCATTTGGTATTAGTCGTTGATGAGTTTACAGAATTGAAAAGATTTTCAAGCGAATCAGACGATGTTGATTTTATAGCCGAAATCACAACAATTGCGCGTGTAGGACGTACGCTTGGATTACATATTATTTTGATTTCGCAAAATATAGAAGGTGCAATCACTGATGATATCAGAGTAAATTCTAAATCCAAAATTTGTCTCAAGGTTGCAACTAAACAGGCTTCAAAAGAAATGTTAGGAACCCCTGATGCAGCTGCAGCAACAATGCCAGGAAATGGAAGAGCATACTTATTAGTTGGAACAGGAAGTAGGTATGAGTATTTTCAGTCAGCATATACAGGTGCTAATAAGAACGTAAACATAGAGCCACCAGTAAAGGTGACACAGGTACCAGATTCAGGCGTTTTTGATACTAATTATTATGAATCTTCAAAGGATAATATAATTATTCAGAAGAGAAATAAAAATGTTAGTGAATATGATACTCAGCTGAAATATATAACTGATGTAATAAAAGAATTACAGGACGAATTTGAGAAACCAGTTAAAATATTTAGAGATCCATTACGAGCAGTAATGGTTGATGAAACAAAATGGGAGGATGTAGATTATGCAAAATAGTATTATGTGTACTGTTGGTCAGTATGATATACCAATTATTCAGATGCAGCCTCCTTTCAAAATTGACTTGTTGGATTCAAATGTTGCGGTTTTTGGCTCAACTATGAATGGAAAAACAAATTTTTTAAGATTAATAGTTAACATTCTTCATAAAATACGAAATGAAAAAAATGAACAGATTTTCATTTTGGATTTTGGTGGAGCTCTATCTTCATATGAGAAATTTCCACTTGTTTCTGCATATTTTGATAATTCTAATGAGGAATATGTAAAGAGGATTTTTAAAATATTAGACTCAATTATGAGTGATAATACAAAAAGCTTGGGTGGAAAAATTTATAAAAACATTAGAGAAGAAGAAAGACCAATACATACAACATTTATAATTGACAATTTAAATGCATTTATTAATGAAAATAGATATTCTGCATATCACGAGAAATTTGGTCGAATTTGCAGAGATGGTGCTTCAAAGGGAATAAGTATTATATTTACAGCAACAGAAACTCGAGGAATAAGTAGTTATTTGCTTTCATTTAAACAAAAAATCGCATTAAACTTTCCACCTGAAAATTATACAGATATTTTTGGAGTAAAAGTTGAAGCAGCAGGGGATGTTCCAGGGAGAGGATACGCAAATGTTACAGTTAAACCAGAAGGTGTGACTGGAACTTTCCAAATGAATAAGCCATATGAAATTCAATGCTTTTTAGCGGAAGATATTGAAGACACAGAATCTGAGTTTAATGTTAACCTAAATAAAAAATATGGTCTTATAGATGATGATGAATTAAAGAATAATAAATACGCCGAATTGTATGAGAGACATATATTAAAACGATATAAGTCATTTCCACAGGAATTGATGAAAGAGGATTATTTACAACTCAGACCAACAAATGTTGTAGAAGAAAATCACTCAATTGAAGTAGGATTGGATTATGTTAAATGTAATCCAGTAAGAGTTGATTATTATAATTCAAGAGCAATTGCTATCTACGGAAAAAAAGAATTTGGAAAAACTAATCTTCTGTCAATTATGCTTGAGAAGCTAATGGAGGATATGAAAGAAGCAAGATTCATATTTTTTGATGACGGAAGACGCCAACTGGAATCATTATTCAAATTTTATCGTGAAAAAGGAAGAAATTGTACCTTAATAAATCAGTTTAAAGAGGTAGAATTGGAGTACTTAGCTAGTGAATTTGAAGTTTCACAAATAGTAAAAAAGAAATTATCTCCTATACAGCAGTTTTTCTTGTTGTTACATCATGAATATATTGATTTGAAAGAAAATTATATGGACATATTAGAATCAATATATGGTCGTGTGTATGAAGAACAAATACCGGATTCAAAGCTTTATGAAAATAAAAAGCCAACTGTATTTATTATTCAAAGTAAGTCAATATATATAAATTCTAAAATAAATGAAGATTTTATTAGATATATTTTGCCAGAGTTATTAGACGTGGCGGAAGATAGGAATTACATTTTCTTATTTACAGATGTTAAGAAAATCACAGATACAGAGACAAATTCAATATTTAATAGTGCATTGAAATCAATTTTTGTATTAGATAATATCGCAGAATTTGCAAGTGAAAGAGGAAGTAAGACAGTATTTGGTGATATGGACAATAAGTCATTAAAGGAAGACTATGCAAAATGTGAATTAGGAGATGGATACTATTATGATGTAGAGGCTGATAATTTGAAGAAATTAAAATTTATAAAAAGCGAATGGGAGAATGAAATAGATGAGTGATTCAAAATTTGTTTACGCAGACATAACGAAGATTGCAAATTTTATTGAAAAAAGCGATGAGATTTCGCAAGAATTTTCGGATATAAAAAAGGAATTCAAAAGAATAAATGAGGAATTATTGAAGGTCTGGAAGGGTGAAGGTGCTGATGCATACAAGTATGAAACAGATCATATTCTCGAAAAAATAGGAAGTATTGATGATGTATTGGATGCATTAAACACAAGTGTATTCGCGGACATCAGAGATAATTATAGTAGTGTTGATGATGAATTAGGAGATTACAATAGAAATCCCTATGAAGAGGAAGGTGAACAATAGTTTATGCCAAACATTTCTGACATAGAATTTGAGGATTCAATAGATAATAATCAAGACGAAATTTCTATTGTAATAGATGTATTACCAGAAGTAAGTGAAAATACTATTTATAATGTTTTATTTAAGAATGAATTAGATTAGAAAAGTATGAGTGCAAATGAAATAAAAAGTTCAGATTTTTTTTATCAGATAGATCAATCGTATGGATTAAGTCAAGATGGTTATATTGCAACGGGTACAGAAAGTATTGTATATAAAGGATTAAAAATATCGAGAGATAGAAAAATTGTATTATCCTGTGTATTGAAATTTAAATACAAGAAAATAAAGGTATATCAGGAAAACAATCAAAGTACAGTTGTAGATTTATTGTCAAAGTTTAAAGAAAAGGAACTAAAAATTTTTGATAATCTGCAAAACTGTAGATCTGTTGTTAGAATTTATGATGTAATAGAAGATTTAGGTGACTTTTCCATTTTAGATAAGCATGTTTCGCCTGGGAAAAAACCGCTTCTCATTGATAATGAAAAATTCTTTTGCGTTGTTGAGGAATTTGTTGATGGCTGGTCTCTTGAAGAATATTGCAGGGATGAATACTGGGGACTAACAAAAACAAGAGAGTTACAATTTGGACTAAAAGAGAGAATAGGATTTCATGAATTTCCTGCAGAATTAAAAAAAGAAAAAGTTGAAAGCTATAAACATGACTATGATACATTACTTAGATATCAGCATGAGATATATGGTTTTATGATAAATCTATGTGAAATCATGCAGTATATTACAGAGGAGAAAAATATTCTTCATCTCGATATAAAACCAGATAATATCATGGTTACACGTCATGGAAAAGAATTAGTATTAATTGACTTTGGAAGATCAGAGTATATAAATGAAGAGGGCTGTGTTCAGAGCAATTTGGCAGAAGTTGACTATTCATCGGAAGAAAAAATAGAAAGAATGTTTCAATATGGAACATTGGGATATGCATCGCCAGAAAGTTATGCAAAGCCAATAGAAAATTCGTTATTTCCATTAAGCGAAAATGAAATTGATTTTGGGAAGATGTCAATTGAGAGTGATATCTTTTCATTTGGAGCAACATTTTGGGAATGTCTTAATATGTTTGAGCTATATACAAAAAGTAAAGAGTTTTCCAAAGATAAAGGAGAGGGCGGTTCATATTCCTTTTACAGGAATAGAGTTTTAAATAATAAGGCATATTGTGACAGAGATTTATCATTGACGTCAAAGCATTATCATTCTGAATTGGAAAAGATAATACTAAAATGTACAAAAAGAAGGAAGTCGCAATACAGAAGTAAAACAAATAATGAATATTATCATTCATATAAAGAACTAAGGGATGACATAATTAAAGCAAGAGATTCATCCCCTACAATTGTAAGAACAGAGAATACAAAAGTTCGGAATACATTTTCTGTATTTGGAGTAATTGCAGGATTAGTCATAATTTTATTTATTGTAAGAGGAGCTTTAGGATTATCATATAACAATTTGTCTCAAAAAAAATGGGAAGCAATTAAGCAAGATTACAATAGTACAAAAATAGAACGTTTAGGATTGATTGGTAATGATTTAATTCAATCTACACCGCAGCTTGGAAGAGGCAAAGTATATGAGGATGCATATCAGTTTTTACTTTCAAATGATGGGATGATAGATTCAGCAGAAGCAACTGTTTTAGTAAGTATGTTAGAAAGTATTAATGACGAAGATCAGTTATCTCAATATATAAATGACATTGTAAAAAATGCAGATGAACGAAGATATGGAGATATTGTAAAAGAAATATTTAAGCTCGATCCAGGTGATAATTGTATTGGATATAATATTTCAGCGGCAATTTATGGCATAGAAATGTATGGATATAATCAGGATAATATTGACAATATTATGAAAGGATATAATCTTCTAAAAAAATACAAGGGTGAAGAAGAATTTCATGCAATAATTGTTCGATTAAGAAATACATTAAACCATGATGAAGTCATTAATATGATTAGTGAGCAAACTGGTGAAACAAGAATAGAAATTAAAGAGAAGTTTGAAAAGATAAGATGATAAAGCGAGTAAAAAAATTTTTTCTGAATAAGGAAGTAAAGAAAGTATTAAGGTACATATATAGTGCAGCCAAAGTGACTACAATTATTGGAATAATTATATTATTGATAAGCATGATAATGATTTTAATATCTCAGAAATTTGAAGATTTTATAATTGGAACAGATCTAAAATATAATTCGCCAATACTAAATAATTTAACTAT
This sequence comes from Lachnospiraceae bacterium, assembly GCA_045124055.1. Lineage (GTDB taxonomy): Bacteria > Bacillota > Clostridia > Lachnospirales > Lachnospiraceae > CALZKI01. Next base: position 5,814 of record JBGVKZ010000003.1, on the reverse strand, counting down.
TACATTTGTTGTAGCAGATATATTTGTATTAATTTATGGTGTAAGCTTGTGCTTGTATAAATATAAAAGAATGAATGAAAGTAAAAATTCATATGATGCATTAAAAAATGCGCTTGAGGAAGAAGAGAAAAGGAGTTAGTTATGCAAAAGAAAAAGAAAGCACTGGCATGGGTGCTAGTATTAATGATGTTAATCAATTTTTGTAATATTACATATAATCATGAGATAGTTAAAGCAGAATCAGATACAAATCCTCCAATAATAAGTAATGCAAAAATTGAATATAATGATGAAAAAGGATATGTGGAATTTACAGCAGAAATATCTGATCAAGAAACGGGAATACAAAGTATTAAATATGAAATTAATCCACAAGATTTGAATAGTGATAATAGCGAATACTTGTATGAATACGGGAAAAATGAAAATGAATATTATATTGAAGGAAATAATGATGAGTTTAAGAGTGAACTTGTAAGCATTAAGACAAATGCAAAAGAGAAGAATTTTGTAAGGATAAGAATAAGCCCTGATAAATTAAATGACGGAATTAGTAATGTAATTAAATTTGTTGTAAAAGATAATAGTGGAAACACATTAGTAGAAAATAGTCAAGAAAAAAAATATATGACATATGTTAATAAATCATATGGTCCAACAATAAGCAATTTGAAAATTGAGTCTGTACCAACAACAGCGGGAGCAGCAGCAAAGAATTTTTCTGAAATAAGTGAAAATAAATATAACAATAAATTAACTATAATGAAAGAAGACTTCTTAATTAAATTTGATATAAAAGGTACATCAGGAATAAATGATATACAATTATGTGATGGTAATGAGAATTTAGTTAAAGGAATGAAGGAAGCTTCTATTGATAAAAAAGATGATACTGTGTCATGTACATTCAAAATAGAAAAAGTATTTTGTGTAAATGATTTAAGCATTAAAGTAATTGATGAAAACAATTATGTGAGATTGCAAAAAGTTAAGCCAATGATAGAGAATTTTGGAGATAAAATTGTTTATGAAAATAAATCAGTAGTAGTAAGTCCCAAATATGAAAAATGTATATTGTCTTCAGATAATAAAAATTGGGTAAACATTAATGGAGGGAATTTAGCACTAACCATTGAAGATTTAGATAGTGGAATAAAAAGTTATTCTGTATATATAAAAGAAAAAAAGGCCGAAGATACGACATATGAAATGAAAGCGTCGGAAGAATTTTCAGAGTATACAACAAAATATGAAAAGAAAGTTTGTCCTGAAAATGAGGGCGCATATACATATAAGATAAATACTGAGGATAATGCTGGCAATAAAAAAACATATTACTATGATATATATGTAGACCAGACAGAACCTGAAATAACTTGCAATGTAGCGAGTGGTATACAAAATATAAATAGCCAGGAATGGTGTGATATTAATAGTAATATAGATTTAGATATTAATCTAAAAGAATCGAAATCACCACTTAAAGATATTGTAATTAAAGCCAATAATAAAAATGTTAAAATTGACAATAAGGAAAATATAATAAAAGAACAGTCTGGAAAAATTAGTATTCCTATTGCACCATATGTAAATGCTGATAATAATGATTTCAGTATAAGTATTACGGTTATCTCTGATTCAGGAAATTCAGATAATTGGACACAAACATATAAAGTTGATAAAGATAACCCAAGGATTACCAAAGTAGAGGTTACTGGTGGCTCTGATGGAACAGATGATGTTACAGCTATTACATCAGGAGTTTATTCAAACGAAAAGATAACCATAAAAGTTAGTGCAGAAGATGCTGGTAATGAAACTGGAATCAGTGAGGTAGTAGTAAGCTATTTAGAGGACGAAGAAAGAATTACAAAAAAAGCTATACTAACTGATAATGGAACATATGATGTTGTACTTGAAGCAGCGAAAGGAGAAAGTATATGTAGAAGCGATATTATTATATCGGCATACGATAAAATGGGGCATAAAAATACTCAAACTCCAGCTATGCAAAACATAAAGAATGAGAGTGCTGGTAATAATTTTGTAATGCAAGAAAATAAGTTTCCAAAATTAGTATTTGATTTGCCAGATTCTGATTCTAGTACTATTAAAGATGGTACGATTTGGTATAGTAAGGATCATGAATTAATATTATCAGCAACCGATGAGGAATCAGGAGTAAAAACAATAAATGTATATGTAAATAACATATTAATTGTAAATAACGATGCTTTTCCACAGATTATAACAGAAGAAGATGAAACAAATAGTAGGGGAGATAAGCAGAAAATTACATATACATTAAGCACGGATAATATTTGTAAATATTTAGAAATGAATAATGCTGCACCAGAAGATGGTAAGTATAGTTTGTACATAGAAGTTATAGATAATGCAAATAATAGCATTATTGATAATACAAAGATTTTTTATGTTGATGAGTGTCCACCGGTTGTAAGTGAGATTTCATTTTCAAAAAGAACAATAGATGGAATAGAGAAAATTGATTCATTTTCAGATGACACAAACTATAAATACTTTTTTGATGGTGAAATTTCATTAAATGTAAAAGTGGAAGATGAAAAACCATCTAGCGGATTAAATAAAGTAAGTTATAAACTAGTATATATGACACAAAACGGAAATAGTGAGGTAATAGAGAAAGAGAGTAGTATAACTGACGAAATTGCAATAATTGATATTCCAGAAGATTTTAAAGGAATAGTATATATAAAAGCATATGATTTTGTGGATAATCCATCAGAAGAAGTATCAACAGGAGCATTGGTAATAGATGCAAAAGGTCCTCAAATTAATATATCAGAATTTGAAGAAACAGATTTAAAGGATAAGAATGGGGATAAGCTATTTGATAAAGATATAAGCTATGACGTTACTATTACAGACACTGAATCTGGAATAAAAGATATTACTAGTACACTTAAATCTGATGAAAACGAGACAAGTACACAGACAGTAATTGATCAATCAAGAAGATATGAAGTTGGAGAAAACCTTGAGAATGGATGGGTTGTTACTTCAGTTGATGAGAATCTTGTAACAGGGGTATCAAAAAAATTTGAAATAACAGAAGATGTTAATAATTATGTTGCAGAGTTTGTTGCAAGAGATGGGGCACTTAATAATTCAGTAACAACAAAAACAGAAACAATTTCTATTGATAAGACAGCACCGGTTATTGAAATATCTTTTCCAGAAGGATTACAGAGTGATCCATCTTTGTATAACAAAAATTGTAAAGCTGAGATTGATATTACCGTATATGAGAGAAATTTTGATCAAGGATTAATAGTTGCAGATATTGAGAATACATATACAAATGTAATTCCGAAATTCAATTTTGATGAAACAGCTGATAAGTATGTATATAAATCAAGAATAGTATTTACTGAAGGTGATTATAGTATTAATTTGTCAGGTACAGATATGGTCGGACACAAAGCGATAATTAAATTCAATAATACTGAAATGGAGACATTTAGTACACAATTTTCAGTTGATGAAACAGCACCTGTTATTTCAACAAATTTTTCTTCATTTACAGCAAAAGATTCAACAGACAAAGAAAATTTGTTCAATAAAGAAAAAGTTGCAACAATAACTTGTACAGAACATAATTTTGATTCTGAGAGTATGAATGTAAAAGTATATGAGAAAATGCCTGGAGAATCATATGAAGTTTCACAGGAAAATGAGTCAGGTTATGTTGTATATTCAGAAGAGGGCTGGATAGATGATAATGCTAATCCTGATTTACATACTTTGACAATGAAGTTTTCAAATGATGGAATTTATAAGATAGAAATAAGTCCAAAGGATAGAGCAGAAAACGAAGGAACATCAGAACAAACAGCAATTTTTGAAATAGATACGACTGCGCCGGTGATTGTATCTAGAAATGATGAGATAGTTGAACCAGATGATACCAGTGTATTAGGTGTGTATGGATATGAAAATAAGGATGATGCAGCACCAAAAGTTGAATTTGATGATATACATTTTGACCATATTGAGTATTCAATTACCAGATTTACACCTGAATATAATGGAAAACGAGAAATATCTGAGATAAGTAGCGAATTGATTACTGCAGAAGTAGATAAAAAAGAGTTCAAACTGCCAGAATTCGAAAAAGATGGTGTATATTCAGTTGATATTATTGCAGTGGATAAGGCTGGAAACAAAAGTACTGTAGTTCAAGACACCTATATGCGAATGGTTAACACGGATGTATTAGCATATATCGAGGATAGCCATCCTGCGACGGACAATACTATGGGAACCGGATGGTATTCAATTGAAGATGAAGATGGACCACTTAGTAAGAGACCAGATACTTTTGAAGACATGAAAATAGCTGTATTTACAAAAAAATCTGCTCAAACAAAAATCACTCTTAATTCAAATGATGGAGAAGAAATTGTTGTAGATACAGAGCTTAAGGAGGAGAGTGCCGCACATGGTGTAAACCTATGCAGATACACACTCTCAGGAGATTATTTCAAAAACAATTTTAAGGAAGATACAGATGCTTCATATTATCTTACAGTAAACACTTCGGGAAAAAGTGTTGAATTAGGTGAAATCCATATTGATAATATTGCACCCGAGTGTAATGTACCAAGTTACTATCATGATGGAGGCTGGATGATGGGAGTTAATCCAGAGCCAATTAAAATTACAGATATCAATGAAAAAATCGATACAAAGTTAACAAAAGTCTATGTTGATGGTAAAGAAGTAGAATACAAATATGATAGTAAAGAAAATACATTATCTTTTAATGTTGAGAAAGGAAATCATAGTGTAGGAGTTTCACTAGTTGATACTGCAGGAAATGCATACGATATACCAGAGATAAGAAATCTCTATGTAGGAAACACCAGACTCTATGTAGGAATGGGAATAGCATTTATTGGTGCTGTTTCGTTATTAACATTTATAAGAGCGAAAAAAAGAAAAGGGAAAAGAGAGAATAAATAAATGGCTACAATAGCATTATATAAGGACAAGCTTAACGGAGTAGGTAGCTTAATAAGCACAATGGTGTCATCTACCAACAATTTAGACAACCAATTAGGGACACTTAAGTCAACCTTACAAGGAGTAAACAGTAGCACCTACAATCTAGAAGGTGCTGTTGAAAACATTAGATCCTCATCAAAAACAGAAAAAGAGAAAGTAGAGGATTTAAAGAAGTTAAATACAGAAGTAGATAACTTTATAACAGTAACAGTAAATAGGGATAACGCCGCAAAAGAGGAACTAAATAAGGCGAAAGAAGACTTTTACACCAAATATTCATACTTAAAGCCTGAGTGCGAAAAAGGTTTTATTGAAAAAGTAGTGGATACAGTAAAAAGTGTAGCTGAATGGTGTCGTGAAAACTGGGAATTATTAGTTGCAATAGTTGTAGTGGTAATAGTTGCATGCGTTCTTTTTGGTCCGGTGACAGTATTTGGATTTTTATGTAATATGGCGGGGCAAATATTAGTGGGTTCAATAATTGGAGGCGTCACAGGAGGTCTACTGTCTGCTTTTATGGGGGAAGATATTTTTGAAGGAATTAAGGGTGGAGCGAAATTTGGAGCAATAATAGGTGGATTTGGAGGACTAGGTGGTGCTGTTGGTTCTTATTTTGGATGTGGGTCTACGTTTGTTAACATATGTTGCAAAATAAGTAGGGTGTCAGGAAAAATAGCAGGGGGAATGTTTGGATTTGACATAGCATCAATGATTGGATATAAGCTTGGTGGAGAAGATAATCCAATATATCAGTTAAATATGGCA
>JBGVKZ010000002.1:0-23588 GCA_045124055.1 Lachnospiraceae bacterium | reverse complement strand
TCAGTCGGTAGAGCATGCGACTGTTAATCGCAGTGTCGTTGGTTCGAGTCCAACAGGGGGAGTTATGGCTCCGTGGTCAAGCGGTTAAGACATCGCCCTTTCACGGCGGTAACACGGGTTCGATTCCCGTCGGAGTCATTTAATAATATGGCGACATAGCCAAGTGGTAAGGCACGGGTCTGCAACACCCTTATCATCGGTTCAAATCCGATTGTCGCCTCTAGTAAAGAGATTCAAAATTGAGTCTCTTTTTTTTATTTTCAAAAATCATATGCGAGACAATGTTAAATAGCTTTTTTAATAAAAAAAAGTATTTTTTACGAAAAAAGCTTGCTTGTGACGTAGCGTAATGAGGTAGCATTACAACGTAAGGAGGTAATTACTATGTCAAAATATACCACAGGAGAAATGGCAAAACTGTGTAATGTGTCTGTTAGAACAGTACAATATTATGATTCACGGAATATTTTGAATCCAAGCAAATTGAGTGAAGGCGGAAGACGACTTTATTCGGAAGAAGAATTGCAAAAGTTACAGATTATATGCTTTTTACGAAACGTCGGATTATCTATCAATAGTATTGCAGAACTCTTTGGGGAAGAAAATCCAGAAAATGTTATATACATTCTTTTGGAACAACAAAAGAAAGAACTCAGAGAAGAAATGGAAGAACGTCAGAGCAAATTACAGATGCTTGAAAGAATAGAACGTGAACTGAAAGTATTGGAGAGTTTCTCGGTGGAATAGATAAATGATATAGCATACAAAATGCGTAATATGAGAAAACTACGAAAAATCAGGACGATAATACTTATAGTGGGCTTGCTGGCGGATATTATTGAATGGGCGACACTTATTTTATGGATTGTGAAAGGAATTTGGCTTCCATTTGTCCTTGGTTTACCAGTTATAATCGGGATAGGAAGCTGGGTTACTTTATTTTATTTTAAGAATGTGGCATATATTTGTCCTAAGTGTCATAAGGTCTTTAAGCCGAAATTACGAGATGCCTTTTTTGCGAACCACACACCATTTACAAGAAAATTAACTTGCATAGAGTGCGGACATAAAGGATTTTGTGTGGAAACCTGTGAAGAAAAAAGAAGATAAGGGAGATGAATGAGATGAGCGAAATTAAAGAAATTTTACCATTTATTATTCCACTTGCGATTGTGGAATTTGGATTATTAGGATATACAATCCACCATATTTTAACACATAAAAACTACAAACGTGGCAGCCGCGGGCTCTGGATTTTAGTAGCGATTATAGGTATGCAATTTATAGGACCAATTTTATATTTGACCTTGGGAAAAGAGGATTCGTAAATGGATATGCTGACAATCAACAATCTGAAAAAAAGATTTGGAGAGAAAGAAGTTCTAAAAGGCGTCAGTTTAAATGTGCCAGAACATAGCGTTTTTGGATTTATTGGAAAAAATGGTGCAGGAAAAACTACCACTATGAAAACGGTGTTAGGACTTTTGGAAGCTGACTCGGGAGAAATTTTGGTAAATGGAGAAAAAGTATCCTATGGTCAGACGAAGACAAACCGCTATATCGGCTATTTGCCGGATGTACCGGAATTTTATGCTTATATGACACCTATGGAATATCTTTGTTTTTGTGGCGAAATAACTGGAATGCCTAGGGCGAAAATTAAGAAACGAAGTCAGGAAATGCTAGATTTGGTAGGACTTGGAGCGGAAAAACATCGTATAAAAGGATTTTCAAGAGGAATGAAGCAAAGACTTGGAATTGCCCAAGCACTTCTAAATCGTCCCAAATTACTTATTTGTGATGAACCGACTTCGGCATTAGACCCTGTTGGAAGAAAGGAAATTTTGGATATACTTTCTGCCGCAAAAGAACAGACCACAATTTTGTTTTCTACACATATTTTATCAGATGTAGAAAGGATTTGTAGCGACGTTGCATTCTTAAACGATGGAAAAATGGTGATGCAGGGCAAAATAGCAGAAATAAGTGAGATGAACACCTCCCAAGACATTTATCTGGAACTTAGAAACAAAGAAGATTTGCCTAAAGTTTTGGTGGCATTTCCTGACAGTAAAAATACAGACGCTAGAAGTCTTATTCTTACAGGAAAAGAGCAAAGAATGAACGAGATTTTAAGATTCATCGTAGAACAAAATATAGCCATTACAAAAATAGAACGAATGGAAGGAAATTTGGAAAAACTGTTTTTGGAGGTGGTAGAAAAATGAAATCTTTAGGAGCTTTTATTAAAAAAGAGTGGTTAGATATTGTACGTTCAGGTAGATTACTGGTTTTAGTTTTGATATTTCTTATGCTGGGAATTATGAATCCAGCAATCGCAAAACTGACGCCCTGGCTTATGGAAATGACAGCGGAAAGTTTAAAAGATTCAGGACTTATAGTAACAACAGTTACCGTTGATGCAATGACCTCATGGACTCAGTTTGTAAAAAATGCACCAATGGGACTTATTGCATTTATATTAATAAGTAGCAACCTGTTTACGAAAGAATACGACACGGGCTCTCTCATTTTAGTTCTTACAAAAGGCTTAGCTCGATATAAAGTTGTGTTGGCAAAATGGATATTGCTAGTACTAACGTGGACCATTTGCTATTTTATTTATTGGGGAATTACCTATGGATACAATGCATATTTTTGGGACAATAGTGTGGCACAGAATTTAATGGAAGTGGCAATGTGCTGGTGGCTGCTTGGAATTTTTGCCATAGCCTTTCTCGTCCTGTTTTCTACACTTTTCAAAAATAGTGCAATGGTTTTACTTGGAACTGGTGGAATTTTCCTATTATCTTACATAATGGGAATGATACCTAAATTAGCGGACTATATGCCAACAACCTTAATGAATACCACATCTTTATTGACCGGTGTAGAAGAAGTCGAAATATATACAGCAGCATTCATTATTACAGCAATATTAGGGGTACTGGGTATGATTATAAGTATTCCAATTCTAAATAAGAAAAAACTCTAGAAATTAAGAAAAATTAAGGGCAGAATCTGAAAAAAGGTTCTGCCTTTTAGTTATCTATATGCTATAATAGAATTTAATTTAGTTTGCCGTATAAAATAAGGAGAAAATGATGATAGATTTAATTGGTGCATCTATGGAATATATCCTACAATTTGTATCTATTTTTATGGTAGAAAGATATGTACTTTTGGAAAAGGGATTGCCAAAACAAAAACAGAGAACGTTTTATATAATTAATTTTATTATAGGTTACTTATTAACTATGGTATTGCGTACTAATTTAGGTATGGTATATTGTGTATTTGCAGGTGGCTTGAATATAAGTCTGGCTCGAACGGAAAATAAAGTGCGAGGCTATTTTTTAATTTTTCCAGTTATAGGTATTGTGAATGGACTTATTGTTCCAATTTTGCAAATTCCACTGAGGGTACTGGACTTTACAGAACAGGGAGAAATAAAATATGTTCTGGCGGTATATGGTGTTTTCCTTCTTTTACTCATTACATTCTGGAAAAAAGGCAAGAACTGGCGTCGAGAATATGAGGAGAAAATGTTAGGTAGACGCCTACATAGATGGGAATTTAGTCTGGTTTGTATTGTTGGAATTTTGATGATTATTTTTTCCTATATTATTACCTATGGAATGTCGACGACTATTACGCAAGAATGGGATATTTATGTAGAATTAATTAATCAGCAGATTGCCGTTACTATGTGGTGGATGGGTATTGCTGGATTTATTATGACAGTAACTGTTATCGTGTTGGTTATGCAGGGAAATAAGCGTGCATATTACTATGAACAAGTTATAGAAGTGGCAATAGAGAAGCAGAAGGCAGAGGCGGCCAGTGAAACAAAGTCCCTCTTTTTATCCAATATGTCTCATGAAATCAGAACCCCTATGAATGCCATTGTGGGAATGACAGACATTTTGCTTCGTGAGGAACATAGTAAACAGACAAGAGAATATCTCAACAATATTAAAAGTTCAGGAGAAGCACTACTGACCATAATTAATGACATTTTGGATTTCTCTAAAATTGAGTCCGGTAAAATGGAAATTATTGAAGATAAATATGAGCCAATGTCAATGTTCCACGATTTGTCTATGATTTTCTTAAATCGTATTGGAAATCAAAAAATAGAGCTTTTATACGATATTGATAAAAATATTCCTCGCAAGCTTCACGGCGATGTACAACGTATTAGACAAATTGTTATTAATCTAATGAATAATGCCATTAAATTTACAGAAAATGGCTTTGTAAAATTAACTGTAAAAGTGTCCAAAATCGATGAAGAAAATGCAGAACTACAATTTTTTGTAGAAGATAGCGGACAGGGAATCAAGGAAGAAGATATGAGTAAACTATTTGATTCCTTCTCACAGGTGGATATCAGAAAAAATCATCGTAAAGAAGGCAGTGGCTTGGGACTTTCCATTTGTAAACAACTGGTAGAATTGATGCACGGTACTATCGGGGTTACAAGTACATATGGAAAAGGAAGTGTTTTCTATTTCACAATACCTCAGAAAATTGCTGATGCCAGGGTGGCCACCAAATTAAAAAATGATAAGCATAAAATTGGATTAAAAGTTACAAATTCCTTGGTAAAAAAACATTTGATAGATCTAGCTGATTACTATGCAGTAGAGTGGGTAGATTTAGACACAGTATCTGTAAAAGATATCGATTTTTTGATTACAGATGATATGACAAAAGTATCCAGTGAAGAAAAAGAAAGTATTAAGGAATCAAAGGGTGTTCTGAGTCTTATCCAAAATCCGATGAAAGAACATTCTATCTATAAGGATGTAATAGTATTAAATAAACCAGTTTATAGCTTAAATTTCTGTCAGCTTTTAAACCATGAAGAAATGGAAGTGCATACGGCTGAAAAAGAAGAAATGAATTTCATTGCTCCAGAAGCCAAAATCCTTGTAGTTGATGATAATGAAATGAACCTAAAGGTCGCACAAGGACTTTTAGCCCCACTAAAAATGCAAATTGATTTTGCAACAAACGGTAAAGAAGCTTTGCAAATGGTGCAGGAAAAAAAATATCACATTGTATTTATGGACCATATGATGCCCATTATGGACGGAGTTGAGTCTACACGAGCTATCAGAAGTTTAGAAGGAGAAGTTTATGCGAAACTTCCGATTATTGCTTTATCCGCCAATGCAACCAGTGAAGCAAGAGAATTGTTTGTGAAAGAAAAAATGAATGATTTTGTTGCAAAACCAATTAAGTTAAAGGAAATTACCAAGTGTATTTTAAAATGGCTTCCGGAAGAACTTGTTCTTATGAACGAGAGAGAAGACATAGAGACTGAGCAGGAAGTGGTAGCAGATATTGAAGGCCTAAATGTAGATGAGGGTATCAAAAACTGCGGCTCAAAAGAGCTTTTCTATGATTTGCTGGGAGATTTTTATAAGCTCATTGATACAAAGAGTGCAAAAGTAGAAAATTGTCTAAAAGAAGGTATGATTCGTGATTATACCATAGAGGTACATGCACTAAAGAGTACAGCAAGAATGATAGGTGCTTTAGAACTTTCCGAGCTTTTTTATCAACTGGAGCAGCTTGGCAATGCAGAAAATATACAGGAGATTGAAAAGCGTACACCAAAAGTGCTAAAATTATACAGAAGTTATAAACCTATTTTGGCAGCCTTTGGAGAAAGTACGGATACCTTACAAAATAAGGTATCTTGTGAAGAAATAGAAAAAACACTTAGATGTCTACACGATGCAGTAGATAGCTTTGACCTAGATGAAGCCGACAAGGCTATGCAAAAGCTAAAAACCTATGAAGTATCTGAAACGATGAAACAAAAGATACAACAGCTTGATATCTACGTGACAGATGTGGCGATGGAAGATATTATCAGTCTGACGGAACAAATGTGTCAGGAGCTTAAGGCTGAGAGTACAGAACTGAGCGATGAAAATGAGGACACAGAAATCTGTGAAGGCAAAGCGATTATTATGCTCATAGATGATGATGAGATTAATGTCAAAGCGGTTAAAACTATTTTACAAGATGAGTATAACGTTATGGCAGCACAATCTGGTCAAGAGGCCTTTGTTTTGTTAAAAAAACATAAGCCAGACCTTATTTTGTTGGACGTATATATGCCAGAGATGGACGGACACGAAGTAATACAAGAGTTAAAAAAGAACAGCGAGTATGCAGAAATACCAGTAGTTTTCTTAACCTCCGATGCAGAAGAAAATACAGAGGTGCAAGGTTTTAGCGAAGGTGCGATTGACTTTATTCGAAAGCCTTTTAGAAAAGATGTTGCTCTCCAGAGAATCAGACGTATTTTGGAATTATCTTATCTCCAGAAAAACCTGAAAGAAGAAGTGGAAAAACAGACCGACGTGGCGGAAAAAAGACGTCAGAGCGTAGAACGTATGTCGCTTCAGATGGTTCAGGCTCTTGCTAACACTATTGATGCGAAAGACTCCTATACCAATGGTCATTCTACGCGAGTAGCTAAGTATTCCGTTATGCTTGCGAAAGAGATGGAATATGTTGGAGAAAAATTAGAACAGCTTCAGTATGCGGCTCTTTTACACGACATTGGGAAAATCGGTATTCCAAAAGAAATTATTAATAAACCAGCTAAATTGACGGATGAGGAATATGAAATCATTAAGACCCACCCGGGAATTGGCGGAAATATTCTGAAGGAAATATCTGAAATACCGGATATTGCCATTGGAGCCAGATATCATCACGAACGATATGATGGAAAAGGATATCCAGATGGTTTGAAGGGAGAAGAAATTCCGGAACTTGCCAGAATTATTGGAGTGGCAGATGCTTATGATGCAATGACTTCTAAGAGAAGCTACAGAGATGTTTTACCACAGGAAACCGTTTCGGGCGAAATAGAAAAGGGAAAGGGTACTCAATTTGACCCAGAAATAGCCCAGGTAATGATAGACCTTATCAAAGCGGATAAAGAATATCAGATGCATGAATAATTGCAGAAAGGAATAAAGGCAATATGCAGAATATTTTAGTTGTAATGGAAAAAAATAGTTTTTTACCAAGAGCTATGATGGAACAGATTAAAGAATTAAACTATAATCCAATTTCTTGTGAACTTGATATACAGCAGATTTCAAAATTAAAAGAAGAATTTGAAGTGGTTCTTTTGTATATGGAAGGCGAAGGTAACGATAAAACACAAGAAATCGTATATCTGCGAGATAAGGCAGTAGAGGAAGACCTGCCAATCTTCTATATCGGCGAGGAGACATCTGCTTTGCGTGAAATTTTACCGAACCATATTCTTCAGGAAGTCTTTGAAAGACCTATCGATGTAAAAGCCTGTGCTAAGAAAATGGACGAATTTATCAAAGAGCACGGAAAACACATTAAAAAGAAAATTCTTGTGGTAGATGATTCTGGTGTTATGCTTCGAAATGTAAAAAGATGGCTGGAAGACAAATATCAGGTAATTTTAGCCAATTCTGGTGCTATGGCAATTAAATATCTTGCCACCAACAGACCCGATTTAGTATTACTTGACTATGAGATGCCAGTTGTTGACGGCAGCCAGGTACTTGAGATGATTCGTACGGAAACAGAATTTTGCGATGTGCCGGTCATTTTTTTAACGGGAAAAAATGATAAAGAAAGTATTATGAAAGTATTAGAATTAAAGCCGGAAGGCTACTTACTAAAAAGTATGGAGCCAAATCAGATTGTGAAGGCAATCGATGACTTTTTTGAAAAGCAGAAATGCAAGTAAGAAGAAATCCTTAAAATGAAAGAAGAAGGCGAATTGATTCCGTATTGTTTTTTCTAGAAAAATATTGGTGTGCGAAAGTTTTATGATGCAAGACCTTAGAAACAAATAACCCGTAGTAGTAGTAACTACTGCGGGTTATTGTTTTGAGTAAAACTTACACCCACTTTACGAGCGACATCTTTTAAAGTTACTTTTTTTCCACTAATTGTAAATGTTTTTATAGACACATTTCAAGTATGCACATTGACTTCAAAAAAAATCAGGCGTACAATAAAAATATATGTTTTCATAAGACAAGAAATAAATAAGATTTGAAAAGAGGTGTATTGAATGTGGAACATATATTGTTCAGCGACAATTACAAAAAGTTTTATGAAGTATTTTTAGATGACATTACTTCAGCAACAGATTGTTTTGAGAAAATGAGCAGGGGAATTGAGTTTATTGCAGACGACTTACGTTTAGGAAGGTTGGATATTCGTGTAGACGCAGTAGCAAGCATTTATGATGTGGAAGGCTGCCGCGTGGACTATCCGATATATTGCAAGATGGGTGATTGTGCTCCCACACCTTTACAATTCCCATATGAGACAACGGAACACGGGCATATTTTGATTCGTATGTTTCCAAGAAAAGATTATGAGTGGAAGGAAAAAGAAAAAGAGGATATAGAGATTTTATCCAGAGCGATTTTCTTTATTTGCGGTAGAGCAAGACTTATTGATTTGATTAAAAAAGCGGTTATAGTGGATAATGTAACCGGTATACCGAATCTTCCAGGATTATATGATTTTGTAAGAATACTGGAAGAAAATGGAACCTTTGCAGGATACCACGGAATTTGTGTAAATCTTAAGAATTTTAAGTTTATTCACGGAACTCTTTCTAACAGAAGAAGTGATGATATTTTACGCGATTATGCAAGAGCCTTAGATAGATTTATTTTACATGATGAAGTAGTTGCCCGTATCGGAGGAGATAGCTTTTTGGCTCTGATACATGACAACAGGGTGGAAGATTTTCTAAAGTATATTTCAGATATTTTTGTGCATACCGGAGCAGATACAAAATACATTAAAATGGGTGCTAGAGCCGGTATTTACAATATTCAGCCAGGGGATAACATAAGAGACGTTATGGGACACGTGGACGTGGCGGTAAGTGAAGCTAGAGGTCTGGGAGATGATTATGTTTTCTTTGACTATTCTATGACCAAAAAACAACACCAGAGTAAAGAAATTTCGGCTTTATTCCCAGAGGCGATTGCCAAGAGAGAATTTGAAGTATATTATCAGCCAAAGGTCAATATTTTAAATAATACCTTATGTGGCTGTGAAGCCCTGGTCCGCTGGATTAAAAAGGGAAAAGTAGTTCCACCAATGGATTTCATCCCTGTTTTAGAAGCTGAGGGAACGATTTGTACGCTGGACTTTTATGTATTCGACCAGGTATGTAAAACGATATGCAGCTGGATTGACAGAGGAATAAAACCGGTGCGAGTTTCTGTGAATTTTTCCAGAATCCATCTGAGAAATCCACGACTTGCACAAGAAATTATGACGATTATAGATAGGTATAAAATAGATCCGGCATATTTGGAAATAGAGTTGACAGAAATGTCAGGTTATGACAATCAGGATAACTTATCAAGATTTATTAATACTATGAAAGACCAGGGAATCCATACGTCTATCGATGATTTTGGAACTGGTTATTCTTCACTGAATTTATTGACAGATTTGAACGTAGATTATGTGAAATTAGACAAGAGCTTTTCAAAACGATTGGATAGCGAAGAAGAAAAGACTAAGATTTTACTTAGTAGTATCGTAAATATGGTACATAAACTTGGTTTCAAGGTAGTTGCAGAAGGCGTAGAAACCAAAACACAGGTAGATTTTCTAAAAAACATTGGTTGTTCCACAGTACAGGGATATTTGTATGACAAGCCGTTAACACTGGCAGAGTTTGAACAAAGACTTACCGGGGAATATCAATATAAATAAAACAGAAAGGAATTCATTCTTTAAAATATTATTTGGGGTTATTTACATTGAGAGATTAAAGGTAGAAGGAGAAGGCTAAGTGGTTAATGTTAATGAATTTTATGACTTATCCATTCAGACGGTAAAAAACGCCTGTGAACAGTATTGGTTAAACAAAAATTCTTCGATGTTTACAGAACGCTTATGGAGTGAAAATGTAGCTGTTATGGGGCTTGACTGCCAGGATGCAGAGGGGTGCTATAAAATAGAAGAAGCAGAGTATGAAGGCTTTTTACAGCAGGATAATCTGTGTGTTGTTACAGCCAAAATGGTAGTCTATGATACAGAAAAGATATTCACCTTTCAGGAAAACGTGGAAGCAATGGTTACCTGTGTCTTAAAAGAGGGAGAAATTTATTTTTCGGCAATACATATGTCAATTCAGAAAAGAAAAGTTCTCAATATGGAAGAAGGAAAGACACCGAGCTTCTATTATAAAGAGCTGATGAATCGTATGTGCGATTTGCTTTTGGAAACCAAGGCGGAAGAAGACTATTTTGTATTTGATAGTGAGAAATATTTCAAACTTTTCGGAGAAAAACCGGAATTTAGAAATATGGACCAGTGGTTTTGGCATCTTTGTGATAAATTTGTTGTACCACAGGATTTGGAAAAATTGGATTTGTTCAGAGATAGCGATATCGAAAAACGAATTCAGAATGATGACTTAATTATTGAGACGACCTTTCGTATTCAGCGTATAGGCGGCGAAATTGTATGGCTACATATGCACATTGTATTTGTTTTGGATATTAGGGGCGAATCCATCGGTGATGTATTTGTAATGCTTACCGATTGCACTAGAGAAATGACAGAAAAAATGAACAACTTAGAGTTTGCCCGTACGGACTATCTAACGCATATCTGGAATCGTCGATATACGGAAGAATTGATTGAAGAAAAGGCTTCAAGGCAGGAACGCGGAATTTTTATGCTGTTTGACGTTGACAAATTCAAGAGTGTGAATGATTCATATGGTCATATTACAGGCGATGATTTGCTAGTAAAAATCAGTGCAAATGTTAGTGAAAAGCTGAGTAGTGGCGATGTGTTCGGCAGATTGGGTGGCGATGAATTTGTTATCTGGTTGGAAAGAAGTGACAACGAGGAAGCAGATAAAGAAAGAGTTCTTGATATTTTCAAAGCTACGAAATTCCATTATTGTGAAAAGGACATAGAGATGGATATTCATTGTAGTGCTGGCGTTATCTTCTTTAAAGACAAACCGATGACTTTTGATAAGTTGTATGCTAAGGCGGACGAAGCAATGTATGAAGCGAAACGCTCAGGCCGAGATACGATTATAATGGGATAATCGTAGGAAAATTAAATATAGGGGATTACACAAAAACACGAAAAGTGTAAGAAATTACACTGATTGTGAAAAAGTGCTTGAAAAATGTCAAATGCTATGATATGCTTTTAGAGATGTAAACACCCAATATTTTATAGTTAAAAGTGATATAACAATGAGTCAACTAGAGATACGTGATAGATTGTTCGATGTATTTAATGAGACTGATTGTCTGCCGGTTGTAGATATTATGGTAGACGAGGCTAGCGACAGTATAAAGTTGTATCTGGAAGATGGTACAATCGTATCTGTTACATGTAAAGTCACAGGATTATGGAATATCATCAACGTTAAGAAATAATATAAAATTAACATAGAGAATCGCGTAAATAGAGATTGCATGGTTCAATACTATTAAGTTTATATGGAAGTTTTTAAGATAAGGGAAATCGATAGAGGTTTCCCTTTTTTATATATATTTCCCTTTTTTAATATTTGCTCTTGTCCTTTCCTTTATTTTTGGAATATGCTAAAATATTTTCTATGGAAAAGATGAAAAAGCAAACAATGAAATGTATAAAAAGGAGTTTAATAGCGTTATTACTTGTAGTGGGTGTGGTATGTTTCTTTTATGCCTTTGCCCTTTACTTTTCAGGATTTGGTGGATTTTTGAGCTATGTTTGGCTTTTGCCGGCCTTTCTATGCTTTCTATTTAGTGGAATGCTTTCTGGGAAAATTGCTCTAAAGAAATGGCAGAAACGTATTATGTTGTATATACTTGTTCCTATTGTTGTAATTTTTCTTATAGTGGAAATGATTATATTGAGTGGTTTTTTTGAAAAGCCAAAGGAAGAACCAGAGTATATTGTGGTTTTAGGGACTACGGTTTATGACCACGGACCCTGTTATCTTTTAAGACAGAGGTTAAAAGAGGCTGCTAAATGGGCAGAGGAATATGAAAATGCAAAAATTGTTGTAACAGGTGGTCAAGGTGAAAGTGAACCTTTTACGGAAGGCTCTGAGATGAAACGTTATCTGATAGAAGAATTATCCATAGATGCAGATAGAATCATTGTGGAGGAGAAATCTACAAACACCTATGAAAATATGGTTTTTTCCGGAGAAATTTTAGACGCTGAATATGAGGATTTTTCTTATGAGAATAGTTCTATGCTGGTAATTACGAACAATTTTCATATGTACAGAGCATTGAAAATTGCTAAAAAGGCAGGCTTTGAAAGGGTATGCGGAGCACCTTCTGGAACGTATATTTTTCTGTTCCCACATTTTATGGTGAGAGAATTTTTTTCAATAGTAAAAAATCTGGTTTTGGGGAGAATGTAAATGAACACAGTTGAACAAATTGTTAAGGTAATAAATCATAGTGATAACATAGTTTTCTTTGGTGGTGCAGGCGTATCCACAGAAAGCGGTATTCCTGATTTTCGAAGTGTAGATGGACTTTATAATCAAAAGTACGACTACCCACCAGAAACGATTTTGAGCCACACATTTTATAGAAGAAAAACATCAGAGTTTTATCGTTTTTATAAAGATAAGATGATTTGTAAAAGTGCAAAGCCAAATGTTATTCATATGACTTTAGCAAGGCTGGAGCAGGAAGGTAAAGTGAAGGCTATTATTACTCAAAATATCGATGGACTTCATCAGTTGGCGGGAAGCCAAGAAGTTTTAGAACTTCATGGCAGTGTGCATAGAAATTATTGTGAAGAATGTGGCAAGTTTTTTGATGCAGATTATATTTTGAGTGCAAAGGACGTGCCAAAATGTGATGCAGTAGGTTGTCAAGGTAGTGTAAAACCGGATGTAGTTTTATATGAAGAAGGCCTAAATGATGAAACCTTGCGTAAATCCATTGAGTATATTAGCAATGCAGATGTTTTAATTGTAGGGGGAACTTCTTTGGCAGTATATCCGGCGGCAGGTCTGATTGATTATTATAGGGGTAATAAATTAATTTTGATTAACAAAAGTGCTACACCGCGAGATTCTATTGCAGATTATACTTATCAAGGAAGCCTCAGTGATATTTTCTCAAAACTTTAGAAACAGATAAGCTCATAGGAGAAGGATTCAAGAAAGGTGAAAATATGAAAATAGAGGTTGGAAATATTATTCGGTTAAAAAAACAGCACCCTTGCGGAAGCAGAGAATGGGAGGTTTTGCGTAGCGGTGCGGATTTCAGGTTAAAATGTATGGGCTGTTCTCATCAGGTTATGTTATCGAGAATAGTGGTGGAAAAAAATATAAAAGAAATTATTGAAAAACCTTGAAAAGCCGAAGAAAATGTGATATCATACTAATTCGTGATATATTAAATTTCCTTGCTCCTAGCTAAAAATAGGGGCCAGAGACCAAAAGGAGGTAACTAGCATGAGCAAATACGAATTAGCAGTTGTTGTTAGTGCGAAAATCGAAGATGATGAAAGAGCTGCAGTAGTTGACAAATGTAAAGCACTCGTTGAAAGATTCGGCGGACAGATTACAAACGTTGACGAATGGGGCAAGAAGAAGTTAGCTTACGAAGTTCAGAAAATGAAAGAGGCTTACTACTACTTCATTCAGTTTGATGCTGAAACATCAGCTCCAGCAGAAATCGAAAGCCGCATTCGCATTATGGACAACGTAATCAGATATTTATGCGTAAAACAGGAAGCATAATAAGGATAAGGTGATTTTATGAATAAAGTTATACTTATGGGGCGTTTGACAAGGGATCCAGAAGTTAGATATTCAGCTGGAGATAATGCAATGGCTGTTGCAAGATTTTCCCTTGCGGTAGACCGAAGAAGACGTGCAAATGGCGGTTCAGACGAACAGACAGCAGATTTTATTAACTGCGTATCTTTCGGAAGACAGGCTGAATTTGCTGAAAAATATCTTCGTAAGGGTACAAAGCTCGTAGTTACTGGTCGTATTCAGACAGGTAGCTATACCAATAAAGATGGCGTTAGAGTATATACAACAGATGTTGTTGTAGAAGAACAGGAATTTGCTGAAAGCAAATCAAGTTCTGATAATAGTGGTTTCGCACCAAGTGCTCCAATGCCACAGTCAGCCGGTGATGGCTTTATGAATATTCCGGACGGAATTGACGAAGAATTACCATTTTAACTATTAACTATTTTTAGATAGGAGGCTTTAATATGGCTTACAATAAAGCAGCAGAAAAGTCTGATTCTTCAATGAGAAGAAAAGGCGGAATGCGTAGAAGAAAAAAAGTTTGCGTATTTTGTGGAAAAGACAACGTAATTGATTACAAAGATGTAAACAAATTAAAAAGATATGTATCTGAAAGAGGTAAAATTCTTCCTAGAAGAATTACTGGTAACTGTGCAAGACACCAGAGAACTCTTACAGTAGCTATTAAACGTGCAAGACATATCGCTTTAATGCCTTACACAGCAGAATAAGATTATGTATCTTAGGGACAGTTTTAACTGTCCCTTTTTTATTGGTAGAAATTTTTTGTTTGAAGAAATGAGAGTAGTAGTTATAAAATAATATTTAAAAAATAGTTGTAATGGTATAATGGGATTTGCTGGAGGGTAATATGAAAATTTTAAATAAGGTTAAATTAATATTATTAATCATATTGATTGGAGTTGTAATTGCATTGAATAGTATGCAAAACTATTATCAAAAACAAAATATTGAGTATACGAATTGGATGACAATTACAACTATTGTGGTAACATGGCTTGTATTACCTATATATGCTCTCACATTTTATAATGGTGTAATAAGAAGTAAGATAGTAGATAAAAAAGTGGTTGCGGCTTCTATGTTGGGGAGCGGCCTTATGTATGTTATAGTTTTCATTTTCTTTCAGTGTCGAATTGGTTTCTATTATTTATTTGAAAGTAGAAATGAGACGAAATTAGATAATGGACTAATTATGGTGGAATGCGAAAGTTTTGGTGTAGACCAGACATACTATTATGAACCGATAAATAGTTTTTTATATAAAAGAGTTGATAGATAAGAAATAGAAGAATAAATTCCTTCTGGTCATATAAAAAGAATTTAAACTGGTACTTTTTATATTATCAAGCATATGTAATACTACATTCGATGAAAAAGTAAGGATTTGCTTATGTATTTTGACATAAACAATTCGGATTGGAGGAAAATATGCAGACAACAGATAATACAAAGACGAAAACAGTACAATCAAGTAAAGTGAAAAATCTTGCAATGGCGGGTATATTTGCAGCACTGATTACAGTGATGACAGCTTACATATGTCATATTCCGGTAGGAATGAATGGCGGCTATGTACATTTTGGTGATGCCCTTATTTATTTAGCAGCGGTACTCTTGCCAAGACCTTATGCACTGATGGCGGCAGCCGTAGGCGGTGGCCTGGCAGATTTGTTGACAGCACCAATGTGGGCACCTGCCACTATTATTATTAAAATGCTAATTGTTTTACCATTTACCAGCAAATCAGCAAAAATCATTACTTGGAGAAACGTATTTGCCACAGTACTTGGTTATCTAATTTCCGGAATTGGCTACTTCTTAGCAGAATACATATTGTTTGAAACATGGTCAGTATTTCTGGTTTCTATGTCGCAAACACTTGTGCAATCTTTGGGTAGTGCTATACTGTTTGTAGTATTTGGTTTCGCTTTAGATAAAGTGCACGTAAAAAATAAGTTTTTTAACAATTTATAATAATATTGATTTGGAGAGGAGATAAGAGGAGTCTTTATGACAGATATTTTATACACGTACAATAATCAGGTTTATGCAAATATTACAAATCGTTGTGATTGTAATTGTCAGTTTTGCATTCGTTCCCATAAAGATAATGTGGGGGAAGCGGAGAATTTGTGGTTTCAAAAAGAACCAACCATAGATGAAATCAAAAAGGCAATCGATGAATTTGATTTTAGCAATTATGAAGAATTAGTATTTTGTGGATATGGTGAGCCTACTTGTGCTCTTGAAAATCTGCTTTTAAGTGCAGCCTATGTAAAAGAGAAATATGCTATCAGAATTCGTCTTAATACAAATGGACTTGGAAATTTATACTATAAAAGAAATATTATTCCAGAACTGTCCAAGGTAATTGACAGTGTATCCATCAGTTTGAATGCACCTACGGCAGAAAAGTATCAGGAGGTAACTAGACCACAGTTTGATAATGCTTTTCCGGCCCTTTTAGAGTTCGCAAAGCTTGCAAACAAAGCATTTTCACATACCCAATTATCTATTGTAGATGTTCTTCCGCAAGAGGAAATCGAGGCTTCTAAAAAGCTGGCAGAGGATTTGGGAATATATTTGCGTATCAGAAAATTTGAATAAATACAAAATATGTCACAATTTGCGTTTTTATCACTAAATAATGGTGTGGCATTCGTTAGGAAAAAATGTTATACTTACAATGTATGCAACGAATGGCACACCAGGAGATTGATATGAAAAACAGTGTAAAGTTAAAAGGCAGATTAAAAACTTATATGCAATATTCCGTTTATTTGGGCATTGTGCTTTTATTAGTGAATATTTGTGTATATTTAATCGATATTAGAGCAGGGCTTTTATTGACTGCATTTGCCGTATTTTATTTCGCGATTGTGGCATTTATGCTTTTGTATAATAGACCGGTTATTATGAATGAATTGATTAGTTTTGCTACGCAGTATGGTCAAATACAGAAGCGTCTCTTAAGGGACTTGGAATTGCCACATGCACTACTTGATGAAGGCGGCAAAATTGTTTGGACAAACAAGGCATTTGAGGATTTAGTGCACAAGCCAAAGGGTTATAACAAGTCCATCACATCTATTTTTTCCATGGTTACGAAAGAAAAGTTACCAGGTGAAGACGGCATCAATGAAACTGAAATGATGGTGGAATTTGAAGAAGGCAACTACACTATGAAGTTGAAAAAAATACCTTTAAAGGAGATGGCTGAAAATAGCGATATTATTGAAGCCAAAGACTATGAAGGATATTTGATTGCTCTTTATATGTTTGATAATACGGCGTTGCAGATTGCATTAAAAGAAGTTGATGACCAAAGTCTTTGCGTTGGTATGATTTATATTGATAACTATGAGGAAGCCTTGGAAAGCGTGGAGGAGGTTAGACGTTCTCTTTTAACCGCTTTAATCGATAGAAAAATCAATAAATATATTTCTGCAATCGACGGTATTTCCAGAAAGATTGAAAAGGACAAATTCCTTATTATTTTGCGTAAAAAGGCAGCACTTCAATTACAGGAAATGCGTTTTGATATATTAGATGATGTAAAAACCGTTAGTATTGGTAATGAAATGGCGGTTACAGTAAGTATTGGTTTGGGACTTGATGGTCTTACTTATGCTCAGAACTGCGAATTTGCCAGAAATGCCATTGACTTGGCACTTGGACGAGGCGGCGACCAGGCGGTAGTAAAGACTCCGGAAAATATCATTTACTATGGTGGAAAGAGCCAACAGGTAGAGAAAAATACGCGAGTAAAAGCACGTGTCAAGGCACATGCTTTAAAGGAAATTATTACAGCCAAAGACCAGGTAATTATTATGGGTCACAGGTTGGCTGATGTAGATAGTTTTGGTGCTGCTATTGGTATTTATAGGGTAGCTAAAACCTTGGAAAGAAGGGCACACATTGTTTTAAATGAAGTGAGTACTTCTGTAAAACCGCTGGTAGATTTATTTGTAGATAATCCGGATTATGAAGAAAATATGATTGTGACCAGTCAGGAAGCATTGGATTTGGCAGAAAAAAATGCGGTATTAGTGGTGGTTGATGTTAATAGACCAAGTATCACAGAGTGTCCGGAGTTACTAAAGGTTTGTAAATCGATTGTAGTTTTGGACCATCATAGACAGGGTTCAGAAACGATTGAAAATGCCACATTATCTTATGTGGAAGCTTATGCCTCTTCGGCTTGTGAAATGGTTTCAGAGATTTTACAGTACATTTGTGATGGAATCAAAATCTCTAATGAAGAAGCAGATTGTATGTATAGCGGTATTATGATTGATACCAACAATTTTATGACCAAAACTGGTGTTAGAACTTTTGAAGCAGCAGCCTTCCTTAGACGAAATGGTGCTGATGTAACGAGAGTTAGAAAACTCTTTAGAGAAGATGTAAATGAATATAAAGCTAAGGCTGATGCAGTAAGTCAGGCAGAAATTTATCGAACCTACTATGCGATTTCAACCTGTACCAGTGACGATATTCAAAGTCCGACAATTATTGGTGCTCAGGCAGCCAATGAACTTTTGAATATTAAAGGTATTAGAGCAAGTTTTATTTTAACGGCTTATCAGGGGCAGATTTATGTTAGTGCCCGTTCCATAGATGAAGTGAATGTTCAGGTGATTATGGAACGACTTGGCGGCGGCGGACATTTGAATGTAGCGGGCTGTCAGTTCGATGGTGCAACTATTGAAGAAGGTATTGCTGCCTTGAAGCAGACGATTGATACAATGATTGAAGAAGGTGACTTAGAATGAAAATAATTTTATTACAGGATGTAAAAACCTTAGGGAAAAAAGGGGATATTATTGAGGCAAATGATGGTTACGCACGTAACTACATTTTACCGAAAAAACTCGGTATTGAGGCAAATGCGAAAAATATGAATGATTTAAAACTTCAGAAAGCAAACCAGGAAAAAATTGCAAAAGAAGTTTTGGAAGCAGCAAAAGACTTGGCAAAAGATTTAGAAACCAAAGAAGTTGTTTTAACTATGAAGGCCGGTGAGAGCGGAAAAGTATTTGGTTCGGTATCTTCCAAAGAAATTGCTCAGGCTTTTAAAGAACAGTGTGGCACAGAAATCGATAAAAAGAAAATTGTTTTAACAGACCCAATTAAAACCTTTGGAACATTTGATGTAAAAGTAAAATTACATCCTCAGGTTACAGGAACGCTGAAAGTAAAGGTAAAAGAACAGTAAGATAGAAAAGGAGAAAGCTTCATGGCAGAAATGGAAGAAGCTTTATTAAAAAGGGTATTACCTCATAGTATAGAAGCAGAACAGTCGGTTATCGGCTCTATGATTATGGATTCTCAGGCGATTGTAGTTGCATCAGAAATTATATCAGGTGATGACTTCTATAATAAGCAATTTGGCGTTGTATTCGATACTATGGTGGAATTGCATGAAAGTGGTAAACCGGTAGATTTAGTTACATTGCAAAATAGCTTGAAGGAAAAAGATGTTCCGGCGGAAGTAAGTTCCTTAGAGTTTGTGCGTGATTTAGTTACTGCAGTACCAACTTCTGCGAATGTAAAATCCTATGCGAATATTGTGGCAGAAAAGTCTACTTTGAGAAAATTGATTCGTTTGATGGACGAAATTGAAAATACGTGTTATTTGGGAAAAGAGCCTTTGGAAGATATTTTGGAGGACACGGAAAAAAGAGTATTTAATCTTGTTCAGAAGCGAAATACAGGAGAATTTGTTCCAATCAGACAGGTTGTAATGAATGCTATGGAAAAAATTGAAAAGGCATCAAAAAATAAAGGCTCTGTAACAGGAATTCCGACCGGATTTTTGGATTTAGATACGAGAACAGCAGGCTTACAGCCTTCGGATTTAATTTTGATTGCGGCTCGTCCTTCTATGGGTAAAACAGCTTTTGTTTTAAATATAGCACAGCACGTAGCTTTTAAGCAGAATATGACAGTTGCTATTTTCTCGCTGGAAATGTCAAAGGAACAGCTCGTAAACCGTATGTTTTCCTTAGAATCAAAGGTCGATGCACAGGATT
Source organism: Lachnospiraceae bacterium (assembly GCA_045124055.1). GTDB lineage: Bacteria > Bacillota > Clostridia > Lachnospirales > Lachnospiraceae > CALZKI01. The sequence goes on along the minus strand of JBGVKZ010000002.1, from coordinate 3,722 downwards.
TAAGAACCGGACAGCTTTCCGAGGCAGATTGGGAGAAATTGATTGAAAGTGCAGGAACAATCGCACAGTCGAATTTGATTATAGATGATACACCGGGTATCAGTATTGCTCAAATGCGTTCTAAATGTAGAAAATATAAATTAGAGCATGATTTAAAGTTAATTATCATTGACTATTTACAGTTGATGAGTGGTAGTGGAAAATCGGATTCGAGACAACAGGAAATTTCGGATATTTCCCGTTCCTTAAAAGCACTTGCCAGAGAACTTAGCGTTCCAGTAATTGCTCTCTCGCAGTTAAGTCGTGCAGTAGAGCAAAGACCTGACCACAGACCGATGCTTTCTGACCTTCGTGAATCAGGGGCTATTGAGCAGGATGCGGACGTTGTAATGTTTATTTATCGTGATGACTATTATAATCACGAAACAGAGAAGAAAAATGTAGCCGAAATCATTGTTGCTAAGCAGAGAAATGGTCCAATCGGCACAGTTGAACTTGTATGGTTACCAAACTATACACAGTTTGCAAATATGAAAAGAGATTAGTGATTTTACAAAAGAGGACAAGCCTACAAGGTATGTTCTCTTTTTTTATTATATTGAAAATTAGGTGTTTAAAAGAATTTACTAGGTGTAAAAAGGAGGAAAAAAGGATGGAAAAAACGTATTTGATTTCAGATGCGGCAAAGCAGGTACAGGTGGAGACACATGTATTACGATATTGGGAGGAAGAATTGGGTCTACCAATTAAAAGAAACAAATTAGGACACAGATACTATACCAGTAGTGACGTAGAGTTTTTTAAGGAAGTAAAGAAAATGAAGGATACAGGACTTCAACTTAAGGCAATACGAATGTATATGAAGGATGGACAGATTATACCAGATTTGGTAACGGTAAAAGAAACTTCCTTCGCAGAAACTGTACAAGCACCGGCACAAGAACCGGCACAAGAATCGGCACAAGCACCAGTACAGATGCCAGTACATATGCCATCTGCCCAAATTAGTAGTGTGGAACTGGAAGAAAGTAGGGAAGAAAAGAGTCTTCGTTTGCAGTATTTATTAAAACAACTGATTAAAGAGGCAGTGCAGGATAGCAATCAGGAATTGTTTACCGAGATGAGAGATACCATTTTAAAGGAACTGGATTACCAATTTAGAATACAAGAAGAGCGTGAGGATAAGCGAGAGGAAAATCGTATAGAAAGAGAAGAAAAGCATTTTAGACAATTAGATGAAATCCTTAGAAAGAAAAATAGGAGAAGAAATAAGGGATAAGTATAAAGTCTTCCATTTTCAAAGGTCCATAGGATACGGATGAGAATGGGAGACTTTTTTATTGAATTTACAAAGTTAGACTGATATACTTTTAATAGAATATTTTGCGTGAAAAAAGGGGAGAATATGGCGAGTTTAGCAGAATTTGTTGCTTTGAAAAATCAAGTATATGGAATGCTTGGTGGTGTAGAAAGTCAGTGTAGCAGACTGAAGGAAGCTCGAAAGCAATACAATCAGATTTTGACATATAACTATGCAGAAGTTAGACAGACGTTTTCGGAAATTCACAATGATTTAGACCCGGATTCTAATGGGTACGATTGGGAAGGAAAGAGAATTATTGAAGTTGATGAGATTTTTTCTGATGAAATAGATTATTACTACAAGAAATTGTCTGTGGCATATGCCGATGTAGTTGCCCAGCTGGATGCAAAAATAACAATGCTTGAAGGTAAGGCAAGGCAGCTAAAGGAAGAAAGAGCATATTATGATGAAATGATTGCAAGAAAGCAACAAGAAGACAGAGACAAGAAAAAGGGAAAGTAAAAAGGGGAAAAAGAATGAGTAAAACAATAGAGATGAGTAATTTCGAGTTCGGCAGTGCTGTAATGGGTTTGGAGTCGGCATCTGTCAGAATAGAAGACAGTAAAGGAGAAAAGTATTTTCACTTGGATATAGGACAAAGTGATTGTGAGTGCATAAAAAACTATCAGGAGACAGTAGCAAAGTTAGAAGTCATATTAGAGCGATATAGCAATTTGCTTAAAAAGGATATTCCGAACTTGAAAGCTGTCAGAGAAACTTTTTTAGAAACTGACAAGAATATATCCATTACATAGACAAGGGGAATGCTATGAAATTTACATGTTTTGAAATACACGAAAGTTTTCTTGACTTAAACGAGGTGTTAGTCAATGAAATAGAGATAATGGAACAAACCAGAGTGGCAAATGAAACGCTGATTCAGCTGGATACATTTAAAGGGGAAACTGCAGAAGCAATTAAAAATTATCTAAGTAATATACATATATCGCTTATTTTAGGTATTATGGCAGTTTGTGCCCAATTAGATGTGAAGCTAAGGTTGTTGTTGGATGACTATAAGCTTGAAGTAGATGGGAGCACATTGTCTGTTATTGATACAGAACACATTGGAAATCTGATACAGAGAATGAATACTTTAGAATCAGATTTTATCTATACAAAATCCCAGTTAAATTCCCAATTATCAGGCATAGGAGATATTTTTCAAGCGACAGTTGATTATGCTACCTATGAAAATGAAATTACAGAAAATAGCAGGCTTGCCCGTGATAAAATGCAGCAGACTATTGATTCATTAATGTCATTTAATGTTCGTCATATCAATGATTGTAATGAGGTAATGGCGGTTTTAGATGGTATGGAACAGATTTTAAATATATCGGAGAATATGTTTGTAGGAACAAATATAAACTATGATTCCAATAATATAGATTTATCAGATTTACTCACAAATTTTTATACGTCTATGTCTACCTTGACAGAGAGCATAGATGAAAATGACAATTTATTGGTTGGTTGTGCAGGAGCACTTAATAGCTTAAAACTTGCATATAATTTTTCAGAAGTTTTATCAGCTTTGGGAATTGCTATGGGGGATTATGTGGAACTTAGTAAAAAAGGAATTAAGCTAAAAGTATTTCAAAGTAATGGAAATACGATGGTACGAATTGTTTCGGGTAGTTTGTCTCAGACAGAAATTAAAAATGTGCTTAATTCGATGAATTTGCAGCATCTAACCAGTACAAAATTCAATAAACTCACGGGAAAAGGGCTGTTGGTATCCACAGGACTAGGCAACGTAAAATCAGCAAGTTTAGTAACAGAACTAGGTTATACAAAAGGTTTTAGAGCAATGATGGGTGCCGTAGAGGAAGAAAGATTTCCAACCTTCACCAAAAAGCTAGGTCAAACAGCAAAAATACTAGATGGTGTTGGTTATGGAATAACGGTGTTAGCAGATGTTTGTGACAATATGTATGATGCTGTAACGGATATATGGGAATGTAATGTGGATGCAGTTATGGATAGTGCTACGGATATAGCTGTTGACCTGGGGAGTGATGGGTTGTTACAGAGTAGTGGAGCATTTTTGGGAGGATTGTTTGGGGGTAGGGTAGGTGCAGCAATAGGCAATCTCATAGGTGTTGGAAGCAGTATCATAGCATCTGTTCTTAATTATGGAGAACCTAGAAAAACGATTATTGATAGAGCAAAAGATGTGGTATCTGATAGTACACATCAAATGAAAAAAGAAATTGACTTAAATGAAAAACTAAATTCCAGTTATGGAATACCCCAGTAAAATTGCGGGATTAAATTCCGTTTTGTACCTTAACAATTTCATATTTTTGCCGTATAATGAACCCATAAGCACCCAGTTTTTCTGTTTTTGAGCATG
>JBGVKZ010000001.1:0-5945 GCA_045124055.1 Lachnospiraceae bacterium | reverse complement strand
TCCATACATGTCGGCTCCAGTGACGCAACTTTGTTCACTATAGAAAAATCGAAATTGATGTAAACGATAGGGCAGTTTATCAACGGATGTAAGCTGCTTTATCGTTTACACCAACTTCGATTGGTTTCTAATCAATTTTCATCTCTTCGACCTATTCAAGTTTATCTAACTGTTTCACCAATTGGAATTTACTCATCATTTAACTGTTTTAATATTTTGATTGTATCATATCTTTCACCACAAACAGTACAAATCCAATCACAGTTACTTTTCTTTGCTTTTTTATGGAGAAAGTCTATTCTTCCTTCGCATAACGGACACGGCTGAGGCGATTCATTCCAAAGACTTTTTAAGAAAACCACAGCTTCATCTCTGTTTTCCATTTTAAGTTTTTTCAGTATATCTTTTTCCATCGAATATTACCTCACCAAATTCAAGTTTGTCGAACTGTTTAAATTCAAACTTTCACCTTTTCCTATATTCTAATCTCTTTCACATATCCAGTCAAATAAAACACTAAATCCAAAACCGTATCTACTCAAATTCCATCCATATATTCTTATTATGTAATAATTATTACAAAAAATATGGAGGTAAATCATATGAATTCAAAAACAAACTACGAAGAATACAAACAACTTCTGACTTCTGTTTTGAAAGAACAATCAGAAGAATTGGTATTCAGAAAACAACTAAAAAACAACAACGTCTACTTGGATGCCATCTGTCTAAAAAACAAATCTGTTTCCCCTGTGGTCTATCTGGAATCCTATTTTGAAAGTTTCAATTCAGGAACATCCATTGAAGAAATCGCAAATCAAATATTGGATGTTCTTCACTCTTCACCTACAGATATTGTCGAAAATGAAACCAGACATCTTTTTCACTACGAAGAAAACAAAGACAGGATTTTTCCTGCTGTCATCAACTACTCTCAAAACAAAGACTATCTAAGAAGAATACCACACAGAAAATTTTTGGATTTAGCCATTGTCTACAAAATCATCTTTTCTGATGAAATACATTCAAACTTTGCTTTCACCATCAATAACTGTGTGATGAGCCACTGGAATATCACAGAAGAAGAATTATACACACAGGCAATAGAAAACAGCAAAAATGAAAATGAATATACAGTACTCACTCTCTACGAAGCAGTGTTGAATATACTTCCATCAGACAAACATCCTGAAGAAATCACAAACCTCATAGATGTCAACAACTCTGAAGTGATGCTAACCGTAATGGATAAATCTGGTTTCCTTGGTTCATCAGCTTTGATGTTTCCGGAAGTCTTCAAAAAAGCTCTTGAGGACTACTATCCTGATAGTACTAAGCTTTTAATTCTCCCAAGTAGCACAAAAGAAGTCATCCTAATCCCTTATCCTGAAGATAACACATCCATTCTGGAGTTGTGGGAAATGGTAAAATCTGTAAATGAAACAAGTGTTGCACCACAAGAAATACTAAGTAATGAAAATATCTATATCTACGAAAAAGAAAGCAATATCGTTAGAATATTTGAAAAATCGGAGGTAATGGAATAAATGAAGACATACACCAGTAAACTTACCACTACCATCATCAATTCAGATGACGGCACACATAACTATGAAGTCATAAGAACTCTGGAAGATGTAGAGGGGGATAAAGCCATTGTACTAATGCTTTATCCCTCTTTTTCTGGTCAGGACTTGTTTCGTATGGACAGCACAGCCATGCACATGACTAATCACTTAATGAACGATTTGCAAATCTCATCTGTAAAAGTCATTAACCTGTTCAGCAAGATTGTAAAAGGAAGTAAGATGAGTTGTCGTGATGCTGTTGTGGATGAAGAAAATCTAACATACATCGAAAACCTAATGAAACAGGATGACTTCGAAGAATACATCTTCATAGTAGCTTGGGGAAATTCAATGACGAAAAATAAAGCAGCAATCACTGCCAAAGAACGTATCTTGGAAATGCATACTCAACTACACCCAACGGCTAAATGCTATCAATTCACCTGCGACGGACTCCCTATAAAAGGTAATTGCTCGGCTATGTCTTGTCAATCTACACAAAGTGCGAGAAGTTTATCACAATAAGTGGATACGGTGCCAACGGAAAATCAACTTACCTGTCTCTTCTAAGTTCCTTCGTGGGTTTACATAATATATCAAATATCTCTGTAAATGAAATTAATAGCAAAGCTTTTTCACGTCATTTCATTGCGGACAAAAGACTAAACATTATATATGAAGGTGAGTCTGATATGGTAATGTCTGAATTGATGCGAGGAGCTGTCAAGCAAATCGTGACAGGAGATCCAACTAGTGCAGAAATCAAGGGTGGTCGTAATTACTCATTTATTCCAAAATTAAAATTGATTATGGCAACCAATACGTTCCCTAGAATTGACAAAATCCCTGACCACGCCACAGTAAGAAGACTTTTGATTCTACCATTTAACAATCATTTTTCAGCTGATAAAGCTGACAAAGATATGCTTAATAAGCTTTTGGCAGAACAATCTGGCATACTCAATCGTGCTATTGAAGGATTCATTCGTTTGAAAGAAAATTCTTGGAAATTCAGCTACGAAGAAAAATCACAAAAAATTCTTCTGGATATGATTACTTCAGAATTTCCTACATTTGAATTTGCAAAAGAACGCATTGTAGCTGACACAGACCAACGTCTTACCTACAACGAACTGCGTCAAGAATTTAGAATCTGGTGCACCAAAAATAATTTAGCACCTATTCTTTCTGACAAAGAATTTGCAGCAGAATTAAAACAATCTTTGCAGAAATTAGATATTCCTTTTGACGTATCAAAAAGTGGTGGTGATAGAGGTCTTAAAGGTATCACGTTCAAATAATCTTTTCTTTGCTGTTCTTGTGGTCTTCTTCTTTTGGAAGACTACAGGAACAAAAGAACATTGTTTTCTAAAATAAAACACAAAAGGAGGTAATCTTATGAAAAAAACAACTCCAACGGGAAGAATACGACCTAGATATAATGCAAATGGTGAACTATCTTTCTACCAAATTATTTTGTATCTTGGCAGAGACTATAAAAACAAAAAGAAAGAAATATATCTTCGTGCTGACACTTTAGAAGAAGCAGAAATTTTGATGCATCAGTCTATCGCAGAATATACATTAGGCACTTTCACAGAACCAAACCATAGAACGCTACAAGATTTCATATATACAGAGTATCTACCCCTCTACTGTAAACCACATGTAAAAGCAACTACCTACAAAGACTATTTGCAAAACTGTAAATATATTTGTAAAAACCTTGGTTCATACGAATTGCAAAAACTATCTACATCTGTAATTCAAGAGTTCATTAACGATATATTTCTAGTAAAAAGTCCATTAAGTGACAAACCATTAGCACGAGAAAGTGTTGTTGGAATTAGAAGAGATTTGAGTGCAATCTTAAGAAAAGCAATGATGTTAAAATATATTTCTTTAAATCCAGTAACAGGAACAAGAATTCCAAGAGCCACAAAAAATCTTGATGAAGAAAAAACAGTTGTCTTTTCTAAAGAACAGGTACAACAACTTCTTTCTTTTGTAAAAGGCACACCACAAGAAGCTTGGTATTCCTTAATTCTGGATGGAACTCTTCGCAGGGGAGAGGCTCTTGGCTTGACCTGGCAAGATGTAGATTTCGATAAAGGTACTATAAAAGTGAGAAATAACTGGGTGGAAGGAGCAAATGATGTTCTTGAAATGACTACTCCAAAATCACTCTCCAGCATACGTACCATTAAATTAACAGATAATACTATGCGTTTGCTTCGTAAAGAAAATATCAGATACAAAGAATATAAACTAAAAAATCCTGATTTTGTAGACTCTCAACGAGTCATCTTCATGAACAATGGCAAACCTTGGATACCTAAAAGTTTTTACAGAAAATATAAAAGAACATTGGAAGAAGCTGGACTACCACCAATCAGTCTACACGGACTTCGTCATACAGGAATCACACTTCAATTGGAAGCTGGAGCTAATATAAAGGCAGTCAGCAATCGTGCCGGACATTCAGATATACAAATCACATTCGATATTTATACCCATTTAACAAAAAATATGGAACAAGAGACAGTAGATATCATTGAAAACATCTTGTCACCAGCTGTAAATAATTAGAAAAGTAGGAAGACCAATAATGGTTTTCCTACTTTCTTTTTTTTGATAATTTGTCGCTTCGTCAAACTGAATTTTTCAAGTGCTGCAAGTATAAATTTATCTCCTTAAAACAAATCGTGCTACTTTAACGTTTCCATCCATTTCAGTAGCGACTATATCAAATCCACATTTTTCTGTATAAAACTTTACATTTTCTTTTTTGTCTACGGGCGTGACTAATGTAAATTTATCCCAATCATCGCAGTATGATGTTATAAAATTAATTGCTTGTGTTCCAATTCCTTTACCTTGATACTCTGGAATAACACACAAACAGCCAACTTCATATATACCCACTTCTACTTTTTTAAAAGAGACACAGCCCACTGGTTTGCTATCATAGAGAATAATAAACTTGGGATAATTAAGTATGGATTTCTCCATCATTTCTTTTGTCTGTCCATACGCAGGACATTCGCCATATTTAATATAATCACTATAAAACGCAGAATTATAAATGCTAATTAGCAATTCTGCATCTGCTATGTCTGCTTTTCTATATTCAATCATCATAGTTCAAACCTTCATCAAATTAAAATTTATACTTCTCCCTACAGTCTATTTTATTTCCTATTTCCAGTCAACTAACTTCAAAGTATAATTATCGAAAGGTTGAATAAAAGATAATACACTGTAGCCAACAAACTGACCGCCAAAACTATTCTAACTAATTGCATCGGTCGGTCTGTCGGTCAACCTAGAAACAACAACTTACATATATAATCCACTTGATTAGGACATCGTCGGCAGGTGACTCGGGGAAAATTAACCTTGTTTTGAATCACTAAGTCCCTCTTAATCAGGGTGTCCAGGGTTCGAACCCCTGGAGGCGCACTTGAGGGACTGATTTTGAGGACGTAGGAGCCTTGGGGTTGGTTCTTTTTTTGTTCTTAAGTAAGACGTGCGAATAAAAATGAAAAGATGGTATGCGAGTTTACTCGTAAATACCATCTTTTTTATTTTTATACATAGGGCACACGCCCTATATGATCGTAACGAAGTGTAGCGAATGTCCCACGGCTTACCAAATCAGATGATAGGGGAACAAGCATATTCCACCTAGCCAGTCAAGCCTAGCCAAGTGGTCGACCACCAAAAACGTCGGTCAAGTGTCGGTCAGCTTATTAGAATGATTGCTTTTTATTTCCAAATATTGACTCATAAATAATAAAATATCCCACTACTTTTTCACATTGATTAAGTAGTGGGATTTGAATTTGATTTTCAGTTAGACAAAATTGGAATTTGTCAATCAAGTACAACTGATTTTTTCTTTCCCTTTTTATTTTTGGGAAATTCTCGGATTCTAAGGACAAAATCCAAATTGATTACTTCGATAGTACCACCGTTTTCAACCAACATAGCGCTACCGCTAATCTCTTTGATGATACCTTGATACTGGTTGCCGTTAAACGAATAAATCAAGCATTCTTTATCAATAAACTTTGCTGCCAATTCTTTCATTTCTGTGTTTCCTCCATTTTTTCTTTTGCTTATTATGTTTCGTAGTATTGTTACATTGCGGTTGTTGCGAAATATTATAAAAATCATAACCCATAAAATGATTATGGGCAGGTATGTTGAAAGATTCAATCACTCACCTCCAAATTCAAATTGAACAAAATCGCTGCGCGATGGCCTGCCAAGGCTGTGGCACAGTTTTTGCTTTTCAAAAGCAGTAGACATCTGCCTACATAAGAAGTATTGTTAAATCACCACAAAATAACAATCAACAAAGGTCAAATATCC